>JAQUUC010000006.1 GCA_028694105.1 Hespellia sp.
ACCATTATACCCTATATTTTTGTTTGTAAATTTTATCCCATAGGATATATCTGAATATTTCTTCTTTTTTATCAGATTGTTCAGTGATATCGTTGCTCCATCATTTGCTTTTACTTCAACTGGAATCAGTGTTTTTGTATCTCGAACAAAAAAATCCATTTCCAACGTACTCTTTTCGTTTCTATAAAAGTATAAAGAATAGCCTTGTTTGTTTAGCATATCACCCACAATATTTTCATATATTGCACCTTTATAAGTATTAAAATTCTGATTATTCCTAAGATCCTCCTGCACTTCTTCATCTAAAGACCCAACCAAAAGCCCAGTATCAGCTAAATACATTTTGAAATTATTCGGATTATAATTCCCCTTCAGTGGCAATTCTGGTGATTCCATACAATAACAGATATTCACAATACCAGCATTTTCCAGCCATTCAACCACGCCAATATATTCCCGATTTCTTGCTCCGTGCGCTACTTTGGATATCTGAAATTTCTTATTTTCACGTCCCAGAAAAACCGGAATCTTTCGAAACACACTAAGGATTCTCCCTTTATCTAATCCACCGGCATATTTCGTGATATCTTCCTCATAATCTAAAAGCAATTGCTTTTGCATTGTAAGTGTTCTGCTATAATTGTTATTCGTAATAAATTGATTAACAACCGCCGGCATGCCACCAAGTATCATATACTCTTGAAAGCACTTCATAAAAACATCCATTTGTGTTTTGGACAATGGTGTTATAGATAACATATTTTCCAGCAAATCATTGATATAACTTTCATTATATCCCTTTGCCCATAAGTATTCTTCAAAATCCATCGAATGCATTTCATAATCTTCTTTGTAGCCCACACTATTCGACTCTATCTCATGATAATTTATTCCCATCATTGACCCAGAACATATTACATCATATCGCCCATCCAGTTGAAAGGATTTCAAACTAGTTGCGACGTTAATGCAATCTTGAATTTCATCAAAAAACAATAATGTGTCACCTGGAATAAACAATAGTGAGGGATCTCGTAATGAAATGTTTTTTATAATTGTATCTACATCAAACCCATCATCAAATATACTTTTATATTGTTTCTGCAATGCAAAGTTTATTTCTACTATGTTTTTATAATTTTGTTTTGCAAACAATTCTATGGATGCAGTCTTTCCTATCTGTCTTGCGCCCTTCACAATGAGCGGGTTTTTATTCTCTGTCTTTTTCCATTGCAGTAAATAATCGTCAATTTTTCTTCTTAACATTTCCATGATATCACCTCTCATCAGTTAGGATATCACATTTTTCCAGCTCATTCAATCTCAATTATCACATTTCCACCTGAAAGAAATCGGGACAAATCGCAGCGCAGTATGGGCGAATCTCCGGCGATGGCTCTATGAGATCCGGAATCATGATCACGATACAGCCTGCCGCATTTCCCGCTCTCACTCCGTTCTCGCTGTCTTCAAAGACGAGACAGTCTTCCGGTCTGCACCCAATTTTCTGTGCCGCATAAAGGAAAATATCCGGAGCTGGCTTTCCATGTTCCACCTGTGAAGAGCTGACAACCTCATCAAAGTAATCATCCATCTTCGCATTTTGAAGATTTGCTTCAATCTGTGGCTTCAGACTGCTGCTTGCGACCGCCATCTTAAGACCCTTTTCTCTGAATAATTCCAGAATCTCATATACACCCGGCTTCACAGGTACTTGTGCCGCCAGTTTGTTTCGAACCCGCTGCATGCACTCCGTCACAATCTCTGTTCCGTCCTGCACATGATAATGTGCTTCCACCACATGACGCATATGCTCGCCATAACTGCCCGAAATTGCCTTTAAATAATCTGCCCCAAGTTCAACATTTCGCTCCGCGGCAATTTCATGCCAGGTTTCCTGGTAGACCCGCTCTGTATCGAACAGAACTCCGTCCATATCAAATATTGCTCCCTTATATTTCATTCTCGATCTTTTTCCTCCGGTCTTCTAATTCCATTGTCATCTCTTCTCTTACTCCATCCAGTTTATAAAAATGGGTGAGTACTGCAATTAATATACATAATATAATAGGAATCCAGATAAAGCAAACCTCGATATAGGACAACGCTTTTTCTGTCTGCACTGCATTTGCAACGTAACCTCCATTTTTCAGGACTACACCGATGACAAAACTTGTCAGCCCCATTCCGCCTTTTACAAAGAAACCCTGAAACGCTGCAATCAGACCTGCTACGCTTGCATTTTTCTTATACTCTGAATAGTCAATGACATCTGGCTGCATGGAGAAGGTAATTCCAAATACCCCATAGATTCCAAGTCCGGTAATCACAAGTCCAATGAGCAGACACGCCGCCGAATTGCGTCCGATGTATAATACCATATCACCAATGACATATAAAATAATACTAAAGAACATCAGATTCTTTTTGCTGAATTTCTTCTCAAGCGATGGAAGTAACAGCAGCATCGGAAGACCGGAAAGAATTCCTAAAATACCTACCAGAGATAACCAGTCCGTCCTTCCCAGATTATATTTAAAGTAGTAGATTACCGTGGTGCTTCTAACTACATACAGTGAAAAATAGAATAAATTCAAAAAAAACAAAATCCATGCCTGTCCAGTTAAACCTTTAAAATCATCCTTCAGTGAACAATGCTTCTGATGAATGGTTGGAGGCACCACTTCCTTGGTGCTGGCAAATGTCAGGAAGAAAATGAACATGGCCGCAATCCCGTAGATGGACATTGTAATCAAATATCCTCTCGCCTCATTTCCTCTTCCAAAGAACTGCACCAGAGGAGCGGTAATCGTCATGACGATCGCTGTTCCCGCCATCGCACAGATCATTCTGGTAGATACCAGAACATCTCTTTCATGAATATCTGAGGTCAGTCTAGGAACAATCGTGTTGAGTGGAATATTTACGACTGTGTAGGCGGTACAAAGCAGACAATATGTAACGTACGCCCAGACTATTTTTCCTCCGCTTCCCAGATTTGGAATTAAAAATGTCAGGATTGTAAAGACTGCAAAGGGAACTGCTCCAAATAAAAAGTACGGTCGTCCCTGGCCCCATCTGGTATGTGTCCGATCCACGATCAATCCCATCCCCGTGTCAGTCAGTGCATCAATAAATTTTGTGACCAGCATCATTGTTCCTGCTGCCGCTGCCGTAATTCCAAATACATCTGTATAAAATACCATCAGATAGGAAGCCATTGTACTAAAAACCAGATTGCATCCAAGATCCCCAATTCCATATCCAATACGTTTTCTCCATTTTTCCATTTGCTACCTCTTTCTCCTTACCAATCCATTGCTTCAATTGCCGACTGTTCAATGACAAGTCCTGATTTGTAGTGTTCCATAAACGTGTGAAATCCTTTGACATCTGCTTCATACGGCGCGATTGTCTCACCGGAGAGTTCTTTAAAAATTCTGTTTTCCAGATACTCTTCCAGTTTTTCATCCGGATGCTTTGCAACCAGAAATGCTGCCAGAAGGGCAATTCCCCATGCACCGCCTTCGCTTGCTGTATCCATGACTGTGACCGGAGCATTGACTGCAGCGGCCAGATAACGCTGACCCACGCCCTTTGTCTTAAAAAATCCACCGTGTCCCGTAATTCGTTCTACTTTTACCTTTTCATCCTCCATCAGGATATCAAGTCCGAGCTTCACTGCGCCTAAGGATGTATATAAATGTACCTTCATAAAGTTTGCCAGACTGAATCTGCTCTCTGCTGTTCTAAGGAATGCCAGACGGCCTTCATTAATCATGGTAATGTTCTCTCCGGAGTAATAGCCATATGCGAGAAGCCCGCCGCAGTCTGTGTCCCCCTCCAGGGCCTTTGTATACAGCTTACCGAACAGTTCACCCTGATCTGTCTTTATTCCCATCATTTCCGCAAATTCACCAAACAGCGAAACCCATGCGTTCAGATCCGAGGTTCCATTATTTGCATGTGACATTGCACATGGAAATCCGGTCGGTGTCGTGACCATATCAATCTCCCGGTAAACCTTACTCAGCTGCTTTTCCAATACAATCATTGCAAATGTACTGGTTCCTGCCGATACGTTTCCTGTCCCCGGTGCAACAGAATTGGTTGCCACCATTCCGGTTCCCGCATCACCTTCCGGTGCACACAATGGGATTCCCGGCTGCAATTGTCCGCTCTCATCCAGAAATGCTGCGCCCTCTTTTGTCAATGTCCCTGCATTTTCACCTGCCACCAGTACTTTCGGAAAAAGATCCTCTACGTTCCATGAATATCCATATGGTTTTATCAGAGTGTTGAATTTGTTCATCATTTCCGCATTATAATCATTTTTTTCTGAATCAATCGGAAACATTCCTGCTGCATCTCCGACTCCGATGACACGTTCACCGGTAAGCTTTAGATGAATATATGCGCTCAGAGTAGACACGAAATCTAAATCCTTTACATGCTCTTCTCTGTCTAAGATTCTCTGATAAAGATGTGCCGCCGTCCAACGCAGTGGAATGTTGAATTCTAACAGTTCTGTGAGTTCATCTGCCGCCTGCTGTGTATTGGTATTACGCCAAGTCTGGAACGGTGCAATCTGTTCTCCCTCTTTATTCAGTGCCATGTATCCGTGCATCATTGCACTGATTCCAAGTGCTCCGATGGTCGTAAGCTTCATATTGTATGTTTCCTCTACATTCTCCCTCAGAGAACTGTAGCATCCACGCACACCCTTATGAATTTCATCCAGACTGTAGGTCCAGACATTGTCAACAAAAGAGTTTTCCCAGTCATATATTCCGACAGCGAGAACATTTCCTTTTAAATCAACGAGTACTCCTTTGATTCTAGTCGAACCAAGTTCAATTCCCAATGCTGTTTTTCCATTTACAATTGCTTCTTTTCTATTCATTTGGTCCCTTTCTTTTATTACATCAGATAAAATATATCGGAGCAGTTTCTCCAGCTGCCCCGATCCGTCTTTTTGTTCCGGTAAGTTGATACACGATATGTAATTAGAAGCACGTAAATGCGCCATCAATCGTGAAATCCGATCCAGTTGTAAAGGTACTTGTGTCCCCTGCAAGGTATACACAGATTGACTCCAGTTCTTCCGGTTTTCCCATTCTTCCCATTGGAGCCATCTCATTCCACTGTTCAATCAACGGAATTAATGTAGGAGAATTCAATGTCAGTTCTGTTCCGATGTATCCCGGGCTGATGCTGTTAACGCGAACGCCTCTCTTTGCCCACTCGATTGCCAATGACTTGGTCAATTGAATGACTGCCGCCTTCGAAGCATTGTATGCACATTGTGGCTGCGGAACATTTACAATATGTGCTGACATAGAAGCTGTGTTAATGATGGAACCACCACCGTTTGCAAGCATGTACTTTCCAGCGGCAATATCGGTCAGGAATATTCCATTCAGATTAATATTGATTACCTTCGACCACTGCTCATAAGTCATCTCTTCTGCCGGTGCGTTGATGCAGATTCCTGCGTTGTTGTGACAAAAATCGAGTCCGCCAAGCTCTGCTACCACCTGCTCTACCATTGCATCTACCTGATCTTTGTCCGTGCAATCTGTTTTAATTGCAATTACTTTTCTTCCGGTTTTTTCTGCCAGCTCTTTTGCTGTCTTCTGTGCTTCCTCAAAATCAAGATCTACGATAGCGACATCCGCACCTGCCTCCGCAAATGCAGTTGCAGTGCATTTTCCGATTCCTCTTGCTGCTCCTGTTACAAATCCTTTTTTTCCGTCCATTTTCATTTTTTCAATAATACCCATTTTGTTCTCCTCTTTCTTTGAATTTTTGATTTTGTTTTCTTTGAAATACATTTTGCATTTTTATTTTGTAAAATGATTTATCAAATTGTAGTTACATAATAACCTTAAAATGCCCTTTCGTCAATTCGCAATATTTCCTAATAAATTATCTATTTTTTTGTATAAATATCACAATGGTTTTCTGCTTTTATCTGTGATATGATGAAATTTACAAAATCATTTTACAAAATGGAGCGTTTTAACATGAAGAACAGTATTACACCGAATCAGATCAAACAAAATAATCGAAATCTGATTTATCATTATATATATCAGCACAGGAAAGTTTCTCAGCAGGATATCTGCTACAATCTTCGCCTGAGCCGACCTACCGTCACAACGAACCTGTCCACACTGGAACAGGATGGATTAATTGAAAAAAACGGACAGATCAATACGGATTATGTCGGAAGAAAGGCTGCCGCCTATTCCATCGTTCCTAACCGCAGAGTCAGTATTGGTGTTGAGATTTTAGTAAATGAAGTGAAGATCATCTTCGTCAATTTATATGGTCAGAAGATAGATCGTCTTGTATTTGCGATTGATTTCGCAAAAGAAGAATTTTATTTTAAAACAGTTAGTGATAAGATTTTGGAATTTAAGAATAAACTGAATATCAATGATGAACAGATTTTGGGGATTGGTTTTGCGATGCAGGGATTGGTTTCTCCTGACAGACAGACAATTATCTACGGTAAGATCCTCTCATGCACCGGGCTCTCCATTGAGGAATTCACCCGGTATCTTCCATATACCTGCTATTTCCTCCATGATGCGGAATGTGCCGCCATCTCGGAAATGTGGGTATCGCCTGAGCTGAAGAATGCTTTCTATCTTTCTATTAGTAATCATCTGGGTGCCGCAGTGATCAGTAACGGTGAGATTCTCTCCGGAATGCACGGGCACAATGCTACGATTGAACACATCCAGATGGATCCGGATGGCGACTTATGCTACTGTGGTAAAAAGGGATGTATGGAGACACTTTGTTCCTTAAATGTTCTGCTGTCCAAAGAGGAGTCTCTGGAGGATTTCTTCACACATCTCAGACAGCAGGAAGAGGCTTATCAGATGCGCTGGGAACAGTTCCTTGTGCAGCTTGCCAAAGCCATCAATATGCTTCATTTAATTCATGATACAGACTATATTCTTGGCGGATACCTTGCGCCTTACCTTCATGCGGAAGATCTGAGCTTTCTGCATCAGGAGATTGCCCATATGACATCGTTCACTGAGACGCCGGATTTTCTGCTGATCAGCAAGATGCCTAAGCATAACATTACCATAGGGGCCGCGCTGCCTTTCATCCAGACATTTTTGGATAACGGTACACTGGCATTGGATATTTGATTCACGACTCGCTCGCCGTAAAAAAAGAAAGCTATCTATTGGCAGATGTGCCAAGAAATAGCTTTCCTTTTTCTTACTGTTATAAATATTTTTTAACCGCAGTCTTTGGGATTGCATATCGCTTCACAACAGTCTCGATAATACTGCCTTCCGGGATGTTATATTCTCTCAGACTTTCCACCAATGCTGCAATTCCATGCTCTTTTTCCTGATTAATTCCTTTACTAATCCCCTGACTAATTCCCTCTCGGGTCATTCGCTCTGCAAATTCACACATCGAAATCTCGTCTCCCTTCTCTACCGCTTCGATAATCTCATCTTCTATCTCCTGATAACGCTTATCTCCTGTAAATACTTCTAACATCTTAAGCACTGCTTCTACATGATTCAATTTTCTTCTTGACGGTCGATAACTTTTATTTTTCCTATTCGCAAAGAAATCCGCCACCTCACGGAAGTCACTCGTCAGATTTTTTCTCATCTTCTTAGGAATATGCGCCACATCAATCAGATGCATCTTATAATTCTGCGCATATATCGCAAATTCCTCATTTTCCTTATTGAATAATTCTTTGAGCGTTTTCTTTTTTGACCATTTTTTATCGCCGAAATAGAGCACCGCTGTTATAATCGGATAACGATTACTCCCCGTACTTATCTGATTTCGATAAGATGCATAATCATATCCCATAACCCGGATTACCATATCCTCATCCTGATCTGTCTGATTGTCAATTCCAACCAAAGAAATTATCGTTCCTAAATCCTGTACATACTTCGTAGTATCCCGTCGCTGTTCCCTAAAAGACCTGCCATTTTCTGCCTTGTAAATAGATTCCGTTGGTCCCTGAAGCAGATTTTTGGGGTCTATCAGCACCTTCCGAAACACAAGGACATTAAATATATCCGCAAAAACATCGGGATATTCCTCCAGATACTTTCCCGCATGGTCCTTGGCATGATGTTCGGGCTGAATCAAGTCAACGACTGAACGTCCATCACCCGACATCTGTACATGTTCTTTACCTACTGCCATGTATACCTCCTTATTAAATTTTTCAGGAGGTCTCTGACTCGAAAACTCCTGCCGTAAAATGTGATTAAAAGCAAGAATTTTCTGAATATATAATGTGTAAACACATAGATGCCATTACATGGCTAAGATGCAAATCATTGAATATGACCTGCTATTGAAATCTGCTTTGCATATATCATACTGCATATCCTTGAATTTTTCAAGCAATATTAAAAATATAATTCAAATACTTTTGATATCATTCGAAATACTGTCTCCATTTTTTTAAAAAAGAAATCAATCAGTCGCAGACAGCGTTCCTGATTGATTTCTTTTTAAATCCACTCTGAAGATGAAAAGAACTTTCTTGTCAAAAGTTTTGTCGCTCCCATCATCTGCAGAGATATCAGCGGGCGTTTATCATACTGCACCAAGAATGATACCTCGTCCGTATTCCGCGGGAAACAGGCCAGACCTTCATGCAGGCACCCGTCAAACCATGTTCCTGCAAAAGCATAATTTCCCTGAATGATAATGACTTCCGGATCAAAATTAAGCACGATATTGTGCAGAGCCGCACTAAATGCCCAAGCTGCCTGTTTCACAATATTCTGTGCCAGAATATCTCCCTTCTCTGATTCCGCAAAAATGTGGCGCAGTGTCAGTTCATTTTCCCAGAATTTTAAACTGCTTTTTTCCAGTTCTTCAGGATTCGCAAGCACTTGTGCACACAGCTTTTCTTCACTGATCAAGGTCGAGAAAAAAGCGGGCTGTCCCCACGTATAAGGCTGTGTTTCTGAAATGGAAAGAACCATAGGACCTATTTCTCCGATCATCCCGTTTGGTCCATGCTGTACATGACCTTTATCAATATAGCAGGCTGACACCCCCACATCCGTATACACGACCGCGACCCGCCGCTTTTCATAGTCACGATTATCAAGTACCGCAGCGCAGGCTGACATTCTTGCCACATTATCTATCATAATCTCTATTCCCGGAAATCGTTCTGCAAGGAGATCTCTTAATGGCACATTATATCCCCAGCCCGGTGTGAGCACCGAATACTGTAGTACACCCGTCTCCTCCTGAAAAACACCTCCGACGAACAGACTCATGCCGTATAAGAGTTCTCGTCCGCCCGGTACTTCCTGCAACATTTCGTCCGCTGTCTGCTGTACCGTATTCAGAAAATCCTGCACAGAACAATCCATATGAAACGCCGCTTTTTTTTGTGCGATCATAGAGCTTCTCAGATCATACAAACATGCGGTCATCTCCTCTCCCTGCATTCCGATACAGAGTAGATATCGCTGCATCCCAAACTGAAACAACTCCGGTTTTTTTCCGCCTATCTCTGTGGAAGGACCTTTCCCGGCTGATTCAAGCAGTCCTTTTTCCATAAAATGATTCACAGCCTTCATCACGGTAGCCCGGCTGATTCCCGTACTGGCTGATACATCATTTGCGGAAAGAGGCTCCGTTCCCCGAAAAGCATTCAGTATCGTAAGATAATTCCGTTTTTTAAGTGTATTCGGCAGCGCCGCTCTCTGAGATGATTCCATGCAGACTCCTCTTTCTCCTTTTAATATCTATGCAGAACAGACAGTAATACAGACATTCATAATCACTTCACTGCCGCTCATGAACATTCAGATATCTATATTGAAATATATATTTCAAAACATCTTTTTATAACTGAATTAATAGTACTTCACATCATCTTTCTTGTCAAGCAGCCAAAAAAAGCCCGCCATGAACGCATTTACATCACAATTCATGACAGACTCAAAACCACTCCGGCAATTTCCAATGGTTTTATTTTCCCGTAAGATATACGCTTTCTGCTTCACTATACACAACATTGGCCAAACCATTACTGGCACGTTTCAGTTTCCCATAACTATAAAACAGATTGGGAACTGCATGATGATCTTCCGGAAACCCAAATCCTGCCGTGTTTTCTTGAACATCTTGTGTGCCTTCCATGATTTTCAAATCCAATTCTATGAAATCCTGAAGGTATGGACGCGGAAAAAGTGGTGCCCCATTATGTGCAGGCCAGATCCAGTCAAATTCATCGAGACGGGACATTAGTTTTTCCATATTTTTCTTATGCATAAGCGCTTGCTCTTTCAGCGCAGCCGGTTCATTGCGCACAAACCAGATTACTTGCCCGCTCTCCAGTTCATCTCCGCAAAACAAATATCGCATCCGATTATCTAAGAATGCCACACTTCCCTCGCTGTGAGCCGGTATCGAAATCACCTCCAGGCTTCGGCCACCCAGTTCTATTATCTCTCCCTCTTCCAAATACCGAATCCGGTAATCCGGATACTGCTTATTGCTGTACCATTGGCTGTGCAGATTGTCAAAGGGCTCCTTTGCGTGCAGTGCCGCTTCCTTTGTCATCCAGACTTCCGGCCAGCAGGAATTTCCACCTGTGTGATCAAAATGACCATGCGTATTCACTGCCATGACAGGTTTTTTTGTGATTTTCTCTGCCACCTCACGTATGTTTCCTTCTCCGTCTCCGGTATCAATCAATACCGCTTTCTCCTCCCCTTCAATCAGATACATAAAATTTTTCCAGCGATTCGTGATGCACCAGCTGTCCGGTGCAATCTGCCAGTATCCATATATCGATCCACTCTCCGTCACATTTGTACAAATCACAGTCTCTTCTCCTCTCTTTTCCGATATCCCACTTCTGGTGCATACGACATCAATAGCAGGGCACTGCTTATAGACGTTTATGTTTCTCAGAATTTCTCTGCCGCAACTAATGTTGTATCTCCCTGCGCCTTTGCATCCCGATATCTCAGACATACAATCTGCTTTTCCATGCAGAGCCGCTCTAACCTTCCACTGTTTAAAAGCCTCTGCTCAGCTTCTCTGCTTTTTGCCACAGAATCTCCCTGCAGGACCGGATTATGAAATTTTTTCATCTCCTCACAATAATACGCCGGGTGAAGAATGTTGATATACTGCTGTTCCTCCTGCATAGAATCAAACCAGTCGGAATATGCCCGTTCATCCATAGCCAGCGAATTTTGAGTTCCCAGATTCGGCTGGTGTTTCTCCGGAAAAGTATAAAACTGTCTCTGATCCAGCAGTCCATGCTCTTGGGCAAATTCCGTCAGAGCCTCCATAAGTCCCGGCACCATAGCATCCGGAAGCATATGTGTATCCACATACTCAATGTGCAGTCCCAGCTTCACCAGCCGGTCCAGCTGCGCCGAAATTTCCAGCATACACTCTGCCGTATCCGGCATGCGTTTTTTAAACAACATCGGATGCATGGCAAACACGCCTCTTTCATCTACCAATGTCGGAATCTTTTCTGCTGGCAGCACACTATGAAAATCAACATCATCCCATTCACTATTCAATGTTACATGAAGTCCGATGCAGATTCCCAATTGTTTTCTCATTCGTTCTAACTCTTCCGCACCCGTTTCCATACACGGTGCTGCCGCCATGCAGGATACATTTTTCAGATACCCATTTCTTTTGACTGCCTGCAAAATTGCCTGATTTGCGGCTACAGCACTTCCGAAATCATCGGCCCGAGTAATCAGATATTTCATATGTCATATCCTCTCTTTTTTAAATCTACTTCTTTCTTATGCATTTCCTATCCCTTCTCTTTCTGTTCTTGTCTTTCCTGTAGGTCATGCATGATCGAATCATATTTTTTATCAAGATCATAGAGAATGACGATGAGGATTTCCACGATAGTCAGCGCCAGCGGAATATACAAATATAAACCAGACACGCTTCCAATAGCTCTTGCTGACTGTTCTGCAGCCATGCCATTAAATCCAGCCAGTCCCATGATTCCTCCCAGAACAGCAGAAATCAGTCCCTGCCCTATTTTCTGTCCAGCTCCGTTGGCACCCATCAAAGCCGCCTGACTCCGAACTCCTGTTTTCCATTGTCCATACTCGATTGCGGAACCAAGCATCGGCATGTACATCGTTGCCGCGCAGCTCTGCCCAATACTTTTCATTACGGTGGCTGCCATAAGTACCGGAAGCGAACCCGGAATGACTATAATGATCAGGCATCCCGCCAGCTGGATGGCAACACCCGTCAGCATAATATTGCGTTTCTTAAAGTATTGGCTTAAAGGAAGAAGCAGAATACCGACAAACAAAAGAGGTAGTGTATATGCCATATTTAACATACCGGCCAGCTTCACATCTCCCAATACATACTGAGCGTAGTATGTGTGCATCTGGAGACTCGCCACATAGACACCCGCCCCGAAAATAACGATTCCCAATACCTCAAACCAGTACTTATTTTTCATGATACTTTTCAGTACAGTCAAAAATGGGACTTTTGCTTCTCCCGAAGTCAGATCATCCGGATTCACTCTTTCTTTACAGACAACACCTGTTATAAAAATGAAAACTGCACTAAGTACTGCATAGATACACGATGCAAGAATCCACGCCTTTTGGTTTCCACCCAGCGCCTGTACAATATTCAGCGTCACACTGGATATGATAATTGTCATAATACTCTGTCCAATACTGCTCCACACAAATAATCCCGTCTGCTGCACCGTATCTCTTGTCATATATGTAGGAAGACTCGTTAAGGAAAGCTGCATAATCGTATAAATCAAAGTCTGCGAAATATTATAGCTAAGAAATACATATATCAGCTGACCCGTCGTGCCAATAGACGGTACTGTGAAAAGTGCCAACAGCCCGATTGCTCCAAAAATGGAAATACGCATTACCCATGGACGGCATACGCCCTGCTTTGTACGCGTTTTGTCAATGACATTTCCAAGAACCAGATCGGATGCCCCGTCAAATATCTTTGATATCAGAATAATCATTCCCACAGCGCCTGCATTCAGACCGACTGTATTCGTATAAAAATATGTCAGAAAACCGGAGATAATTGCAAACAGCGGGACTCCACCCATTCCGCCCAGCATCATTGCAGCTTTCTCAACTAAACTAATTTTTTCCGTATATACCTGATTTGTTTTCATCACGTCCCTCTTTCCATCTCTTTTTCGTTGAATAAATGATATTTCCCAGATGTCCATCCTGCCGAAGTTGATTCTCCCCCGCCGGATAGACAAAATATGCATCTTTACTTCCCATATCGGCAAAATCAAATACAAAGTTCTGTCCTGATGCCTTGCCTTCAAATACCGTTTCACAGCACTCAATCAGTTCATCTAAAATCCCGACCGGCACCTCCATCATCATATGACTTAAAATCCAATGCTTGATTCTCCCCCCATACTCCTCCTTTAAATGCAGCAATGCGTGATAATATTCTTCCAGTGAAGTACATTCTTTTAAAAACATGAAGGTAGAAGGGTTTCCACAGTCCCCCGCAAACAGACTCTGCGTCATTTCATCAAACACTGCTGTGAATCCCGGCGTATGCCCCGGCACAGACACTGCCCGCAGAATTCTTCCACCGAGATCGAACTCCATTCCATTCTCAAGTGTCTGCAGCTTCACCGGCCCCGGAGGCGTAAAATCACTTTTTTCCCAGTCAGCCGTCGGACTTCCCTGTTCCGCCGCCATGGATGCCGCCTTTTCTGCAAACTCCATTCGGAGTTCTACTTTGGTCAATTCTGGAAATATCTCTCTGTCCTTCTCGGAAAGATACACCTCCTCAAAATCATAACTTCCACTGGCATGATCCACATGTCCATGAGAAACAACCACGTAAATCGGAAGATCTGTCAGTGTGCTGACAAACTCAGCAAGATTGCCGATTCCAGACCCGGTATCAAACAACAACGCACGTTCTGTCCCTTGTATCAAATACATAAAGACATTCGCCGCATCTTCAATACAAGTAATTCCATTTCCCACATCAGTTGCAATAAACAAATTCCTTTTCATTTTTTCTCCTTTTAGTTTTGATATATTGTTTTATAACTTAATATTATAATATGTTTTTATTTTGAAACTGTCAAGGATAAAATGTAAAAGCAACATTTATTGGTACAATTACATAAATTCAATTATGTTTTTTTAATCATTTTGCATAAAAAAAAGCCTTCATAGAAGTAATCAAAACTTCCAAAGGCTTTTTTCTTTTATTTTTCAAACGCCAAAAACACTTTCCTTAAAACGCATGAATTGATCCACACAACAACAGCCACACCGGCCACAAACCAAATCACCATACCAATTGCCATGAATTTCACACTCAGGCAGGTAACAGCCATTGGAATAATTGTTACGGCAAGCATCAAAATGGTATACTTAAATTGAACGATAGATAAGATCAGTGCATTTTTCATTGTATTCTTTACCGTATTTTCATAACGCGCAGCCATCGGAAATGCATACAGACTCATACATACCGTCATAATCATAATAAAGACCAGACCCACATAAAAAATCATTTTAATTCCCTCTCCGATTCGCAGCATCTGCAAAATCCGAAAATCAACGGCTGCTATGATTCCAATCAGAAGAACAATCAGCCAGATTTCTGTACTTTTCCTGAAATTCTCTTTCAGTGCACGGAAAAAATCTTTATAGATATAGCCCTCTTCATTTTTTACCATCTTAAGCATGACCGCGTACAATGCACTTGTGGCGGCCCCCATTGTAATAATCGGGAGCGAGCATACGCACCACAACATATTCAGAAGTATCAGATCGATTACTTTTCCCAACGTATTTATCACTTTATTATCTATCCAGTTCATATTTACTCTCCCAATAATGGCAATGCCTCACTCAGTAAATTATACTGCTTCATACATAAGGAGTCCATGCCACTCAAATGAATATTTCCACCATTGATTCCAATTGCTTCAAAGCCTGCAAGACGGATGGATACGACACCTGCCGCCGAATCTTCAAAACCAAGTACCCTTGATTTTTCATGCTCTGCAATCCCAAGTCCCACTCTTGCCGTTTCTGAATATAACCACGGATGCGGCTTGGGAGCAAGCTCTCCGATTGTTCCCGTTTGATTTCTGCCAAATGTCGTCCCTGCTGTAATGATTGCATCATAGAATTCCATCGGATCTCCCATTTTCAGAGTTTTAAAAGCCGAGATAATTTCCGGCATCGCTTTGGTGTACAATCCGGAGGTAACCAACCCGATTCGGATTCCCCTGCTTTTTACTTCATATAAGAACTCTTTTAATCCCGGAACCGGAGTGAATGCCCCCTGTCTGCCGCGCCCTTCCAGAATCTCTTTCATCTCATGTTCCGTAATTGCAAAATAAATCGCTCTTGCTTCTTCTACCGTCTTGTCCGGACAGTATTTGTCAATGCAATACTGTAAATGCTCTGATACCGAGTGTCCGGATACGTGTGGCTCATCGCCTGCTTCTAATTCAAATTTTGGGTTTTTCATCACTGTAGCAATGGTCTGTTCGATAATCCACATCCAAAAGGCCTCACTTCTTACACTTGTTCCATCTAAATCCATAAGGATTGCCGTTGCCGGTCCCTGATAGGAAGTCTCCGGAACTTTATACCATGCCGGATATCCCATTGCTGATTTAACATAACAAATTGTTTTATCTGCAAACGAGACAAATTCTACTTTTTTATCCGAAGGAGTGTAGATTGCCTCCACCCCCTCTTTCCCATATGTAAAACTTCCATCCGAAGTCTGCGGTAATTCAATCATATTTTCTACTCGTCCAATTCCCGGATAAATGTTATTCATTTCCTGTTCTCCTATTTTTTCTCTCATGCCTGATGAAACTAAAACACGATTTTTAATGTACAGATTTTGTTGGTTCCGATTACTGCTGTGATTTGATTTTCTTCTATCTTCACTTCTTCCACCATGTCCTCCTTCAGGTCCACGATGCAGGCGGATTTAATTGCGGCAGCAAATTTCACAACAGTCATTTCGTCGCTTCCTGACAGGTTAAACATACGCAGAATCACCGCTTCACCATTCTCTGCTTTTTTGAAGCATGATACCGACACATTTCCTTTCACTTCATAGAAGGAGTGTTTCAGTGGAAGACTTCCGTGCGCCACATTCGGCACATTCGTCTGAACCGGTTTCAGTGCGACTTTGAACTGCTCTGCACGGTCTGCCATTTTTTCTTCCTCATAAGTTCCATTTTGTGGAGCGATCGCATAATGATATTCCAATTCTCTCTGAAGCTGTCCGCCATCCTGATCCGGGAAATATCCTTCACTCCGAAACTCTGTACAGATAATATTCCGGACTGCCCGGAACAAGGTAAATGCAAGCGCTTTTGATTTGCGCAGTTCATACTCGCCAAGGCAGTCGGTTACCACGCCCAGTCCTCGTGTTCCATCGTATACCGACACAAAATCCTGCATCGGCTGTGTTGTCAGTTCATTGAAATAAGCACCTTCACTGTCCTTTAGCGGAAGGGCATCTCTGTGATCTACCACAAAATGTCCTTCTGCATCTATGGTTTCTGTATGAACATCGGAATCCATAATTACGCTCATTCTGTGGTCACGGCAGCGATTGTCCAGTTTCACATCCACCTCGACCTGACTGCTTCCCTTTTTTAACGTATAATATGTAGTAATCTGAACCGTTTCCTTTTCTTCGCTTCTACAACTCTTACCATGAATATAATTTTCCGGTCTGTATGCAAATTTCGGAAGTTTCATTGTAATCTCTGCTGCGATTGTAGCGGAGAGGTTTCCGTTATCTGTCATTCTGATCTCTGCCTGCAGTCCTCGCGTCGTGTATGTACTGTTATTGTATGGAGGATAATACATCCAGTAATCTCCCACATCACCTGTACTTTCGTAATAGTTGAGCGGACCATACATCTCACCGTTTCTCTGATCCTGCACGGTAAGACTTCCATCCTGATTTACTTTGACGTTCAGAATGCCGTTATCCATTTCATCACAGCCAAATCCAATCTCTTCGCCTTTCGTCTTTCTTGTCTTAGCCCAGAATTTTGTTTTTCTATTATATTTGCTGCATTCTGTCAGCGCATATACCTGATACCCGCCTGCAGGAACTTCTCCGGTCTCGACCCATACTGCGTGACGGTCTGTATAGTACGGAAACGGTCTTGAATGCAAATGTACCACCGGAGAGACCGCCTCTGTCCGTTCGATTTCCTGCATTTCTCTTTCTATTCCCTCGCTGTCCACAATCTTAAAATCCCAGATGTTTTGCTCCCGCGGTGTATCAAGATATACTTTCAGGACTTCTTTTCTTGGTTTTGCACTTGGATTAAACACAACAAACAAAATATCGTCCTTTTCATACTTTGAAAAATCAATCCGGCGGATGATATGCTGTATTCCGCGATTATATACCAGTTCCGCGATTTCGCCTGCCTGAGACAGTCGGTATAAGACATCCTCCACCGTTTTATCCTGTGTGACACCATTAATCGAATCGTGCGGATGGGACAGTAATAAATAGTCCATCGCTTTCTCCAGAAAATGTGACTCATATCTCTCACCTGACATATAGAGAACTGAGGATACCGGTTCTGCCTGTGCGAACAACTGACTCTGCACCTGTTTGTTCAAGGTCTTGATGTGCGGTCTTGTCATCAGTGCATTTCCTGACAGTGACGTTGTCGGACCATCCCGCATCTCACCGTGAATTTCCAGCAATTGGTCCATCGGCAGCTTCTCTTTTAATATCTGCACATATTCTTCTATCGAGGAGTTCTTAAAATCAATCGTTTCACACTGCTGATTGATTTCGCTGAGCAGTTCCATAAGCAGTGGCTGTGCTGTCGTTGAATCGGTTCCATCCATCATAGCCCTGTCATCCTCGAGCCATGACGCGTTCATCCCGTCCCATGCTTTTTGAACCGATTCTCTTACTTTTTCTCCGTGAATATATTCTGTGTTTTCCATGCGGAAATAGTCCTGAATGTATTGTTTTTTGTCTGCCTGATGATAGACCTGTCCGTCCTGACCATAATGATATTCGTATTCTTCGGTCTTATATGCTTTTCCCGTCATAATTTCAAGATATGCATTCATGAAGAAATTCGCTCTTGCATCTTCACCAAGTCTTGTCGCCAGCACCTCCGTGCCGTCAGCGCCAATCCATTTAAATTCACTTCTTGGTGCCTTTGTCTTATCTACATTCTTTGAGATAATGACAGTATCAATGTCAAAGCCTTTGTAAATTTGCGGAAGCTGTGAGGGTTGTCCCCAGCCGAAGGATTCATAGCCGATTTTTAAATATCCTCCTAATTTTTCTGCTTCTTTTTTCCCTTTTAACAGATTTCGCACGATGGACTCTCCTGAGATTGGATATAAATCCGGCAGGGTGTACCACGGTCCAATCTGAATCCGTTTTTCACAAATTAATTTTTCTATACGTTCCCGCTCTTTTGGACACACCTCCAGATAATCGTGAACGGCTACCACCTGTCCATCTAACAGGAAGCTTTTGTACCCCTCCTGTTTTTCCAGCGTCTCTGTTAATTCTTCCATGAGATCTCGCAGATATAGTCTGTTTTCCCAAATCGGGTATCGCCACTCTCGGTCCCAGTGTGTATGTGGAATCACATATCCCGTCTTTCTTTTATTCATCTTCCTTCTTCCTTTCTTTCCTATATCCGGGTCATGAGCACCTCTAACTGTCCTTCCATTTCAAATTCTCCGGACCCTGCAGGAAGAAATACACTGTCACCCTTTCTTATGCTCTGAATGTCGTTCTGAACCTTAATACTCCCGGTTCCGTCAAGAACCAGCACATGCGTAAAAGAATCCAGTCCCACAAAGCCGGTGACTGATCTGACATGAATTCCATCCAGAAACATCTTATCTACCGTGAAATATTGACACGATACAAGATGCGGCGCAAATGATTTTGGTTTTACAATCGGATTCATGTCCATCACATCCAGTGATTTTTCCAAATGCAGCTCTCTTGGTTTTCCATCTTTCCCAATTCTTCCATAGTCAAAAATGCGATACGTTACATTCGAGCTTTCCTGTATCTCGGCTACCAGAATGTTTTTTTCGATTGCATGAATGGTTCCCGCTTCAATGAATAGTACATCGCCCTTTTTTACATAGATTTTATTCAGGACTTCTGTTAGCGTCTGATTATGTACACGTTCTTTAAACTCCTCCATGGAAATTTTCTTCTGAAATCCATAATAAATATATGCGTTATCTTCACAGTCTACGATGTACCACATCTCCGTTTTTCCCTTTTGCTTTTCATGCTCCATCGCAAACGTATCATCCGGATGTACCTGCACAGACAAATCATCTTTTGCATCGATGAGCTTAATCAGAATTGGAAATTCACTGTCATCCTTACCGTTTGTTCCAATGACACTCTTTCCCTTTTTATCGATATACTGTTTCAATGTTTTTCCCGCATATTCTCCGTTTTGAATGACCGACTGACCATCCTCATGGCAGGAAAGTTCCCATGTTTCTGCCAGCTTTTCTCCATCGAATTGTTTATAAAATTCCTCTTTCAAACGTGTTCCGCCCCAGAGATACTCTTTGCACGCCGGTTTTAATTTTATAATAGACATGATTCCCTCTCTTCAATCGTAATCGTTATTTCTGTTGCTGCCGGAACCTTTGCCTTCTTCATGCGGTCATAATAACAATGCCCCATCGGTTCCTTTCTACTGCTATGATCTGTCATGATATTTACTACCGCATCGTACGGCGTCAGATTTGCCAGTCTTAATGTAATCTGTTTTTCACTGCATGCTACCAGTTCCGCTTTCACATGATCACAGCAGAGTAACACTGCTCGGTCCAAATCCACATAGATTCCCGGAATTTCCACATAAGTCAGCAGCATCGCAGTCTCAGGCCAATTCGAACCATATAAGAATTCGCCTACCGTATGTGCACCCTCCCAGTCACTCATCTGAACTCGTTCGTTCATGAATCCCGGTGGGAGCTGCTCCCCTTCTATGGAATCAATCGGCCGCTCCGGCAGTGATACAAACTGGGGCAATGCATGGGCGATTCTCGCCATCCACTTCAGATATTTTTCATCTCCAGTAAACCGATACAATTTCAGCATCGAATTGCCGGACAATGTACAGATTCCCGGAGCTGAATGTTTATTCTGCACATTCGCAAAGACGGTTCCCCTTGTATGAGCATCTATTCTGGCTGCTGCGCTGTTTTCCGGAAACGAAAAATCATAGCTGACCACCCATGTAATTGCAAATTCAAATGCTTCTTTTGCTACCTGAAGCCATTTTTCTTTTCCTGTCGTCTCATATAACTGTACACACGACTCCAGATATCCGAATGAAGATTCGCTGTCAGATGCCTGACAGATCTCACCCGGTCCTCCATTTAGAATTCCTTTTTTTAAATAATCGTTCCAATAGAAATCTCCCAAAGCCTCTGCGACTTCCAGATATTCTTCTTTTCCCGTATATTCATAGGTCAGTGCCAATGCACCCGCTGCAATGGCTGCACTTGCAGTTCCTCCGACCAGAAGTTCTTCTTTCTCAGTATCTATAAACTGTCCCAACTGCCCATTTTTCTGAAAGAGCCTGATCAGCGCATCTGCCTGCCGCACAATACTTTCCTCTAATCCGGCGAACTCTTCCTTCTGTGCTCTGAGATAGATTGCCTGCTTTGCCATGAAATACAGCAGATCGGCATCCTTTCTCACAAGCAGGACGGGTCTGTCTTTTGCATCAAATGCATCACCGAACTTCTTTCCGTGGGCATACATCGGCACATACCATCCATTTTCCTCCTGCAGATTCTTTACAATAAACTGCAGGGTTTTATACGCTCTTTCACGGGCGATTCCGTCATCCTCCATGAGATAGGAACAGGTATTCATGCCACCGCCGACCCAGCCTGACTGCCAGCAGGAAGAATCCGTGTGTCCGATTCCGACCTGAAGATAGCCTTCCTCTGAATAATTCATTTTCATGCATTTTTCTTTCACAGTCTGATACGCTTTCGAAAATGGGACACTGTAGAACTCTTTTCCCTTTTCCAGATTCTCACGCAGCAGATTGAACTTTTCAAAATAATCATTCCGTGTGTTTGCCCGTATGCGACAGCACTTCACTTCCAGTTGAAGCAGATCTCCTTTGCCAAGGAGAATTCCTTCATCGCAGGATGGAACATCGCAGGTCGGGTAAAATCCAGATCCGTCTGCAAGTTCCCCAAAGAAATATTTTTTTTCTTCTCTTACCCCGGGAATCGAGATACCGAAAATCACCTGATTTCCATCTTCTTCTACGGTAAATCCTGTATATCTTTCATTTTCTTTCTGTCTGGCAAATAGAAGCATTCCCGATTCCGCCCGGCTGTCAAAATATCCCATTGCCGGTGTACTCATATCACCTGATAAGAGCTGAATCTTTGAGTTTCTCTTCGTTTTACTCAGATGTGGAATATCTGTAATGACCGCATCCCACCCCGATTCTGTTTTTTCTGCCCAGTAGGGCGGATAGGGAATATATTTACTCGTCATACGGTTTCCGTCATAAACAGCCGCCGGCATAAACACATATGCATTTTTATTCCACTGTTCTTCTACTATTTCCAGAGAAATTGATATTGGACCATCAAACGGTTCCTTTGCCTCCACACAGATGCTAACGTGCTCTCCCTGACAGTCTTCTTGTTTCACGCACTGCACCTGACAAGGAAAACTCTGAAATCTGAATATCTGCTCTCTTTTTTCCTCTTCCCAAATCCAGCTTTCTTTCTTTACTGGCGTACTGCCGTTATACTGTTTCAAACATATCTGATACATGATATCTCCCACCTGAATCCCATAGACTCCTGTTTTTAAAAATCCCCGGTCCGACAAAGACCAGGGATTTCTAACCTGCTATGATTATTTTGCTGCTTTCCACTCGTCAAGCTGTGTCTGTTTTTCTTTGATAATGTCATCGACTCCTGCTGTCTTTAACCGATCGATAAATTCCGGTATAGTTGTTTCCGGATCAACGGATCCTGAACTTAAAGCCGGAACCATCTCATCAATAATAGACGAACAGTTTGCGATCTGAGTTTTCACCGGTGTTGCATCGAATACAAAACCTGTAAGAGGTGATACTTCTGCTGTCTTATCTGCCTCGTATACCATTGTCTGAGACTCTTTCTGCTTATCACCTGCTTCATTTCTGTCGTAAAGTGCACGTGTAAAGTCCGGGCTGTAAGACTGGCCTAACTGCCATTCGTTGTAATTGAAGTTATATTTTCCATCTACAAACGAATAGGTTCCATCGTCTGCATATGTATGGTCTACGCCTTCTTCACCCTGTGTGATCAGCATAAAGAGTTCATCATCCGTATTTAATAATTCTATTAATTCCACTGCTTTTTCAATGTTTTCAGACTGTGCATTGACTGCAACTGCAGCATTTGGTCCTGCGCCTGCCTTAATCACGGTTCTTGTGTTAGAAACACCGACTGCCGGAGCTGTCTCTTTTGTACACATACTCATTCTTTCCATATCTGCATTTCCTTCAAAATCAACACTGTCCGGCCATCCGGTCGTTGACTCTGCAATGAATTTCGCAGCTTTTCGGTCTGGCGATGTATCCTGTACTGTTGCACCGTCTTTTCTTACATATCCTTTGTTATACCAGTCACGCATAATTTCACAGTATGCCTTGAATTCTTCTGTTTCAAACTGATTAATGACTGTATCCGGATCTGTATAGCGAATCCATCCCGGTGTCAGAATATCTCCAACTTCTTCCATGTCCCATGAAAGTGGCTCGTTTGCGTAGAAACTCTTGATAGCCGATGTTTCCCATCCAATCATTTCCGGATGTAATTCTAAGGCTTTTCCGATAAAATCATCCATTTCTTTTAAGGCATCCAGCGTCGGCATTCCTTTTAAAGATGCCCAGTCAAATCCAACTTCATCGGCGATATCTTTTCGTAACCTAAAGCCGGACCGAGATGCAGCTCCCCA
This sequence comes from Hespellia sp., assembly GCA_028694105.1. Lineage (GTDB taxonomy): Bacteria > Bacillota > Clostridia > Lachnospirales > Lachnospiraceae > Hespellia. The sequence goes on from JAQUUC010000006.1 coordinate 23,068, forward strand.
TTGCTGATAGTTTACTGATGCATAAATCTTGTCATCGATCTTGACTCCATCCCAAAGCCCTTCCGGAATTCTCTTATATGTTTCCGGTGCGTATTTTGGAAGTAGTTCTGTCAGGTCTGCATAAGCTCCCTTCTGTGCGTTCTCATAGAAATTAATTCCGCCCCAGCTTGCTGTAAAGCAAAGATCCCATGGGTCACCTGAGTTAATCATCAGATTCATCTTTTCCGCATAGGTAGCACTGTCTACATTGACAAGCTTCATATGTGCACCAATTTTTTCTTCAATGATTTCATTGGCTTTCTCCATAATTCTGTCCTGATCCTGAACCGGACTGTTCATCATGTAGAAACTCAATTCTACGGTGTCATCTTTTCCTTTACTTTCTTTGCTGCTTCCACAGCCTGTCAGTGTTCCACCAACCATTGCAGCCGCCAATAATAAGGCTAACCATCTTTTTTTCATAACTTGTCCTCCTTTAGGATATTTTTTGGAATTTTATTCCTGTATTTTAAAAATCACCGTTTATTCACTGGTCATTTTTAATACCATCATTCTTTTACCGCTCCAATTGTCAGTCCTTTCTCAAAATATTTCTGTAAGAAAGGATATAAGAATATAATCGGGCCGACTGCCAGTATACAGGTTGCCATTCGGGCTCCCTCACTCGGCAGATTCAGAATTGCCGTCTCCATCGACTGCGATGCACCTGCATTTGCCTGCAAATATCCGATATTATTCATCAGTGACTGGAGCAGATACTGCAGGGTCTGAAGCTTTGGTGTTTCAATATAAAGCGAACAGGTCATCCAGTCATTCCAGTAAGCAATTGCCACAAATAATCCAATAGATGCCAGTGATGGTTTGGAAAGCGGCAGTACAATCGAAAAGAACGTACGATATTCGCTGCAGCCATCAATTCTTGCCGATTCAATCAATGCCTGTGGAATCGATTTGAAGAAGTTCTTCATAATCAGCACGTTTGTTGCCGATGCAATACTTACTAAAATCAAGACCCACACGGTATCTTTCAAGTGAAGAAATCTTGTCATTAAGATATATGTCGGAACAAGACCTCCGTTGAACAAAACCGGAAGATAAACAAATAATGAGATTTTGTTCCTTGCCGTCACTTCTTCTCTTGTCAGACAGTATGCCAGCATTCCCATAAAGAGGATGTGGCAAAGGGTACCGACCACCGTAACAAAAATTGTAACCGCATATGCCCGCAACACAGAAGTTGCGCCTGTAAACACATATTGATAAGCGCCTGTGCTAAATACCTTCGGAATTAAATGATATCCGTCACGCAGCAGCGAGGTTTCATCTGTAAACGATATGCCGAGCACCAGTAAAAGCGGAAGAATGCATACCAGCATAAGCAAAATAAAAATGATATGAATGACAACATTTGATACTGTAATTTTTTGTTTTTCTCTCATCTTCCACCCCTCCTAAAATAATGCACTGTCAGGATCAATTTTCTTAATCACATGGTTGGATCCAAAGACTAAGATTAATCCGACAAGAGACTGATATAGTCCAACTGCCGCTGTCATTCCATAATCGCCCAACGTACGAAGAGACCGATATACATAAGTGTCAATGACATCTGTTGCACCGTAAAGTGCTCCGGCATTATTCGGAAGTGTGTAAAATGCATTCCAGTCACCAAGACCTCCACTGAATAATTTTCCAACCCATAACAGTGAAAGAACAATCACTGTCGGCTTAATAAGCGGAAGTGTGATGTGTCTGATCTGCTGCCATTTTGTTGCACCGTCCAGCTGAGCTGCTTCATAATAGTCCGTGTTGATTCCCGCTATCGCAGCAACATAAAGTACAGAATAATAACCTACGTTCTTCCACACATATGCCAGCGGCATGATAATCCGCCAGTAAAAAGGCTCGCTGTACCATTGCACTTCCCTGCCAATCAGATTATTGAAAATTCCTTTATCGATACTGAGTAAGCTAAATAAAATGTATTGAATTACAATCCATGACAGGAATGTTGGAAGAAGAATCGCGCCCTTGTAAACGGTGGTACTGACTTTTCCTTTTAATTCATTCAGCATAATTGACAGTGCGATTGCAATCACAGTTACCAGCACTGCCTCCAGTACATTATACAGCAGTGTATTAAAGGTAATCGTCTTTGCTGTATCTGATTTGAAAAAGAACTCAAAATTCTTAAACAGTGGGTCCATCCATTCACTGCCAAAAATACCGTCAATCGGATTGAAATTTTTAAACGCAATCAGAATTCCGGGCATTGGCAGATAAAACAGTAATGTAATAAAGAACAACCCGGGCATCATCATTACATAAAATGGAAACTGTCTTTTGAAGGGAACTTTTCTTTTTACCATTTGACCTTGATTTTTTTTGAATCTACTCATCATTTCCCTCCCTAAACATTCTTATATTTCATCTGCTCTGAAGAATACTTTGCCTCCAAACACATTTTAGCACTGATGATTCCGGCTCTTAATGGTGCAATGGATGTCTTTGTTTTTCCCCGTATCAGATCGATAAAGTTCTCAATCAGCATCTGATCTCCACCACCGTGTCCATCTGCCGGTGTATGAAATTCGATCACGGAAACCTTATCACTCATATGATCATATATTTTCATCTGATCTTTTGTGAAATCGTATTCCAGTGTCCCTTTGTACCCATACACTCTGGCGCCTCTTCTTGCCGCTTTTTTCCTTGCAAAGAAATTCTGCGAATAGATGGCATGCATTCCGGATTCGTAACGGACAATCATGCTTCCACTGTCTTCATTTCCCGTGTCAACCGCATAACAGCAATAATCATTTCGTGGAATATCACTTCGCGTTTTCTCTATATTATATGTACTTTCCATACAGTCTTCTGTGCGATCACATTCACTGCATCGAAGTCCTGCCGGCATATCTCCTTTGAAAATCTGTTTTGATTTCATCGCACAGACCGTCTCCGGATTTTCTCCTACCAGATAGTTAATTACATCCATATCATGTGTTGCCTTCTGCAAAAACAGTCCATGTGCAATGGATTCATCTCGATACCAGTCATGAAAATACACAAATCCATATCCAACATCATTAAATGCCTGTACATGATTCACTTTACCGATTACACCTGCATCTATGATTCTTTTGGCTTCCTGAATCAGCTTTGTTGTTCGCAGTGGAAATGATACAACAACTGGTGCATGTGGATTTTGGTCGCATTTTTCTAACAGATGCAGATCTTCATAACAAATGCCGACTGGTTTTTCTAAAAATAAAGGAATATTTTTTTTCAAAACCATTTTTGCATAGCAGGCATGTGTGTTGCATTGTGTTCCCACCATCACACCATCCAGAGATTCTTTTTCTAACATGTCTTCTGCTTTTTCATAAAATGTAACCGTATCCGGATTCATACGGCATTTCCTGAACAGACCATCAATTTTATCAATTTCCATCTGATGCTGTACTTGTGCTGTGCCGCTTTTTAACATAAGTTCTTTTACTCTGTCTGGATTTGGATCTGCAATTGCAGCAAGCTCTACTTTTTGCTGCAGTCCAAACAGCTGATCCATCAACATGTCCATACGTACACCATACCCAATGATGCCGATACGAATTGCTCTCATTATCATTCCTCCTAATTCTGACAACGAAGTGTTCCCCCGTCCTATGACCACATTATTGTCCAACTCTTTGACTTTATCAACAAAGACAACTTCGATTGTCTCTGTTTTCCTCGAAATTGCGTCTCCGAAAATTAACAATCTCTCTGATTATTTCGCATTTCATATGATTTCAGTTGCTAATTCATCCCGTTTTCCCTATAATCAAGGAAAAGAAGTAAACTTTTTTACCTCACGGAAGGACGGACCCATTATAATGAAAAAAAGTATTTTGAGAATGTTTCAGAATGATTCTGACACCAAAAATAGCAGAAGTTTTTATGCAACGCTTCTACTGTCTTTTTTTGTGGTTGCAATTGGATCGACCTTACTTCTGTCCATTTGTCTGACAGTTGGCTTTTTTAGATCCATTTCTTCCTCCACTCAGAACTACAATGAGCAGCTGCTGTCCCAGACCAACTATTCCATCAATCAAATTGATGAGAGTGCAGACCGTCTCACAGCCTCTCTGCTGAGCAATAATCGGATTTCAGCCTTTTTATCACTTACTCAGGCAGACAGCATTGTTTCGATACAGGCAAGTCAGGAGATTAACAAACAGCTTATGATACTTCCCTATGTAGACAGCATCTTCCTGTATAACGCGAATCTGAATCTTTTATATTCTTCGAAAAATGGGTTTCAGCAGTCTCCTGATTTATTTGACGATTCCGAGATTATTTCTCGCTTAGATGATCCCGTTTTCTTAAATTCTTATACCGGAACACCGGTTCCTTATTACCCGGATTCCGATTCAGCATCCGCACAGATGTTAACCTACTATGTTTTTGACCGATATAATCATGTTGACGACAGGCAAAACACCATTATTATTAATGTGAATGTTTCTATGCTGACAGATTCCATTAATGCAATGAAAGAACTGACATCCGTAACAGAATCCAACTTTATCCTTCTCGATCAAGATCGTCACTGTCTGGCTGGCATACTAAATTCTCCGGTAAAGAATGAACAGGATTTTATTGACTCTGCCCGAAAGAAATTCGCAGACAGCGACACACCGAAGTCCTCCTTTCTCTCCGTGGATGGGAAGACCTACTTTTTGACCCATACGAATCAGAATGTGTACGGATGGCATCTGCTTAGCTGTATTCCTACTGCAACTCTGTTTCAGGATCTTCTGCGCACAGCGCTGCTTAGCTCCCTGATTCTAATCGGCGTTCTTCTCATCTGTTTCATCATCTGTCGACAGCTCGCCCATCGTCTGAATGAGCCTGTGGAAATGATTACACACTTAATAAGCGAACCTGCGGCTGCAAATACGAAGACACCGGCCTTTGAGACAAAAGAATTCCAGATGATATCATCTACCGTGACTTCCCTGCAGGATCATAACCAAAAGTTACGTTTTATGCAGCAGCGAAACAATTATTCTCTGACACAGTCCTTTCTCAATGAGCTTGTTATGAATCAGCACCTTGATTCTCCTGCATTTGTGAAACAGAAACTGAAAGATTTGAATCTCTCTTATCTGAATGAAGAGAAGCTGTGTATTGCAGTCTTTAAAATTGACCGTTACCAGCAGTTTTTCTCAGAACATAATGCGGATGAACTGTGGGCAATCCGTTTCTCTGTTGTAAATATTATCGAAGAATTAGCATCGGATGATCACAGGTGCAATGCATTTAGCCGTGATGATGATAAATTTGTGCTGCTGATGGCATGCGGGCAGAACATGGATCTGGTCGATTTTGAGGATAAGCTGCTCCTGCTGCTTCAGTCTATTCAAAATAATATTGAGACATATCTGCATATTACGGTCACCGCTGCATATAGTACCGTATTACAGAAATTGGACAAATTGTCTGTCGCATACAAAAATGTAGAGAGTGCTCTTCGTTTAAAAATGAAGTATGGACACAATGCAATCATTGATTCCTACCAGATGGAAGAGATTCCAACCGATTCTTTTAAGCTCTTGTACAGACCGACAAGCCAGCTCATTGACCGCCTGTTGAACAATCAATTAGAGTCTGCATGGGATGCATATGAAAGATTAACAGAGAATTTATTTTACTATGACTATAACGAAATTACTTCTACCCTGATTCACCTCGCCTACAATATTTACGAACGTGTGTCAGAAAAATATCCGATGTTAAAAGATATCTTCACAGAAGCATTGAAAGATTTTCTTGCCGACTTGGGAAATGCAGAAATCAGTGACGATGTGCAGCAGATGGTACATACATTTTTCGAGACAGTCTGTTCATGTGTTGAGAAGATGAAACAAGATCCAAATCAGCAGACATCCGCACTTGTCGCTGAACGCGTGACCCAGATTATTCAGGAAAAATACATGGATCCCGCTCTATGCCTCTGCTCCATCGCGGAAGAAATCGGACTTTCTTCCAACTACACGGGACATATTTTCAAACAGTGCACCCAGAAGTCTGTCGCACAATATCTGTTGGAACTGCGCATGGATAAGGTGGCGGAGTATCTGCAAAACACCTCGCTGCCACTGAGTAAAATTTTGGAAAAAGTGGGACTCGAGAAAAATAACTACTTTTATACACGCTTTAAGAATTACTTTGGAATGCCCCTTGGCGAATACCGGCAGAAGTTCCAACATAATAACGAATAGAGAAGAAAGGACAGTGGTTTTTATAAACTCTGCCCTCTCTTTTTCTATGATGTTCCCAATCGGAATAACATGTGATATTCTATTTTTTCTTCTTCCAGCCGATGTTCCTTTTCCGGTGCATAACCACAGCTTCCGGACCCCATCCCGCTCATTTTATAGTCCACACAGAGGACTGTATAGGGCGATTCTTCCAATTCAAAATTGTGTGCTGCATCCCGGAGCTGTTCCTGTGTATAGTGGGATACCTGAAAGGAAATCGGTTTTTTGGCACACACCTCTATCGTCCTTCCGTCTGCTGCCGTCACTCTGACTTCATAAGTGTGAAAATGACTTCCGTTTTCCTGCGGCATGATATGATCCTCGTGCATCCAAGTCACTTGATCCTCAAACCTGCCAAACCACGATGCATGGTGTTTGTCCAGATACGCATCATGCGGACCACAGCCAAGATAGGTGACATCCTCAAAGATCCGGTCAAGAAAGAACCTCATTCCCATTCTTGGAAGCCATGGCATCTCTGTATTTCTACGCCCATATGCTTCTACTTCTATACTTCCGTCCGAATAGACAGTCCATCCACTCTTCAGTTCCAGACATGGATTTAAATGTAATGCTGCAAACGTCTGCCGACACAAAATCCTGCAATTTTCTCCATCCTGCTTCACCCTGATTTCTTTTGCGTGATTACAGATATTCTGGTAACATGATTTTTTCCACGGCTCAATCATACAGATGTCATTGTCCATCTCAGCCCTCGTGAAATTATATTCCATCCTTTTCTCCAGATACTCTTTTCCATCATAGATCAAAGAAATCCATTCGCCATAGAACTTGTCAAAGCAGTAACGAAAATTCATGCCTATGATCCTCAGATAGCGTTCATCTTCTTCCCACTCTGCACTTTGCCCGTTCTGTTCCGGTGCTTTCATTTCATATGCCTCTCTCAGGAAGAACTGATCAAACCCCATCTCCTCACCTTTGGCTCGGTATGGCAGTTTTCCATTTGAGTGATAGCACAGGCGCAGACAGACGATCTGTCCTTCCTCTGGCATCTGATATGGAACGAAGTATTCTTTTGACTCTTTTGGCCGGTGCTTCTGTGTCTCAAGCATTCCTTTTTCAATTACAATACCATCGCTCGTGAGCTCATACGTAATCGTAACCGCCTCCTCAAGTGCCGTAAAGTCAAGCCAGTTCGTCAGTCTCACAATTCCTGCTGCCGCGTCCACAAGTTCTGCTCTTACGGGACGGATAACATTTCTGTATTCGAATAGTCCCGTGGAAGGGGTTCTGTCCGGAAAGACCAGTCCGTCCACGCAGAAGTTGCCATCATGCTCCGCCTCACCAAAGTCTCCTCCGTAGAGGTACTTTTTCTTTCCATTTGGCGCAATCCCGTCGTACACCGCATGATCGCACCATTCCCATACACATCCCCCAAGGACGCGAGGTTCGCGCAGGAAAAGCTGCATGTACGATTCCAGATCTCCGGGTCCGTTTCCCATCGCGTGGCTGTACTCACACAGCATATAGGTCTGGTTCGGATTCTTTTTCAGATGCTTTTCTATCCCCGGCACATCCTGATACATTCTGCTGTATACATCCACTGCAGATGTATATTCATAAAAACGTTCGTCCTGATAGATGCTCTCATAATGTACCAGACGGTCAGGGTCATAAGACTTCACCCACTCCCCGGCTTCTTTGACTGCCTGACTGATTCCCGATTCATTTCCAAGCGACCACATCAGCACAGATGGTCTGTTTTTATCGCGTATGACATTCAGACAAACCCTGTCTTTTATCGCCTCGGCAAACATTGGAAGCTCCACCACATATGCAATTCGTTTCATAAATTCTTCATTCTTCTGATAAAGGAAGCTGCTTCCATGACTCTCAAGATCACTCTCTGACACGACAAAAAAACCATATTCGTCACACATCCGGGTGAACCATGGCGCATTCGGGTAATGGCTGGTACGAATCGTATTGATATTATATGATTTCATAAGTTTCAAATCTTTTTCTGCCTGTGCACGGCTGATTGTATACCCCGTTTCAGGGTCACTGTCATGGCGGTTGACGCCTCTCATTTTAAAGACCATATCGTTGAGATAGACAACATGATCTCGAATTCTAATTTTGCGAAATCCCGTTTTTTCTTCTATCACTTCTTCACCATATCTCATTTTCACCAGATAAAGCTGTGGATGTTCCGGATTCCATAGCGCCGGATCTTCTATCCGGATTTCGCAGGCTCCGTCCTTTGAACAAGTCTTGCCGATCTTTTTCTTATTTTCATCAAACAGACTGACCTGCAGTTTCTGCGGACTTCCAACACAGTCCCATGTCACTTTCACGCTTCCCCGCTGCAAATTGTCAGATAAGAGAGCCTGAATCCGAAAATCTCTGATATGATTTTCGGGACGTATCAGTAGATACACATCACGAAAAATGCCGGAAAGTCTTAGTTTATCCTGATCTTCCAGATAGGTGCCGTCACACCATTTCAGAACCAGAACCGCAAGCATGTTCTCTCCATTGTTTACATATTCAGTAATGTCAAATTCGCTCGTTGCATGCGAAACCTGACTATAACCGACAAATCTTCCATTGATCCACACATAAAAGCAGGAATCTACTCCTTCAAAATTCAAATAGCATTTTTCTGCTTCTTTCTTCTCATAGACGAAGGTTCTTCGATATGCTCCACACGGATTTTCAGCCGGAACATAGGGCGCATCAAATGGAATCGGATATCGGTCATTGATGTACTGGTGCCTGTCCACCCCATAATACTGCCAGCAGCCCGGCACCTGTACGTTTTTGTATTCTTCACTTTTTCCAGAAAGGCAGAAATGCTCCGGCACTTCATATGGCGAAGGATAAAAGGCAAATTCCCACTGACCATTTAACAGTACCTGTCTACTTTTTCCCGATAAATCTTCCGGTATGTAATATGCCCGTGGTTTCTCTGTTGCCAGATGTAGAATTTTCGGATTTTCATAGTATTTTTCTAATTTCATTTCTGCCTCCCGCTGCTCTTTGTTTAAAATGTACTAACCTTTTCTTCTTTTTCTGATTTTATAACCGATGCATCCTATCACAAAGATAGCTGCTCCAGCTGTTATCATAGTCAAAAGCATCAGTGAGGTGTTGTCACCAGTCTTTACTGCATTTCCACCTGTGTTCCCACTGTTTCCGTTATTTCCATTGTTTCCGCTGTTGCCATTGTTTCCACTATTTCCATTGTTTCCGCTGTTGCCATTGTTTCCGTCATTTCCATTATTTCCATCATCCCCGCCATTGTCTGGATCCTCTTTGTCCGGGTTCTGGTCATCTCCAGACACGACTACTTTCTGTAAAAGAGTGCCGTTATAGCCTTCTGCTTCTGCGATTGCGAAGAATGTTCCGGACTGCGCATACAGTCCTTCTGCATTTTCTCTGAATGTCAATGCAAGCTCTTTGGAACCGCCTGAATATTCTGCCTTCACTGTTGATGCAAGTGTTGGTGCTGTTTTAGCTGCCGTAGTTACCTCCTCCAGAGAATTCAGCGAAATCAGTCCATCTACCTGTACTTCCACAGATACCGGAATATTATAATAAATAATCACACCTTTTGCCGTGAAGGATCCGGCGCTCTGATAGAGCTCACGGTCGATCAGATTCCAGTCGATATCGACCGCTCCGCTCGTTCCATCCTCAAATGTAACCTCTGCTTTTTCCGGCAGAAGCGGTACTGTTCCGGCTTTTGTGATTACCGTTTCCAATGCGCCAATACTTGTAACCTTCTCCTCCTTTGTACGTATAAGTACAGTATATTCGGTAGTTCCGGCTACGGAGTTTTCTGTAAACACAAGGCGGTTCAGACCTTTTTGCAGCTGAAGTTCTGTCGGAGCCTCTGCAAGCTCTTCTCCATTTAAACTTACACTCACTGTTGTTCCCGCCAGTACCGTTGGAAATTCATTTAGCATAACCGGCTGCGTATCATCTGTAATATCTGCATAGTAGCTATAATAATCCGGATTAAAATTACCACGGATTGTTGCATTTGAAAGTCCAAGATTTTCAGGATAGTTTACATTGGTAGGATTGGAAGTCACTTTAATATCATCCAGATAAAATGTACTATTTAACCCGCCAAATGCAATTCCTCCGTATGTCAGTGCGCCATCATCAACACTGAGCATCTTTTCTCCGTCCAGAACAAACCCAACTTTTCCATCAAAGGTCTGCACTTGGAATGTATGCCATCCTTCGAAATCAAATCCTTCCGGCAGCGCAATTTTTCCAAGCGAATAATCGCCATTGTGGTGTTTTACAATTTCCAGATATGATGTTTCTGCCGGAAACTCTCCGGAACCGAACTTATTTCTGCGGAATACAACCTGATATCCATCCGGGTTTCCTGCTTTTCCGGTTGCCATGACACGCATAGTAAAATTATCGTATTGGTAACCAAGGACTTCGTTATCGCCCCATCCCCCAAACTTAAATCGAAAGTCTACCATATAGTTTGTCCACTCTTCATTGTCAAGTCCCAATGACATGGTTCCATCCGGTGACCATACGCGTGCAACTTTTCCTGTTTCCGCATCCTCTTCATAACTGACCTGTGGTACATCTCCTGCTAAAGTAAAATCTGTTAAATCTCTTCCTTCTTCCATATCTAATACAAGCAGTTCTTTATTCTCTTTCTCTGCATCATATTCCGGTGCTTCAGGCGGATCGATTTCTCCCGGTGCTTCTGCCTCTTCGCCGCCATAGATTAGCAATTCATCGAAATAGGAGATTCCACTTCCATCATCAGCTCCAAATTCAACACGATTGAATCCAGCCATATCATACGTCGCAACTTCTGTTCCATCAATGGAGAGAACCACTGCCCCTTCCTTTGAGAAGTCCATAACAAATTCATGCCATCCAAATGTGCGGGTAACATTTGTTGCCTGACGCTCATCTCCCAGCTGAATTGCATAAGTTCCCATGTTATCTGCATCTAATCCAATACCAACTGAAGTTGTTCCATCACCTGCCATTGCAAATGAAGTTGCCTTTGAAGAATTCTTGCGTCCTGAATCATATCCGGCAAGATTATTGCTCTGACGGTCAAACATCTTCACGCGAACTGTTTTTTTGAGTGTGTCTGTAAATTCACGATACAGTACACTGTTTTTGCTTACTTCCAGCCCCTGACGCCCTGCCATAGCACCTTCCGACATCCACTGTGTTGTAATTTGAGGTTTTTCCCCACGATACGCCCATTTACTCCAATTTAGATTCTGTTCAAAATCCTCCTCAAAATAAACATTCTCATATACGGTTTCATCCTCTGCTTCTGAACGATATTCTTTCGGGAATGTATCTGTAACCCCGATTTTGTCATATTCCATTTTGCTCTCATCAAATTCATTAATCTGATTTTTTAATGTACCGTAATCAATATTTGTATTGTTAAATTCAATTACATCTCCATACTGAAGAATCGTGTTTACTTCCATATTAAAGTTCATTGGATTTGTAGATTTTACGTTGTTTAAAACCATTCCGGAACATCCCATATCCAAATTCATGTTATTCGGTCCCAGATCTGTCATCGTTGGATTTCCACCGGTGGAATCAATTACCATCTGGTTAATATAATTTGGCTTGTATTGATCACCTTTATACAGATAGCATCCAAAGAATGCTCCATCATCGCCGCCGTCCTGCTGACAGTCGTGAATATAAATGTAATCAAAACTGTTATCATGCGAGTACATATCTGTCATTACATTAAAATCTGCATCTCCATCCGGGAAGGCCGTCCCCGCATTTCTACTATGTCCGGCTGTAATGAACACACCACGTCTCGGCGAATTATACACCTCCATATTCGAAAATGTATTATAGCTTGACTGCTGTACCGTAAGTCCGGAAGCCTGACCAATCAACTCTCCTACATTGTGGATTTTTGTATTTGTCACTGTATTGTCTCTGCTGTAACCGTCTCCGTTTGCATCTCCTGCAACACCCGGATATCCGCCATCAATATTAACACCACCGTGTCCTGTGTTGTTAATGAGGCAATCCCGTACAACCGTATTCGTGTTCGCCAGATACATCTCCAATCCAAACATTCCTGAGTTTGTGATATGCATTTTATCAATTACTATTTGATCTGTGTTTTTCAGGGTAATATTACCATAGTGGAACTCTGGTCTTTCTGTCTGCTCACAATAAGATGGCTGTACACTTCCTTCTGCTTCTTCCGGATAGAATTTTAATCCTTCTCCTGCATCATTGAAGTTCCATCCATATGTATACCAGTCTGTTGTATCTGTATCCGTCAGCTGCAGTCCACTGAACTCAATATTCGAAACTTTGCTGTCTTTTGATTCACCTTCCACACGAATCAGCTCTTTTACCTGTGGTACGATGATATTTTGTTCTTCAATCGAACCCGTTTCCGGATAATAATATAGATCTCCTGTTGTCTTATTGAAATAATACTCACTTGGCGCATCTAAAAATCCCAGATTCCCCTGAACAAAATATCTGGCATTGTTTCTGGTTGCATACTTTGGACGATACATTTCCGGGTGATCTTCTACCGTTTTATACGTAAGTCTGCATGCACCTGTGTCAATTGCTGAAATCGGAATGGTATCTGTCATCCAATCCCAATAACCCCCATCCCACATATATACGGATGCATCTAAATCACCGCGCTCCTGTGCATTTACAAGACCATTGACAGAAGCATCATCTAAATCACCTGAATGGTAAATCAAATCTCCTACTCCGCCGCCTGCTGAGCGCATAAATGGTGTCAGTGCAGATTCAAATCCCTCATATTGATTCAGATTCTGTGTTCTTGCAAGTGTTGCTCTTTTACCATTTACATATAATGTGTTAAAACTATAATCTGTACCTACATTTGTTTTGTAGACACTGCCTTCTGCCGAAGCCGGAAGATCGGCGTCCGCACCCTCACGGGCAACCACGTTCCATTCCGAACTTAATTTGTACCCGCCAATAAAACGTGCGCTTCCAAGCTCATCTAAATTACGATAGATGACCTTATGTCCATTGGTACCAGAGTCCGTCTCATTGAACTCGGTCGTACCGGTAAAATAATAATCTCCGCCTGCGAAAAACACAACAATATCACCCGTCATGTCTTGATTAATCTCTCTTACTGCATCTCTTGCCGCTTCCAGCGATGCATACGGTTTTTCATAGCTTCCATCTCCTGTCTTGTCATCTCCATCCGGTGAAACAAAGATTTCCGACTGAATCATGGAATCTGCCACCTCTGCATTTGCTGTTAATGGCACCCCTCCAAATAACATTGACAGCGCAACTACCAGCGAAAGAATAGCTTTTTGCTTCTTTCTGTTCTTCTTCATAGCTCCTACTCCTTTTTATATGTATTTGTATTTCATTTTTAAAGCTTAGAAGATTCTCTGATTATGTGCCACAACGTTTTCTCCGATACTCTTCGTTTTCTCCTTATCTCCCTCTCTGATTTTTAATACTCACACTGATTTTTCATGTATTTGCAAAACATTCCCATAATCATGCCTCCCGTCAAACGAGAGGTCTATATTTCTCGCTTCACAGCCATACAATCTATATTGTTAAAAGTTGCTCCTTGTATAACGTACAGAGACGATTACTACTTGTTTCTTAATTTCATCAATCCGATAAACAATTATAAAGCACTTCACAAACAACTGCCGGTATCCCCTACGAGCATACGCACCAGTTTTTCGTTCTGCCCCTCGCTGTGGAAATTCTTCTAAGCTCATAATTGCATTATCCAATGTGTTTGCTATATTTTCTGCAGCATCGATTTCTTTGAAATCATCCGCTATATTTCCATATATTTCATCCAGTGTCTCTAAAACTCTTTCCTGTATCTTTACATTATATTTATCCAAGATGTCTCCTCCTTACTGATGCAAGTACCTCTTTTGCATCGTAAAGTTTACCACTTGAACTGTATTCATCTTCAGATGCAGCAATTTCTGCATCAATTTGATTTTCTTCCATCATTTTTTCATACGTTTCAATACTCATGACAACCAAATCACCATATCCATTTTTTGTAATAAACACCGGTTCCATTTTTGCATGACATATTTCTGAAATTTCATTTGTATTTCGAAGATCCGTAATTGGTCTAATCTGTGGCATATTCTCACCTCCTTCTTTGTACATAATAATAACACCATTATGTACATTATTCAATCTGTCTTTTGTTTTTGCTTCCATCATTTTCAGTCATCCTCCTCCAAAATGCATAAAAAAGTAATCAATCCGCTGTCTGCTCTCTTATACATTCATGTTCTTATTAATAGGGTAGCCCCGACAGACTTGTCGGTGAGATTATAAAACAGTAGAACCTGTTTGGAAATCGTATTTTAGATATTAGCACAAGAAATCTTTAAATTCAAGCTTTCTATTAAAAATCTTTCCATCTTTTGAAATAAGCTGAACATACCTGCTGTGATCATAGCCAACTAATCTGCATAACGATTGCTCGCCTTTAACATCCTCACAATAATATCTGCTGTCTTCTCTGGACTGTATAATCCTGTATTGACAGTAAGATCATAACTATTCGCCTTGCCCCAGTCTTTTCTTACATACTGTTTGTAGTAATTATTTCTTTGCTGCTCCACTTTATTGATTTTTCCCTGTGCTTCACTTTCCGAGAGATTTTCTCTTTCCATGATCAACTATGTCTTATATTCCGTCGGTGCATATAAAAATACACGGAAAGCATTCTCCTGATTCTCCAGAGCATAGTTGGCTACCCTTCCAATGATCACACAAGATTCCTGCTCTGTAATCTTTTTAATTACCTTTTGCTCTGCATAGTGTAATGCATCTGCCTTGGTCTGTTCTCCATTTGTATATGCGTATGTCTGTTTATAAAGATCATACAAAAAACTGTTCGTTAATTTTTCCTGATTTTTAAGAATATATTCTGCTTCCAGTCCGCTTTCTTCTGCTACCATATCAATCAGTTCACCATCGTAATATGCAATCCCCATTTTTTCAGCAACCAATTTTCCGATTTTGGCAGCACCACAGCCGTATTCACGTCCAATTGTAATAACAAGCTGCTTTCCCATATTTTCTGCTGCAAGGATTTCTTCCCGTTCTTCTTTTGAACATCTGTCTTCCGTTCTCGGTAAAATCTTCGCCATAACCGGCTCCAGATGCTTAGCAAAGAAATTAGCAATCATTCCAGTAATCAGTGCCGCAATAATCGTTCCCGCACCGACTCCTTTAATCTGATGAAACAACCCTAATGACAGCAAAAGCGCAATCATTGTCATAGAGGCATCTACACAGACTTTTGTTATACCAAATTCATTTTTCAATGTAATGGATACTGCTTTCACAAATCCTTCACCGGGCAGCATGATCACATTTGCCCGCACTTCTGAGAATACACCTAATCCCAGTACCGTGCATCCCAGCAGCAATACCCACAGCTTTGCCAATATATTTATCGGTTCCAGCCATGACAGCATTGCCATAGAGAAATCGAGAAAATATCCAAATAGAACAGATACCGCAATCTGCAAATATTGTGTTTTCTCAAATTCTTTCTTACGCAGTATAATCTGCAATATAATCAAGAAAAAATTAAATGCAATTGTAAATTCACCCATCGTGGGTGCGAATCCCATACTTAATACATATGGGATACCAGACCCCGGAGAAGTTCCAAGACATGCCTTTGTAATAAGGCTTATTCCAATAGAATTCACATAAAGTCCAAATAGAAAAACTAAATATCTTTTTGCATTTTTCATACTTTTTTAACCTTTCTCTTCAACGAAAAATATCCAGCAGGGCAAGCCTGCTGGATGGTAAAACGACATTTTCTTTCTTAAATATTTTCTTTCAGGAAATCCTCCACAATATTTAAAATTGTGTCATTATCAAATCCCAATCCTCCATGGCTGGCATGATTGATCTTATAGAAAGTTACGTCTTTTCCCAACTTTTTCATATAGTTATAAAGTTGACAGCTCTGATTGAATGGAACAAGCATATCTCTTCCTCCGTGAATTACCAGCGTTGGCGGAGTCGGTTTATCCTCAGACAGATAGTTCATCGGAATTGTTGCATTTGCAAGTTCTGGATTTTCTAATACATTTTTCTGTCCGATTTCAAATCCTTCCGGACTTTCCGGAGCATAGTGATTCTGTGAACTTGGATAGTAGTTCATCAGAGAAAATACAGTCGGTCCGTAAACATCGATGATACAGTTAACTTCTGCTGAGTACTTGCTGTATGTATCTGTATCCGGTGCATCATTTCCTGTAAAGCCTGCCATTAATGCGGTATGTCCTCCGGACGAATCTCCTGCTACTGCAATGTGGTCTGGATCCACATTGTATTTTTCTGCATTCATACGCATAAAGCGAATCGCTGTCTTTGCATCCTGCATCTGCGCTGGAAACGGCTTCACTTCTGAAGGACGATGTTCAGCAATGGCAATTACATATCCGCGCTGTGCCATTCTGACATGACGTGCAATGTTATTCCAGAGCCACTGTTTATGGAACGCGGAACCCTGAATATAGACGATACATGGCCATTTAGTCTCTTTTCTCTCCTCTTCTTCCGGCGCTCCAAAGTGAATTTTAGGCTCTAAGATATGTACATGCAGCGGCATTTGGTCACGCTCTGTGTATACTACATCTGTGTAAAAATCTACATAATGTCCCCAGTCATCATGCAAGTCATCCAGCACGATACATCCTTCCGGCACTTCATCCGTGTGTGGAAACTCTGCAGGAACCGGAGTAAGGATTGGATCTTGAAGCTCGTGCTCATCCATAATTGGTCTTGGATCAAACATAACTATAACCTCCTGTTTTTGTTTTCTTTTTATAAAATGGGACCACCCTCTAATTTCAGCAGCTCCATAAAAGTATGCTAATTAAGCAATTTCTACATAATGCTTGTAATTTTTAACGTGGTTGAATGTGATAAGAACAAGTGCAATACCCATCCATATGCCTCCATACAGGTATCCCTGATGCTGAGTCAGTCCACCTGCCAGTCCGCCAATGAAAGCGAATACATAACCGAATACAAATGCACCTAATGAGTTACCTACGAATGCTAATGAAGTAGCAAGTGCTGAATTAGACTCATTTGTTCCGTCATTAACGAGAAAGTTGATGTATGGCATCCACCAGCAGAATCCAACCTTAGCAATGGTGATACCTACATACCACATAGCAACTGTGTCTGTTGTACCCATGATTACAAATCCTAAAATGTTCAGTATCAGAGAAAGCCATCCGACATTATAACCAATCTTACCTTTTACTAATCCGAAGACCAGACCTCCAATTAATGCAGCGATGCCTCCAAAACTGGCAATTGCTGCTGCCTGAACAGTAGTAATACCAACTTCTACACCTGCCAGAGATGTACAGTTATCAAGTGCACCATAGCCAAGGCCAAAGAGAAGCTGACAGATTGCACCGATATAACATGCCATAGGAAGTTTGGATTTTACTTTAGTTGTCTTCACTGCATCTGCCGCCGGTTTCTTCTCTTCACGTCCGAGGTCATTAACAAATGCCGGGATTCCGAAAAGAACCAGAATAAGGATAGCAGCTGCATACAGATATGCACAATATGCATAATGCCAGTCATACACCATAATACCAGCCATTGTGTACGAGAAGATAGATGCTCCAAGTCCTACCATAGAAGACTGGAATCCCATCATAACGTTTGCTACAGTTCCTTCAAAACAGTCAACGATCAGAGATGCTGACAGTGGCTGAATCAGCCCCACACCAATACCAGCCAGAACACGGACAACAATCTTTCCGATCAGGCTTGGAATAAGCATTGGTGAAAAACCTCCGATAAAGCAAAGCGCAATACCTACTAAACACAAGTTCTTTTTACCGATCTTAGCAGCAGAAGCACCGCCGATAATATTAGCGATCATACCACCAATCGTTGGGAAAGTTACAAAGCTCTGAAGCAGAGCAGGTGACGCATTCGGGAACTCCTGCGCTAGGTCACCCAGCAGACATCCGGCTACAGAAACTGAAGCCAGTAACATGGACAGTGAAAGAACTGCCGCCTGAAAGATTCGGAATTTAATTCCGGTAGGATAATTTCTTTCCATAACAATACCTCTTTTCCTTTTTTCTGTTTGTTTTTGTTTCTCTATAGGTTAATATTACTAGTTATCCATGATAACATATCACCTATCTTGTGCATTATTTCTTCCATTTTGTGATACTATTTTATTTCATTTTCAAATCGGTAAGCCCAATCTCTTCCACAAGCTCATTTTATGTTCAGTATCTACACCAGTCCCACAATTTTCCCTAAAACCGGGAGCCATACAGCAGACAGAAGTACTACTGTTATCTGTAGGAAAATCGTACTTTTTGCCATATCTGTCATAGAATAATATCCTTTGCTATAAGTAATCAAAGGAACCGTATCCAGAGGCAGAAGATAACAATTACACGCACAAAAAGCTGCTGTCATCATAATCAATGCCGGAGAAGCACCTGCATTCACAGCTACTGTAATCAGAGTTGCCGACAAAATCGGTAGTAATGATGTTGCAACAGGAATCACGATCAATGATACAAAAATAAGCACTGCGACAAATGCATTTAACAACTGAGGGGAAACATTCATTACCGGGATCAATCCTGCAATACAATCACTAACACCATTCTTAATCATAGCCCCGCTGATGGACAACACTGTACCAACAAGGAAAAATGCATCCCAACTGTTTTCCCGCAGAAAAGTATCAACATTTAGCACTTCTACTTTCGGGAAGAACATCAGACAGCAACCCAGAATTGCCACTACCATGACATTAATCTGAGATATCCAAGATGATGTAATCCATAAAATCAGCGTACTGCCAACGATCACCATTACCTTTCTTTCCTGAACATCCAGCTTTTCCGGTATATCTTCTGACATCTTGTTGATAAATTGCTGAATCTTTTCTTTCGTAACCGGGACTGGCTTATATATCTTAATTGCAAGCCACCATGCCAGCGGAATCAGTACAAGGCTCATAGGTATCCCTGCCACCATCCACTGTATAAAAGAAATATCTGCTCCTGTATAAATCTCAAGCTGACTAATCGCTATCAGATTGATGGAACTTCCCGCAGGCGTCATCATTCCGCCAATCATGCTTGCTATAGGAATCGCAATCATAAATGCCCGTCCTGTTTTTCTGCGATCCGTTTCATCCTCATAGAGTTTTAGGAAATCCAATGAAATGGCCATGAATATGGCACAAGTCGGAACATTGGATACAATTGAAGAAAACACTGCACAGGCAACCATCATTGCGAGTAATACACTTTCGATACCCTGTCCAAACATTTCAAGCAGTTTTCTCAAGATTCTCTGCGACAACGGAATCTCAGTCAATGCAGCTGCAATTCCAAATGATGCAAGTGTAAAAAATACAATCGGCTGAGAATATCCAGAAAGTGCTTCTGCAAGATTTTCAGTAATTCCCAATAGCGGCATCAGACCACAGTAGACCAAACTCGTTACAACTACCGGAAGAGCCTCTGTCACAAGCATGATCAGAAATGAAACCAGCACTCCTACTGTCCGAATACCTTTCACATCCAGATACGTATTCCCGGGTATACAAAATGAAATAAGAATCACTATAATCGTAAGACTTAATCCTGCTGCTTTTCTTTTTTCCACAAGCAATCCCCCTTTCTAATTTCTGGTCAAATTATACTTTTTCCCACCGATTCCATTCACCTTTTTTGTGTTTTTTATCTATCATTTTGTAGCTTTTTATGCAATCTGCTCAAAATTTTTCTGTACAAAAAAGAATGCATACATCTTTCAAGATGCATACATTCTATTTTTTGCTTTTACATACAATTTCAAATTCTTCTCCCGATACTATGCCGGTATTGGGCCGGTGTCATATCATACTTCTTCTTAAATGCACTAAAGAAACTCTTTTCATCCGGGAATCCATGATTCATAGCAATAAGTCCAACTCCCTGATCTGATATACCGAGCTCGTGGACAGCCGCCGTCAACCTTACCTCCGTCAGATATTTTTTAAATGTAAGATTGCCATATTGCTTGAACATGCGGCAAAAATACTCTCTTGTATAACCAAAACGATGGGCTACAGACTGTGTAGTCAATGGCTCTCTGTAATTGCTCTCTACATAATCCAGTACTTCTACCATTTTATTTCTTGCTGCCAGATTTTTCAGACTGTTTTCTTGCATACCAACCTGAAACTCTTCAAACAAAAGATTTAAAATCTCAAAGAGAAGTTTATTTGTCATGAAATGCTTTTTGGGAAATTCTACATTTTTCCGAAGTTGCTCTAATAGCTCACACATTTTTTGTCTGGACTCGTCAGTTGCACATGGAGCATGGGCTGACATTGCACAGTTTCGGATTTCCGGATGCATCTGCTCTATATAACGAGACTGAAGTGTAATAGACAACACATCCTGACAGACAGAATCCTGCTTCGGGTTTACTGCATGAAGTGCAAAACTACTGATAAGTACAAACTCTCCTGACTTAAGTTCCTCTTTTTCCCCATCAATAATAATTGTGATGTCTTTATTTCGTGTATAGATAAGCTCTAGACCCGGATGCCAGTGTAAAGGCACTTCCATAGCCGGATGTTCCTGATGCACTTGAATCATTGCCGGATATTCTTTTGGGAACTCCAGATTCTGCATTAAATTGGAGTGAATGAACATCACACTTGTGTCATCCGTATAATCCGGTGCCTCTTTTACAAACAACTCCCTATCTTTTAGTATCATACCACTTTCTCCACTTCTTAAATCATATGTATTTATATTATACCATAATTTTTTTGTGTGTCACTTCTTAAAGACGTATGATAAAAAAGATCCACCCGGCACTGCTGAGTAGATCTTTTCAAATTCTATAGCCACTCTTTGATCTGCGTATAAATTCCTTCTGCATCTAACTGGTATTTGTGAATCAGCTCCACAGCCGGACCCGATTCTCCGAATGTATCATATACACCAATCTTCTTCACCTTTGTCGGTGCTTCTTCTGCAAGTACATCACACACTGCCGATCCAAGTCCGCCAATTACTGAATGTTCTTCCACTGTTACAACTTTTCCGCACTCTTTTGCTGCTGCAACAATCAGCTCTGCATCGATCGGTTTGATTGTATGAATATTGATTACTTTCGCGCTTACACCTTCAGCCGCAAGCTTCTCTGCCGCCTCCAATGCTCCGGATACCGGAAGTCCCGTTGCGATAATGGCAAGGTCTGTTCCCTCTCTCAGGACCACTCCTTTTCCAATCTCGAACTTGTAATCCGCATTGTCGTTGATGACCGGCACTGCAAGACGTCCAAATCTCATGTAGACCGGACCTTCATGCTCATACGCCGCTGCCACTGCTGCCTTTGCTTCTACATCATCCGAAGGATTGATCACTACCATGCCCGGAATGGTTCTCATAAGAGCGATGTCTTCATTACACTGATGTGTCGCACCGTCTTCTCCTACCGAGATACCTGCATGTGTTGCACCGATCTTGACATTCAAATGTGGATATCCAACCGAGTTGCGAACCTGCTCGAATGCACGTCCTGCTGCGAACATTGCAAAAGAACTTGCAAATGGAACTTTGCCTGTTGTGGCAAGTCCTGCTGCCACACCGATCATATTTGACTCAGCGATACCGCAGTCGATGAAACGCTCCGGATATGCTTTTTTGAACATTCCAGTCTTAGTTGCCGCTGCAAGGTCTGCATCGAGTACAACCACATCCGGATGATTCTTTCCTAATTCTACTAAAGCCGCTCCATAACTTTCGCGGGTTGCGATTTTCTTTACTTCTGACATAACGCTGCGCCCTCCTTCTCTAAATCTGCCATCGCCACTGCGTACTGCTCGTCATTCGGAGCTGTGCCGTGCCATGAAGCCTGGTTCTCCATGAAGGATACACCTTTCCCTTTGATTGTCTTTGCAACGATTGCGGTTGGCTGTCCTTTGACTGTCTTTGCCTCTGCAAATGCTGCTGCAATCTGATCGAAATCATTTCCGTCAATGTTAATTACGTGGAAATTAAAGCTTTCGAATTTCTGATCAATCGGATAAGGAGAGTTTACTTCTGTAATCGCACCGTCAATCTGAAGATTGTTGTTGTCTACAATCACGACAAGGTTATCAAGCTTTTGGTGCGCAGCTAACATGGATGCCTCCCATACCTGACCTTCCTGAATTTCTCCATCGCCAAGCAATGTGTAGACTCTGTAAGAATCTCCGGACAGTTTCGCCGAAATTGCCATTCCAACTGCTGCTGAGATTCCCTGTCCAAGCGAACCGGATGACATATCCACTCCCGGAATATGCTTCATATCCGGATGTCCCTGCAGGTAAGATCCAACGTGACGAAGTGTTGTCAAATCTTCCACCGGGAAGAATCCTCTGTTTGCCAGTGTCGCGTAATACCCCGGTGCTGTATGGCCCTTAGATAATACGAAACGGTCTCTGTCCGCTTTTTTCGGATCCTTTGGATCAACATTCATTTCCTCAAAAAATAGATACGTGTATATATCTGCTGCAGAAAGTGATCCACCCGGATGTCCTGATTTTGCACTGTGAACTGCAGTCACAATACCTTTACGAATTTCATTTGCAGTTTTTTGCAATTCTAACGTGTTCATATTCTTCTCCCTTTTTGTTTTAATGTAGTTACTCGAGACTATGCTCGAAAATACCTCGCTTAGTTCCGAGTAACAATCATTGCACTAAGCTCGAAACGGCCTCGCTAAGTGCTCTTGATTTACTCACCGAATACTGCGATATAATCTTTCTTGAATTTCTCGATTCCCTGATCTGTCAGTGGATGTTTTGTCATCTGCTCAATGACGCTGTATGGTACTGTTGCGATGTCAGCACCTGCAAGTGCACAGTCCGTTACATGAATTGGATTACGAACGCTCGCTGCGATGATCTTTGTATCGATATCGCCTGCTACTGCGAAGATTTCAGCAATCTCTGCAATCAGATCTGTTCCGCGAGTGGAAATGTCATCTAATCTTCCTAAGAATGGTGACACGTATGTAGCTCCTGCTCTAGCTGCAAGAAGTGCCTGATTTGCTGAGAATACCAATGTAACATTTGTCTTAATGCCTTCTGCTGTCAATGCTTTACAAGCCTTTAATCCTTCTACAGTCATCGGAATCTTCACAACCATGTTCGGGTGAATGGCTGCGATTGCTTTTCCTTCTTCGATCATTCCGGCAGCATCAGTTGTTGTAGCTTTTACTTCTCCGCTGATTGCTCCGTCTACGATAGACGCGATCTCTGCGATAACCTCTTCAAATACTCGTCCTTCTTTTGCGATTAATGATGGGTTTGTTGTAACGCCACAAATCACTCCCATATCATTTGCTTTCTTAATATCTTCTACTTTCGCTGTGTCGATAAAAAATTTCATGATTCTTCCTCCTTGAATTCAAAAACAGGGTTTCTTTTTTCATATCCCAAGTATAGCTGTCCTAGTATGTCCAGTCAATAGTGCTGCTTTTTATTAATAATTTCTTCTATTTATAAAAATAGATTATTAATAACATTTTTCTATATATTTCTTGTGTCAAATCACAAACATTGCATTTTCTCACATTTAAATTATGTGTAAAGAGAAAATTATTATTAATAATTTCTCATGAAATGTTAATTTAAAAATTCCCGGCAGATACCGCCTCATCGTCGGTTCGTCCTCGGATACGACGTTGTTCCCCGCACGATAATCTTCGGTTCATACTCCACATGATAGACGCTGACCGGCTCTAATTCCGCATACTTGCTGCTGCGTGTCTTAATTTTCTTCATGATAATATCACAGGCGTCTCTGCCCTTATAGATCACGAAATGTTCCACCGTCGTAAGCTCCACCTTCTGAAGCTTTCCGAACAGTGTGTTATCGCATCCCATCACCGAAATATCTCCCGGAACTTTCAGTTTTGCCTCATACACCGCATCCATAATTCCAAACGCAACCATGTCGTTCATCCCGGCAATCGCCGTCACCTCCGGATGTTCGGTAAGTAATTCCTTTGTCAGACTGTATCCAATCAGGTACTCGGAGTCAATTCCCGGAAGACTTGCATCCACCTCCTCCGAAGCAGACTTTACAATCACATGCTCACCCAGACCTGCTGCCTTATATTCATTCAAAAATCCTTCCATACGTTTCGAACGCTGTTTCTGCCTCTTCGTCAATGCAGACGTTACATAAGCAACATTCTGATGGCCGAATGCCAACAGATGGTGTGCCATGATTTTGCCCAGCTTCAGATTGTTGAGATCGACCGCATCGACCGCTAAGTGCTCGTTCTGGTTGTTGATGACAACAATGGGAATCGTCTCGGTCAGTTCCTCAATCCGCTCCATAAAATTCACACTCGGATTACAGGTGTAAATGATTCCCTCCGGATTCAACGACGGCATCAGCTTTAGGAAACGCTCTTCCAGCTCCAGATTACGCTGCGTATTACAGATGAAGATTCCATATCCCGCTTCCGCAGCCTGCGATTCAATCCCCTGCAGCAGCATCACATAATAGGGGTTGGACAGATTCGGACAAAATACCACCAGCAGCTTTTCCCGCTTACTTTCCCGGTGTGTTTTTCTCTTCGGGATGACATATCCGAGTTCCTTCGCAGCCGTCTCCACCTTTTCGATCACATCTTTGGAAAATGAAACATTATATTTTTTATTCAGTACCATGGATACGGTTGCCTGCGATACACCGGCCGCTTCCGCCACATCCGTGGATGTCACCTTTTTCCTGCTCATCTCAAAAGCTCCATTCATCCATTTAAAGCTCCGTCCTTCCCTCTAACGCACGAAGAAGCGTCACCTCATCAATATACTCCAGATCTCCGCCGACCGGCACACCACTGGCAATCCGGCTCACCCGGATCCCGGTTGGTTTGACCAGCTTACTGATATACATCGCGGTTGTCTCACCCTCCAGACTGGAGTTCGTCGCGATAATAACCTCATCGACATCCCCCTGCAGGCGCGACAACAATTCTTTCAGTTTAATGTCTCCCGGTCCGATTCCAAGCATCGGCGAAATCGCCCCGTGAAGCACATGATAGACGCCGTTATATTTTCCGGTCTTCTCATAAGCCGCAAGATCCCTTGTTGTCTCCACCACCATAATAGTCTTGTGGTCACGCTCTGAGTTGCTGCAGATCGGACATTTCTCATTATCGGTCAGGGTATAGCATTCCTTACAATAACGGACATTATTGCGCGCATCAGTCATCGCCTGAGCAATCGCCTCCACCTGATCCTTCGGCATATTGATCATGTGAAATGCCAGACGCTGTGCAGACTTGGGACCGATTCCCGGCAGCCCGGAAAGCTTCTCTATTAAATTACTGATTTGACTGCTGTAGTAATCCATTTAGAACATTCCCGGCATTCCGCCTGTCAGCTTTGACATTGCGGACGTAGATGCTTCCTCGACTTTGCGAAGTGCTTCATTTGTGGCTGCCACAATGAGGTCCTCCAGCATTTCGATGTCTTCCGGATCTACTACTTCTTCCTCTAATTTTACTCTCATTACTTCACGTGTTCCGGACACAGTGACTTCTACTGCATTACCTCCTGCGGTTGCTGTGAACTCCTTTGTCTCCATCTCTTTCTGCTGCTCTTCCATCTGACGCTGCATCTTCTGCGCCTGTTTCATTAAATTCTGCATGTTGCCGGGCATGCCTCCGCCGCCCGGAAATCCACCTCTTTTTGCCATAATAAATGACCTCCTGTTATTTTATTCATCTTCTGTGACGATTTCCATATGAATCATCTTTTCTATATCTACAAAACTGTCTTCAAAATGCCGACCTTCATCTACCTGTCTGACATCTACGGTAACAGTCTTACCGATCCTGTTCGCTATAAGTGTCTCGAGCTCTGCCTTGCGCTCCGGGTCTGCGACTGCCTGAGCCGACATCGTATCCGGCAGGACAATCTGCAGGACATCATCTCCGCCGAGGCTCAGCTTCGCCTTTTTCAGAAATGTCTTCATCAGTCCCGAGGTTTCATCTGCAATCGACCGGAAATTTTTTACGATTTCCTTCACATCGTCCGGTATCGCTTTTGGCAGCACAGCCTTTTTCTCCGGCTTTTTTGGCGTGGCACCGTCATTTACATACACGATCTTTTCTGTCATCTGTCCGGCATTTGCCTCGACATGTTCGACCTTTGCCTCAACGGCACGAATACGGTCGAGAATTGCATCTTCATTGGTCTCCATTGCAGGCACGCACAATTTAATAAATGCGACCTCCAGCAGGACTCTTTTCTGTGTTGCATATTTTAATTTACCAGATAATTCCGAAAAAACTCTAATATAGCGAAGAAGCATATCATTGTCAATCATTTCCGCTTCTTCCTGCAGCTGCTTCATATTCTCCGTCGAGACATCCAGAACATCTTCCAGATGATCCGACGTCTTCGCAAGAAGCAGATTCCGCAGATACCACGTGAAATCCGCCGCCAGCTGGGACAACTCTCTTCCCTGCATAATCAGATCATCAATGGCATCCAGAACTGCCGGCACATCTCTTCCAAGCACATCCCGGAGCAGCTTGCTGAACACATCCGTGTCCACAGCGCCCAAAACCTCCAGCACGAAATCGTACGTCAGGACTTCGCCCAAATGAAATGCAATACACTGGTCCAGCAGACTCAGCGCATCTCGCATGGAGCCATCCGCCACCTTCGCCACATAGCGAAGCGCCCGTTCTTCCACCTCCACCTGCTCTGTCACCATCAGCTCCCGCATGCGGTCCGTGATGGTTTCAATGCTGATTCGTTTGAAATCATAATGCTGGCATCGTGAGAGAATCGTAATTGGAATCTTGTGAACCTCCGTCGTTGCCAGAATGAAAATGACATACTCCGGCGGCTCCTCCAGTGTCTTTAGCAGCGCATTGAACGCCCCCGCAGACAGCATATGAACCTCATCAATAATATAGACCTTAAACCGGCCTTCCGTCGGACGGTATGTGACCTCTTCCCGAATCTCACGGATATTGTCAACACCGTTATTCGAAGCCGCATCAATCTCAATCACATTCATGGACGTCCCGGCAGAGATGGATCTGCACATCGCACATTCCCCGCACGGACTTCCATTCACCGGATGCTCACAGTTCACTGCCTTTGCAAATATCTTCGCAACCGTCGTCTTACCGGTTCCTCTCGTTCCACAAAAAAGGTATGCATGTCCGATACGGTCTGCCTTAATCTGATTCTTCAATGTTGTAATGATATGATCCTGTCCCTTGACATCCTCAAAATTGTCCGGTCGGAACTTCCGGTACAGCGCCATATATGACATGTCTTACACCTCTTCTCTATTCATCGCCGAAACTGATTCCGGTCATCTTCGCTTCACGGATGATGCTCGCATCCGGATCTACGAATTTTAACTTACCGGCAACCTCTCCCAGAGGAACCTTGGTCACTTCATTGTTCTTCATTGCAATCATATATCCATATTCTTCTTTTAAAATCAGCTCTGCAGCCGCAGCCCCGACACGTGTTGCAAATACACGGTCATAAGCACAAGGTGTTCCTCCGCGCTGTGTATGTCCGGGAACTGTGATACGAACCTCTCTCTGGGTCTTCTCCTGAATCTGCTGTTCCAGCTCATACGCAATCGATGGAAATGTACGTTTTGCAAGCTTTGCTTTGTATTCTTTCTTCGTCAGCTTCGCGTCTTCTTTGGAAATGGCTCCCTCCGCAACCGCAAGAATCGTAAATGGTTTCCCTGCCGCTGTACGTTTGTTGATGACATCCGTAATCACATCAATGTCATACGGAATCTCCGGAAGAAGAATAATATCTGCCCCGCCTGCAATGCCGGCGTACAGTGTTACATATCCAACCTTATGTCCCATTACTTCAATGATAAATACACGGCTGTGGGAAGTTGCTGTCGTATGGATACGATCAATGGTATCTGTCGCGATATCCACGGCACTCTGAAAACCAAATGTCATATCGGTTCCCCACAAATCATTGTCGATGGTCTTCGGAAGTGTGATGACATGAAGTCCCTCTTCACGAAGCAGGTTCGCCGTCTTATGTGTTCCGTTCCCTCCAAGGATAACGATACAGTCCAGATTCAGCTTATGGTAAGTGTGCTTCATTGCCTCCACCTTGTCCACACCGTTCTCATCCGGCACGCGCATCAATTTGAAGGGCTGTCTTGAAGTTCCGAGAATCGTTCCGCCTCTTGTCAGGATTCCCGAGAAATCCTTCGATGTCAGCATCTTGAAATTCGAATAAATCAATCCCTTGTACCCATCCTGAAAACCATATATTTCCACATCATCACGCTTCGAAAAAATACCCTTCACAACTCCGCGCATTGCGGCATTCAGTGCCTGACAGTCTCCGCCGCTTGTTAACATTCCAATTCTTAACACTATGCTTCCTCCTTGATATCGGTGCGTCAGTCATTCTTCGCACACAATTTACATACAGTAAGATTATACCCCATTTTTTAGATGCGAACAACCATAAATAATGCTATACTAGACAAAGAGAAAATCAAGAAAAACAGATGAGGAGAATGATTATGACTATAATGAAACCATTTCAAAGCATACGGCCAAGAGCAGATCTGGCTTCCAGGATCGCCGCGCTTCCATATGATGTATATAACAGTTCGGAGGCGCGCGAGGTTGTGTCCCGAAATGAATTTTCATTTTTGAAGATCGACCGCGCTGAGACGCTTCTTCCGGAAGGCACCGACATGTACAGCCCACAGGTCTACGAGAAAGCAAAAGTGACGCTGGAGCGGATGATTGAAGACGGCGCTTTTGTACAGGACATGGAAAACTGCTATTACATTTACGAACTCACAATGGACGAATGCCGCCAGACCGGGCTCGTCGGATGTGCTTCTATTGACGATTATCTAAACGGAACCATCAAAAAACACGAGAATACCCGTGAGGATAAAGAGCTTGACCGCATCAGCCATGTGGATACTTTAAGTGCCCAGACCGGGCCGATTTTTCTGGCTTACCGTGCACAGAAGGAGTTAAATGCACTGATTCAGACCGCGAAAGCCGAGACGCCAATCTATGATTTTATTTCAGAAGACGGTATCGGACACCGGGTGTGGATGATCAGTCATGCGGATATTGTCACACAGATCGGGCACATTTTTGACGGCATTCCTGCCCTCTACATCGCCGACGGACACCACCGCGCTGCTTCCGCTGTAAAGGTTGGTTTGAAACGGCGTGAAGAAAATCCTGATTTTGACGGATCGGAAGAATTCAACTATTTCCTTTCCGTCGCATTTCCGGATGAGGAACTTCGCATCTTTGACTATAATCGCGTTGTAAAAGATTTGCGCAATTATTCTCCGGAAGAATTCATGACCATACTCCGGGAATCCTTCGAGATAACCCCCTGTGGAAAAACTGCCGTCCGCCCGAACAAAAAAGGATGTTTCGGTATGTATCTTGATGGCAGCTGGTATCAGCTTGAATTGTACGATGACATGAAATCCGACGATCCGGTGGACGGACTGGATGTATCACTTCTGCAGACACTGGTGCTAAGTCCGATTCTTGGTATTCGCGACCCAAAGACGGATGAGCGCATCCGGTTCGTGGGCGGAATCCGCGGACTTGATTTCTTAAGCAGCTGTGTCGATGAGCAAAGCGGCGGCGTTGCATTTTCGATGTACCCGACCTCCATGGCAGAGCTTCTTGCGGTTGCAGATGCCGGCAGACTGATGCCGCCAAAATCAACATGGTTCGAGCCAAAGCTGAGAAGCGGATTGTTTATTCATTCATTTTGATTTGAAGGAATGGACGCGCACCATTTGCTGGCTTTTATTGAGAAATAATTATTATTTAAAGCTGTAGTTTTGACATTTAGCGCTGCAGGATATAGAATAGATACGGTTAGAGCCTGTTTTTAACAAAACTCTGGTTTTTTTAAGACAGCGCAGAAAATTTATGGATTTGAAGAAATCACGTACAGCATCTGTTTCTTCAATGCAAAAAGGAGATTATATCATGGAAAGAAATGAACCGTGCTGGTGTGGCAGCGGAATCAAATATAAGAAATGCCACAAGGCGATGGATGACAAAATAAAGTGGCACGCTTTGAAGGGTGAGATTGTTCCCCCGCACGACATTATCAAGACACCGGCCCAGATTGAGAAATTAAAAGCGAGTGCCAAGATCAATACCGGTGTTCTCGACTATGTTGCAGCGCGCATCAAAGCAGGCGTTTCAACAGAAGAGATTAACGACTGGGTCAATGAATATACCTACGGTCACGGAGCGATTCCTGCAGACCTGAATTACGAAGGATACCCGAAAAGTGTCTGCACTTCCCTCAATAACGAAGTGTGTCATGGCATTCCGAGCAAAGATATCATCCTGCAGGACGGAGATATCATCAATGTAGATGTGTCAACCATTCTGGACGGATACTTCTCTGATGCCTCCCGTATGTTCAAGATTGGACAAGTCTCAGAACGCGCCGAGAGAATTGTCCGCATCACGGAGGAATGTGTCGAGCTTGGACTTGCCCAGGCAAAACCGTGGAATCATCTGGGTGACATCGCGGACGCAATTCATTCACATGCGCAGGCAAATGGTTATTCCATTGTCGAGGATATCGGAGGACACGGTATCGGGCTTGCTTTCCATGAAGAGCCCTTTGTAAGCTATGTAACTCCAAAGGGAAGTGAGATGCTTCTTGTTCCGGGAATGACATTTACGATTGAGCCGATGGTGAATGAAGGGGGCCCGGATTTCTTTGTTGATGAGGATAATGGCTGGACCGTTTATACGGAGGATGACGGGCTGTCTTCTCAGATTGAGTATATGGTTTTGATTACAGAGGATGGCGCAGTAGTTTTGACGAAGTAGTGGGTTAATTCACTCCGCCAAGAATCTTATGCAGCAGACCATACAACTGGTCTGCTTCTTCTTTTGTCAATGGCATACAGCGCCCCATCTTCTGCGGAATTGTTACTGCTGCTTTTTTCAGTGCTTCCCCTTCTTTCGTAAGACTTACCACTAATACACGCTCATCGTCCTCTGAGCGTGTTCTTTCGATATACCCCTTTTGCTGAAGCTTTTTTAGAACCGGAGTCAAAGTTCCGGAGTCCAGGAGCAGATAATTTCCTAATTCCTTCACATTGATTTTTTCATGCTCCCACAATACCATCATTGCGATATACTGTGTATAAGTCAGATCAATCTCGTCTAAGAATGGCTTATATCTTCTTACGATTTCTTTGGAACAAGCGTACAGTGGAAAACACAACTGGTTTTCTAATTTTAGTGAGTCATATTTATCTGCCATTTTTCTCACCCTTTCTTAACTTATGATAAGATTATTGTACCATTCTCAACGAGCTCAATGAACTTCTTTGCAAGCTCTGGATCGAACTGCCGGCCGGACTGCGCCCGCAATTCTCCCACTGCATATTCCATGGTATATGACTTCTTGTAAGAACGCTTAGACACCATCGCATCAAAGGAATCGGCGATGCAGAGCATCCGTGCCGCCAAGGGAATGTCATCCCCCTTGATACCGCGTGGATATCCCTTTCCGTCGTATCGTTCATGGTGACCGATGACCGCCGGAATTACATAATTTAATGATGGCAGGTTCCGGATGATGCCGATGGACTGCTCTACATGTCCCTTCATGATTTCATACTCTTCATTCGTAAGCTTACCGGACTTATTTAAAATATGTTCCGGAATACCGATTTTACCAATGTCATGCAGCAGTCCCGCCTCACGCACAATTTCCACAAAATCCGTGTTCATGCCGATGCCCTTTGCGAGCTCTGTAGCGTAATAGGCCACATTTTTCGAGTGATTGAAGGTATAATGATCCTTCGTGTCAATCGCCGCCATCAGTGCGTAAATGGTAGACGCATATTCGGAATAGACCTCTTTCTTGTCAATATCGTCCTGCATCTGTATTCCATTCTGAACCGTGCCACATTCATACACGACAATGTTGTTCTTTCCGTGACGCTTTGCGTGATAGACCGCCATATCGGCATTTTCCATAATTTCCTTCATCGAACCTGCCGAGTACGGAATCGCACAGATTCCGCCACTGACCGTCAGGATTTTCATCACATAATCCTTATCTCTTCTGTGCATCCGCGCAATCTGCCCGGCGATGTCGGACGCAAGGTTTTTGGCCGCGAGCACGTCAAATCGCGGAAGGATGATTGCAAATTCTTTTCCACTGTATCTGGCAACATATCCATTTTCGCCGACACAGTTTTTCACAATCTCTGCTACCTGACAAAGCGCATAATCACCCTCACTCATTCCATAGAGCTGGTTGTACAGCTTGAAGTCATCAATGTTAAGAATCACCAGTGCGAGGGAGGTTTTGGAACACCGCTCAATCTCCGTTTCCAGCTTCTCGTAGAAGTATTTGCGGTTGAGCAGTCCGGTCAGTTCATCTGTCCGGGCCTCCAGATACGCCTTTTCGTACAGTCTGGAATTCTTGATTGCAATGGAAGCAATACTGTTGATTGAATCCAACAGCAGCAGATCGTCGTATGCATAAGACTTTCCACGCGGCTTCTGCGACAGCAGAATGATACCCACCAGCTCTTCCTCCGAGATCAAAGGGGCAATGCATTCGATTTCCAGACGCTGAAACTGTTCCTTTTCGCTCTCCCACATAGAACGATAGTACACACTTCTTCGAAATTCATTCATCAGCACACATTTGTCATTCTGAATCAGCCATTTGATTGCCGGATTTTTCATTCCCAGCTCAATTTCCCTACTGTCCAGCGGACTGGTGCTGTGCGCAATGACGAACTTCTTCTTCTGCTTATCCGGCACGCAGATATAGACTTTCTTGACCTCAATCATCTTGTGAATGATATCTAAAATGTGATCCATGATTTCATCCACATGCAGACTCTTCGAAATCTGCAGACTGAATTCCTTCAGATTCTCCGCCTGCTTCGCCTCATCCTTCGCAAATAGCATATCAATAAATTTGCGGATTACGAACGACAGCAGGAGCGTGACTACGGTGAATGAAAATGCAATAATCAAAACATCGTACTCCCCCCATCGTCCCAATTTCCCCGTAATAAAATGTTCAATTGGTGAGATTACATTTGCAAAAAGCATAACGGATACGACCACTGACACTCCATAGATGACGCCTCTTGAAACCAGCAGGGTCAGCTTGAACAGATGCTTTTTATAGAGTGCGTAAAACATGCAGCCTGCGTTAATGATTCCCGATACAATATCAATTGGAAATCCTTTAAATATCGGAAGCAGAGTTCCCACATGGCCCAGAAACAGCACAAGGATTCCGATAAAAATCGGTGTAAACTGTTTTGCCGATACGACATCCTTTTTCGCGTTGATCATCAACAGCTTCATCATATCCAGAATCGTCACTCCTGCACATAGAATCAGAATCGCGATTGGCCAGGAAATATGATAGACAAACCTCTCATTTCCACCGGAAAGCGCGATCACCTGCGGTGCCGGAATGTAGATATCCGTCATCAGATTCAAAAAGAAGTTGAACAGTCCGAGTACAAGCCAGATTCGCTTCCGTTTTTGTTCCTCACTTCCGACAAATTCACGTACAAAATTATAGAATGCAAACGGCAGCATAATCAGTCCAAAAATCGACACCTCGAACCAGAATGTAAGCCCCGGCCACATCTGTGAACGCATCATAAGGGAGCCGCCGGTCCAGAGTAAGAACACACTCAGCACTACCAGAAATGATTTGATGATTTTTGTCTTCTTTGCCGCTGTAAATGCAAGAAAGAGGAATAAATAACCACTCAGCGCGATGACTGAAATATAAGCAAAACTATCCATGGCGATACGCCCTCCTCTCTCTGTCATCCTGCTTTTCCTGAGATTTCAAAAGCATCTGCAGGTCATGGCTTTTCGGATTGACACTTCGAATCGCTCCGTATCTGTTGTGGTACCGCTCAAATGTGCCGATGCGCAGAATCGTAATCTCCAAAGGCTCCATCCCGAGAATCCGCTTTAAATCCTTGTAATCACTGTCGAGATATTTGAAATAAATGCTCAAATGCTCCCGGAGTACTTCGATGGTCACCGCATTTGACATAAAACTTTCCGGCTCCATCTCCACATACATATGAAGAAACGGCTTATTCTTCTCATTGAACTCTTTTCTGGCCGTCCATTCTTTTACCATCAGTCCGGATAACTGAAGGGTCCGCTCAACGGACTTCGCTGTAATTCTGGTAAATCCCGCCACATCTATTATGTCCGGAATGCGGTCGATGTACTCAAACCGCGGAAGCTTTGTCTGATCCTTCGGGTTCTCAAGCCCGATACACTGATAGACATCTCCGACGCGGTATCTTGCAAATGCACCGCCCTTTAACACAGTGATGACCAGCTCATACTTTTCCCCTGCAGTCACCTCGTCAAACAGACAAGTCATCGGCTGCTCCCTGTCCATCTCATTTTCCGGGATGAATTCGTAGAAGCAGGCGTCCGGAAACAGATACAGTCCGTCTCTGGACCAGATTTCTGTTCCGATGCAGGTCGGTTCCGTTCCGGCAAATATCTCCATCGGGCGAATGCCCCACAATTCTTCCAGTTCGTCCTTATAGCACCGGTTATCCGTACCGGCACACATAAAACCTTTTAATTTGAACATATCGCCGGGGCTCAGCAATCTGCCCTTCGCCGCAGCATTCTTCTTTCCCTTCATCAGGCGGATCCACATCCGCAGCATTCCGATCGGATCCGAGCTTTTTTCCGTCCGCTTCTTACTTGTATTCATTGAGGAAAGGCTCTGGCTTACATAATAAGTCACACTTCCGACACCGAAAAAGTAATCGATTCCCTTTTTCATTCCCAGCTTGAAGCCTTTTTTATTCCGTTCACTAAAAGACATGGCCTCTGCTTCCTTCACCGGTGGCAGAAACTCCATGTTGATTTCCTCATTTAACAGTACAGGAAACAGGCCTGTCGCATATGGAAGCGGTGCCAGGCCGTACAGAATCGTCTCTTTCGGTTTTACATCAAAATCCCCTCTCCCGCTGCTGGTAGACAGCATGAGACACCCTATCATATTATCCTGATAGGTCTCCAGCATACTCTTCGTGTATGGTGCAACCTTGATTGGTCTGGCTCCGCCCTCCCAGGTTGTCTGAATCCAGAGTACCGGATCTGCCGGCAGAAAGTGCTTCTCCTTTGACAACAAAATCTCCGCATAATCCTCGTAGGTAGTAAGCGGAACCATCCGGCGAAACTCGTCCACATTTTGCGGCTTCTTCCCTTTTAAAATCGTCTGTCCGAGCCTGCTTGCCCCCCACAACTGCATCTGCTCTTCCATCAGCCGGTACTGAATCTCCATGAACTCCTTCGTCGTAAGATCCAAAAAACCACAGTGCTCCTGCCACATTTCCTCTTTCGTATACTCTTTTAGCTTATCCTCAAACCGCATCCTTCTCTCCCCTTTTCTTCCACGTCGTAACCCCCTTCAAAATGCTGTCTCTATTCGGAATTAAAAATGGTGTCTCCTTCTGATACGCTTCGTAATTCGAAAACGTTCTCAGAAATGTGTACCGGTCCTGAAAAATCACGTAGACCAGATTCCACACACTCATCATGATTCCAACGGAAAGCAGTGCCCCCTCCTGCAATGCAATGCCGCCAAAAAGATAGCATAAGAAAAACCATATCACACCCGGATGTCTGCAAAATGCATACATACCTGTATCACACACGTTCCTTTCGCACGTTTCCTCCACGTAAGTATCCGAAAAAGGAAGTGCAAAAAAGAGAGTGTAAATCAACAATCCAAGACACACACATGCTAAAATCATTGATATTACACCCTTTATATCCATGACAAAGCCATCTCCAATATCCTGCCGCACTGCAAGCACGGTGCCTGCAAGCACGCTAAAGCAGCCTGTTGGAAACAGGGTCTTCATCCATCTTTTATTCCATTTAACAGAATTCAAATCATACAGCAGAAATAGTAGAAATCCCGTGCTTCCCAATAACCATTTCATATTGCCGCTCCTTTAGATGTTCTCTCGATTATTGTCGTTCTCTGTAAATAAACCATCACACTTTTCAGTTTATCACACGCTTCTTACTCTTGCAATAAAAGGAACTAAAAAAATAAAGTTTGACACTTTTGGATATGTGTGTTATAGTTTAGAAGTATTTTGAATGAGATTTGGATTCACATATTTTTGTAAGTCATTAATTCATCATCTAATGCTTTACAAAAATGTGTGATTTTTTTATTTTATTAGAAATATAATAAAAAATAGGAGGTATCTTTCATGAATAAAGGTACAGTAAAATGGTTTAACGCACAAAAAGGATTTGGATTTATCACAAACGACAACGGCGGAGAAGATGTATTCGTACATTTCTCAGGAATCGCTGCTGATGGCTTCAAGTCATTAGAAGAGAACCAGGAAGTAACATTTGAGATTACTGAAGGTAATCGTGGTCCTCAGGCTGTTAACGTTTGTTTAGCATAATCTGACTAACACTGGAAAAACCTGCCGTTTGGCAGGTTTTTTTTATATTGTCAAAAGTTTTTCTTGTCTTTTCCATAAGCAAACCAGATAATTACACCAATAAACCCACAGGCCACACACATCCACGGAATCAACACCGTGAGTCCCTGCGGTGCAAACAAATCATAATATCCCTTGAAATAGATCGCAATAACCGCAATCGGAAGCACATATTCCATATATCCGCGGATTTTTGTCGGAAATCCGATTCCCGTTCCTTCGTTCGCCTCTGTGACAAAATTATGCCAGCCCCAGCCATTTTTATGTGTACAGAACATCAGGTAGACGAGCGAGCCGAGCGGAAGCAGGTTGCTTGACACCAGAAAATCCTCCAGATCCATGATTCCGGTTCCTTCGCCCAGCGGCGAAAATCCTGACCAGACACTGAAACCCAAAATACAAGGCATCGATAGCACCATGATCAGCACCATGTTGAACAATACCGCTTTTCTCCGCTCCCATCCCCAAAGGTCGATGGCAAAGGAGATGATATTTTCAAATACGGCAATAATCGTTGATAACGCTGCAAATGAGAGGAATAAGAAGAACAGGCCTCCCCAGATTCTTCCGCCAGCCATCTGATGAAATACATTTGGCAGTGTAATGAAAATAAGTGATGGACCAGCCCCCGGCTCTACATCAAACGCAAAGCATGCCGGAATGACAATCAGACCTGCCATCAGCGCTACAAAGGTATCTAAAATCGTAATACTGAAAGCCTCTCCGGTCAGAGAACGGTCCTTGCCCAGATAACTGCCGAAGATTGCCATAGATCCGATACCAATACTCAGTGTAAAAAATGCCTGCGACATCGCACCAAAAATGACGTTTCCGATTCCGATATCCACCATTTCCCTAAAATCCGGAATGAGATAAAACTTCACGCCTTCCTCCGCACCCGGGAGACGGACCGAATTCACTGCAAGGATGACAATCAGCACCAGCAGACAGCACATCATCACTTTTGTGATACGCTCGACACCCTTTTGTACCCCCAGCGAGCATACGCCAAATGAGAGCACCACTGCAATCATCATCCAGAGCGTCAGGGTCGACGGAGATGCCAGCATCAGATTAAACTTCTCCGCCACAATCTCCGATGTGATGGCTGCTCCGGAAAACTCACCCATAAACGTGCGATAACAGTAGTACAGCATCCAGCCGCCAACCATCGTGTAGAACATCATCAGGCAATAATTTCCGATCATTCCAAAGTAGCCAAAATCATGCCATTTTGTGCCCTTCGGCTCGAGTTCGCGAAACGATGTTGCCACGCTCTTCTGGCTTGCTCTTCCAACGGAAAATTCGCATATCATAATCGGGAGCCCCATCACAATTAAGAACAGCAGGTAAATCAGAATAAATGCTGCTCCCCCGTATTTTCCTGCCATATAAGGAAATTTCCATACATTTCCAAGACCTACCGCGCATCCGGCAGACACCAGTATGAATCCCAGTCTTGAACCAAATTTTTCTCTGTTCTGCATCACAAACCTCTTTCTCAGCTCATTGTATTTTCTGAACCTCACGGTCATACGTAAAGATTCCGTTGATTTCTTCCTCTATATCGGACACCTGCGTGTACACAGTTGCACACAGTCCCCGCGAAATCGCAGCCTCCACTTCATTCTGTCTCGCCTGATAAGTCGCATTTAAGCTCTCAATTGTCTTCTCGGTTCCATAGCCATACGTCTTCTCACATGCCATATGTCCCGCAACCGCATGTGTGTATCCGCCAAACTCCGAAAGTACCGTCGCACGCTCTGTTTCTGCCTTCATCTCAAATTTGAAAAAATAATTATGAAGGCTCTGCATATCACCGCCGCCCTGATCGAACCATCCGCTTGCCTGATCGATCCAGCGCGTCTTGTCCGCTTTTCTCACAATTTCTGTCATTTCTTTCGTCTGGAACTGACCCCAGCCTTCATTAAAAATCACCCATGCTGCAATGCAGGGATGGGAATAGAGCTGGCGGATTGTCTCCTTCATCTCGACCACAAATTCCAGACGGCCGGACTTTTCCTCCCGGGAGAGCAGCTTCGTGTAAGAGTCTTTCACTTTTATTTTATTTTTTGACAGCAGCGTGGCCATATAAGTCACATACCAGTGCTTATACTGATCTCCACCATTTACCATATCCTGCCACACAATCATGCCCAGTCGGTCACAGTGATAATACCACCGGTCGCATTCTAGCTTCGCATGCTTGCGCATCATGTTAAATCCCAGCTCTTTCATTTTCTGAATATCAAAAATCAATGCTTCATCGCTCGGCGCAGTATACAGACCGTCCGGCCAGTATCCCTGATCCAACACCCCTTTTTGGAAATACGGCTTATGATTCAGACACAGTCTCGGAATCTGGTTCTCATCCTTTTCCAGTGTAAATATACGCATGGCAAAATAACTTTCTATCTGGTCTTCCCCCATCGTAATCCTCATATGGTACAGATAAGGCTCCTCCGGTGTCCATGCCTTCCGTTCCGGAATCCGGGCCAGAAACTTCTGATTACTCCGTCCATCCACCGATGCAATGATTTCCTTCTCCGCATATGCCTCGCCAATGACCGGTTCGTAGATGTCCACCGTAAGAGGAAGATCCTCGGTTGCCGTAAGCTCCAGCTCAATCAGATTCCGGTCAAACTGCGGTGTACACAAAATCTGTTCGAGGTGGCTTTCGGGCACAATTTCCAGCCACACCGTCTGCCAGATTCCACTCTGTGCCGTATAGAACATGCCGCCGCTGTCCAGCCGCTGTTTGCCTCTTGCATGATAGGAGGTCTCACTCAGATCCTTCACAAGCACACGGATTTCGTTGTCACCGCTCACAACCGCTCTTGTGATATCCATCTCAAACGACAGATAACCGCCGGTATGTCTGCCCATCGATTTCCCGTTTATAAACACCTGACACGCCTGATCCACAGCTCCAAAATGAAGAATCACACTCTGGCCTTCCATGTTCTGAGGCAGCTGAAAACTTCTCTGATACCATAAGAATTCTTCCGGTTTGAGCTGTCTTTTTACCCCGGATAACAGTGCTTCCGGAGAAAAAGGTACCGTGATCTTCCCCTGATAAGCCTCCGGAGTTTTCGCCGAATCTGCAAAAAGATAATTCCACGAACCATTTAAGTTCATGAAATTATCTCTCGCCATCAAAGGTCTTGGGTATTCCGGCAAAACCGCTTCTCTATTCAGCTCTCTTCCCCATCTTGTATATAGTTCGTTCATACGCACCTCTTAATGTTTTAGTACAATTGCCGAGTGTTTGCCAAGATTCAGTACAACTTCTCCGTTCTCAACGATGTAATCGTCCGGTTCTGTCGTAAATCCTTTGTCATGCGTATACATCACACGTCGCATATGTCCCTGCATCGGCACTTCTGCCATCCATACCGGCACAACCACTTCCCGTAAATCCTTGCTGTTATTTACAATTACGACTATTTGTTCATTCTTTTCAAAACGTGCGTATGCCAGAATATTATTCTCCCAGTGCAGCATGCGGAGCGATCCCGTTCGCAGGGAATGATATTCTTTGTGAATGCGAATCATCTCTTTGTGGAATTTCAAAAGTTCCTGGTCTTCATTTCCCCACGGATACGTTCTTCGATTATCCGGGTCCGTAAATCCGCAGACGCCTGCTTCGTCACCGTAATATACCGTCGGCGCACCAACCCAGGTCATCTGCATCACAACAGCTTCGCGCATAACCGCAACATTGATGCCCTCTTCCGCAGCCTTCGTTCCAAGATGTTCGACACGTCCCACAATATGATTCGTTCTTGTTAAAAATCTGGAATGATCATGGTTCGATAACTCGTTCATCGCCACCTGAAGCGACGGCGTCAGCATACTGGCCATGAAATGATTCATACTGTTCACAAAGTTCTCTGCATTTCCCCAGAGATCAATTCTTCGCTCATCACTGTGCTTTTCCATACCGGTCAAAAACCACGTCAGCGGTTCCATAAATGCATCATAATTCATGACGCTGTCCCACTCGTCACCGCGCAGCCATTCTCTCGGATCTCCGTAGTGCTCTGCTAAAATCAGCGCATTCGGATTCGCATCCTTCACTTCCTTTCGGAAACGTTTCCAGAACATGTGGTTATATTCATTGCTATATCCCAAATCCGCAGCAACATCCAGTCTCCAGCCGTCCACGTTGTATGGAGGTG
Source organism: Hespellia sp. (assembly GCA_028694105.1). GTDB lineage: Bacteria > Bacillota > Clostridia > Lachnospirales > Lachnospiraceae > Hespellia. The sequence continues at coordinate 64,192 of JAQUUC010000006.1, forward strand.
AAACCCATTTTCTTCCAATGTCAATAATATATTGTTCCAAGGTCGGTGAATCTTCATAATTCAGCTTCGGCAGTGTATCATGTCCCCACCATCCGTCATACCGGCAATTATATGGCCAGCTCTCCGGATTCGCATCAAGGAAATGAAAAAAAGTATAATACGGGCTGTTCTGTGATACAAACGCGCCCTTCGCATAAGCCTCCTGCTGCTCATAAATCCGCTCGCGGTCCATCCATTTATTAAAGGATCCGCAGTGATTAAACACCCCGTCTAAGATTACTTTCATGCCGCGTTTGTGGAGCTCTTCCACAAGCTGCGCAAATAACTGGTTGCTCGCTTCTAAATTCTCGATATCTCCGGTTCTGCACTGATACATCGTTGCTTCGATATTATCCGCTGCGCCTTCCGGCAGCACTTTCCCGTCGTTTTTAACAATCCGGCCATAATGCGGATCAATGTAATCATAATCCTGAATATCGTATTTATGATTTGACGGTGATACAAACAACGGATTGAAATATACGACCTCAACCCCAAGCTCCTGCAGATAATCCAGCTTGGACATCACACCGTACAAATCTCCGCCGTAAAAATTGCGGATATCCGGATTTGTCGGTGGCTTTGACCAGTCACGAATTCCCTGACACGGCTCTCCGATATAAATATATTCCCGGTCCTGCACGTCATTACTCAGATCTCCGTTGCGGAAACGATCCACAAAAATCTGATACATCACCGCACCCTTTGCCCAGTTCGGTGTGGAAAATCCCGGAACAAGCTGAAAACTGTAATATTCTACGACACTGTCCGAAACACCGCATTTGTGGTAATAACAGACTTCATCGCCCTTTGTAATCTTGAAATAATATCGCATCGTTTCATCCGTAAGTGTAACAAAACAAGAGTAGTAATCAAACATACCTTTTGTCTCCGTTTTCTTCATCGGCTTACTACTCTTCTGTGTTATGAAATTCACGACATCTACATCATCCGCAGCAGTACGGAAACGGATTTCTACCGTCTCCCCTGCGCGCGCTTCCTGAGGAACTACATATGCTGCTGTTCCATCAGAAAATAAAGCATCTCTATTCATCAAACAACCCCTCAAACTCACTTCTGCTTATTTTCTCTTTTTCCAAGAGTAATTCTGCACATTTTTGAAGAACGTTGTCGTATTCATGGATCAATGACTTTGCCTTGGCATAGCACTCATCAATAATGTGCTTCACTTCTTCGTCAATTGTTGTTGCAACCTTTTCACCATATCCTCTGGAAGAATGTGTGATATCTCTTCCAATGAAAACCTCGTCACTGTCATTGTCATAATTAATCAGTCCAAGAGCTTCCGACATGCCGAATTTTGTTACCATCGCTTTGGCTTTGGCTGTTGCCTGCTTAATATCCTGCGAAGCGCCACTTGTAATATCATCGAATACTTCTTCCTCTGCGACACGTCCTCCGAGACACACGGTAATATCCTGCAGCATCTGACCTCTGGTGAAGAACATATCATCCTTCTCCGGAAGCGGCATGGTATAACCGCCGGCTCCACCGGTCGGAATAATTGAAACGGTATAGACCGGTCCGACATCCGGAAGCAGATGGAATAACAGTGCATGGCCTGCTTCGTGATATGCCGTGATTTTCCGTTCTTTCTCCGATACGACACGGCTCTTCTTCTCCGGGCCGATTCCGATCTTCACAAATGCATGGCGAATATCCGACTGCATCAGATATGCCCGGTTCTCCTTGGCTGCTAAAATTGCAGCCTCATTTAACAGATTCTCAAGATCTGCTCCGGTAAATCCGGCCGTTGTCTGGGCAATCTGTCTCAAATCCACATCTTCACCGAGCGGTTTATTCTTCGCGTGTACTCTTAGAATGTCTTCTCTTCCCTGTACATCCGGACGTCCGACGATGACATCTCTGTCAAATCGTCCCGGTCTTAAGATGGCAGGATCCAAGATATCTTTTCGGTTCGTCGCTGCCATTACGATGATGCCTTCATTCACTCCGAATCCATCCATCTCGACCAGCAGCTGGTTAAGTGTCTGCTCACGCTCATCGTGACCTCCACCCATTCCGGTACCTCTTCGTCTGGCAACCGCATCAATCTCATCAATAAAAATGATACAAGGTGCATTCTTCTTTGCGTCCGCAAACAGATCACGGACTCTCGATGCTCCGACACCTACAAACATCTCCACGAAATCCGAACCGGAAATCGTAAAGAAAGGCACGCCGGCTTCTCCCGCAACCGCTCTCGCAAGAAGTGTCTTACCAGTTCCCGGAGGGCCCTCAAGGAGTACCCCTTTCGGAATTCTTGCACCGACTTCGATATATTTCTTCGGAGATTTCAGGAAATCCACAATCTCCTCCAGTTCTTCCTTCTCTTCCTTAAGCCCGGCAACATTTGCAAATGTCACCTTAGTCTGGCCTTCTGTGTGAAGCGTTGCACGGCTTTTGCCGAAGCTCATCGCTTTGGAGTTCGCTCCGCCACCCTGTCTGTTCATGAGCAGCATCATAACCATCACAACCACCACCGCAATCAGTATCGGCATCAGTGCAGTCGTAATCCATGAATCCTGCGGCACATTGATCAGTTCGTAATTCAGATCGTGCGAAATCAGAAAATCCTGTACTTCATTCACATCTGACACATAGACTCTTCTTGCGGTTTCATCATTTTTCAATGTCACCGTCACATATCCTGTCGGAACTGTCTTATTCTGGTTAATCGTCAGACTACTGACATTTTCATCTTTTACTTCCTGTACAAACTGCGTGTAGGTCAGAGCACTCTCCTGTGTCTGAATGCGGCTGGTAAGCCATAACGCAAAGAGTACAACAATCAGAAGTGTGAGGATTGTTGCCCCACTGATTCCTCTTTTTTTGTTATTCAAAATGTAACTACCTCTCTTTTTTAATTACTCTATACCCTCGACCACTCCGATATATGGGAGGTTTCTATATTTCTGGGCATAATCCAGACCGTATCCTACAACAAATTCATCCGGAATGTTAAATCCAACATAATCTACTTTCACTTCTTTGACACGTCTGTCCGGTTTGTCTAACAGCGTGCAGAGCTTCATGCTGGCCGGTTTTCTCTTTGCAAGCACATCAAGAAGATAAGATAACGTTCTTCCGGAATCGATGATATCCTCAACGACAATTACATCTTTGCCTTCCAATGTCTCATCCAGATCCTTGGCAATACGGATCACACCGCTTGATTCTGTGGCATCACCGTAGCTGCTCACATTCATAAAGTCCATCGTTACCGGAACAGTAATTCTCTTCGCAAGCTCACACATAAAGAACACGCCGCCCTTCAGTACACAGATCAGATGTACCTGTTTTCCTTCGTATTCTTTGCTGATCTGGGCTCCAAGTTCGCGAACCTTTCTGTCTACCTCTTCCTCTGGGACCAATACTTTAATTGTCTCTGCCATCTTCTTCTCCTCCGGTTATTTGAATTTGCAATATATGCTTTGTATCTTCTGTCACATGATATGCACTGCTGATACGATACCCCGGTATCCACACAATGTCATTACCATCTGCGACTAACGGAATCAGATCCCGCATCTCACTCGGGATCTTCTGATTGATAAAATATACTTTCAGCTTCTGTCTGCTGCCGTTCTTATCAACGGTAATAATGTCACCGCTTCGTCTGGTCCTTATTTCTAAAGTATCCCTAATTATATCATAATCAAACCATTTCGTGTACACTTTTTCCAGCTCAGTCCCGGTAAATGTATCGCTCTCCCGGTCGAGCAATGTACACTCCACCTTCCATTCACTGCCGATAATCTCCGTGATTCCCGGCACCTTAAGCTTCAGGGAAGTCATTCCGCTCGGAATCTCTTCCGTCTGCCCATGCTTACGGATTACGACATTCTCATATTCACGAAGTGCGATCATATCGTACGGCAGATCGATGCGCTTCCCAACCTGATTATCACACAGTGCGCGCACTGTATTTACATTGGTCTGGGTAATGTTCTGCACATGTTCTGCAACATCGGTCAGACATTTCAGGATCACCGGGCCTTTTAAGATTTCATCCATCTCACGGAATTTTGCTAAGTCGATGACATTAATGTTCATCATCCCACGGTCTGTCACACACCGTTCGTATTCTTTATCTACCTGCTTGGTGACGTATTCGTATACCCCCCGCATCTGCAGCATGGTCTCATTCATGTGTTCCACTGCATTGGCATTGACATACTCCTCCAAAAACGGAATCGTATGGTTGCGGATACGGTTTCTGGTATAATCGTCACTGATGTTGCTTTCGTCTATACGGTAGGCAATCAGATTCTTCTTCGCAAATGCCTCAATCTCCGATCGCTGTACGCACAAAAACGGACGTATGATATTGCCGCGGACCGGACGCATTCCTCCGATTCCTCTCAGCCCTGTTCCGCGGGACAGATTCATCAGCATCGTCTCTGCGTTATCATTCTTATGATGAGCCATAACAATCTTGGTTCCATGTTTCTCCTGACATGTCTTTTCGAAAGCTGCCTGTCTTGCGCCCCTTCCTGCTTCCTCCAGAGTTTGTTTGTTCATCTTTGCCATCGTGCGGATATCGACGTGATATTTTACTAATTCCACCTGCTTTTCGTTGCACAGAAGTTCCACAAAGGACTCATCTGCATCGGCACTTACTCCTCGCAGCTCGTGATTTACATGAACTGCGACAATTTCAAACGGAATCTCCTTCCTGACCTCCAACAGCACAAAAAGGAGGCATACCGAATCAATCCCTCCGGACACGCCTACGATCACACGATCATTTTCTTCAATCATATTATATTTTTTTATATAGTCTTTAATTTTTCCAATCATACCTATACTATAACATATCAGACGAATCTCCACAAGGAGGCAACTAATACTGTCATATCATCTAATGGGGCACGTCCATTCCATTCCAGCACCTGCTCCAGGATGTGATGCGCCATTTCCTTCGCATTATTTTTGTCTGTTCCTTTGATAATTGTCTCCAGAATAATGTCCTGTTCTGCGACCGGAAGTGCATCCATGATTCCGTCCGTGACCATGATCACGAAATCTCCGTGATCAAGCTGTCTTTCGATACTGTCTACCTCCAGTTTCTGAACCACGCCCACCGGAAGACTGGTTGAATTCAGATGCTCAACCATCCGGCCTCTTTTGATAAACGTAGAAGATGCTCCCGCCTTAAAAATTTTACATTTTCCGGAATACAAATAAAAAGAGCACAGATCGACCGTAGAAAAATGAATTTCCTCCCGCCCCATGACCAGAGACGTGTTAATCATCTGAATCGCCGTCTTCTCCGGATATCCCGCTTTTAACAGTTCCTCCAGAAGATCCACTACCAGCCCGCTTTCCTGACTGGCTCTCTCGCCGGAACCCATTCCATCGGACACCGCGATGCACTGCTTTCCCCCCGGCAGGTCAATGACCATAAAGTTATCCCCGGAAATCTGCTCACAATCCTTTCCGATTCTTGCAATTCCATACAAGGTATAATACGCAGGCCCCTCTATAAAAATGGTCGTAGAAAAATCGCTCCCCAGCGTTCCATGCGCGATGTCCTGCGCCACCATCCGTTTTCCGGTAATCGCAGACACCTGCTCCGCAAATTCTTTATAGGAAATGCTGGCTCCTTTTTTTGCACAGGCCGTCAGATACAGCTCGTACTTTCCCTCTGCATTCAGTAAGATCGTCGTATATAATACCCGAATTCCGATTTTCAGTAATTCCGTCTCCAGTTTTTTCTCCATCCGCACATCTGATACAATACTGTCCTCCAGTTCTCTGGATTCCTCCCGGATCATGTCCGCAAAGGTTTCCAGCTGGATTGCGCACCCTTCCCTGCCGGATGCAATTCGTTTCTCCCACAGCATGTTATGTTTTGCATCCTGAAATACCTTCAGCATTTCCCGCAGATAGCGCGGAGCCTGCACACATCTCGCCTGCAGCTTTCTCTTGATCTCCACATTCAGCTCGTTCCCGTAATTTTCAATTGCCGCAAGAACCTCATATCCCATCTGATAGGTGTGAATCCGATTATCCTCCCAGCACCAGGAATACTTTTCACAGTGAACGCATACCGCATCCCGGACCGTTAGGAACATGTCCTCAATCTCCCGGTTCGTCAGCGTATTTTTTTCGCCTTCCAATTGTAGAAATGTATTGGACAGCTGCTTTAAAGAATTCGCAAATTTTTCTATCTGCAGCACGTATGGGCTGATGTGCAGCACCTCTTCCTCATCAATCTGTTTTATCATATTTCCTCCCCCTTTTTTGTAAATCCCGGTATCTATAAGCGCAAAAAAGCTTTAGGAATCTCTTCCTAAAGCTTATCATTCGTTTTATTCTGCCGGTCTGAAAATAATCTCATTCGGATTCACCAGACCCAGCCGGTCTTCTGCAATTTCTTTGACATATTCATCTGATGTGATATATTCCTTTAATTTGCCAATCTCTTCTGACCGCTGCTTCTCGTCATCGATCTGCGACTGCAGCTCCGCTGCCTGCTTCTCGTACTCTCTGTTCTGCGCCTGCAAGGAGACAGACTTTGAAAATATCGTGATCGTCAATAACACAACGACCGCAGACACCAGGAAAATACTGCGCTTATGACGCCTTAACTGCGTCTTTTTCTGAATAGCAGCTCTACTTCTTTTACGCCGATTCTTTGTCATTATACTCACCCATCTTACTAATCGTTATAAGGCACCCCTACCTAATACATATAATTACATTCTAAAGCCTTTTATTTATTTTATCAAGAACTTTTTTATCCATTTTCGTATAAAACGTTCCAATAGCACTCCACACATCAGCCCCAGCAGGAAAAACCATCTCACTCTGCCATAAGTAGTAAAAAAAAGTGCCCGAAAAATATAGACACTCATACACAGCCAGTAAATGATATCCTCGGCTCCCATCAGCCACCCGGGATGCCTTATGATTCTGCGAAATAAATCCAACATATCGTACACACATTTTGCGATTACACCGGTTGCCATCGCATATAAAAAAATGAGTGTCTCCTGTTCCAGCCCGATCATCGCTACTTAAATAGCTTTGCTATAAAATTTTCATGGTCCGGTTTCTTTGTCACATTTGCATTGGAATAGGCTACGCTGTCGATATTGCCCGACACATCCACCTCGCCTTTTTCCAGTGTCAGCCGGTTCACATGCAGATCCGTGCCCTTGATCAGAAGCATTCCCTGCTCCGTCTCCAGCAAAATCTCATTCAGATCAAATGACAGGACATCAAGAACTCCTGTTGTCGTACATGATTTCCGATTGTTGACTACAAGCTTATGTGCTTTTACTGCCTGTCGTTCTTCCATAGATATCCCCCTTCATCTATCGCTGTGATAACTATATATATGAAAGACTCCAGCCAATTAGAACGCCTCCGGCTGCTTTTACAAATAGCGGAACAATTCTTTTGCTTCTTCTTTTTTCGTTGTGTCCTGAAGATCCACCACTTCTACCTTGACCGTTTTACTTCCGAACTGAATCTCAATCACATCTGAAACCTTTACCTTCACCGATGCCTTTGCAACATTTCCGTTTACCAGAACTCTTCCCGCATCACAAGCTTCATTTGCAACAGTTCTGCGCTTGATCAGGCGCGAAACCTTTAAAAATTTATCTAATCTCATATTTCTAAACTCCCTTTTTCCAGCCACCGGATTCTTTCCTGCATGCTTGGCAAATCGAAAAGGGTGCCACTGGCACCCTTTTTGTACACGATGGCGAATATAAAAGGAGCTGTAAAAAACAGCTCCTCATATGAATAACCATGCATCAACTTATTTGTTTACAGCATCTTTTAAAGCTTTTCCAGCTTTGAATTTTGGTGCGCTGCAAGCTGCAATCTTCATTGTCTTTCCTGTCTGTGGATTTCTTCCTTCTCTGGCTGCTCTCTTGCTAACTTCGAAAGTACCGAATCCAACTAACTGAACTTTGTCATCTTTTTTGAGCTGTGCTGTTACAACATCAACAAAAGCCTTTAAAGCTTTCTCAGAGTCTTTCTTTGATAATTCTGCTTTCTCAGCGATTGCTGCTACTAATTCTGTCTTGTTCATGGATATATTCCTCCTCTTGATTATGTTAGAATACCAATTTTTGTATCCTATACTTTGTTGTATATAGACAATATGTTGCCTTTAGTACCAATTATAACGGTTTAGTACGCTTTGTCAAGGCTTTTCCCTTTTTTGAGGGGTCACATCGACCTATTTTTGGTCAATTAAAGCATTTTGTCAATCATTGTAAGCACTTCTTTACCAAGAGCTTCGGATTTCGCATCTGCATCCGCCAGTGACTCACCTTTGATACCATAATAGAATTTAATCTTAGGCTCTGTTCCGGACGGTCTTACGCATAACCATGCATCATCGGTAAGATCATAATACAGAACATTGGACTCTGGAAGGCCTGTCTCTGTGACTGCTCCCGTTGCCATGTCTTTGATGGTATTTGCTTTGTAGTCTCTGGCCTGTACAACTTTGTAGCCGCCGATCTCTGTCGGTGGATCCTTGCGCAGAGTCTCCAGAATCTCCTGAATCTTGGCAAGTCCTTCGATGCCCTTCAGCGATACCGCCTGAATGTCATCTTTGTAGTAGCCGTATTTTTCGTACATATCAATCATTGCATCCCACAAGGTCTTGCCCTGTGTCTTATAGTAAGCTGCCGCCTCGCAGAGTGCCATGGTGGCAACGATTGCATCCTTATCTCTTGCGTGTGTTCCAATCAGGCAGCCGTAGCTCTCCTCGAATCCAAATACGTACTGACCTTTTCCTGACTGTTCAAATCCAAGAATCTGTTGTCCAATGAACTTAAATCCGGTCAGAACTTCAATCAGACCTACCTGATATGCTTTCGCAATAGCATCTGCCATATTCGATGTAACGATTGTCTTGATCAGATATCCATCCTCAGGGAGTCCGACTGTCGCCTCTCTCTGGCTGATCTCATAATTTGCAAGTAAGCATCCTGACATGTTGCCGGTCAGTACTTTATACTCGCCGGAAGCAGCGTCTTTTACGAACACTCCGAGTCTGTCTGCATCCGGGTCTGTTGCAAGAACAATGTCCGCGTCCACTTCTTTTGCAAGCTTTAAGCCGAGCACAAATGCTTCATCCGACTCAGGATTCGGGTAAGAAACGGTTGGGAAATCGCCATCCGGCAGTTCCTGCTCTTTTACAACATATACGTTCTCGAATCCAAGCTCTTTTAAAATTCTTCTTGCAGGAATATTACCTGTTCCATGAAGCGGGCTGTATACAATCTTAAGGTTCTTACCTTCTGCTGCGATTGCATCTGCATGAATGACCTGTTTTTTCAGTTCTGCGATATAAGAATCATCGATGGCTGCCCCGATCACTTCATAAAGACCTGCTGCCTTTGCGTCTTCCAGACCCATGGTCTTGGTAATCGTGTAGTCCTCGATTGCCTTTACTTCTGCCATAATTCCCTTATCGTGCGGCGGTGTAATCTGTGCGCCGTCTTCCCAGTAAACCTTGTATCCGTTATACTCCGGTGGGTTGTGGCTGGCTGTGATGTTGATACCTGCGATACACTTCAGTTCGCGTACTGCATAGGAAAGCTCCGGTGTCGGGCGAAGGGATTCAAATACATAGGCCTTGATTCCGTTCGCTGCAAGGCAAAGTGCTGCTTCATCTGCGAATTCCGGTGACATATGACGTGAATCATATGCGATTGCCACGCCTTGATCTGCGCTGCCATTCTTGATGATGTAATTCGCAAGGCCCTGTGTTGCTTTTCTAACCGTGTAAATGTTCAGACGGTTCGTGCCTGCTGCAATGATGCCTCTCAGTCCTGCCGTTCCAAATTCAAGGTCTGTATAGAAACGTTCCTTGATCTCGTTATCGTCCCCTTTAATGCCTTCAAGTTCCGCTTTCGTATCTGCATCAAAGTATGGATTCGATAACCATTCTTCGTATCTTGCCTGATAATCCATAAATAAAATACCTCCCTTTTCATCGTTGATTCCATTATACAACAACGCTTTATAAAAGAAAAGTAAATATCTTTTCTAAAAAGGATCTTTTTTCTGCTGTTTCTGTGATGGTCTGCTGCAGTTTTTCTACCATTTTTACCGGAATCCATGATTTACTGGAAAGATAATAGTGGTTTACTGTTTTCCAGAATTTCTCCGGGTACGAAAGGCGGATGCAGATATATTCTTTTTCTGCGTCCGAAAGCGGGCGCACCTGCGTATACGCCGCCAGCATCTTCCTGCCAAGCTCCGGCTTCCACCTCTGCTTTTCCATCACCTTTCGCATAAAATACACAAAATCGGAAATCTGGATATCCAGTCGTGCTTTTTCGAAATTCGTCGTTGCGATTTCATTTTTCATCAGAATGATGTTGTGGTAGTTGTAATCGCCATGCACCAGCGTGCGGTTTTCAAGCGCTTCTTGGTACAGCCTGCCGTAGCCGGATTCTTTCAGCTTCTCGGTCGCTGCTGCCGCCTGCTCGTGCATCTGGTCGAAGTTCTTCAGAAACAGCTCCTCAAATTCATGCTTCACTGGCTGGCTGCGGACATATTTGCGTACTTTTTTCAGTTCCTGATTATGGCGCGCAAATATATCCTGCAGATTGCCACCGCACGGTGGCACCACCGGCTCTTTTCCTTCCAGTTCACACATGTCATGCCAGTGCAGCATCCGATGGAGCTGTGCCAGATTTCTGACCGCGCTCAGGATATCACGTTCATTTTTGACATCGCACTCATTTCCGGGATACCACTTTTTCAGGACGTAGTGCCTCCCGTCTCTGGACGTGCTCAAAAATGTGCCCTCCGCAGTTGGCATGATTGTGTCCACATTTGCATATCCGGATTCCTCCAGATGTTTGCAGATCATATAGAAATACAGCGCGCGCTGCTCAGAGACCCGCATTTCCCGCAATACCATCACACCCAAATCAGTATCGCAAAAAAACGCACCCCTTATTTTGCGGGTGCTTTCCACATCTATATGATATTGTTCCAAGACTTCCAGTTCATACTCTCTCATAAAAATGCCCCCTGCCAAGCATCGAATTCATTGCTCTTTCTAATCTATGCCCTGCAGGGGGTAAGTATTCATTTTACTTTTTCTTAAGCTGCTGGATATGCATCTGTCTGACTGCGTATTCGCTCAGCTCCGTCCTGTTATTTTTCTCCGGGTTGTCAATGACATACTGCAGAAGGATGTTCAGCATATCACCGAGATCCTTGCCCGGCTTCATGCCAAGCGCCATCAGATCCTGACCGTTGATGGCCATTTCCTTCAGGGATACACAATCCTGATTATCCAGCACTTCCTGATAGCACACTTCCGTCTCAAGAATATTATTCACCTTATTGAACCGGTCGAAATCGCTCTGTGCCATGACATCCGCCATGCGCACCTCCAGATATCGCGGAAATAAATCCTTTCCGATCTTGTACAGTGCCCGTCTGACGCTCTTATTGGTTGCCGCGATCCGGTAATCATGATAATAGACCAGCCGTGTGACCTTCCGGACCGTATCATTGTCAAATTTTAACCTGCGAAGCACCCTGCGGGCAATCTCCTCGCTGACAAGTGCATGCTTCTTGAAATGATCCACGCCTTCCTCATCCGTCGTTTTCATCTCCGGCTTGCCCATGTCATGAAAAAGCATGGTAAGCCGCAGCACCTTATCTGCCCCCACATTTTTCATGGCCTCAATCGTATGCTGGTCCACGTCATATTTATGATGCGGAGTATTCTGCTGTACACCGACCATGTCATCCCACTCCGGCAGAATCACCTTGGTAATGCCCAGCTCACAGGCATCCTGAATCAGCTCCGGATGCGGTGATGTCAGCATTTTCACCAGCTCCACCTGAATCCGCTCCGCACTGATATTCCCAAGATTCGGCGCCAGCTCTCGAATCGCATCTGCCGTCTCCGGCTCAATTGGAAATGCAAGCTGTGCCGAAAAACGTACTGCCCGCAGAATGCGGAGTGCATCCTCCGAGAATCGTTCCTTCGGGTCTCCCACACAGCGGATCAGATGATTGTTTAAGTCCTGCATTCCGCCGAAAATATCGACCAGACGCTCCGTATCATTGTAAGCCATCGCATTAATTGTAAAGTCGCGGCGCTTCAAATCCTCCTCAAGGCTCCTCGTAAACTCGACCGCTTTCGGGTGACGGCTATCTTCATACTCTCCGTCAATCCGGTAGGTCGTCACTTCAAATCCTTCGTGATCAATCATAACCGTCACCGTACCATGTTCAATTCCGGTGTCAATCGTTCTCTTAAAAAGTGTCTTTACCTCCTCAGGCAGTGCGGATGTCGTGATATCCCAGTCTCCCGGTTCGCGCCCTAAAATAGAATCCCGCACACATCCCCCTACCACATAAGCCTCATATCCATGCAGCTGAAGGTTCTCTATAATTGTACATACTGGTTTCGGTAATCTTATCTTCATAAATAACTCTCTTTCTAACTAATTCATGTGAAAAGGAATCTCTTCCTTCTTCAAAATCTCGATTTCCCGTTTCTGGCAGGTAAACAAAACGACCTGACGCTTCTGTGACCTGAGCCACGTCAGAACGCACCTGAGTCTCTCCTCATCATAATACACAAAGGTATCATCTAAAATGACCGGAAAATCTTCCTCATAGAGCACATCGACTGCCGCCATACGCAGTGCAAAATAAATCTGCTCAATCGTTCCACGGCTGAGCCTTTCAATCGGAATTCGTTTTTCTCTGGTCAGCAGGAACATATTCAGCTTCTCATCAATATATAACTTCTCATATTTCCCATCGGTAATCGCAGAAATAATCTCGGAAGCCTTTTCATTCAGAGTACTTCCAAATCCTTTGACAATTTCACTCGAGAGCTGCGCAATCGTCTCCTGCGCCAGCACAATCGCCTGTTTTTTCTTGTCTGTCTGCGTGACCTCAAATCCGGACGCTTCCAATTCTTCCAGCCGTTCGCTCAAATTGTTCAGGCGGACCTGCTTCTCGTGGATATTGGCACGAATTCGCCCGAGTTCCCACCTGCGCCTCTGCACCTGCGGCTCCGCTTTTTCCGAAGAATCTCCGCTGCCCAGTTCCTTTTTCCGATTATTTTTTGGAACAGCAAACCGAACCGCTCTCCACAGCAGCAGTACATCCAGCACCACACTCGCCACTGCCCAGACCGGCTTCCATGCGCTGTCCGCCAGATAAAACAGAAGTGCTCCTTCGGCTGCGATCATCAGGACCATAACCGCCAGTATCAGGGCTGCCATCCGTCTGTTTAACCGGAGTTCCGGTTTCACCGGTATCTCCTCCTCCGGTGGCTCTGAGACTGCTTCCTCGGTCTGTGCCGATTTCGCTTCCCACTCCTCATTTTTTAATTTTTCAAGATCACGTTTGACGTAATCGTATTCCTGCTCTATCCTGCTGCGCAGATGTTCCTTCTTGGCGATCTCCTGTTTGATCTGATGATCCACCGCCCGCTGTCTGGCTTTGAGCGTATCGAGTGCCTGCTGTACATCAATCTCACTGTCGCCGCTCTCATAATAATTCGCTGCATAGTTTTTCAGTTCCGCTGCCAGCTCCTGATTCGGCTGCGAGCAAAGCTGCCCAATTGCAATCGTGTTATCAAAAGAAACTGCCGTGAGCCCGTCCAGCAGGACATCCAGATCTCCCTGCTCGAGGGAGAGTTCCTCCCCGTCATCCTCACAGATGAGGCTCGCGCTCTTCGTAATCTTATCAAAGCTGCGCTCAATGCGGAAATTTTTCCCGCCGCTGGTAAACCGCATGACCCCCGCATAGTAGTTCGGGTTGTCCCACGGTTCATACTGGCTGAAGATATCATTTTTTGACGCACGGCCCCTGGCCCGCTCCATCCCGAAGAACATGCCTCTGATAAACGCATATATAGTTGATTTTCCGAATTCATTTTCTCCATAGAATACATTGATTCCATCTTCAATCAAAAATGTCCGATCGGAGAACTTGCCGAAATTTTTTAAGTATAATTCCTTTATCTGCATATTAACGCCTGCACTCCTTCGCATAAAGCCTGATACTCCACGCTTCCTTCCTCACTCCCGATATACTGCCGGATAAATCGTCCCAGCAGATTGTCCGGATTTTCCTCCAAAAGCTTTTCAAAATCATAGGAAGGCTTCGTCTCATCCACAAATGCCGTGATGTTTCCGTACTGATCCATCTGGCCCAGCTCAAACACAATGTCCGGATCGCGGTATCCATTCAGAATCACCTTGTATATATTCTGTATTCCGCGCTCTTCAATCTCACTCCGCACCCGGTTTTTCAGTGCGCCATTCGTCGTGGAGCTGTGAACCGGAATCTCAAGATGAATGTACTCCCGGAGTGCTGCCGGTTCAAAGGAGAGGGCAATACGGTTTTTCGTTATCTCCCCGCGGATAAATCCATGCTCCCCGGTATCATTGACATCCAGCGGTTCCAGCGCGCCTGCATAGACTGCAGGACTTACCGGTTCTTCCAGTTCCGGATGCTCCGGCGGCGCCACAACAATCTGCGGCTTATGAATATGCCCCAGTGCCGTATAGGAAAACCCATTAACCGCAAGCTGGTTTTTGTTGAGGGGCACATGCTTTTCATCCCCTCCATGCGCCAGCAGAATCTCAATCGGATAATCACCCGGTGCAGAAATGAGGTCATATCTCGGTTTTCGGATTTCCCTTGTATCATAGCTAAAGCCATAAACAGCCACACCCATTTCCTCAAACGGAACGCAGGTGGTCTCACTGCTTAAGATTGGAAATACATTTTCATTCCATTTGAATCCGCGATAATAGGAATCATGCTTTAAATAATCATGATTTCCAACAATAAAAACCACTTTCGTATGCGTCAGCTTCGAAAAGAGGTAATTGACCTCCTTCAGTTCACGCAAAAGTGGTTGTCTGTGAAACATATCCCCGGCAATCAGGAGCAGATCCATCTGCTCCGATTCGCACAGGTCTATGACTCTCTCGAAGGCATCCCAGATTTCTCCTGGACGGCCTTCGCTATATGCTGCTCCCGCTTCCGGGACCGCACCGAGGTGCGTATCTGCAATGTGAATAAATCTCATATAACCCCTTCTTTTCTTCACAGAAACAAAAGACCCTTCCCCATCAGCTCTCTCGCTTCCAAAACGCTCTTATAAGTCGCAGTTATTCACGGTTCTTGGGAATGGGATGACGTCACGGATATTGCTCATACCGGTCAGATACATCACGCACCTTTCAAAACCAAGTCCGAATCCTGCATGTCTTGTTGATCCATATTTGCGAAGATCCAGATAAAAATCGTAATCCTCTTTTGCAAGTCCGAGCTCCTCCATACGAGCAAGAAGCTTGTCGTAATCGTCCTCCCTCTGGCTTCCTCCGATGATCTCACCGATGCCGGGCACGAGACAATCGACTGCTGCGACCGTCCTGCCGTCCTCGTTCATCTTCATGTAGAAGGCTTTGATCTCTTTCGGGTAATCGGTCACGAATACCGGACGCTTGTAAATCTCTTCTGTGAGATAACGCTCATGCTCCGTCTGAAGATCGGTTCCCCATTCTACCTTGTATTCAAATTTATCGTTATTCTTCTGTAAAATCTCAACCGCTTCTGTGTACGTCACTCTTGCAAAATCAGAAGTTGCAACATTCTGAAGTCTCTCGAGCAGCCCCTTGTCCACAAACGAGTTGAAGAAATTCATCTCTTCCGGTGCATGTTCAAGTACATAGTTGATAACATATTTTAACATTGCTTCCGCAAGATCCATATCATCCTCTAAGTCTGCAAATGCAATTTCAGGTTCGATCATCCAGAACTCAGCCGCATGTCTTGTCGTGTTCGAATTCTCCGCCCGGAAGGTCGGACCAAAGGTATAGACACTTCGAAATGCCTGCGCGTAAGTCTCTGCATTTAACTGTCCGCTTACGGTCAGACTGGTTTCTTTATTAAAGAAGTCCTGCGTGTAGTCAACCGTTCCGTCCTCGTTCTTCGGAACATTTTCCATATCTAATGTTGTCACGCGGAACATCTCACCCGCGCCCTCACAGTCACTTCCTGTAATCAGCGGTGTGTGAACGTACACAAATCCTCTGTCCTGAAAGAACTGGTGAATCGCATATGCACAGAGTGAACGCACGCGGAATGTCGCTGCAAATGCATTTGTTCTCGGACGCAGATGCGAGATCGTACGAAGATATTCAAATGTATGTCTCTTCTTCTGAAGTGGGTAATCCGGTGCCGAAGCACCTTCCACTGTCACCTCTGTTGCCTGAATCTCAAATGGCTGCTTTGCCTGTGGTGTCGCAACGAGTGTACCCTTTACGATAATCGCAGCACCTACATTCTGTTTGGAAATGTCTGCAAAATTCTCCATCTCATCATGATATACAATCTGAAGCGGCTCGAAAAATGAACCGTCGTTTACCACGATAAAACCAAAGGTCTTCGAATCTCTGATACTGCGGATCCAGCCCCCAACTGTCACCTCTTTATCCAGATAGTCCTCACGGTGTCTGTATAAATCCTTAATTGTTGTTAATTTCATAACCAATGCTCCTTCTCTCAGCATGAGGCATTCTGTGCAAATCCACTTTTATACGTATTCGTTGGAAAGGTGGATGCTGCCTCCATTTTTTCATACTGCTCTTAGTATACAATAAGTAGGTGTATAAATTCAAGCCCTTTGGAATTACTGATTGCCGACCGACTTGACTTCGCACCGTTTGTATGCTAAACTACGAATCGTTCTAAAGCCCGAAAACCAAGGTCGATTGGGCTAAAACATAGTGTGTTCGAGACCTTCCACACGTAAAACAAAACTAAAGGAGAATTGAATAATGAAAGAATTAAAAAGTAACAACAAAGTGCTGTTTATGGCACAGGCAGCAATGATTGCTGCTATTTATGTCGTACTCACAGTCGTATTCGCACCACTCAGTTTCGGAGAGGTTCAGGTTCGTTTTGCAGAAGCTCTGACCATCCTGCCGTTTTTTACACCGGCAGCCATTCCGGGCTTATTCATCGGCTGTCTGATTGGTAACATCTTCGGCGGAGCAATCCTCCCGGATATCATCTTCGGAAGTCTTGCAACACTGGCAGGTGCAATCGTGACATATGCCTTAAGAAACAGAAGCAAATTCCTCGCACCAGTCGGACCAATCGTGGCCAACACCATCGTCGTACCACTTGTACTTCGATATGCGTACGGTGTAACACTTCCAATCTGGATGATGTGCTTAAGCGTCGGTGTCGGCGAAGTATTGTCTTGTGGAGTACTTGGAATGATTGTACTGTTTGCACTCAAGAAATATAAAAATATACTTTTTAAGAAAAGCGCCGCATAAGAAAGTGTGCGTGAACAAAAATGGTTGCCACTGGCAACCATTTTTGTACGCTATGGCGAAAAAACGCAGCTATCTTCTTTGGTCACGATGAGATCCAACTGCCACTTTGTCTGGCTCCAATGATAACCTTAATATCAGACATTCCGCATTTCCTAATTGTATCTTACATCCCCCTGTGTTATAGTATGAACATATTCATCCGAAGTTCTATTCGGAGAATCTACATTTCCGGCGTATCGCCGTGTCACCCTTTTATTTTGAAGTGGATGCAACAGGGGTTCTTGCATGCTTTTTTCTGTTGTATTTACTTCGCCTATCATTTATAATGGAGGAGAAAAAACATGAAGAAAAAACAAGTCGTGGAGATTATTTACGAAGACAAAGTGGAACTGAGACTGTCCGATGCATTTGAGACGCCGGGTGGTTGCATGGAATTTACTGCAATCATGTTGAACATCAATTTAGGGCATAATAAGGCAATCATGAACCAATGTAAACTGTTGGAGGAATACGCAACATTCATCGAGCAGATTCGCACATTTCAAAGCAAAGGCTATGAGTTGGAGGACGCGATCGATGCGGCCAGCGAATACTGTATTGAACATGGGGTTCTAAGGGAATTCCTTCTGAAAAATCGAAATGAGGTGAGAAACTTGATTCTTACAGAATATGATGAGAAAAAACATATGGAGATTGTTAAGAGAGATGCCATGGAAGAAGGACGCATAGACGGTCTTGCAGAAGGACGCGAGTTGGAAAGGACGCTCATTGTCCAAAAAATGCTTAAAAACGGCATGTCTGTATCGGAAATCTCACAGATAACCGAATTAACGGAAGATGAAGTTCGTAAATTAATATAACCGGAAAAGAGATTCTCCCGGATATCATCCGAAAAGAATCTCTTTTCTCTTACTTAAAACTCATTTATCTTATATCCACCACATAGAAATCCTCTTCCATAGGTTCCCGGTCTTCCAGATCTACGCCGGTCTTCCAAAACAAGAGACTCTCAATCTGATCCACCTCTAATATCCGATCCACCGCAAACCGGTTTTCATACTGATTGGAGTTATCATCTACATACCCGCTCATTCCGGGTCCCATATAAAGATATGGCCATAGCGTTCCGTCTTTTAGTTTCACCCCCGCAAGTGCTGGTGGCTCTTCATATAAAATACTGCCATCAGGCGTTCCCTCTTCTTCCGTCCGTGGAAAATCATAGACTGCTTTGATAGAAATCGGTGAAATCTCCACACCTGTAACGGTTGCATTTGTGTCACCGAGTGTTTCCTTCACCTGTGCACTGTATGTGCTGTCATCTCCGGTCAATGTCCAGTCAAATGCCCATTTTCCCGGTATTTTTATGTCAATATCTCCCGCTTTTGCCATATACGTTCCCAGACCTTCAAATTCAGCATGAATTGGCTTATTCAGAAGATTTCCTTTTTCTCCATTCGAGGACAAATAAATGTTGTACTCCATTGTTCCGTCTTCCATAACATAATTCGAAATACAGTTTCCGTTCTCATCCAGTGGAATCGGCGAGCCATCTGCGAGAACAACTTTCCCGCCTGCCGCCTGTATCGTTCCATCATAGAAGTTCGCACCGTAAGAGACATCCTTTCCATCTACAGTAACCGTCATCCTGTCAAATCCCGGCTCCTCTCCCTTTTCAACTGCATAACCCTCTACCCTGAAGGACAAGAATGCATAATAATTATCCACGATACTCTGCTGCGCCGTAATTGTAACTCCCGCATCGGAAACCGGCTGTTCCACAAATGTACTCAGCCCGGACTTTTGTGCATCCGCCTTTTGCTGTTCTGTCATGTGAAGTTCTTTATCAAAACTCTGGCTCCATTTCAGTGCCGCTGCAACCGCCGTAATCGATCCCAGCACCAGCGTTGCCGCCAGAATCATGACACCGATTCGTTTCCGGTTTCTTCTCGGCAGGGTAATACCGCCCTGCTGTTCATATATTTTCTCCTGTTCATTTCTGTGGATTTGTGCAAATGCATCGTTTACTTTCTTCTGCACCACTTCCGGAATCACAATATCTTCCCGCAAAATATCCAGCTGTTTCTTCTCACTCATATTAACCTCTCCTCTCTGTTCTGATTTCATACATATCCGCCAGCTTGTCTCTTCCTCTTGCAAGCCGCGTTCGGACCGTTGCTTCCGGCATATCCAGAATCTGACTGATTTCACTTGTCTTAAAACCTTCTACATAATACAGCATGATGACCAGACGATATTTCTCGTCCAGAAGCTTTAGCATCTCATTCCATTCCACATTTTCATACTCCCGATGAATCACCGCCACGTTCTGAAGCTGATTATTCAGCATAAATTCCTTCTTATGTTTTATCACATCATTACATTTGTTAATCAGAATTCTTGTCAGCCATGTCTTGAAGTACCTTACTTCCCGAAGCTGCCCAAGCTTCTCCCAGCAGCATAAAATCGTATCCTGCACCGCGTCGGCAACATCCTCATCCGCTTTCAGAATAGACTTCGCAGCCTTATACATCATCTGGATCTGCTCGCGCATCAATTCCTCAAACGCCTTCGGATCACCATTCTTCGCTTTCCGTATCAAAATCTCCATACAGCACACTCCCCCTTTCATATTCCTGTCTTTTTTTATGATGCTCTAACTATTAGACAGTGTAACTACCTGAAATATTTCAAATCATTTTAACCATTTATGAAAAAGAGTGAATTCGCTGGATGAGGTATCAATCCATCAAATTCACTCTTTTCGTTTCGCAATTCTTATCTTCCTAAACCGCTCAGCGAATATACCCAACAAACGTATTTCCGCTTCCCGCGACCATAGATGTCATATCCTCCACGCTCACCGTATTCTCGCTCCCGCTTGCCGGATCAATATACGTAACCGCAGTTTCCGTGTATCCGGTCAGCAAAATGGCAGTATTTACATCCGTCATCGCAATGACCGGAATTCCCTGATTAATCAGATAACATATCTGGCTGACATTACATCCGGTCAAATCAACCTTCGTCCCGCCAAACTGCTCGAGCTGCTGCTCACAGGCCTGATAAGAAGTCAGTCCCTCAGGGATCGTAAACGCCGGAAATCCGCTCTGATAAGACAAATCACGGTTTCCTCTCACCCACACATATTTCTGCTGTGTCGTGATAACAACGCCGCAAAGTTCATCGGCTTTTGCAATCGCATAGCTTGCCTTATCATAGATGCCGGCAACCTCGCCGGTACCAAAGACCAGATATTTTTCTGCAGAATCCTGTGCGTCAAATGCCACCGTAACTTCCTGCTTCGCCACGACAACTCCCGGCGTCAGAAACTTCGGCGTCCGGTCCGGAACACCATCCGCAAAGGTCAGACGGTACTGCTTCTCAAAAGCCTCTGTGGAGAAAGATTCCAGTGCAATATTACTCTGGGCCTTCTCTTCATTATTGGTAATGTAATCTGCATTGATTCCGGTATAAATCTGATTCGCATTTGTCACCCGGTTGACTGTAATCTGATTATTGTCAATTGCAATATCGGAAATAAATGTATTCTCCGCCTCATAGGTCTTCACGACCTTATTTTTTCGGTTTCGAATCTCCAGCCGGAACATCGGAAGCAGATCGTCACCGGAGATTGTCTTGCCCGCATCGGACGCCCTCGTCAGTCCATAAATCAGATCGTCGAAAATAAATCCCAGCGGCTTCAGACATTCCCCGTCCCCTGCCGTAACCTCCTGCTCGGTTCCAGTCTCCAGATTAATCACCTTAAGCACCGTCGCTGTATCAAGCTTCCCATTCGTCTGAAATGCAATCAGATGGCCGTCCGTGGATGCTGTATACTGACCTTCCTCCAAGCCGCTCACGACCTCTTCCTGCTTGTTCTTGTCCAACTCAATCCGGTACAGTGTTCCGCCGGCAAGAACATAAAGCAGCTCTTGGCTATGGCTGTAGTACACCAGTTTGCCGAGCTCTTCCTCCGCCATCGCAAATGATTTATTCGTCGGGATAAATGCCTTTTCCTCCACCGAATTCTGTGGGAGATTATAATAAAATACATCCACACCGACCTCTCCCTCATGCTCTCCGCGATTCATATAACCATAGACCGCAAAGGTAGTGCTTCCATCGTCATCCATACTGATGATGCGGACCTCATGCTGATTGTAGCTGCAGCGGATATCGCTGTCACCTTCCCTCGCAAAGGCAAAGACCTTCGACAGTTCATCCTCTTTCTGATTGTAGACCCAGAGCTCACGTTCCTGCACAAATGCGACCGTTGTTCCATCTTCATTTACCTCATAATCCAGGTCAGAATCGGTAATGCCAAGCAGAATTCCCTTGTCGCTCATCACATCTGCCGACTGGCCCTCAAACAGCTGGTCCATCGTCCGGTTGTAATTCAATAAGAAAATGGAGGTACCCGCGACACGGATTCGAAAGAATTCACGTACATTATAGGTCTGTATATTTCCCTCTTCATCTCCACACTCAACCTGATACTCTGCCAAAATGGAGGTGTACGTCTGATTGCTTTCCTTGATACTCCACACCACATCGCCAATGACCGTCGGATTCAGCGTTCCCCACATCACGTGATCGGAATCCGAATAGATTGTGACCGTCTGGTATGTGGTATTGTCCTCCCGTTCCGAATCTGTTTCCAGATACCGCTCAATCCATGCCTGCATCTCCTTGTTAAATGTGTTGTTGTGGAAATCACTTGCATAATCCAGACAAGCCTTGGTTGACAGATTATCCGGCTGTACCACACGGAGATAATAATAAATATTCCGTTCCTCCACGGTTAACATCACCTTCATGACCGCCTCGGAAAGCTGCGCTTCCTCCAGCACATTTCGAAGATCAAAGACAACCGAATCATCTTTCTGCGTTCCCGTTCCAGCGGTCAGCTTATCCTCTCCGGTCAGGTTATAGATTTCATAGCTGACTTCATCAATGGTATTCCCGTGCTTATCAAGCTGCATCGTCAGTGTTCCGTCATTTGCGATCGGAATCACCGTGTCACGCATTGCTGTAATATCCATCTCATTTACATAGCCTGCAATATGATTCACTGCATGTCCCTCGAATTCAAAATAGATGCGCGGCAGAGTCGCCGCATCCATTTCGGAAACGTTATTGCTCGAACCGCGGTTCGTAATCAGACTGAAGATAAGGATGGCAGCAATAAATACACCGGCAAGAACACCGATACGAACCAGAATCTGTTTTATTTTCATTTCTTTGTCTCCTCTAATAATCTCCCCAACATCGGATCTGCGCCAAGAAATTCCGTACATTTTTGAATCTCCCGGTCTTTTTGCTCCCAATGCTTCTTATTATTGGCAGGTTTCCCACTCTTCACACCGCGAAGCAGTATATTTTTAGGTGTGTGCTCCATATCGATAAATTCCAAAACCTGTGTCTCGTAGCCCTCGCGCTCCAGATATTCCGCGCGCAGACCATCCGTTAAAAGTGCCGCCATGCGCTCTTTGAGCAGACCATAGCGCAGAACCGGGGCGAGCATTTCATTGTCTTTATCAATCTGTGCATTTAATTCGTGCTGACAGCACGGAACGGAGAGAATGACCTTCGCATTCCACCCGATTGCCTTTGCCAGCGCGAAATCCGTAGCCGTATCACAGGCATGGAGCGTAACGACCATATCCACCTCATCGACCCCGGTATAATCTGCAATATTTCCCTCCAGAAATACAAGCTTCTCGTAACCGTATTTCACCGCAAGCTGACTGCAGTGCCGGATCACCTCTGTCTTTAAATCCAGTCCGATGATACGGATATCATATTGTTTCAATTCATGTAAATAATAATACATCGCAAATGTCAGGTACGATTTGCCACATCCAAAATCCAGAATCGTGACCTCTTTTTCCTTGTCCAGCTCCGGCAGAATGTCCTCAATAAATTCCAGAAAGCGGTTGATCTGACGAAATTTATCGAATTTCGTGCGCACAATCTTCCCGTCCGAGGTCATAACACCGAGATCCATCAGAAACGGAACCGGAATACCTTCCTCAAGAATATATTTCTTCGCACGGTTATGTGACAGATTCACTTCGCGCTCACAGCCTTTCTGCTTCTTCGACTGAATCGTCACCTTCCCCTTCTTGCTCACAAGCACATTGTGATTTTCCGTTTTTGTCATCATCTGCATCTGCTTAAATTCTTCCATATAGGAAGTACATTTCAAAACCGCCTCCTGCGGATTTAAGTTCTCATGAAATGCCTGCGTCTTTGTAAATGATTCCATTTGAAAATAAAGGTCCTCCCCTTTTAAAATCGGGCGCACCTTTATCCGTAATATCTGATCTTTTGTCCGCGGGTTACTTATTGTACCACTGACAAAGTCTTTATTTAAAATGTTTTCCAATAATTTTTTTATCTGTTCCATGCTCTCTATTGTAAAACAAAACACCTGCATTCGCAAGTGTTCTGTTCATGAATGAAAGAGAAGATGATGTTCCTTTTTGTATGCGGTTTTAAATTCATACATGCGCCGGTCTGCCTCTTTGAGCAGATCCTGCGTATTGTACGCTGTATTGCTGCCAACTTCTACAACCCCGTAGCTGATTGACAGTTCCCATTGATATTCCGTTCCGAGCTTTTGAATGCACTTCTGCGATTCTTCCATCCGGTGAAGTCCTTTTTCCTCGGTACAGTGGTAGAGAATGACGATGATCTCATCGCCTCCGATTCTGCAGACCACATCCTCCTGTCTCAGCGTATCTCTAAGCGAGGCAATGACCTCTTCGATATACGTATCCCCTGCTTCATGTCCGAAATTATCATTTACTTCTTTTAAATTATTCAGATCCACATATCCCAGGCAAAACGGGATACGGCGCCTTAACATCTCGTCAATCAGAGCCATACAGTATCGCCGGTTGTATGCCCCGGTAGCCTCATCCTTATAGACAATTTGCTCCATCTCCTCGAGCTTCCTGGACTGATGCTCTGACGTCATGCGGAGTGTCTTCTCTCGAATCGACAGCTGGTAAATCATATCGTTGAACGCTTCCGAAAAATCGCCGAGGAAATCCACATGCTGATTGTAATCTCCGGCGGCCACACGCTGGCTCTGCCAAGTCAGATGCAGAAGGCTCGAACGCAGTGCCCGAAAAGGCCATGAAATGGCATTGTCCTGTTCCGGAGGCTCACTTTCCAGATTTCCCTCCGCAATGTCCGTCGCAAATCGCTTTGCCTCACAGTTATAGCGGCTGAGTGTATTGAGCGCCTCGGCCAGTTCTCGATCCACCTCATCAAACTCGCTGACATTCAGCTGCGCACCGTTACATTTCTTCATAATATCGATGACAAATTCTGTCAATTGTTTGTTTCTATCCATATCTACTCCTTGACAACCGCCCTAAATCTACATACTCTCGAGCCGGTACACCAGCAGTCAATTTCCCTCACTTCATACTGTTTGCTTGTATATGCATCCAAAATGCCCTTGATCATCCCTTCATCATAAAAGCATACTGTCTCACCTGTCACCGGGAGTCCGGAGCAATCCAGATCTTCACTGACCGTCATATACATGGTTCCTGTCTGTGCCTCTAATTTCTCGATACGAAGCACACCAATCTGCATTTTTTTGAACAGTTCCTGCAGCTGCGCTACCACACCGTTGATATCCTGCGAGAGATCCAGTGCGTTTTCTGCAATTTCTCTTCCGACAGATTCACCTGCCTTACGAAAGATCCTCGCCGCCTCATCTTTTCCGAGCTCCGCCTCCAGAGCTTCACGCATGCTATACTCCATCAGACGATAGACCGCCACCGGCATCGAGCTGCCCAGATTTTCACGTCCCGCCTCTATATTTCCCAATGCATTCCATTTTAATTTAAATAAATCTGTCATGACTATGTCCCCTCTCCCGTGATTTTTATCGCACTTATTATCTGTATTTTAGCACATAAATGGAGTTATAGTAAAATATCTTAAGAAATTTATAAGATTTTCCCCAAATTGCCCTTAAACTTTGTGAGATATCTTGTATACTGTAAGGGAGGTGATGAAAATGTATAATATATTGGTATGTGACGATGACAAAGAAATCGTTGACGCAATTGAAATTTATTTAACACAGGAAGGGTATCATGTCTACAAAGGTTACGATGGCATGCAGGCTCTGGACATATTAAAAAAAGAAGACATCCATCTGCTGGTGATTGATATCATGATGCCAAAGCTCGATGGAATCCGTGCCACGCTAAAGATTCGGGAAGAACACAGTATTCCGATTATTATTCTGTCTGCAAAATCCGAGGACTCCGATAAAATTCTCGGACTCAATGTCGGTGCAGATGATTATGTATCGAAGCCATTTAATC
The DNA here is from genome assembly GCA_028694105.1 of Hespellia sp. Classification (GTDB taxonomy): domain Bacteria; phylum Bacillota; class Clostridia; order Lachnospirales; family Lachnospiraceae; genus Hespellia. Next base: position 89,933 of record JAQUUC010000006.1, read on the forward strand.
CGTTGGAGCTCGTTGCAAGAGTCAAATCACAGCTCAGACGTTATACAATGCTCGGTGGAACAGCCAAAGATGACCAGCCCCAAAGCTACACCATCGGAGGACTTAGCATCAATGATGACCAGAAAGAAGTTCAGGTCGACGGTGTGCCGGTAAAGCTGACTCCAATCGAATATAATATTCTGCTGCTATTGGTAAAAAACGCCGGCAGAGTCTACTCGATTGATCAGATTTATGAATCCATCTGGAATGAGGAAGCAATCGGGGCCGACAACACGGTTGCCGTACACATCCGCCACATCCGCGAGAAAATCGAAATCAATCCAAAGGATCCCCGCTATCTTAAAGTCGTGTGGGGTGTTGGTTATAAAATCGAAAAACAGTAATGCCCGTAAGAAAAGACGGGCAGTGAAGGGAGTTCTATGAATAAATGGTATAAAAGTAATTGGATAAAAGCAATTTTATCTTTCCTTGTGTGCCTGTCCTTAGTAACGGTTGCCGTCTGCACAGTCTGCCTTGCAACAAGTCTCGGCAATAACGCTACCTGGAGCGATATCACAAAAAACAACGTGAAAACATATTCCAAATCTCAGGGTTTCGTCCAGACACTCAATAATATGGAATATGAGATATTAAATCAAATCTACGGATCCTCTCAATTCGAGACAAATGGCTCCTATGATGAAAACAAGCTGGTGGACATCAAAGAATATGTCGAAAGCGGCACCATTTCCGGCGTAAACACTTCCGGTTTTGCTTACACGATTCATGATCTTGATAACTGGTATAGCACCGAGCCCGATATAGACTACGCATACACCGACACTTACACCTTTGTCGTATGCAAAAAACCGGACGGAACCTATCATTATTATACACCGGACGAATTCCGCTCTCTGGTTACGGACAGCGAGTTTCATTTTAACATACAGGATGGCAGCGACCTGTCTTCGGAAGAACTTCTGGATGACCTGCTAAACGGTGCCTATACGTATTCTTATTCCAGCGGAATCGTGATTCTTGATACCTCCAACCAGTTGATTTATTCGGACTGCTGGACTCTGGAGACCTCCCTGCCTGAGTCTTATCCACCGGATGGTGCCGAGAGTATTCTGGATATCGCCAATAACAATGCGAACTGGAACGGTAATCTCTCAGGCATGTACAACGATCTGGATGCAGCTATTAACAGTCTGTCAAGTGATCTTAACGACTACCGCTATCCAAATACTGATTTTTCAGAAGGCAACTCCAATCTGGCTTATCTTCTGATTGACCATACCGGTAAAAAAGTTTACAGCAACTACGAGAAATACACCGACTATGCCAAATTTAACGAGAACATCAATACATTAAAAGCTCTCGGTGCCTACGTCGTAATCACACCAGATTTAAAAGGCTTTGAAACAAATCTGGATGCCGCTGCCAATGACTGGCGGATGCACAGCGTCTATCTCAGCGACAACTCTGTATCTGATGACTTCACCTTTGTCATTGCGGTCAACACCGCATTTCCGATACAGGACGAATTTTACACCGCAAATCAGGACTACAATGCTATGCTCCCTTATTATATGCCGCTCATGGTTATGGATGTTCTTGGCCTTCTAATATTCCTGATTGCCATCGTGTGGCTGACCGCAATTGCAGGAAGAACGAACAGAAGCTCTGCAGTCTGCCTCAATCAGTTTGATAAAATCTGGACGGAGGCTGCTCTCGCACTTGTACTGGTTTTATGGCTGACCCCGTTCGCGCTGCTGATAAATGTCTGGGACAGCTATCAGATGTCTTCCATACAGATGATCAATGTGGCACGCCTCAGTATGCCGCTTCTGGTAATCACCGGTTCTATTGCACTTATTACCGCCGCATGCTTCCTGCTTGGATGGCTGAGTCTGGTGCGCCGGATCAAGGCATTTACCATCTGGAAGAACAGCCTTTGCAGAAAGCTTTTCCGGCTCATCGCCCGGTTGTTCCGGAGACTCGGAATGTTCCTTCGCGATTTTTGGAACAACCGCAGGCTTACATTTAAAATAACAGTCACCTACTTCGGATTCTGCCTGATACACTGGATTAGCAGCTTTGCATGGTCCCACAGCTTCTTTCTGTTCCTGATGGTTCTGTGTTTTGAACTTGCCGGATTCGTCTATCTGATCCGCAGGGCAATTGTACGGGATAGGATTAAAGATGGGATCCGCAGGATATCGGAGGGCAATGTTGATTACAAGATTGATACGACACACCTGAAGGGAAATGATTTCGAAGTTGCCAATCTGATCAACAACATCGGCAACGGACTGTCCACCGCAGTTTCAAAGAGCATGAAGGATGAGCGCATGAAGACCGATCTGATTACAAATGTGTCACATGACATTAAGACACCGCTCACATCCATCATCAATTATGTGGACCTGTTAAAACGAGAGAACTTCACCGACCCGAAGGTCGTGGGTTATATTGAGATCTTAGAACAGAAGGCACAGCGCCTTAAGAATCTGACCGAGGATGTTGTAGAAGCCTCAAAGGTCAGCAGCGGCAATATTTCGCTGGAGATGATGAACATCAACTTCGTGGAAATGCTCAACCAGATTGACGGTGAATACAGTGAGAAATTCGAGAGCCGCGGTTTGGAGGTCATCATATCGATGCCGGATACTCCAATCATCGTATATGCCGATGGACGGCGTCTGTCCCGCATCCTGGAGAACATTTATGGAAATGCATTCAAATATGCGATGGAAGGAACCCGCATCTATGCGGACTTAACGCTCACAGACAGCCGGGTGATATTTTCACTGAAAAACATCTCAGCGCAGTCACTGAACATCTCAGCTGATGAGCTGACAGAGCGGTTCATCCGTGGTGATGTCGCGAGAACGACCGAGGGCAGCGGACTTGGCTTATCCATCGCCAAGAGCCTGACGGAACTGCAGGGCGGAACGTTTACTCTGTATCTCGACGGTGATTTATTTAAGGTAACCATTACCTTCCCGATTGGGAAAACTTCATAATAGCCAAAAAGAATCCGCTTCGGTTTTACACCGGAACGGATTCTTTTTACTTGTATCGTTTATTTAATGCAATCACCATTTGTTGCAATCACATTTTTATACCAGTCAAATGACTTCTTTTTACTTCTCTTAAATGTTCCATTCCCCTCATCGTCCTGGTCCACATAAATCATTCCATAACGCTTTTTCATTTCACCGGTTCCGAATGAAATTACATCGATGCATCCCCAGATTGTATATCCGAGTACTGCAACACCATCTAATTCAATGGCTTTTTTCATCTGACGCATGTGCTTTTCCAGATATTCGATACGATAGCTGTCATCCACACTTCCGTCTTCTTCCTGCTTGTCGTATGCTCCAAAACCATTTTCAACAATGAAAATCGGTTTCTGGTAACGCTCATACAGAAGATTTAAGCTGTATCTGAGTCCGACAGCATCAATCTGCCATCCCCAATCAGAAATTTCGACATACTGGTTGCGCACGCTTCCCGGGAAGCCGGACTCTAAAAGATCCGGTGCAGTTGTATCCGCAATCACGGTACTTGACATATAATAGCTGATTCCGATATAGTCCACGGTACCTTCTGACAGAATTTTCTCATCCTCCGGTTCCATGTGAATCTCAATGCCTTTGTTCTTCCAGTAAGTCTTCGTGTACGATGGATAGGCTCCTCTGACATGAACATCTGTGAAAAGGAAACGGTCACGCATCACTTCCTCACAGCGCATCACATCGTCTGGGCTGCAGGTTGCCGGATAGACCGGAACCATAGCAAGCATGCATCCAACCTGTAAATCCGGATTAATCTCATGACCTGCCTTTACAACAAGCGCACTCGCTACCAATTCATTATGAATTGCCTGATATACCGTCTGTTCACGGTTCTCACCCTCTTCAAATATAATGCCGGAATTCGAGAATGCAAAAATCTCTTTTTTCATATTGGTCTGATTATTGATTTCATTAAATGTCATCCAATATTTTACTTTATCTTTATACCGTTCCATCACGGTTGTTGCATATTTTACAAAACAATCTACAACTTTTCGACTGCGGAAACCTCCGTATTTCTTTACAAGATGATAAGGAATTTCAAAGTGGCAGAGTGTAACCACCGGTTCGATCCCGTTTTTATGCAATTCATCAAATAAATCATCATAAAATTTTAATCCTGCCTCATTCGGCTCCGCTTCCTCCCCTGTCGGGAAGATTCTTGTCCATGCAATTGATGTACGGAAACATTTAAACCCCATCTCCGCAAACAATTTAATATCTTCTTTATATGTGTGATAAAAATCAATTCCTCTATGGTTTGGATAATTTTCACCGTCAAGCACGCCATCTGTGATTTTCCGGTCCACACCGTGTGCTCCGGCAGTCATCACATCTGCCGTGCTCACGCCTTTGCCATCTGTGTTCCAAGCGCCCTCGAGCTGATGAGCAGCAACGGCACCTCCCCACAAAAAATCCTGTGATAAACTCATGTTGTCACCTCTATTACTGTCAATTATTTATTGACTTTTTTATATAATGCAATCAGTTCTTCTGCCAAGACTTTGAACACCTCTGTGCTCATCATCTGGTCTTCTGCATGTGCAAGAATCAGTGATACATGTACATCCTCGCCTGCTGCTTCTTTCTGCACTAGGTCTGTATGCGGTCCGTGACCTTCTGTCAGAAGCTTATCGCCTTCTGCAATCAGAGTCTCAGCCTCTTCATATTTACCTTCTTTGGCACACTGAATTGCTTCGATATAATTTGATTTTGCTGCACCTGCAGCTGTAATTAATTGAAAACAGATTAATTCTAATTCTTCCATTATTATTCTCCCAACTTATGCTTCTGCCTGTACTGCATCAGCTTCCTGTTTCACATATCGTTTGTCTGCTGCTTTGATAAATGGCAGGTATACAAAGAAGGAAAGTACTAAGATGACTGCCTGCAATAGTGCGGTTCTCCATCCACCCACAAGGAATCCTGAGATGATCGGTGGTGTTGTCCAAGGTACAACAACTCCTCCGTACAATGGGCAGAGTCCTGTGTATAACGCGAAATACTCAATAATACCTGAAAGCATTGGCATGATAATGAACGGTGCGATTAACATTGGGTTTAATACGATTGGTGTACCAAATAAAACCGGCTCATTTACATTAAAGAAAGATGGTAAGAATCCAAGCTTTCCGATTTCTTTTAACTGTTTTGATTTTGCAAAGAATACCATGAATACTACAAGTCCGATTGTGACACCTGAACCTGTTACTGTCATGAACTGATCCAAAAACTGTTTTGTTACGATATGTCCGCCATTTGCAACTGTAAGCTTCATTCCAGCATCTAAGATTGCCTGATTGTCAGCAGAGTTTGCAAGAAGCAGAGGTCCCATGATTCCGTCTCCGATCAGTGTTGATCCATGAATACCAAAGAACCAGAAGAATGGAATAACAAATCCCATTGCAAGTACGCCACCAAATGAATCTGTGAGTCCCTGAAGCGGAATCTGAAGTACTTTGTAGATCCACTCAATTGGAGTTGTTCCAAGTGCGAGCTGGAAAATTGCGAAAACAACCGTTGCACCTGCAATGATAACTGCGCCCGGAATCAATGCAACGAATGCATTCATAACACCTTCTGGAACGCCTGCCGGCATTTTGATTGTAATATCTTTTTTCATAAAGACGCTGTAAATCCAGCCTGCGAGAAGACCACTGATGATTGCTGCGATCATTCCCTGTCCGCCTGTCCATGTCTTTAAGATTGCTCCAACGCTTGATCCGTCTTCTGCAAGTACAGAACCCGGCTGAAGGATCAGATATGTACAAAGTGAAATAACACCTGCTGGAAGACCATTATAGCCTTCGTTCTTTACATAAGTATATCCGATACCGATTGCTGCGATCAGTGCGATAATTGAGAATGTACTGTTAGTTGCCTGATTTAAAATTGCTGTGATTCCAGCCTTTTCCATTGCTGCTGTGAAAGCAGGGATTGGAAAGTTAGAGATTAACAAAAATACGGCTCCGATCATCATCATCGGCATTGCGTATAATAAACCGTTCTTTAATGCCTGCATTGCTTTTGTATTTACAAAACGCATAATTACAGGTACTACTTTATCATTTAAAAAATTCTTCATTTTCTATCTCCTCCTGCGAGCTGCCGTCTTACTTTCCAGCTAATTTTCTCGCAAATGCTAATACTTTTTCTCCGTTACACATACCATAATCTACCATTGGGATAACATCCATTGGAACATTTGCGGATGCACAGATATCTCCTAATTTCCCCTTTAAATATCCAACCTGTGGTCCGAGTAATGCACAATCGACCCCATCTAATCGATCTGCCATTTCATTTGCCGGGTATGCTGCGATATCGACTTCAAACCCCTGCGCCGCTGCAGCATCCTTCATCTTGTTGACAAGAAGACTTGTTGACATACCTTGGTTACAAAATAATCTGATTACCATCATTTTCTCTCTTCCTTTCTTAATCAAAATTCATTCGAATGTATTTACATATTGAGTATAACACGATTTTGTCTGCTGTCAATATATTCATTCGAATGAATTTGTTTTTTGTCTATTATTCACATTTTCCAGTTACTGTTTTTGTCTATTATTACCAAGTTTCTATGACATAAAAAATTCCGAGTTCATCTGTACTCGGAATTTGATCTATATTTAAAAATAAAGTGTTCAGATCTCCTACTTAATTTCCGCAAGTTCAAAGAACTTTGCTGTTTTGTAATTGTAGTACACGACCGAGGCATTGAACATCTGCCCATTCGATAAATAGGCATCATCTTCTACAATCACTGCCGGATCGCCAGCCTCCAGCTCCAGAAGCTCTGCCGCCTCCTTCGTAAGCTTGTCCGCACGCAGAATCTTATCTGCAAAGCTGATATTAAGCCCCAGATCTTTTTTGATATACCCAAAAAGGCTTCCCTCTGCAATCTTCTCATCAATTACCGGAACAATCTCCTGATTGTAGTACGTATATTCCACAGACAACGGTACGCCATCCACGCTTCTTGCACGGATGATATAATACACCGGTGTCCCTGTCTTACATTTCATACGGGATGCGATTCTCTCGTCCGCAGAGATGATCTCCAAATGAACCACCCTCGTCTTTACCGAATGTCCCTTCAGCTCTGCAGTCACACCTCTTGTATTACGAAGACTCATGCAGCCTTCCCGCTTGCTCTCCCGGATATACATGCCACTTCCCTGTACCAGATAGACCAGTCCAAATTCGACAAGAATACTGATTGCATTGCGCACACAGTATTTACTTACCCCGTATTGTTCTACCAGCTGTTCTTCCGTTGGAAGCTTTCCAGTCTCATGGTATGAGCCATCATCGATATTTTCTTTCAGTATATTTGCCAACTCCTGATACTTCATCCTCAACACCTCCGTTCATAGCTGAATCGTTTTCATTATATAGTTTAAAAATCGTCATGTCAATTACCACATTCTAACGTAATTCCTGCCGCTGAACCTTTTCCTGCAGGCTTGGAAAATCAAAAAAAATCCTAACGCTTTCACATCAGGATTCTCACATTGTTTTAATATAAAGGATTGAGAGTAAAGTCGGTGCCCTAGGTCTCCCTAAAGCACCAGTACTTTATGAGGGGGGATAGTTGTTACCAACTATCTGAGAATTAGTATATCCATAAAATGTGTCCAAATTGTGTTCAAATTATGAAAGAATCAGAAACAAACTCTTAAATTCTTTTACTCTCGAGCCAGCCATACAAATCCTTAAAAACCTGCTCTCGATTCGTTTCATTTAAAACTTCATGGCGGTCATCATGGTATATTTTCAAGCTCACATCCGTGATTCCATATTTTCTGTACTTATGGTATAACTTGGTGACCCCTTTCCCAAATCCGCCCACTGGATCATTCTCTCCACTGACAAAATATACCGGAAGATTTTGAGGAACCATTGCGAAGTTTTCTTTTCGTTTTAGCTTCAGCATTCCGCCAAACATATGATAATATGCATTCACTGTAAACTTAAAGGAGCACAGTGGATCATTCACATATTTCTCTAACATCTCCGGATCGCTGGTCACCCAGTCTGCTCTGGTCTTCGCGGGCTTGAACTTCTTATTGTAGACTCCAAGTGCCAAATTATCCACGAATTTGCTCTTATAATGCCCACCTTTCAGCAGCGATAAGGCACGGCATAAAAAACGTGCAGACAGCAGGGTAATCTTCAGCTCTTCCTTCGGCGTTCCCATAATAATCACACCGCTTAAGCCCTTCCCGTACATCTGAATATACTGTCTGAGCAGCGCGGAGCCCATGCTGTGTCCAAGCATGAAATACGGAACCTGCGGATACTTCTTCATTGTTCTCTGCCTGAGTGTGTGAATATCTCCAATCACACATGTGTTGCCATACTTCTTTTCAAAGTAACCATATTCTGATTTACTCTGTATGGATTTTCCATGCCCCAGATGATCATTCCCAACGACATAGTATCCGTGATCACATAGGAAATTCGCAAATCCATCATAGCGGTCAATATATTCCACCATACCATGACAAATCTGAAGTACTGCTTTTACATCACCTTCCGGCTTCCATTCAATTGTATGAATCTCGGTATTTCCATCCTTAGATGGATAATAGAATTCATCTTTCATATACTGTGTCAATCCTTCCTGCTGTTAATCAGGGTCCTCTTTACGCTCTGTCGTCCATTTTGATGTATTCGCGATGAGGAGCAAGCGGCTTGTAGGCCGGCCGGATAATCTTATCCACATTCTTGAGCTCCTCTAACCGGTGAGCGCTCCAGCCGACAATCCGGGCTGCAGCAAAAATCGGTGTATATAATTCAGGCGGAAGATCTAACATACCATAGACAAGTCCGCTGTAGAAATCAACGTTCGCATTGACGCCTTTGTAAATCTTTCGTTTCTCTCCGATTACCTGCGGCGCCATGTATTCTACTTTCTCATAGAGCTTGTACTCTTTCGTGTACCCCTTCTCCTCTGCAAGCTGTGCAACAAATCCCTTGAATATCTCAGCTCTCGGATCGGATACCGAATAGATCGCATGCCCCATTCCATAAATCAGACCTTTTTTATCAAATGCTTTCTTGTCCAGCAGGTCGACCAGATACTGATGTATCTTCTCATCGTCTTCCCAGTCATCCACTTTGTGCTTCATATCCTCAAACATCTGCGTCACTTTGACATTCGCACCACCGTGCTTCGGCCCCTTAAGCGATGCCATCGCTGCCGCAATCGTTGAATAGGTATCTGTCCCGGAGGATGTCACAACATGAGTTGTGAATGTAGAGTTGTTACCGCCGCCGTGATCCATGTGAAGAACCAGTGCCATGTCAAGAAGCTTCGCCTCCAAGGCTGTATACTTGCGATCCTCGCGAAGCATCATCAGAATATTCTCCGCGGTCGATAACTTCGGTGACGGTGCGTAGATAAATAAATCCTCCCCACGTCTGTAATTGTATGCATGATAGCCATACACCATCAGCATTGGGAACTGGCTGATCAGATTCAGACACTGACGGAGCACATTCGGAATACTGGTATCATCCGCCAGCTCATCATACGTGTAGAGCGTCAGAATCGAGCGTGTCAGACTGTTCATCATATCCTTGCTCGGAGATTTCATAATGATATCTCTTACAAATGTAGGCGGAAGGGTCCGTCTCTCCACCAGAGTCTCATAAAACTCTTCCAGCTGCTCATCATTCGGCAGCTCTCCAAACAGCAGCAGATACGCTGTCTCCTCAAATCCAAAATGCTTCGCCTCTAAAAAACCCTTTACAATGTCTTTAATATTATACCCGCGATAGTATAAATTACCCGGGCATGGAATTTCTTCTCCGTCCACCATCTTCTTTGCACAGACATCGGAAATATTCGTAAGACCGGCAAGCACGCCCTTTCCATTCAGGTCACGCAGCCCTCTCTTCACCTCATACTTGGTGTAGAGTTCTCTCTCAATCTGATTATTCTCCTCACACAACTCTGCTAATCTCTTAATTTTCGGGGTGTTCGTAAATAGTATTGTATCAACTGTATCCTGCATCTCACACCTCTCCTTTCTGATATTTCCTCAAGGTTTCCCTCTTATTATACTAAATTCAAAGTTGTGAAACAATAAACGAAGTATTAAATCTTTATGAAGTATTCTATGTAAAATGACGCTCTATTTGTATTAATTCAGTAATAGATTCGTCAATTTTGCAAATTCCTCTAATGTCAGCACTTCTCCCCTGACACTTGCGCCTTTGCCGAGTGCTTCAATCGCAGACTGAATCTGCTCTTTCGAAAACTGCAGTTCACTGGAATTGTTCAGCCCGTTGGCCAGCGTTTTTCTCCTCTGGTTAAAGGATGCACGGATAATCCGAAACATCATTTTTTCATCTGACACTTCCACCGGAGCTTTTTCATACCGATCCAGCCGAATGACTGCAGAACCCACCTTCGGCCGCGGCATAAAACAGTTCGCAGGAACATTTGCGACAATATATGGCTTCGAATAATACTGTACCGCCAGTGAAAGGGCACCGTAGTCTTTCGTTCCCGGTCCTACCTGCATGCGGTCCGCCACTTCCTTCTGTACCATGACCGTGATGCTGTGAATCGGCACATGACTCTCGAACAGTCCCATAATAATGGGCGTTGTAATGTAGTAAGGAAGGTTCGCAACGACCTTAATCGGTCTGCCGCCATTCTCCTCCTGCGCCAGTTTTGCAATATCAACCTTTAACACGTCTTCATTGATGACGCGTACGTTATCATACTCACTTAGCGTATCTTCCAGAATTGGAATCAGTGCTTTATCAATCTCAACCGCAACCACTTTGCCTGCTGCCACGGCAAGATACTGCGTCATCGTTCCGATTCCCGGCCCGATTTCCAGAACAAAATCCTCCTTCGTAATCTCTGCCGAGGAAATAATCTTGTCCAGCACATGCGTATCAATCAAAAAATTCTGTCCGAATTTTTTCTGGAATGAAAAGTTGTATTTTTGCAATACCTCGATGGTGTGCTGCGGATTTCCTAATGTAGGTTCTTTCATATGGTCTTGTATGATAATTAGGAAGTTAATTATCACACATTCCTTTCTTTTTATTATCGTGGTTATAATACATTCAGATACTGTGGACTTTTGATTAATGCCCTGTAGCTTTGACTACTCAACTGGAGTGTA
>JAQUUC010000080.1 GCA_028694105.1 Hespellia sp.
GTGTGCAGAATACGAGACTGGATGAACAGGTAAAGCAGTTCTATGATATTATGATGCTCACCAGATATTGTCTATCTGATTTGAATAGTAGTATTGTACATGAAAAATATTTGAAACGTGCGGAAGAAGAATGGCGGAATCGTTTAGACAATGAATATGATATTGATACAATTATTGCCGATGTGAGAAAGCAGCTATACCGTTATGAAATGGCAGATAGTGGTGAAGACGCTGGATTAAAGAAATGTATCAATGACTTTAACTCATTATACCTCAATAGTAAAGTTGATTATTCACCGCAACGTGTTGCTTGCGGAGCTGCTCTTATAAAAATGATGTATGAATTGATTTTGAAGGATAAAGGATGGGAACAGCTTTTCAAAGCATTCGAGATTGAAAGAAAACTTCTTTTTGATCAGTATACGGGAAAAGAAAAGGGACAGAAAATCAAAAAGGCAAGAGAAGTATTAGTGAGAGAATTCGCCAGTTATGCAGCAATGCCGTCGCAGGTGTTAAAAGGTAAGAATCTAAAAAGAGTTTTTTGGGCTATTGTAGAGGTGGAGAATTTAGCGGCGATAGGAAAAATTGTGGATTCGTTGTAAATAGATTTTGTGTAAAAAGAGCCGCCCGTGTGCAATAATCACACTGGGCGGCTCGAAGTGAAAAGCGAGGAAATACAGGCATTAGTTAAACTTATTAGATATGCAGTTTAGTATCCGCCTGAGAGCAGGAAGTCCGATAAATGCACAATTTTCACACCGTTAATATTGCCTGCGGCAAGCTCATCCAGCGTTACAACATATTTCGGGTAGTGGTCTTTGATTTCGAGCAGGTTTGCTACCTCACGATCTGATTCTTCCGGTAATCGGCGGCACACCTGAACATAGACACGCTCATCACGCCGCACCGCTACAAAGTCAACTTCTTTTGCAGCGTTCTTACCTACGTAAACCTTGTAGCCTCTGCGAAGAAGCTCAAAATAAACGATGTTTTCAAGCATTGCAGCAATTGACTTGGGGTTAAAGCCCATAATACAGTATTTCAGCGATGCATCTGCAAGGTAAAACTTCTCCTGTGTTTTCAGAACAGATTTCCCCTGTAAATCATACCTTTGACAGCGGTAGATGACGAATGCCTTTTCCAGCCACTCCAAATAGTTGTAGACAGCTTCAACGGACAGAGAGCGTCCCTCGTTTTTCAAAAATTTTACAATGGCGTTGGCTGAAAATGTTTTGCCCACATTCTCAACGATATACCTTACCACGCGGTTGAACAAATCAAAGTTTGTAATATTGTGCCGCTTGGTAATATCGCTTGTGATAACAGAGTTATAGATACCCTCAACAATCTGATAAGCAGAGCGTTCGTCAAAGTTTCCGAGTGCAACGATAGGAAAGCCGCCCAACCGCAGATACTCATTCAGTAACTCTTTTTGTGGCAGATTACTGTTTTTTCTGAACTCCAGATACTCGACAAAGGACAACGTGAACACCGGAATAGAAACATATCGTCCTGTCAAATAGGTGGATATTTCGCTTGACATCAGTTTGGAATTTGAGCCGGTTACATAAATGTCCGAGTTGGTATCTTCCAATAGAGAGTTGATAGCTTCAAGAGTTTTTACCGTCAATCCGTAAAAACTCTTGATTTTAATCGACTTTTTTGCTGTTTATATTGCATAATCCGACAAACATCTTATCGCTATAACTGCTTTTCCAACCACATATCAGCCAACTTCGGCCATACGCTTACTTCTTCATTCGCTTTCATACCCACCTGCATTTTCTTAGCTTCTTCTAACATTTCCTTGCTCATTTCTTCTGGTGGTGTAAGCATCATTCTAATTCCATCCATCTCTTTTGGAATCGGAATGTGACTCCCCTCCATAAATGAAATGATACATTTGACTTGCTCAAATGTATACGGCTCTCCAAATCTTCCATTTGCCCAGTCATCATCTGCAAGTGATAATCCATGCTGTCCCTCTGAAAACACATGATGCGCAAATGGAACGCCATGATTAAGGCAGGCTTGTGCCATTGCATAGCTGTTTTTCACTGGAACCGTTCCATCGGTCACTGTCTGCCAGATAAAACATGGACATGTATCTTTCGTCACATGTTTATCGATACTCGCATATACTAATTGCTCTTCTGTCGCATTAGTCCCAAATAAGTTGATGAATGACTCTCTATGGGTTTCCCCCTCGGCTAATATAACAGGATACGAAAGTATCGCTGCGTCAGGTCGATTGGAAATGTCTGCATATTGCACGTTTTCATCTATGATATCTTCATGATGCACACCTACACTTCCACACAAATGTGCCCCAGCCGAGAATCCACATACAATGATTTTTGACTTATCAATATGCCACTCTTCTGCCTGTGCTCTTAATATACGAATCGTTCTTGACAAATCCTTCATTGGCTGATTTAGTAAAGGTGCGGTTCGAATCAGATTTGTCGTATATGTGCATACAACCGCATGATATCCCATCTGATAAAATTTCTTTGCAACAATCTCTCCTTCCGTAGAAGAGACAATGCTGTATCCCCCTCCGGGAACAACCACGATACAAGGACGTTGTTCCTGATCCTCGTGGAAATATGTCATTAGAAATGGTACAAATCCAAAAGCTCCTTCATATTGATATTCTTCTTTTTCCCATATTGTAATTCTCTCACTATACATCTTATTCTCCTGTTAACACTAATTGGTCTATCATACGAACAACACGCGTTGCATTGATTTCCAGCTGTTCACGGCTAAGACTTCCATTTTGAAGTGCTTCTAACACACGATTGTAATCTTTTTTACCACCCGGCATGAAGAGGTCTCCACCGGCTTTTGCCACCTCATCGGATAAGGAATTCCTATGAACCGATTTGGAATCTCCCATCATTGCAATGACCCAGTCTGTCATGACAATTCCCTGAAATCCGAACTCGCGGCGAAGCACGTCCTCAATTAACCCACGGTGTTCTGCCGTATGCGTTCCGTTTAATAAATTGTAGCTTGTCATAAGTGCATGTGGCTGTGCCTTTTTGACGCAGATGCCAAATCCGCGCAGATAGATTTCTCTCATGGCACGTTCGCTCACCTGACTATTATTGCAGTATCTATTTGTCTCTGCATTGTTTGCAGCGTAATGTTTGATGGTTGTGCCACAGCCTTTGTGTGCCTGCACACCTTCTGTAATCGCAGCCGCTGTGAGCCCGGATACCAGCGGGTCCTCCGAATAGTATTCAAAATTACGTCCGCACAAAATACTTCTGTGAATGTTCAGTGCAGGCGCAAGCCAAAGATGAATGCCCATCATTTCCATTTCGGTTCCAACTAAATCACCAAAAGATTTTGCAAGTTCATAATTAAAGCTTTGTGCAATTGCTGTTCCGATTGGAATCATGGTTGCTGCATGCTCTTTGACCACTGCATTCTTTGGCGCTTTCTTACCACCCACAACTTTTTTGGCAATAAATCTTACCACAGGATTCATGCAGTCCATCATACTCTCCGGAATCATTCCGGCTCCACTTGCGTCATGGGCACCCTTTTCATCCTCATAGTATGCTTTTGAAACGCGGATACCTGCCGGACCATCCGCCATAACGAGCGACTTTATCCCTTTCTTTTCAAGAACGGATGTCGTCTCACCCGCTGCGCCGGCTACATGTGTCGCCGCATTTCCAATAATACTAAGTCCCTTTGCATTCGGATCAAAGCTGCCAATCTGAAGGAATGCAAGTTCTTCATCGCTAAGAGCCTTCACACGCTCCTCTATTTCGTAAGTCACGTCGTACTCTACTTCTTCTTTTTTCATTTCACATGCTAAATCGCTTGCGAAAAGAGCGATGCGAACTGCATCCGTCGGAATCTCTTCCTTCACTCTGGCTGGGAATGTAACATCCTGAAAATCCGGTTTTCCCAGACAGTTCTTTACTTTCCTTGTAATGGTTGTCTCGTTTAAATGGACCAATGCCACTACCGAAGTATTTGCAGAACTGTTTCCAACGCGAATGAGATACTCCCCACGCTCCAAGATGAATGATGCGATTGCTTCATCGTAAGAAGCAATTGATGAGAGTTCGAAAACGATCTCGAGATTTTCTTCCTGTCCTGACTGCAAAAGGTCTGTCTTGGCATAACCCACAAGTTCCTGATATGCTTTATCTAATTTACCTTCTGGCGCAGATACATATACCTGAACGACTTCTTTTCCCGCTGCAGCTCCTGCATTTTTCACATTCACTTTCACTGTAATCTGGTCAGATGCAGCACTTACTGCCATCGTCTCGACTTCGAATTCTGTATAAGAAAGTCCATAGCCAAAAGGAAATAAAGCCTTCTTCCCCACTGTATCAAAATAGCGGTATCCCACATAGATGCCTTCGTTGTAGCGAGTCTCATTCCAGTCACCAAAGGTACCTTCTTTGCTGTAATCCTCCCACGCTGCCCATGTGGTGGTAAGTTTTCCAGATGGATTCTGCTTTCCTGTCAGGATATCCGCAAGGACTTTGCCGCAGTCCACACCAAGCTGAGAAAGTAACAGTATATTTCCAACTTCAGAAACGGGTGATAAATCAACGACACCGCCAACATTTAACACCAGCATGAATTTATCATACTCTTTTTCAAGCGCCAGAATGTCTCGAACTTCCGCTCTTGAAAGCTTTACATCCCCAGAGACCACCTCGCGGTCACTACCTTCACCTGAATTGCGACTTACCACATAGATGGCTGTATCTCCTTCTCCTTGTATATGTAATTCATGATAAGGTTCTTTCATTACTTTTCCCATCGAATACATAATGATATTCTGTTTCTTTTCTTTTGCCTCTTTACTTAAATCCTTCAAGAAACTTTTCTTTGCCTGCGCGCGGACCTGATCGTATGCATCCAGCCATTTTTTTGAAGTAATCTCAAAGCCTTCTTTTTCAAGACCCTCTTCGATTGTAAAGGTCTGCCTGCTATTTACTTCACCGGAACCAGTCCCGCCTTTGATGGTATAGCGCATTCCCGAACCAAATGCGGCGATCTTCCCGGCTTTTTCCACTGGGAATTTTCCATTTTTCTTTAATAATACGGTGCACTCAGCCGCATTTTCAAGCACCTGAGTGAGATGTTCTTTCTCATACTGCTGCATATCATTACCCTCCATTTTCTATACATCTACTGTAACACCTTTTTGTGTGATAAGTCTATAAGGAATGCTCGCACATCCATCATGCGAGCATTATTTTTTATCTATTCAGCTTTATCAGCCTTTCTTCTTTCCTGAAGGTCTGCCACAATCTTTGGATAAATCTTTTCCAAATCGTATTTATGGAACAATACAGTCATGATTGCAAACAATACTAACGGAATATAAATTGAGAATGCAAAAATCGCTGTATTTACAGATGCCGGCTGAGTTGCTGTGGCTGCGCTGTATCCTGCCATTGCAAGGAGCCATCCAATCAGGGAACCTCCAATACCGGAACCGATTTTAGAACCAAATGAAGTGGCACTGTTACTCATTCCAAGCATT
>JAQUUC010000045.1 GCA_028694105.1 Hespellia sp.
ATCTAATCAGTCATGAGCAGACAGCCTGACCCGTTAAAGCTGCGTGCACATCACCTTCTCTGCACCGGACTCTTCGTCGGAGAAGGCTACAGCGACGCCTTTTCTATGAACATGAGCGAGGTTGTGCACCGTTTAAAAGACCCTGACACCACAGTCACTCTGCTCTGTCAGACGGATGCTATCTGCGGCGTATGCCCGAAGGCTCCGAAGGCGGATTCAGAGGGCACCTCTTCACCGCTCAGGAAATGCCGTCACGACCGCTGTAATCTTAGTTCCGTAGCCTCGAAGGATGAGCGGCTTCTTGACGCGCTTGGCCTCAAGCAGGACTGCATTTATTCATTTTCAGATGTTCTTACAGCAATCCGCTTAAGACTGACAAAAGACATCTTTTTAGACTGCTGCAGCGACTGCAGCTGGTATCTGAAAGGGTTATGTGACTATACTGTTTATCAAAAAAACATCTCAAAGCACAATTGATCTGATTGCTTTGAGATGTTTTTATGTTCGTCTGTGAAAGCTTCTGTTCTGCCCGGTTTAAATTCCAAGCATCGCACTCTCAAGTGCCTGCACCTGCTCATCCGGTATCGTATATTCCTTCGCATCTTTATCCAGCTGAACGGTGATGTCCATCGTTGCTTTCTCACCGAAGGTATTGTCCGTAATGCACTGTTCCAGATATTGCAATACATAGGATGCATAATTGTCCTGCGTAACAGAATCCATATTCTCTTCCAGATACCCCTGCATACCAGTGGAGAAATCAGCAAGTGCCGTTGCCGGCTCATACGTCACTGTAACGGTGTAATTGCCATCATCTGTCTTGGTTGCCTCGCCCACTTCATATTTCGTAAGTGCATAGCATTTCATCATATCATCCTGAAACTGCTTTTCCTCTTCGTCAGTTCCGCCAATTGCAGTTTCAGCAAACACAGATGCATACGTGTCGGCAACTTCTGCCTCTGCCTTATCTACGTCAATATTTCTGAATTTAGCATATTCTTCATACTCACCGTGATAATTTGCATCCAGCGCAGCTTTTACATAGCCCTGTGCATCAAAATCTTTCGCACCGCAGGCGCACATTGCGAATGCCATTACAGCTGCAACAGCAATGACTCCGATTTGTTTCCATTTTTTCATTGTTTTCCCTCATCTTTCGTACTTTACTACTTATTTCTAAGCGCTTTTTATTATAGCATACACCAATAGGAAAATCAATTTCCATCCGTCACAATCCTGACCGCTCCCTGATCCTGTGTACTTTTTATCCTGCAGCCCATGTCCATTAGTTTTTTAACGGTCTCTTCATGCGGGTGTCCATAACGATTGTTCCGTCCCGCCGATATCAGTGCAATTCTGGGTTTGACTGCCTCTAAAAACTCCTGCGTACTTGAGTTCTTTGACCCATGATGTGCCACTTTCAGCACCTCATATTTTACATTCATTTCACCGTCCGCAGCTGCCTGAAATTGATTTAAACGCTCTGTCAGCGCTGTCTCTCCCACACCCTCCACATCGCCGGTAAAAAGCATGTGAAACTCTCCGTAGGATAACGACAGCACCATCGAACTTGCATTTCCGATTTCTCCCGCATAGTCTTCAGCAGGTGCAACGCAGGTCAGCTTCATGTGTGTTCCATCCTGATGCCCTGCATCATCACAAACACTCTCCCCTTCCTGAATCGTAACGACCTTCACGCCATTCTCGGCCGCCTCTTTTGCCAGTGCTTTCAGTTTTTCATCCTGTACGCTGGGACCTGGCAACACCAGATAGCGAATCCGCACACCAATTCGCTGCCGTTTTAACATTTCCTCTATGCCACTATAATGATCACTGTCACCATGCGAGATAAAAGCGTAATCGACAGTTCCAATTCCCTGTGATTTTAAATAAGGTTCGATTCTGTATTTTCCCACCTCCGCCACATCGCTGCTTCCACCATCAATCATGCAGACCAGTCCTCTATTTCCTTTCACCACCAGTCCATCTCCCTGCCCGACATCGAGCATCGTCACAGATATATTTTTCTGATACACAGACAAATCATTCCACCGCACTCCAAGAAGCAGTATATTTACAGACAAAAGCAGCACAACATATCCCGACCGCTTCCTGTACAGTACCGCAAGTGCGATGCCAAGCACGGCATAATACACCACAATCTGCCATAATCCCGGCTGTCCAGTCACCAGATGACTTCCCGGCAGCCGAATACAGAAATCACACAGAAGTTCATACAGAGCCAATACGGGCTTACAGATCCAGAGCACGCTGCTTCCGATCACCGGAACAAGAGAATATATCACGGACCCAGTCACACCCGCTCCAAGCACGACCGACATCAGTGGAATTACAAGAAGATTGATCAGAATGGAATAGGGCGGAACTTCAAAATAAAAGTATAGCATGCAAGGTAAAATAGCCAGCTGAATACTGATGCTTCCCCATAATCCTTCACACAGCGTTTTCCGTAATTTCAGAATCCAGGAATTTGCCCCTTTCTTATTTTTGCATTCCTTTTTTGTGTCGGAAGAAGTCCACTCCCGAAAGACCGGACCTGCCAGCAGAATCCCCAGAATCGCACCAAAAGAAAGCAGGAACCCCGCATCATACAGATACAGCGGTCTCCAGATCAGAATCACCATCGCAGCCAGAGCCAGTGACGTCAGCATATCATAGACACGCCCTGTCATATCCGCTCCGATTCTCACAATAAACATCACAAGCGCCCGCATACTTGCCACACCATTTCCTATCATCATTGTATAACTGATCAGAAAAACAATTCCAATCATTCCGGCACTGACAAACGACAGACCCCATTTCCGCAAAAGCTTATAAAATCCAAGCCCTATGAACGTCATATGCAGTCCCGAGATTGCCAGAATATGTCCAATTCCATTTTTTTGATACAGCTCCTTCAAATCACGGTCCAGTTCACTCTTATCGCCAAGCAAAATGGCGCTCATGGTATTTCCGTTCTCTTCGCCAAGAACCTCCGTCAATATCCGTTTCCAACGGATGCGAAGCTGTGAGAGCGCGTCTTTCCAGCGATTCTGATACTCATCCGTAATCACATAAGAGGACGCCCGGATACAGCCGTGGATTCCCTGTTTCTGATAATAAAATTTCTGGTCAAAATTCCCCGGATTACGGGGCGCATCAAAATAAGCCACCTCTCCGGTCACTTTAATTTCATTTCCAATATGAAGTTGTCTGTGTTCTGAATTTACCTGTTTGATATAAACAATGATTTTCGTCTGATAAGATGCTGCTGTCAGATAGACAGCAAGAGTCTCTTTTTTTAATTCCGTGTGATATACCCTGCCTGATACGGTAATCACACTTCCTGCTTTTACGGACTGTTCCAGCAGCGAGGGGTTCCAGTCTTTCCCGATCCGGAACCCTCGAATAAACACAATCTGAAACAGCAGGAATACCAGACAGAAAGCACATAAAGGCCGTCCCCGCATTCTCAATCCTCCGTAATATATTCTGTCTTTTCTGTCAGTGGCTGGCTAAGGTCGACCACGTCCATATATTTCACATTCGTCTCACCATTTACTGATATCTGCACCGATGAGATTGTCGTACCGTCTATCAGCGAATTCACGATAGAATAAATCGTAATCTCCGGTTTGATGTCGTATTCACTTTTCAAAAAGGATTCGTCCAGATTTACATAACAGATACCGTCGCGAATCGTGACACCCAGAATCGTCGTATCCGGATTCAGGGTTCGGTAATTTCCAACCTCGGACGGTCCTTTTTGCAATTGCTCCATGACTAACTTTTCCAGTGAAACATTGCTGCTGTATTTCACATCCTTCGTCTCCAGATGCAGCCCATCGCCCTTTTCATTCGCAAAGAACAGATGCAGTGTTGCCGTCTGATACGTATTTAAAGTAGAGCCGATATTCTGAACAAATGCAGAGGAATCCAATGCAGGGATTTCCTTTCCTTCCCGGTCGGTCATCGCCGCACCATTCACCTGAAACCTCACCCGGTCAACACCGTTGATCTGAACCAGTGAATCCACAATTGCCGCGCGGCACAGTCCCTGCATCACCGAATCAACTTTGTAATATTCTTCGGACAGATTCAGTATCACCTCACCATCCTTCAAGTCACACGACAGAACATCAACGCTCTCCGGAATCGCCGGATTATAGTCCACCTCTGTTGTCTTCTTCGACATTTCAGCGACCATGGCCGATGCCGCCTTGAGTGGATCCTTTTCGGAAATGATATAGTCCTCCCGCTCAATTGTGGTCTGATCCGCATTAATATAATAGATGGATGTTCCCTCCACCAATGGAAGGTCTTCCTTTTTCCCGCTGCAGGCGCAAAGCGAAAATGCCATGATTAAAAGCAGCACCAGCATTCCATTTCTTTTCATAACTGCCCCTCCTCCTATACAACATAGTTGAGCGGAATCCGCACTGTAAATGTAGTTCCGACATTCTCTTTGCTCTCCACTTTAATTGATCCGCGGTGCATGACAATTGCACTTCTGGTAATCGCAAGACCAAGGCCGGTCCCTCCGATTTCCCTTGAATGGGATTTGTCTACCCGGTAAAATCGTTCAAATATATGATCCAGATCTGATTCCGGCATTCCAATCCCGGAATCCTTAACTTCGACATAGAAGAATTTGTAATCTGCATTCAGGGAAACACGCACCCAGCCCTGTGGATGATTGTACTTAATTGCATTCTCCACCAGATTTGATATTGCCAGCGTCAGTTTTACTTCGTCCACCTCAGCTGTCACTTCACGGAAGCTTTCATATATAATTTCAACATTTTTCACTTCTGCAATCGGCTTCAGCCTCTTTAATATCAGCTCCAGCATCTCATTGATCTGCACGGATTTTACATTGATATCCTGTGAGGCGCGGTCCATCTTCACGAGTGAGAGCAGGTCTGTGATAATATCATTCTCCCGGTCGATCTCATGTGTGATATCTCCCATGAACTCCCGGTACATTTCAACCGGAGCGCCTTCCTGTGCCAGCAGTGAATCTGCCAGTACCTTCATGGACGTCAGCGGTGTCTTCAATTCATGTGAGACATTGGATACAAATTCCTGTCTGGAATCATCCAGCACCTTCAGTCTGCTCATCATCTTGTTAAATTCATCCGACATACTTTCCGTCTCTGTATAAGTATTCTCATGCAATTCTTCCACATCATAGCCTTCGGTCACCGCCTCAATGGAATTTGTGATACGCTTCAGAGGTCTCACGACAACCCATCCAATCAACACAGCCAGCACAATCATCACACATGCCAGAATTGCCAGAATGATATTTCCACGGCTGTGCATTAAGATGATGGTATCTTCTATCATATCGGTAGAAACACTGACCAGCATCACACCAGTCACCTTGTCCGATTCCGGTGCTGTAATTGGCATCGTCACTTCGATGTATTTATTCTTTGCATCGTACTGATTTGCGCTCTGCCCCCCAAAACAGGTCACCACAGATTCTGATACGATGGTCTTACCTTCGTCCAGATCATAGGTGTCATGCAGAATCTTCAAATCCTGATTGATGATCATCACCCTTCCGCTGTATACGTTGGAAAGCTGCGTTAATTCTGCATCAATGGTTTCATTATTCGGATTGCTCAAATAATTGGCATTGGATAACTGATTGCACAGAATTGTGCACTGATTCTGAATATCTGCAGTCTTTAATTCTACTGCTCTTTTTTCATAGACAGCAAGAATCCCGACACGAAACAGAACGCACGGGATCATTCCTGCAGCTAATACAATTAAGATAATGCGGAAAAGCAGGCTATTTAAATACTTGTTCTTAATACGAAATTTAAGCTTGGAAATAATAACCCACTCCCCACTTTGTATGAATATAGACCGGCTCACTCGGACTCTTCTCAATCTTCTCACGAAGGCGTCTGATATGTACATCGACCGTCCGTGCATCGCCCGGATAGTCATGCCCCCAAATCGTCTCTAATAAAGCATCACGACTGTAGACCTTGTCTGGATGCTTTGCGAGTAATTCTAAGACATCGAACTCTTTTGCCGTCAGGTTAATCTCTGTATCTCCGATACGGACCCGTCTGCTCTCACAGTGAATCTGCATATCTCCCTTCGTAATCACATTCGGATTCGGCAGATTTTTCTGCTGCTTTGAAGTGCGGCGCATGATGGCTTTGATTCTCGCCTTTACCTCCAGAATATTAAACGGCTTCGTAATATAATCGTCCGCGCCATATTCTAATCCGAGGATCTTATCCATATCTTCACTCTTTGCCGTCAGCATGACTATCGGCATGTCCGAGAATTCCCGGATCTCCTGGCAGACCGTAAAGCCATCCTTTTTTGGCAGCATGACATCCAAAAGGACCAGATCATATTCGCTTCTTCGTGCGTATTCGAGCGCTTCTTCGCCGTCATAAGCACAGTCCACCTTCATATCATCCTGCTCCAGACTGAAACGGATTCCCTTTACAATTAATTTTTCATCATCTACAACTAATACTTTTTTTTGCATGTACTCACCCTCGTTATTATTGGTACGGATTCACACCGTAATATCATCTTTGATTTTATTAAACACGCCCTCTTTGATTCCCTCAATCTGCATCAGTTCCTCAATACTCTGAAAGCCTCCCTGCTCCTCACGATAAGTAATGATACTGCCTGCCTTGGCCTCTCCGATTCCAGTCAGTGTCATCAGTTCCTCACGTGATGCCGTGTTGATGTTGATTTTGTCACTTCCTGCGTTTCCCTGCGCACCTGATATCTGCTGACTGTTCCCATTCTCGGGCCCCGCAGCTTTTCCCGTGTCGACTTCTTCCTGCGTCGGAACATAAATCTGCTCTCCGTCTGCGACCGCCTGCGCCTGATTCAGATAAGTGCCTGCCGCTGCATCTGTCAGTCCGCCCGCACGCTCAAGCACCTCATACACACGCACGCCTTCCTCAAATGTGTAGACACCCGGCTGGTTCACCGCTCCGCAGACATAAACCCAGACCTGATGTTCCTGCAGCTTCTCAGTCTCCGGCTCTTTCTTTGATTCCTTCTCCTGCTCAGCTTCGATTGTCATCTCCTGCAGACCGGTCTCTTCCTGCTTCCCACATCCTGTGCAGCCCAAAAGCAGCAGCATGAAAATCACACTGATTGTACCTCTTAATCTAATATCCCGCATCCTGTACTTCCTCCGTAAATCTGCGAGAATAGATTCCCCTTCGTTACATAGACATATTCATTGTATCGAATTGCCTCGGAAAAAACAATCCTTTTTACGAAATTGTTACATTTATATTACACTTTCACTTACTGATTCTCAAATATAACCAGCCCAAGAACCGCAAATGCCATTCCCACGACCTTCCAGATGTTAATCGGCTGTTTCTCTACCCCGAACATCCCCATAAGCTCAATCAGATAGGCGCACAGTACCTGAGCAACTACAATCAGAAGTGCCGCTTTCGCCGGGCCGAGCATCGACATACTCACAATAACCGTCCATGTAATCCCTGCACCTAATACACCTCCCAGAAGCATATATCTCGGCTCCACCTCCAGAAGCTCGGCAACATGATCCCGACCGGTTGCAAACCACAAAATCAGACATACGGCAAATGCACTCAGCTGTACCCATCCGCTGCTCACCCATACACCCGTTGTCTTTGTTACCTGTGTGTTAAACACACCCTGCACACTCATCAGTGCACCTGAAAACAATGCCACTAAAAAACCAATCATCTGAATCTTCCTCCAATCTATTTCCTATTAGAGTATACCCAGATAATTGGTTCGTTATGATCTAAAAATTGCTACTGTAATGCCTTTTCCAACTTTTCAATCATCTCATCAACATGTTCCTTTTCAATGACAAGCGGCGGTACCATCCGAATAACATCACTTCCCGCACTGATTACCAGCAGTCCTTCACCAAGTGCTTTCTTTACGATATCACCGACCGGCTTTGTGACAACCAGCCCCTGAATCAGACCTTTTCCACGTCGTGTGCTCACACACTCATACTTTTCTACCAGTGTATTTAACTTTTCTTCCAGATAAGGTGCAATTGCATTGACATGTGCCACAATATCATCCTTCTCATAGATTTCCAGCACTTTATCAACTGCCGCGCATACCAGCGGGCCTCCGCCGTATGTCGTTCCGTGGTCTCCCGGTGCAAGTGAATACTGCGCAACCGCTTCTGTCATGGCAAATGCACCGACCGGAACACCATTACCGATTGCCTTTGCCATACACATGATATCCGGCTGAATGTCATATTCCTGCCACGCGAACATCGAGCCTGTCCTGCCCATACCGCATTGAATTTCATCCAGAATAAGGAGTATATCATTCTCTTCACAGAGCTTTTTCACGCCCGCAAGGAACTCCGGCTCAACCGGATAGATTCCTCCCTCGCCCTGCAGCGTTTCCATAATCACGGCACAAGTCTTGTCGGAAATGAGTTCTTTCACGCTCTCAAGGTTATTGTATTCTGCAAACTTCACACCGCCGACCAGCGGTTCAAACGGTTCGCGGTAATGCTCCGTTCCGGTAACTGACAATGCTCCCATGCTTCTGCCGTGGAAGGATTTATCCATCGCAATAATCTCATATCTTCCGTTCTGTTTGCTGTATGCGTATTTTCTCGCAGACTTTAACGCGCCCTCAATTGCCTCTGTTCCACTGTTGGTGAAAAATACGCGGTCCATCTTCGCAGCCTTTGTAAGACGCGTCGCTGCCCGCAGCACCGGTTCGGTATAATATAGGTTGGAAACATGCCAGAGCTTGTCAATCTGCTCTTTGAGTGCATCCTTTAGCTGCGGATTGTTATATCCAAGTGATGATACCGCAATACCTGCCGCAAAATCCAGATACTTTTTGCCCTCCGTATCATAGAGATATACTCCATCGCCATGGTCAAGCACCGCCTGAAAACGATTATATGTATGAACCAGAAGTTCGTCGATTTCTTTCATTTCATTCTGACTATTCATGATAATACCTGCTTTCCTCACCACTTAAAATTGCTGTACCGATTCCTTTATTCGTAAAGATTTCAAGTAACAGACAATGTGCAATTCTGCCATCCAGAATATGGACACGCGACACACCCTTTTCAATTGCATCGATACAATTCTGCAGTTTAGGAAGCATTCCGCCGCCGATATATCCCTCCGACATCAGTTTTTGCGCCTCTTCCACATGAAGCTCGGAAATGAGCGTAGACGGATCTTTCGGGTCTTTATATACGCCTTCGATATCGGTCAGGAATGCAAGTTTTTCGGCCTTCATCGCTGTTGCAATGGCACATGCGGCATCATCTGCATTGATATTGTAGGTATTATATTCATCGTCCATACCGATTGGGCAAATGATGGGAAGGAAATCTTTCTCTAATAAATCAAGCAGGATTTTACCGTTGACCTCTTTGACATCACCCACGTATCCGATATCTTTTCCGTCAGATAATTTCTTGTCTACTTTCAGAAGTCCGCCGTCCTTACCACTGATGCCGATTGCCCGAACACCCAGCTCCTGCACCAGCTGCACCAGACTCTTATTCACTTTATTGAGCACCATCTCAGCGACTTCCATGGTATCTTCGTCTGTCACGCGGAGTCCGTTGATAAACTGTGGTTCCATGCCGACTTTGCCGACCCATTTACTGATTTCTTTTCCACCGCCGTGTACGATGATCGGCTTAAAGCCAACCAGTTTTAAGAGTGTCACATCCTGGATGACCCGCTTTTTTAATTCTTCATCCACCATGGCACTTCCGCCGTATTTAACCACAATAATCTTGCGGTTAAAACGCTGGATATATGGCAGTGCCTCTATTAATACTTCTGCTTTTCCTAAATATTTCTGCATATTGTCATTCATTTTTCTTTTCCCCTCAATTCTCAGCTCCGGTAATCTGCATTGATATCAATATAACCATGTGTCAGGTCACATCCCCAGGCCGTTGCTTTTTTCTCACCCAGCTTCAAATCCGCCGTTACGATCACTTCTTCCTGCGAAAGGATTTCGGTCGCTTTTTCCTCGCTGAAATGTACGGCAACGCCGTCTTTCATAATCTGAATCTGTCCTGCTTTACTTTCAAACTTCAAATCCACCTTCGATGGATCAAAAATCTCTCCTGAGTATCCCATCGCACAGAGAATACGTCCCCAGTTCGCGTCATGTCCGGCGATTGCGGTCTTCGTCAGATCCGAGCATACCACCGATTTTGCGATGACCTTTGCCTGCTTCTTTGTCTTTGCTCCGATTACATTTACCGTCAGAAGTGCTGTCGCGCCTTCGCCGTCTCCTGCCATCATCTTTGCCAGTGTCTCGTTGACATAATTCAGGGCCTTTGCAAATTTCCTATAGCTTTTTGTTCCTTCGATAATCTTTTTATTTCCAGCCTCTCCGTTCGCAAGGACCACACAGGTATCGTTCGTCGAAGTATCGCCGTCAACGGAAATCATATTATATGTGTTTTTGACATCCTTGCTGAGTGCCGCTTTCAGAGCACTTCTGGAAATGTTTGCATCTGTCGTAACGAAGCTGAGCATCGTGCACATATTTGGATGAATCATCCCGGAACCTTTTGCCATACCTCCAACCGTCACTTCCACGCCATCCACATCAAATGTAACAGCCACTTCTTTTGGCTTTGTATCGGTTGTCATAATTGCCTGCGCCGCCAAATGTCCGTTTTCTTTGCTGCGATTCTTACTGTCTGCAAGCATCTTAATTCCGGCTTTTATCCTGTCAATCGGAAGCTGCATGCCAATAACACCTGTCGATCCGATGATAACACCGTCCGCATTAATCCCCAAAGTCTCTGCCGCCGCATTTGCTGTCTCTCTGCAGTATCCGAAGCCTTCTTCTCCGGTACATGCATTTGCAATTCCGGAATTCACGATCACCGCATGCACTTTCGCATTGCTGTCCACAATTCTCTTGTCCCACAATACAGGTGCCGCTTTTACAACATTTGTTGTAAATGTTCCTGCCGCCCTGCAGGCTTTTTCACTGTAAACCAGCGCCATATCGGTACGGTTCTGGTATTTGATTCCCGCCGCTGCCGATGCTGCTTCAAATCCTCTTGCTGCTGTTACGCCTCCACTGATAATCTCCATATTAAGACATCCTTTCTCTGCTCTCGTCCACATTTGCTACTGTTCATTAAAAGCCGTGATATTTGCCGCATTCAGCACAAAATCATAATAGTTCAAATCAAGCCGTTCCGTCCACCCGATTGTATTCCAGAATGCATTTCCCACATCATTCTGTGTAAATGCAATCAGACACACTTTGTTGATTTTCTCTTTTCTGAGTGCTTCCATTGCTGTTACTACCATGGACTTTCCGATTCCCTGTCTTCTGTAATCCTCATCCACGCACACGTGATAAAAACAGCCGCGTCTGCCATCATGTCCGCAGAGAATACAGCCGACAATTCGATTGTCTTTCACGGTCACCACGCTCGTCGTTGGGTTACGTTTGAGGAAACGTTCAATTCCCTCTCTGGAATCATCGATACTCCGAAGTCCAAAGCCGTGAATCTTCGTCCACAGTGCATAGACCTCATCATAATCCTCCATTGTCATTATTCTAATCATTCTATATCTCTTTTCTACGGAAACATTGGAACGAATTCCAGTCCTTCTGATTCTTTTAATCCAAACATCAGGTTCATGTTCTGCACTGCCTGTCCTGCCGCGCCTTTTACAAGGTTATCCATAGCTCCCATCATAATGATACGGTTCGTTCTTGTATCAATCTTGAAATTCACATCCACATAATTGCTGCCTTCCACCCATTTTGTCTCCGGGCAGATATCCTTCTCCAATACTCGGACAAATTTCTCCTCTGCATAATATTTGTCATATATTGCTTTCACTTCTTCATATGTCACTTCTTTTTTCAGTGTTGCATATTCTGTTGCCAGAATTCCACGGTTCATTGGAACCAGATGCGGTGTGAAATTAATCCTCACTTCTTCTCCGGCTGCATAGCCCAGCTGCTCTTCAATCTCCGGTGTATGTCTGTGTGTTGTCACGCCGTATGCCTTGATATTCTCATTGACTTCACAGTACAGGTTCGGCACCTTCGCACTTCTTCCTGCTCCGGAGGTTCCTGATTTCGCATCCACAATCAGAGTGGTCATATCAATGATTCCCTCTTTGGCAAGTGGATATGCGGTCAGAATGGAACAGGTCGTATAGCATCCCGGATTCGCTACCAGCCGTGCCTTCTTCACATCTTCACGGTTGATCTCACACAATCCGTATACAGCCTCTTCAATGAACTCCGGACTCTGATGTCTGATTCCATACCATGTTTCATATACCTCTACATCTTTGATTCTGAAATCTGCACTCAGATCAATAATCTTGACCTTTGATAAAATCTCTTCATTTACAAGGGAACCACACAAGCCCTGCGGAGTTGCCGTAAAAATGACATCCACCTGATTCGCAAGTTCTTCCATATTATCATCCATGCAGACAGCATCTACAATCTGAAACATGTTCTGATATACCTCTGCATACTTCTTATCAATATAGCTTCTGGAACCATACCACACAATCTCCGCGTCCCTGTGCGCAGATAAAATACGTACCAGTTCTCCGCCTGCATATCCTGTTGATCCAATAATTCCAACTTTAATCATGTTCTTTCTTCCCTTCTATCTGAAAGGCAGGACTTCTGCCCTGTCTTTTGTTTGTCAAACCTGCAAGTAAAGGTTCTCTTTTTAATGCATGTGCATCAGTATACATCTTCCATGCATATTATTCAAGTATTTTTTCAAAATATTCATTATTTTTCTTTTTTATACACGTTTTTATGATTTTTATACATTTTTATGCATCGTCGTATGCAATTTACTCCTCTTCTATATTAATTTCGCCTTGCTGCGATATTCCGGCACGACTGGGGCGAGCTCATTTTCTGTCAGCTCATCGTGATGTTTGGATAAAAACAAGGTTCCGACTTTTTTCCCCATCATAATATCGTTAATGGTATAAATATTATCACCGTTTGCAATCACCATGTCGCAGTTCGCGTTCATCGCAATCTTCGCCGCTTCCAGCTTCGTATGCATGCCTCCGGTTCCGCTCGATGTCCCGGCACCTTTTCCCATGCTCTCCAGTTCTTCATCCACGCGGACCACCGTATGTACAAAGCGTGCCTTTGGGTTTTTGCGCGGATCATCCGTATACAGACCTTCAATATCCGACATCAGAATCAGCAGATCCGCATTGATCAATTCCGCGACCTGTGCTGCCATCGTATCATTATCACCAAAAATACCATACAATTCTTCCGATACCGCAATGGCATCGTTCTCATTTACGATTGGTACAATATGGCGGGCGATGATCTCTTCAAAGGCTTCCTTCGCATTCACCCGGCATTCTGCATCCATAATGGATTCCTTCGTCAGCAGCATCTGCGCAGTCAGATAGCCGTATTCAGAAAACAGCTTCTCATAAATCATCATCAGTCTGCCCTGACCGACTGCGGCGCATGCCTTCTTCGTCGCATCTGTCATCTCACCGGCGCTCAGCCCCAGCTTCGTCCTTCCAATCGGAATGGAACCGGAAGATACCACGATAACCTCTTTCCCTCTATTTAACAGGTTGATCAGCACCCGGACAAACTTCTCCAGTTTATCGAGATTGATATTTCCAGTCTCCGGATAAGTGATGGTGGAACTTCCTACTTTAATCACGATACGCTTTTTATCTTTTAAAGATTCTCTCAGTTTCATATCTCTTAAATACCCTTTCCCATTTTCACAGACATTTTTCCATAGATATTGTAATTTTACTCTTCCCGACACATTTTATCAAGATAAAGTGTGAAATTCCAGGAATTTTGCGGAATCTTACAATCCATTCCCGGTTTTTCGTATATTTTCCGTTTTTATTCACAAATATTCACTATAAATGCATATTTATACGTTTAAGAATCACTTTTATGCATGTTTCATGAATATTTTTCAAGTTTTTAGTTGCATATTTATAATAAATGGTGTATAGTAGATTTTTGAAAGCAAGAATCTGCCACTGGCCGCTCCTTCGGACGCATGCGGCACATAAGGTGTCATTTAAAAAATTGGAGGTAAATAAGATGAAAGAAAAAGTTGTATTAGCATACTCAGGTGGTCTTGATACTACCGCTATTATTCCATGGTTAAAGGAAACATTTGATTACGAAGTTGTCTGCTGCTGTATCGATTGCGGACAGGGCTCTGAATTGGATGGTCTGGAAGAAAGAGCGAAATTATCAGGCGCATCTAAATTATATATTGAAAATATCATCGACGAGTTCTGTGATGACTACATCGTACCCTGCGTACAGGCAAATGCCATCTATGAGAACAAGTATTTATTAGGAACTTCTATGGCTCGTCCGGGAATCGCTAAGAAATTAGTTGAAATTGCCCGCAAAGAGGGAGCGGTTGCCATCTGCCACGGTGCAACCGGTAAGGGAAATGACCAGATTCGTTTCGAGCTCGGCATCACAGCCCTCGCACCGGACATCAAGATCATTGCTCCTTGGAGAATGACAGATGTATGGACCATGCAGTCACGTGAAGATGAAATTGATTATTGCAAAGCGCACGGTATTGATCTTCCATTTGATATGGCCTCCAGCTACAGCCGTGACCGTAACTTATGGCATATCAGCCACGAAGGTCTTGAATTGGAAGATCCTTCCTTAGAGCCAAACTACGAACACTTATTAGTCTTAAGCGTTCCACCGGAAAAAGCACCGGACGAGGGCGAATATGTCACAATGACATTTGAAAAAGGTGTTCCAAAGACTCTGAACGGCAAGGCAATGAAAGTATCTGAGATCATCACTCAGTTAAATGAACTTGGTGGAAAACACGGTATTGGAATCATCGACATCGTAGAGAACCGTGTCGTTGGTATGAAATCCCGTGGTGTGTATGAGACACCGGGCGGAACGATTCTTATGGAAGCTCACCAGCAGCTAGAGGAATTAGTATTAGACCGTGCTACATATGAAGTAAAGAAAGATATGGGCAATAAATTATCTCAGATCGTCTACGAAGGAAAATGGTTCACACCACTTCGTGAGGCAGTTCAGGCCTTCATCGAGTCTACGCAGGAATATGTAACAGGTGAAGTAAAATTCAAGCTTTACAAAGGCAACATCACAAAAGCCGGAACCACTTCTCCATATTCTCTGTACAGTGAGTCACTTGCAAGCTTTACTACTGGTGATTTGTATGATCACCACGATGCTGACGGATTCATTAACTTATTCGGACTTCCACTGAAGGTTCGTGCAATGAAGATGATGGAAGTAAAGAACAACCAGAAATAGTTTTGTATGTTACAGTGGCTGACCGTATGCTGGTCAGCCACTTTCTTTTTTTGAAGCTTTTCCTGTACTTTTTTATGTGATATGATATATCTGATTATTAATGACACATATTTGTAAAAAGGAGTAAATAAACTATGCCCGTATTTGATTTTAAAAGCACACCCGACACGAAAAATTATGCCGAATGTACTTACACAGCATTTCTCACCAATAATGCTTCTCCTTCTCCGGAGAAACCAATTCTAATTTTGGAGAACACCTCGCGTTCGTGGGCCCACCACTCAAACGGTGTATTCACCAATCCCGTAAAGCGTACTACCTTCGAATTCACAGAGGAAGATGGTGTCTTCACAGCAGATATCCTCAAAATTGACGCACGTTTCATCGCTCTTTTGAAATGGCTTGGTGAAAACCATATCTCTGTCCGCCTCTCCGGCAAGAATTTAGAAGAGGGCTACGCCGTATATAAAATCCGCGAGACAGCTTTCGGCGGCGGCACAAAACTTTCTGCCGAAGATGGCTTTCTTCAGTTCATGATCGAGCGGCTGCTGGCCAGTGATGCACCGACCGAAGAAACAGACGAGGAGGAGCAGGACGAGACCGGTGACGATATGAAACTCACAAGTCTTCAGAGTATCACCGACTTTATGAACTGTGCCGGAAGAACATTGCCAGACAATATCCGTCTCTGGGCACGGCGTAATTTAGCGGTTGCACGTTCGCAGGAAGTAACTCCGGAAGAGAGACGTCATGCACAGCGAGCGCTCTCAATCATGATGAATATCCAATGGAAAAGCAACTATTTTGAATCTATAGACCCAAAAGAAGCTCGTCGCATCCTAGATGAAGAGCTTTACGGAATGGAAAAAGTGAAACAGCGTATCATCGAGACGATCATTCAGATCAACCGTACGCACACACTTCCAGCCTATGGTCTGCTCCTCTGCGGTCCGGCCGGAACCGGAAAATCGCAGGTTGCCTATGCGGTAGCCCGAATCTTAAAGCTGCCTTGGACCACCTTAGACATGAGCTCTATCAATGATCCGGAACAGCTGACCGGAAGCTCCCGCATCTATTCCAATGCAAAACCGGGAATTATTATGGAAGCCTTCAACATGGCAGGTGAATCAAACCTCGTATTTATCATCAACGAACTTGATAAAGCAGCTTCCGGCAAAGGGAACGGAAATCCGGCTGATGTACTGCTCACCCTTTTAGACAACCTCGGTTTTACAGACAACTATCTGGAATGTCTGGTTCCGACCGTCGGTGTCTACCCGATTGCCACTGCAAATGAAAAGGACAAAATCAGTGCACCATTGATGTCACGTTTTGCAGTCATTGATATACCTGACTACACACCGGATGAGAAAAAGATTATTTTTTCAAAATTCTCATTACCGAAAGTATTAAACAGAATGGGATTGGACGCACACGAATGTGTCGTAACAGAGGAAGCACTTGATGCCATCATTAAGAAATTCGAGAATACGACCGGCATCCGTGATTTAGAGCAGGCTGCCGAGCATCTGGCCGCAAACGCATTGTATCAGATTGAAGTCGAACAGGTCAACGAGGTGCGATTTGATGCGGCGATGGTGGAAGCGTTGTTTGCCTGAGATTTGAGTTAGTCGAAGACATTCGATGAGAGCCTGCGTATTGCCCTCGCAGACGATACCCGGCATATAAGAGCTAAGTCAAAAAGAAGATGTAAAATTTATGGACATCGTGCCCATTCGTGTAGTTTTCTGATGAAAACTACGCTCAAGAGCACTTGCGATTTGCTTTGAAAGCAAATCGCAGTCCAGAATTCCGCATCTTCTTTTTGCTTATCTCTAACACACCGTGCAATGTCTGTGATGACAATACGCAGGCTCTCTTCTAGATTCTTCGACTCACTAAAATACCCCCAGCCGCCCATGATACCAGCAGTGTACTGGGGTGACGAACAAACTTCATTGCCCCGCCAATCTGCTTCTACTGCGACGATGCCATTTGGTGCAAGTTGGAGTGAGTGAATTTTGGGGTGTGTAAGTTGTAGGTGAGGGCATTCATTGAAGTGCTAGAAAGACTTAATAGATAAAACTACTCCAACAGCAAATGCCTTGCCAGATAATTAAACACCATCACCACCCCGGTTGCCAGCACTTTTCCAACCATATAGTACATTCCTGCGAATTCGATACATCCCCACATAATACATTCATTTAAGCCCAGTCCAATCACTGCCGTGATTAAAAAGATTACCATCTTCCGCGTCATTGACAAGTCTTCTCTCGCCACAAACACATATTTCATGCTGATATAATAATGAAAAGTCAATGACACGAAGTACGCAGCGACCACAGCAATGTACACATTGACACCCATCACACTTTTCAGCAGATATAACACGGCAAAATCAATGACCGTTGCCACGCCCCCTGTGATTCCAAATTTCACTAATTTCACAATCAGACTGCTTGTTTTTTCCATTTCTTTCTACTCCAATCTATCACCAGCATAATCATAACAATGCAGGAGAGGACTCTTCCTTCCATGCCCTCCGCTTCTTAGAATCAGAAGTTTCCTTTAAAATAAAAATAGGTCTGTCCTTCACTTCTACATAAGTTCTCGCAAGATATTGTCCAAGTATTCCCATACATAACAACTGCACGCCGCCAATAAAGAAAATGACGCACATCATGCTTGGCCATCCTGCTACCGGATCATGCCAGATCATATTTTTAATTACAAGGTAACAAATCATGCAGAATGAAAATCCGCAAAATAAAAAACCGCTGTAAGATGCCAGCGAAAGTGGCAGTGTCGAAAACCCAAGGATTCCATCCACCGAATATTTCACAAGCTTCATAAAGCTCCATTTTGTTTCACCCGCTGCGCGCTCTATATTATGGTATTCCATCCACTTTGTGCGAAAACCGATCCACCCAAACATTCCCTTGGAAAATCGATTGTATTCCCCCATCTCAAGCAGGGCATCTACCATCTTTCGATTCATCATGCGGAAGTCACGCGCGCCTTCCACAATCTGGGTCTTTGACATCTTATTTATGACTTTATAGAATGCCGCTGAAAAGAAGGAGCGGATCTTCTTCTCTCCCTTGCGGTCCATACGTCTGGTCGCTGCGCAGTCGTACCTTCCATCCTTCACTTCTTCGTACATTTTCGGAATATAAGATGGCGGGTCCTGCAAATCCGCATCCATCACAACAACATAATCGCCCTGTGCTTCCTTCATTCCCGCATACAATGCAGCTTCTTTTCCAAAATTCCTTGAAAAGGAATAATAATGACACCGATTATCTTTTTCAAACAATTCCCTCAATGTAGACAACGTCTCATCCGTGGACCCATCATCCACGAAAATCAGCTCAAACTCGACCTCTTTCATCTGCTCCATAATGCTATTCATCTCTTTATAGTATAAGTTTAAAACCTCCTGCTCATTATAGCAGGGAACTATAACTGAAATTTTTTCCATTTTGGTTACCTCCCATGTGTTTGTCTGTAAACAAGTTGCAATAATATAGATATGACTTCACTGTCAGGTCCATAGTGTCTTATTATAGGAGTAGCATATAAAAAGTGTTCGAAAATTTTCTTAAAGTTTTCTTAAAATTACGATTTAAGTTCATTGAAGACGTTTGGTACAAGTTGGAGTGAGTGAATTTGGGGTGCGGATTGTAGATGAGGGCATTCATTGAAGCGTTAGAGTTGTTTGAAAAATAAGAGGCGTAGCATTGAGGGGACTCATGTATTTCAAATACATGAGTTCAGTGATGCATAGAGTAAGAATCATCAGATTCTTGCTCGTATCATCACGGTACTCAAATGCTACGCCTCTTATTTTTCCAGTAACTCTTAGCGCCCAATGATAGCTCTCAGATGCAATCCGCACCCAAAATTCACGGACTCCAACTCTACTGATCATCCCCCGCATCTTCATATTCATTCGTCAGCTTAAACTTATCCAGCACATAGAAGATCAGACTCAAAATCATACCCACGATACATGCAAGTACCATACCTGATAACTCGATGCTTCCAAATTTCACTGAAATTCCTGATAAACCGGTTACGAAGATCACTGATGTAAGAACCAGATTTTTCGATACACTGTAATCAACCTGTGCTTCCACAAGAACGCGGATTCCGGAAGCTCCGATCATACCATATAACAGGAATGAGATACCGCCGATGACCGGTCCCGGAATGGTGTTGATCAGTGCCGAGAACTTGCCGATAAAGGAACAGATGATAGAGAGCACTGCTGCACCGCCGATCACCCATACACTGTAAACTCTTGTAACCGCCATAACTCCGATGTTCTCGCCGTATGTTGTTGTCGGTACGGAACCGATAAAACCGGAAATCATAGTTGAAAAGTTATCTGCGAATAAGGATCTGTGAAGTCCCGGATCCTTTAAGAGATCACGGCCGACAATCTTACTTGTTACAATCTGATGGCCGATATGCTCTGATGCGATCACCAGCAGTACCGGAAGGATGATTACAATTGCCTCCCATTTGAACTTCGGTGTGGAGAAGTTCGGCAATGAGAACAACGCTGTATTAGCTACTTCTGTAAAATCTACAAGTCCGCAGCAGAGTGCTGCAATATATCCTGCAATAATGGCAATCAGGATTGGGATAACGGCCAGAAATTTCCGGAATACAACATTTCCGATTACGGCAACACCAATCGTTACCAAAAATACAATGACACATTGTCTGTTGACATGCTCTTCTAACAGACCTGCTGTCGATGCCGCACTTCCCGATAATTCCAAACCGATGAGTGCCACAACCGGTCCCATTGCTGCCGGTGGAAGCACGATATCAATCCAGTCGGAACCGAACTTATAGATAACCAGTGCTAAGATACATCCAAAGAACCCGACAACTACGAATCCTCCCAGCGCATATTCATACCCCCATTTGGAGATGACAATTCCTGCAGGCGCAAGGAACGCAAAACTGGAACCAAGATAAGCCGGAGCTTTCCCCTTGGTAATTAAAATAAATAACAATGTACCAACACCATTCATGAATAATACAATAGCCGGATTAATTCCAAAGACTGTTGGAACCAAAACCGTTGCGCCAAACATCGCAAACATGTGCTGGATACTCAGTGGCAGCAAAAGACTCACTGGCACCTTCTCTTCTACCTGAATAATATTTCTCTGTGACATCGTACTGTCCTCCTCTTTCTCTTCTTGTCTTTTCCCCATTAGAAACTATTTTATCGTTACCTCTTATAACTGGATAACTGTCAATATGATTCCTGCAGCAACTGCAAGTCCATATAATAAACCGACGATCATGAAATTCTCTTTCATCGGTTTGTTAAATCGAAAAAGCACCAGTAAGCCAACTCCGGCACCGGTCGATAATCCGGCAACGGTTGCGGCAAAGCTTGTAATTCCCGATAAATATAATTCGGTCAGCATCACAGATGCTCCGCAGTTTGGAATCAGTCCAATGATTGCGGTTAAGAATATCTGTCCCATCGAATTCTTCAGGAAAATGTGGGACATCGTCTCTGTTCCAACCATTTCCAGTACTAATTCCAGAATAAAACTAATGAGAAAGATGTAAACAAATAACTTCACTGTATGGGTGAGCGCCGGGCGCCAGATATTGTGCGAGTGCTCGCATCCACAGTCATGACACATATTGTGAATGTCTTTGTGTTTATGCTCCTTTTTCAGATATACCGCATCAATCACATATCCCGAAGCCACGGCAATCACGATCTTCGCAAGTAACAGTGACAGTACTTCCTTCCCATGTCCGGGATTGCCGAGCATCACCAGAATCGCTTCATCGGATGTAGCCAAAAATACTGCCAGCAATGTCCCAAGGGAAACAACGCCGCTCGCGTACAGGCTGGATGCGACCGCTGAAAACCCACACTGCGGAAAGCAGCCGAGAACTGCGCCGATTGCCGGTCCCGCATATCGTTCTCTGCTCAGAAGCTTCTCTGTAAATGCAGAAGAATAATGCTCCACATATTCAATCAAAAGAAATGCAACAAATAAAAACGGCAGCATCTTCATACAATCTGTAATCGTCTCTATAAATACTTCGTAAATCAAAATACAACCTCCAGATAAATAACGTAAACATATCTCTTCTATTATATCCATATATTTTGTGAAGTCAAATATTTTCCTTCTTTGCATCTACTTCCTTATTTATTTTTTTCATATCCTGTCGTATAATAAAACAATGAAATAGGAATAGTGAGGATTCTTCATGAAAAACAGCATAAAAAACTGGTTTCAGACACACATCAATAAGCACACAACATTATATGCACTCCGCATTACCATTGGTATCGTTGTCTCTATTTTAATAGCGGAGATCGTCGGAATTCAATTCGCACCATCCACCGGAGTTGTCATGCTCCTGTCACTGCAGACAACCAGAAAGGAAACTTTGAAAACCATTTTCCGAAAAATCCTTTCTCTCGGCTACACGCTGTTTTTTGCGATTCTGATTCACGAACAGTTCGGGACAAATACGCTTGCATTTTCTGTTGTAATTTTATTAATGGTCGTTTTGTCCATCTATCTCGGATGGTACAGCACGCTGTCCGTCAATGTCGTAATTGCCGTGCATCTTTTTATTACACAGGAACCATTCACACATGCGCTGATGATGAATGAAATCTATCGTGTCTGCATCGGAATCGGAATTGCATTTCTAATTAATCTCGGGGTACTGGATGTTGAAAAACAGCTGACAGAACGGATTGCAGATATTGAAGATGCAATGAAAGCAATTTTAAATACCTACGCTGATTACTTAGATGGCAGATCCACGCTTCCGGATATGGAGCAGTCCTTCCGTTCTTTTCGTCAATCAGTTGCACGCGGACAGGCGGATTCGCTGACCTACGCCAACAATCACCTCTTCTCACATGCGGGGTATTATGAAAATTACATGAATATGCGCGAAAATGATGCTCTTTTACTGGAGCACATTTATCTCAACTTAAAAGAAATGGCTGACATGCCGGCTCATTCCGGCTTGGTGGCTGATTTCGCCCGCCATATTTCCGATACGCTTCACATCGAGCGTTCCACAAAACAGTGGACCGGGCAATATCAGGAAATCATACAGACATTGGACCGGGCAGAACTGCCGTCCACCCGGTCCGAATTTCATGCGCAGGCAAACCTGCTGTATGTTTTCTATGATTTAGCAAAACTTCTGGAAGTTCGAAACAGCTTTCTGGCCTCCGTCTCTCCCAAACAGCGAGAGAAGTATCTGAAAAGCTAATTACTTCACGTCATAATATTTCAGAAGATATTTTTCAGCTTCTTCACACCAGATGTTCTGATTCTTCTCGCAGATTTCTGCCAGACCTTTGAACAATGGATTCTTCTGACCGAGTTTTCCAAAATCCTCTATAGCGGTCAATTCCATGTCAATATGCGGATAGATGATTTTCTTACCGCCCGCAATGTCTGGCAGGTTCAGAATCGTCTCCGGTGCAGCGTTCAATCCGCCTACATGGGTAATCATATAGGATGGATTTAAGGCACCTTCCTGAGACAGCTTCAGACATTCCAGCATATCTCCCGCCGAACCGCCGGAAGTCCCGACAATGTGTGTTCTCTCATAGTGCACATTGTAGAAATTAAACGGAGCTTTTAATCTTTTGTCGGTAGGACCTGCGAAGAAATTCAGACATCCATCTGTTCCCAGCAGATCATCCCCCTGCTCGATCAGTCCCGGCACAGCTGCAAAGACGAACACCTCATCGTATCCCTTCCCGCCATTCATCTGACGCAGTGCTTCCGTTGCATTTTCCATACCGCGTGTATTGACATAGGACAGCTCAACACCCTTTTCTGCTGCTTTTTCAGGTGTGACAAGGAGCTTCGCACGACTCAGCCTTGCGTCATCGATATCCACCACCACAACCCTTTTCGATTTGTAAGGTCCGTTTACTGCGTAATCTATCGCTCCGATCCCCATCGGTCCTGCACATCCAAGCAGCGCCACACTTCCGCCATCCTTCAAACCCATCTGGTGTTCATAAATGAAGTTCTCTGTATGATAGGTCGCGTGGAATGCACCGATAATGCATGACATTGGCTCTGCAAGCGATGCGTTTGCAAAATAGTCACTGTGATAAGGCAGTACGCAGCCC
The DNA here is from genome assembly GCA_028694105.1 of Hespellia sp. GTDB lineage: Bacteria > Bacillota > Clostridia > Lachnospirales > Lachnospiraceae > Hespellia. The sequence goes on from JAQUUC010000045.1 coordinate 23,531, forward strand.
TTATCAATCGCAATCTTCGGAATGATGCAGTAGGTTGCATCTCCTCCGAAAAATTCATAGCTGTATCCCGCTGAATATCCATTATCCAGATTCATCGCCGGCTGAAGTACGAACTTCTCGCCCTCTTGGAACTGATCTTTCAGCTTACCGCCCACCTGCACGATGATTCCGGCAAACTCATGTCCTGCGATAACCGGGTGGTCTTTGATATCCTCCGGCACACGCTTATGCTCCTCGCCCAGAATCGCTGCCTTGTAGGTCGACAGGCATACACTATTGGAAATGACCTTCACCAGAAGTTCCTCCTCACCAATTTCAGGCAACTCATATTCTCTTACTACAATATCCTTTTTTCCTTTTAATACTGCTGCTCTTGTTCTCATTTTTCTCCTCCTATTGCTGCTCTTTTATTTCATTCAATAATGTGTCCAGATTCGGATCTCTCATAAAGTTCTTGATTGTGATGATTCTCTTTCCCTGATTTGCATTTACCGCACGGTCATACAGACTCTCATGTGTAACGATGATATCTACATTCTGTGGCACCTTCTCAATTGCAAAATTCTTTACTTCTTTTGTAATGCCCTCTTTTTCCAGACGCTTGCGAAATGCGTTGGCACCCATAGCACTGCTGCCAAGTCCTGCATCACAGGCAAATGCGATGAACGTAATTTCCTTACTCACATTTTTTTCTTCTGCAACCCCCTTTGTCTCAGCGGCCTTGTCTGCAATTGTTGTATTTAAAAGATCCTTTCCTTCCTGTTTCATTGCCTTGGATGCTTCCTGCTGCATCTCGAATTCATCCTCTTCCCCTGTCTTCTTACTCATTTTCAGGAACAGTGAATTAATCACAAAGCTTACTGCTGCAGCAACTAACACTCCCGCAATCACACCGACAAATTTCCCCTTTGGCGTCAGTGCAAGGTATGCAAAGATAGAACCCGGGCTCGGTCCTGCCACCAGCCCCGCATCAAAGAACTGGAAGGTGACAATTCCGGACATTGCGCCACCGATCATTCCCAAAATCGTGATTGGTTTCATCAGTACATACGGGAAATAAATCTCGTGGATTCCGCCCAGAAAATGAATGATAATCGCGCCCGGTGCCGTCTCCTTCGCACTGCCTTTTCCGAATACACTGAATGCCAGAAGCAGTCCGAGTCCGGGACCTGGATTGGATGCCAGCATAAAGAACAAGGATTTACCATGCTCCAGTGCCTCCTGCATTCCCAGCGGATAATAGATTCCCTGATCAATGACATTGTTCAGGAACAATACCTTTGCCGGTTCATTCAGGATTGGAAGAAGCGGCAGGTATCCCGTATTTACGATTGTCTGTACCGCTGCTGCTATCAGATCATTGGCACCCACGACAATCGGACGTACCATATGATAGCTCATCAGTGTGAGAATGCATCCAATGATACCCAGTGAAAAGTTATTGATTACCATTTCAAATCCAGCAGGGATTTTTCCGTCAATGAGCTTATCAAATTTCTTAAGAATCCATGCACTGAGCGGCCCCATAATCATCGCGCCCAAGAACATCGGAATGTCCGATCCCACAATCATTCCGCCTGTCACCAGTGCTCCGATAACACCACCACGCTCGTTATGAACAATCTTACCACCGGTATATCCCAGCAGCAGCGGCAAAATAAATTTCGAAATCGGTGAAACCAGCTCTGCAAAATTCTTATTCGGTATCCATCCTGTATCAATAAATAAAGCTGTTATAAATCCCCATGCAATAAATGCTCCCATATTCGGGATGACCATAGCTGTCAGAAATCCACCAAATGCCTGCAGCCTTGCTCTAATCTTCTTTTTCATAGTCATTGTCCTCTTTCATTTTTATTGTAAGATCCGCCTTCTGCGAATCGCGAAGTACACGAATAATGTTCTTTCTGTCACTTTTCTCATAAAACTGCTCTGCCTGACTTCTCTCAAGCCCGCCGTGAACCTTTCTCTGAATCAGACGCTCTCTCAGACTTTCTTCTTCCGCCGTAATTAAAATCGAGTAATCACACATTGCTTTTAGATCTCTCCAGCCCTCATCCTTGAGCAGCAGCCAGTTTCCCTCCAGCAAAATAATATCCTTTTCTACCTTTACCACATTCTCCACCACATCGTGAAGATTTCTGTCGTACACTGGCCACAAAATATTTTCATCGAAAATGTGTGCCAGCTTCTCTTTTAATTTGTTTAGATCAAATGTTTCCGGACAGCCCTTTACTTCCTTCATTGAGACTCTTCTACCGCAAACAACCGCTTCATGTGCTGCAATATAGTCACTGTGATAATGAAAACCGTCCAAACCCAAGGCCTGAATTGTCTGCATCTCTGTACTTCTTTCAGAGAGTACCTGCAGATACTGTGCGAGGGTTGATTTCCCCACTGCCGGCGGTGCCGCCAAAAACACCAGTATTCTTCTGCCCTTCTCTTTTTGCATCTCATTCATTTTTTTTAAAATTGGAATAAAGATCTCCTCGATTGCTGATTCCTTATATTCTGCTGCAACCTCAAACCCATTTACGTTTAGCAGCTCTCTCTTCCATCCGTTCATTCGATTACCTCTCGCAGCTCACTTTCCGTCGTTGCTGCAAATAATTTTTCTATCATTTCATCCTCCATCAGTGTCTCGGCTAATCTTGAAATCATATTCAGATGTTCTTCCGGATCAACGCCCGAGAAAGAAACCAATACCTGTACATCCTCATCTCCCGGAAACTTCACCGGCTTCTCTAATTTCAGGACAGACATTCCGTTTTTTAAGGCTCCGCATTCCGGTCTTGCATGAGGCATGGCAAACCCGGGCATAATGATCATGTACGGTCCATTTTCTATTACATTGCGTATCATCGCATCAATATATCTTTCTTCGATACATCCATTTTCTAAAAGAGGCTGAGCCACCAGTCGAATTGCTTCCTTCCAGTCTGACATCTCCTCC
>JAQUUC010000007.1 GCA_028694105.1 Hespellia sp.
ATAAGAGCTGTTGTTCTAACTGCTTACCAATTTGGTATGCTTCCTTTTAGTGCAACAGCTCTTTTATTTTACTTTACCTGATTACTTATGATTTTTACAAGCTCCAGCGCGCTGCTGAATTCTGACAGTTCTCCGCCCTCGAGCCATTCGACTTCTCCCTGCCAGGATACGTTCTGTCTGTACTTTACAGACAGCAGAAAGGTGCCGATTCTTCCGCGCTTCTCTGCGATTTCCTCCGCGGATATCTGTTTTTCCAGATATGTTTTTTGCTGGGGCTCCCGGTCCGTAAGTGTACGGATCCTGAACGCGGCCTGCGGAAAGGAGATTCGGTTATACAGCTCTTCGATCAGCTCCATCATCTGCATTACATTTGCAAATCTCCACGAATTCCTGTCATAGCAATGAAATATTTCTCCCTGTATCTCGCCATCGTGGTAATCATTCACGCAGATGGATAGAATATTTGGCATATGTAAAGGAATGTGTCTGACTTCATTTTGTTTCATATTAATCCTTCCCTACCATATCGTGTCATTCTCATCAAACTGAATTCTGGATTTTTCTGTGTCAACATCGGCAATGGAGGTCACATAGAATTCCAGATACTGCGACCATACTTTGTGCTCTTTGGAGAAGTATCTGCGGATGCGGTCGTAGATGATCCTGCAGCTCTCTTTATCCGTGCCGGTCAGTAACGCAAGGAACTGCGACTCACTGTATTTCGTGTAGGAATCGCCTCTTCTCAGGCAGTGTTTGATGGTGTTGTTCAGCTCGCCCGCCAGAAGCTCCAGCTTCTCTTTTTTCTGTATCGGCTGTCCTTTTCCATTCGTCAGGCTGCACAGCATGAGAAATGCGGACTGCCCGTTCCGCTCGATGAGCCGTGACAGCAGACGGTAATTGTCGCGGAAGCTCGGAAGGTTACAGTAGTATGCGCCGCTCTCTTCCTCTCCCTCTTTCAGGGTGCTCTTGATCCCCTTGATTTCCTGCGGTCTGTGGTTCATATTTCTGCTCATGCTCTGGAACTGCTCCAGCATCTTCTCGGACGGTGTAATTCCCAGTTCTTCGAAAAACAGCTTCGCCGTATCCTCATATTCTTTCATGGCTTCTTTGTATTTCTTGAGTGCGATGTAACAGTCGATCTTGACTGCCTGCCATTCATCAAAGGGGTACATCTGGCTTGCCGGTGTACACAGCCGGAGCGTCTCTTCATACTGACCATCCGCCATGAGGATGCCACACGCCTCTTTCAGGATCTCGGTATACTGGTTCTTATAACGCACCCCCTCCAGCAGTACCCAGTCTTCCCCCGTCAGTCCCGCGAGGAAATCCCCCTGATACAGGTGGATCGCTTCTCTGAGCAGTCCGGATTTTTTCTTGAGGTCGTTCTCTTCCTCTGCCTGTGAAATCAGTACTTTGAATTCCCTGATATCAGTCTGCGTCTCCATCGGAGAATCCCAGTAATAGACGCCTTTTTTAATCCTGATGTAATCGTAGGGCGGCAATCCCGCATCTTCCAGTATCTTCTTCAAACGGTATGCCGCTACCCGCAGACTGTTCGATACATCTGCGTACTCGGCTCTGCCGTACAGCGATTCAATGAGCCGTTCTCTCGCCACGCCGCCCGCACCGTAATACAGCAGCATCTGCAGCAGTCTCATTGCTTTTGTTGTATTGTTTTTCCCAAAGGACAGGGGTGTTTTTCCATATGATATTGTAAAATTTCCTAAAAAATGAACTCTTAAGATGTCTTTCTTTTCTTTCATAGTATTCTCCAGCACGCTTAGAATTATCAGGTTTCTCATACTTTATTCTACTCACCCTGCTTCTGTTTGTCAAACAATTCAGAGGTTTCAGAGTAATTTTATTAACAACCGTATTTCATTGTGGTATACTAAATGCATATTTAGGGATTTTTGTAGAAAGGAGCTAGTATATGTCATTTCGCATACGGTTTTCATGTCGTTTTTTTGCGTTTTTCGGCCTGTTCCTTTCTATTTTGCTGCTTTCGGCCTGCTCTTCCGGTTCCAAGAAATCGGAAGCACACACGGGACCTCCCCGGGACAATACCGCCCGGATTCTGACGCCCGAAGCGTCTGCGGTCACTGTCTTTGGAAACGATATTGTTTCCATTGACGCTTCTAATGTTTCGCAGGGCTATCTTATGGTGAATTACAGCGGCACGAATGAAAAAGTCAAGCTTCAGATTGAAGATCCCAGTGCTATTGACTATACCTATCTTGTAACCGATGTCGGCAGTTATGCCGTATATCCCCTCAGTGGCGGGGATGGTTCGTATTCGATTTCGATTCTGGAATCGGTGGATATCGAAAACGACATGTATTCCATTGCATTTACGCAGGACATTGACGTTACTCTGGAGGATGAGTTCCTTCCTTACCTCTATCCGAACCATTATGTGAACTTTAACGCAGAGTCCGCTCTGGTTTCTAAGGGAGAGTCGCTTGCGATGGATTGTGAGAGTGATTTGGACGTTGTGACCAATATTTATGACTTTGTAATTAATAATATTTCTTACGACACTGAAAAGGCTCAGGACCTTCCTTACGGCTATACACCGGTTCCGGATGAGACGTTAAGCGCGAAAAAGGGAATCTGTTTTGACTATGCTTCGCTGATGTCGGCGATGCTCCGCTCCCAGAATATTCCCACGAGACTGGAGGTCGGTTATTCCGGTGATGTCTATCATGCATGGATCAGCTGTTATGTCGATGAGGTCGGCTGGGTGGATCATATCATTGAATTTGACGGAAAGAACTGGTCACTGATGGATCCGACGCTTGCCGCCAGCAATTCCAAGTCCGATGTGAAGAAATATGTCGGTAACGGTGATAACTATACCGTGAAGTATACTTATTAAGAAAGGATAACGCTTATGAAACCACTTAGTAATTTGGAGACCGCCGCTTTCTGTAATCAGATGGCGATGATTCTGAAGTCCGGGATTTCCGCGCTCGAGGGAGTGTCCATTCTTCTCGAGGATGCCCAGACTTCGGATGAGAAGGAGATTTTAACGAAGGTCTATGATACGATACAGGAGTGTGGACTTCTGGCTCCGGCGCTGCAGGCTGCGAACGTATTTCCTGCGTATCTGCTGCGTATGGTGCAGATCGGTGAGGAGACGGGTACGCTGGACGAGGTGATGGATGCGCTGGAGGCTTATTATTCCAGAGAGGATTCTATTAAGAAGAGTATCCACAGCGCGTTGACTTATCCGCTGGTCATGATCGTGATGATGCTTCTTGTGATTATTGTGCTGCTCACGAAGGTCATGCCGATTTTTCATCAGGTTTTTCTTCAGCTTGGCAGGGAGATGACCGGATTTTCGAAGGGGATTCTGAATCTCGGCACGATTCTTTCTACTTATTCTCTGGTTTTTGTTGTGATTGCGGCTGTCATCGCTCTGGTTCTTGTCTTTTTGTTCAAGACCCGGCGCGGACATCTGCTGCTGATGCGGCTTGCCTATAAGGCGAAGCCTTCGCAGAACATTTACGATAAGATTGCGGCCAGCCGGTTTGCCAGTGCGATGAACCTGACGCTTCGCAGCGGCATGAATCCGGAACGCGGGCTGGAATATGCCAGAGAGCTGATCGATGATCCCTTCTTTCTGGAGAAGCTTCAGTGCTGCGGTGAGCAGATGGCTCAGGGAGAGGATTTTTCGGCTGCGCTTCAAAAGAGCAGGATTTTTACCGGTGTGTATGCGCGAATGATTTCCATTTCCGGGAAGGCGGGCACGACGGATGAGACGATGGGTAAGATTGCGGCCCAGTATGAGGAGGATGTGGATGTGCAGACTTCGAAGCTGATATCCGCTCTTGAGCCGACGCTTGTGATGATTCTGTCGGTAATTGTCGGTGTGATTTTGTTTTCGGTGATGCTGCCGCTGCTCGGAATTATGTCGGGACTCTAATTCGGATTTTTGATACTGATTTTTGATACTGATTTTTATTTGACATTATAATAGGAAGGAACTGGTTCATTTATGAGGCGTTTTTATAGGGAAAAAACTGATCACAGCGTTCGGACCGGGGTGATTTCGCTGCTTTTGGTCTGTCTGGTCTTGGGGCTGTTCTATGTCGGGACAGAGACGGTCTCTGCGAAGACCGATGCGCAGCAGGCGCAGAGTCTGGAAGAGGCCATCCACCGGGGCATCACGCATTGCTATGCCGTTGAGGGCCGGTATCCGGAGAGTCTGGAATATCTTAGGACGGAGTATGGCATTTCCTATGATGAGGACAAGTATTTTGTAGATTATCAGGTGCTCGGTACGAACCTGATGCCGGATGTGACGATTATCGAACGATAGAGGAGGCTTTTTGTTTTATGCAGTTGCAGCGTGAGAAAAAACATGTCATTGACTTTTTATTTCCAATTGCATTGCTGTTCGTTTTTGCAGCATCTTCTTTTGTTGTCATTATTCTGGCAGCGAATATTTACAGTCATACGACAACGGCTTCGAGTGAGCATTATGATACCCGCACTCCAGTCTCTTATGTGACGGAGAAAATCCGGCAGGCAGATCTTCATGGGCAGGTTTCCATCGGTACCTTCGACGGGCTGGAGAGTCTGGTTCTGTCGCAGCAGTACGGCGAGAAATCGTACACGACTTACATTTACGCCTATGACGGTACTCTGATGGAGCTTTTTATTCAGGACGGTGTGCAGGCGAAGGCAAAGGACGGTACGGAGATCATGGAGGTGAACGTGTTTCATATGGAGGAGACGCGTCCTGGGCTTCTGCGCATTTCCTGCGAATCGGCGGAAGGTAAGACGATGTCCGCGTATGTTTCTTTTTTAAGCAGAGGAGGTGGCTCGAATTGAATCATAACCCATCTAGACGCTCCAGTTTGTTTTTGTTGGAATTGATGATTGCGATTCTCTTTTTCTGTCTCTGTTCTGCGGTGTGTGTGCGGCTGTTCGTGCAGTCCCATACCGTCAGCGCTCATACGCAGGAGCTGAGTATGGCGATGAATCAGACGAAGAGTTTTGCCGAAATCTTTCGCAGTGAGGATAAGTGCCTCGAGATATTAAAAGAGCAATTTCCAAGCGGAATCATTTCATTAGAAACGAATTCATTTACTGTTTATTATGATCGTGACTGGGCTGCCTGCGTCGGTGCGGATGCGGATGACGAGGCGGTTTATGCAGTCAGTATGCGGGTTTCGGAAGAATCCGGAGGGATGAGTCTGGCTGATTTTGAGGCGGTTTCCATTTCCGATCAGGAGCGCATCTATCAGTTTGAGACGGAAAAATATACGGGCGGAGGTGACAGCGATGAATAAAGAACGACGGTCTTATCCGGTGATCCATATTGGGACTTCTTTTCTGCTTGTGATTTTTATTGTGCTCTGTCTGGTGATATTTGCGGTGCTTTCGCTTTCCAGTGCGCTGCGGGATCAGAATTATGTAGAGAAGGAGGCTGCCCGGCAGACGGCCTACTATGAGGCGAATGCCGCCGCGCAGGAGAAGCTGCGGGATACGGTGACGGATTTCCTTCAATCGCCGGAGGAAACGACGGTCTCTTATTCGGTCCCGATCGATGAGCGGCAGACGCTGGAGGTTACGGTGCTGCTGAGTGCCGACGGGGGGCTCGCGAACGGCGTGTATCAGATTGAGGCGTGGAAAACGGTGAATTCCAGTGACTGGAACGGCAGCAGTACGCTTCCGGTTATGGAGAGCCAGTAGGGGATCTTGTTGAAAACTTGTGGAAATAGTTTGTTGAAATAGCTTGTTGAAAACTTATAGAAATAGCTTGTTGAAAAAGAGAGGGGCTTAGGTATGAATTTAACACAATTGTTGGAAATTGCAGTGAAGGAGCGTGCTTCCGATATTTTTATTGTTGCGGGGCTGCCTGCTGCGTATCGGAAAAGCGGCGTTCTGGTTCATGTGGATGACCACCGGATGATGCCGGATGAGACGGAGGATTTCCTGAAGGAGATTTATCATTTGTCAAAGGATCGTAATATGCATCCGCTCTATCTTAACGGGGATGATGACTTTTCGTTTGCGATTCCCGGTCTGTCGCGTTTTCGTGTGAGTGCTTATAAGCAGCGCGGTGCATTGTCCGCGGTGGTGCGGGTGATTACGTTTGAGCTTCCGAGCTACGAGGAGCTTGGGATTCCGAGGCAGATCATTGAGTTTGGCAATCTGTCCAAGGGGCTTGTGCTTGTGACCGGACCTGCCGGAAGCGGGAAGTCGACCACGCTTGCCTGTGTGGTCGATTATATCAACCGGATGTTTGAGAAGCATATTATTACGCTGGAGGATCCGATCGAGTATCTGCACAGCCACAAGAAGAGCATTGTCAGCCAGCGTGAAATCAATGTTGATACGGCCAGCTACGTCACGGCGCTTCGTGCTTCGCTGCGCCAGAGCCCGGATGTCATCCTGCTCGGGGAGATGCGTGATTATGAGACGATTGATGTCGCTATGACCGCCGCCGAGACCGGACACCTTGTCATTTCCACGCTTCATACGCTTGGCTCTGCCAATACGATTGACCGGATCATCGATGTATTTCCTGCAAACCAGCAGCAGCAGATTTCGGTGCAGCTGTCGATGGTGCTGCAGGCGGTCGTGTCACAGCAGCTTGTGCCGGCGATTGACGGTGATGTGATTCCAGTTTTTGAGATTATGACGGTTACGCCGGCAATCCGCAATATGATCCGCGAGAATAAGATTCCGCAGATTGACGGAGTGGTGTATTCTTCCAACCGCGAGGATATGTTTTCCATGGATTCGAACCTGCTTTCTCTGGTGCGGGCGAACCGGATTACGGCGGAGACTGCCATTGCCTATGCGTCCAATCCTGAGATGTTGAAGAAAAAACTGTGAGACTGACTGCCTGTTACCGCTGCTGTTATTCTATTGTTTTGATTTTTCCCTGCGCTTTTCCACAGTTTTTGGCTGCGTAGAGCAATTTGTCCGCGTCTTCGAAGAGTGGATTATACGGAATATACGTCATGCCTTTGACTGCGGCTCCGTAAGAACAGGTGATGGCGGTATTGATCTCTTCTGCGGTCGTCCGTGCGAAGATTTCTTCGAAATTTTTCATTTTCTTTTTTACGACGTCCTCATCTGCTGTGAATTTCATCAGTACCACGAATTCGTCTCCGCCGATGCGGCCTTTGATATCCCACTCGCGGAAAACCTTCTGGAGCGTATTTCCCAGGATGTTCAATACCTGATCTCCGGTCCGGTGCCCGTAGGTATCGTTTACATTTTTGAAATCGTCTATGTCGATGATGATCAGTGCGCAGCCGTCGCTCTTGTGTGTCTCCAGGTAGGAGGTGCATTTCTGCTCCGATGTCGCTTTGTTGAATACGCCGGTCAGCTTGTCGTGACGGCTTTCCTGCAGAATGTCCTGTCTCGTGTGGTCTTCACGGGCCCGCAGGTTCGTTACGATCCATGCGACCCAGAAGCCGAACAGGATTCCCACGAGGCCGTTGTATACATTTGCCGTTACCAGCCTGATGTCCATGCAACAGACACTGAGCACGCAGAAGGCCACGTAGGATATGCACAGGCAGAAGGCGGTGATGTCCAGCGGCACGATAAAGATGACTGACAGCAGAATCATTGCCGGAGTGACGAGCGTGGCGATTTTCGATTCGTAGGGCACAATTTCTATGTAGATGACCAGACCCATAAAAATCAGCATGTATGTGACCACCATGAGCTGGCTGAGCCGGTAGTGCGTGGCTATTTTTCTGCCTTTTTTGTTCTGGCGCAGGCAGCCGGACCAGAAGATGTAGATGAGGAAGAACGGGAAGAACAGCAGGTGGCCAGCACTCAGGTTCCAGCCTTCGATCAGGTAGTTGGCCACCAGCATTAGCACGACAACCGTGAACAGACCGCAGATGCTGATTCCGCGCACCAGCGAGATGTTGCTGTCGGCGATGGATTCCTGCGATTCGTAAAAATAGCGGTTCATTTGCTCTATGGAGTTTTGTAGTTTTCTTAGTGCTTCTTTCATGTGGGCCTCTTTCATTGCCGGAGGGTCTGTCCCCATGGCTCGTTTGCCGAGGGGTCTGTCCCCGTGGCTCGTTGCCGAGGGGTCTGTCCCCGTGGCTCGTTGCCGAGGGGTCTGTCCCTGTGGCTTATGTCTTGTTGCTGCCGCAGGGTCCGTCCCCGTGGCTCTTGTCTTGTTGCCGGAGGGTCCGTCCCCGTGGCTCTTATGTCTTGCTGCCAGAGGGTCCGTCCCCATGGCTCTTGAGGTATATACGAAATTCATCCGGCGACAGCGGCTTGGAAAAATAAAATCCCTGAATGGTGTCGCAGCCCATACATTTTAATAACTGATACTGCTCCCTGGTCTCAACACCTTCTGCTACTGTCCGCATATGAATACGCTTCGTCATATCTATCACGCAGTGAAGAATGTCTCTGCCGCGTGTCGAATCATCCTTCAGGCCTTCTATAAAGACCATATCGATCTTCAGGATGTCCACCGGCGCATCTTTCAGCATATTCAGAGAGGAATATCCACTGCCGAAATCGTCCATCATAATGACAAATCCTTCTTCCTGCAGTTCTCCTATGACTGAATGTATCTGCTTCGGATGTTCCATATATGCGCTCTCTGTTACCTCCAACTTTATCATTTCTTTTGAAATATTATACTTTTCTAATAAACTTAATAATTTCTCTTTAAGATTTCCTTTCAGGAAATGTTTTCGCGATATATTAATAGAAACCGGGACATTTGTAATCCCTTTTTCTTCATTTTCACAAAGGAATCTGCAAACTTCTTCCCACACAAAATAGTCCATTTCAGTAATATATCCGTTGCGCTCGAATGTCGGTATGAATTCTCCCGGCGAAATGAAACCTTTCTCCGGATGATTCCAGCGCACCAGCGCCTCTGCTGCGACAACGAATCCAGATTGCGTGTCTATAATTGGCTGTAACCGGATATAAAATTGCCGTTCCTTCAGGGCGGTATCGAAATCATTTACCAGAGCCTGTTCCCGATAGAGCTGGTCGCTCATGTCCGGAGTGTAATAGCAAAAACGGTCAACTGCATTCGTTTTTATGGTCTGAAGCGCAAGCTTTGCGCGGTCACACATCGTTCCCACCGGTTCTGTGATATCTTCCACATCATACAGCCCGATGTGGACATATACCGGATAATTCACCACATTTCCCTGAATTCCCTTTGCAATGTATTCCCGCATCTGCCCCTTCGTCTCCTCATAATAGGATTTTGGCGCGCAGGTCGTGAATCGGTCTGCCTCCAGTCTGCCATATATGCCTATATAATCCGGAATATTTTCTTTCAGAATCTCGGCCATGCGCCTCAGCACCTGATCCCCCACTGCATTTCCAAATAGTTCGTTGACTACCTTGAAGTGGTCGATGTTCCACACCGCAATCACATATTTTGTCTCCGGATTCTCTGCCAGCAGCTTCGCGGTTGCGTCATAGAATGCCTGACGGTTGTAAATGCCTGTCAGAACATCCCATTTCATACGATACTGCAGTTCCGAAAGTGTTTTTTTCATCTCTTCCTCGATTTTTTTCTCTTCCGTAACCTCCAGAAAAATTGCCTGAAATCTTGGAACTTCTGCTTCGACCGCCAGCTTCTGTGCGGTAATTGCCACCCAGATCAGTGCTCCGTTCGCTTTCTTTGCGCGGACGGTTGCCCTCATTTTCTCGCCTGTCTCCATCGCATTTCTGACTTTTTCCATCAATGGCTTTTGGTCTTCCTTCACGATTGTAGTGGTCAATGTCTCTTCCCGCGGAATCGCCTTGAGCGCTTCACGGGAATAGCCAAACATTTGGTGAAGGCCATCGTTGAAATATACACACGCTATCGTCTCGCCGATTTCAAAAATGCCGATTCCCCCCGGGATTGTGTCAACCAGATTGTTGAACTCCTCCGATGCATTCTTTAGTCTCGCCTCCATCTGCCTGTGCTCCAGCACATATTTCCGAATCAGGTTGTCAACACGCCTCGTGATAATATTTCTGTCATACGGCTTCGTCACAAAATCATCTGCTCCCAGCTCAAATGCCCGCGCTTCCATCTCCGCTGCCGCGTTCTGCGTATTCATGACAACCGGGATTTTCGAAAATCTCTCATCAGCCTTAATCAATGCCAGAAATTCGATGCCATCCATAACTGGCATCAGCAAATCAAGCAGAATAAGGTCAACCTTCATTCCACACTCCAGCATTTCAAGTGCCACCTTGCCATTCTCAGCCTCATATATTCGGTAAGTATCCTCGAACATCTTTGATAAAATTGTACGGTTGATCTTCTCATCCTCCACAATCATAATCGACAGTTCACTCATTTGCATCTCCTTTTGAGCCATGGGGACGCTTCTTCTGACTCAATTTGTTAGTTTCATTTTAGTTGATACAGGGAAGAAAAGCAACAGATAATTGAGCCATCGTGAGCCATAGGGACGCTTCCTCTGGGAGAGCCATGGGGAGCCATGGGGACGCTTCCTCCGGCAGCAAACAAAAAGCCGAAACCGAAGTTCCGACTGAATTTTTGAGGGAGGGTGTGAGAAATGGTTCGAGGTTGTGGGGGCTCTTACCTTTCTCACACACTTTATGAAAAAGTATAGTTTTATTCATCAACTTGTTTCCTTGTTGATAAATATAGTATAGAAAAGAAATGTGTTTGAATTGTGTGTCAGAATTTAAGAAATTGTGAACTTTCTGTATCAATTCTATGGATTACAGCTTTTGCACGGCTCATATCCCTCAGATATAAGCTGCGCCCTGCCTGCTGTCACTTTCTTTTTATTTTTATCACTCATTTGCTTTACGCTTCGACACGATGGCTTATGAAATTTGTGCGTATTCGTATTTAAAATATATGCGGCAATTGAGTCATCGTCCGCATTCGAAGTTTTTTCTTTGTTTGTCACATTAACCGACACGGCGCCCTCATTTACCGCCGCTGCCAGCTCCGCCTTATAATTTTTGCTTTGGCTGCTTGCTCCATTTTTATAATCAATTGTGACCCCCGGCTGATTATTATATGCGTAAATGCAATAGGAAATGGCTCGCCCGTTATCCTCAACCGATTTTCCTTCCATCAAAACACCAGAAGCCACCAGATTTTCGCCTTCATAGATTGGCGTCACCCGGTATAGCACATGATTTCCTGTATCCTTCACATAATCTGCCACCAGATTTTCAAATGGAAGCATTCCATCTATATTCAAATAACGCGTTCCGGTAATCAAATTTTTATTATTTGCATTTTCTCCTGCCAGTTGAAAACCAATTAAATGACAACGGTTGTACAAATATTTCCCATCCACAAAACTATATTTCACCAAATGCCAGCCCGAAGGCTTCACCGATCCGATTTTTCCTCTTTTATCTGTTGGCATGATATCCTTGCAAATGTTCGCATACGCAACACCGCACCGCCCCATCGAGTCCAGTTGGCTGTAGTTTTCAAACGCCTTGACCGACATGTCTGTCTCTGTAAAAAACGGTTCATTATTATTCACTTCAACATACGGCTTTTCGGCAAAATCAGGTAATGAACTCGTATCTACCGCCTGTGCTCTGACCGTCAGTGTGCACACAAGAAATACCACTATTATAATGCACGATATTTGGCGCGTACCCCCACCATGTTTCTTTGCTATTCTGTTCATCTGTAAACCTCCCGTGAATCATCTCTATTATAATCGAAAATGCTGTAAAAACCTACTTTTTCTTGTAATTATGTCAATTATCATATATGATATTATGGTGAGCCAGAGGGACGGTTCCTCTGGCTTGTCAAAAAAGTTTTTGATGCCAAAGGAACCGTCCCCCCGGTTTTCATTCAGAGAGGAATCATTATGTTACAAACAATTGAGACAATTAATAGCGCTGTGAATAATTTTATTTGGGGCGTACCAGCTATGATCTGCATTATCGGAGTTGGTTTGTTTTTAAGTATTCGAACCAATTTTATTCAGATTCGCAAATTTCCATATGCAATTCAGACTACAATCGGCAGGATTTTCCGAAAAAAAGAAGCTTCTGACGGCGCAATGACGCCATTTCAGGCGGTCTGTACCGCCTTGGCTGCCACTGTCGGTACCGGCAATATTGCCGGTGTTGCCGGAGCGATTGCAATCGGTGGTCCGGGAGCGATTTTTTGGATGTGGGTCTCAGCCGCACTCGGTATGTGCACAAAATTCTGCGAAGTAACACTCGCTGTACATTTCCGAGAACACAATCAAAAAGGAGAACTCATCGGCGGCCCCATGTACTACATAAAAAATGGACTTGGCAAAAACTGGCAATGGCTTGCGGTTCTGTTCTCCGCCTTCGGTGTCCTGACTGTGTTTGGAACAGGAAATGCAACACAGGTCAATACAATTACCACCGCTATCGACTCCGCGCTTTTGAGTTTCAATTTGATTTCCGAGGGATTTCTTGCCACTTTAAATCTGATTCTTGGCGTTTTAATCGCATTCTTGGTTGGATTGGTCCTTTTAGGAGGTGTCAAGCGAATTGGACGTGTAACGGAAAAACTCGTTCCATTTATGGCACTTTTGTATATCATACTTGCACTTGGAGTCATTATTTTAAATTTTCAAAACATCCCAACTGTATTTTACTCTATTTTTTACGGTGCATTTAATCCAACCGCAATTACAGGCGGAGTCGTTGGCACATTTTTTATGAGTATGAAAAAGGGCGTTTCCCGAGGCATTTTTTCAAATGAAGCCGGTCTCGGTACCGGATCCATTGCCCATGCATGTGCGGATACACAAAAACCGGTAAAGCAGGGATTCTTCGGTATTTTTGAGGTATTTATTGATACAATCGTGATCTGTACTATGACAGCCCTTGTTATTCTGTGTAGTGGCGTTCCGATTACCTATGGCAGTGCCGCCGGTGCAGAGCTGACAATTGCCGGCTTTACATCAGCATATGGCAACTGGGTCTCTATTTTCACTGCAATTGCAATGTGCTGCTTTGCTTTTTCAACAATTATCGGTTGGGGCCTGTACGGCGCGAGATGTATTGAATTTTTATTCTCAACGAAAGTAACGAAACCGTTCATGGTTGTTTATTCATTAGTAGCAATTATTGGCGCGACGGTTGAACTTGGCCTCGTTTGGAGCGTTGCCGAGACCTTTAACGGACTGATGGCAATACCAAACCTGATTGCACTGTTCCTGCTATCCGGAACAATTGTGACCTTAGTAAAAGAATATTTTGCCGGCGAAGGGAAATGAGCCATGGGGACGGTTCTTCCGTCCCTATTTTAAATCACTTAGTAACTTAAAATACTTATTCTATGTCGTTGGGGTCGTGTTTCAGAAGAACCGTCCCCATGGCACATATAAAGGATCTTCAACATGAAAACCACAGAAAGCTTTTTACAGAAAACAATGATTGTTTGGTTCGGTGCATTTATATGCTGCTTTCTTTGGGGCAGTGCATTTCCATGCATTAAAATAGGCTATGAATTATTTCAAATTCCAGCACACGATACTTCTACCCAGATTTTGTTTGCCGGCTACCGCTTCACACTAGCGGGTATTCTCACGATAATTTTAGGCAGCCTTATCAGTAAAAAACTTCTATTGCCCAAAAAGGAATCTCTTCCTAAAATCATCAAACTCTGCCTTTTGCAAACGGTTGCCCAATATTTTTTCTTTTATGTCGGTCTGGCACACACCAGCGGCGTGAAAGCCTCCATCATCGAAGCAATGAACGTATTTGTAGCAATTATTATTGCAAGCCTTCTTTTTCATCAGGAGCACTTATCCATCAGGAAAATGGTTGGCTGCATCATTGGATTTGCAGGCGTTGTTTTAATTAATTTAAGTGGAAATGGTGTCGACTTGAATTTCAGTCTTTTAGGTGAGGGCTTTATTTTCTTCTCAACGGTTGCCTATGCGTTTTCTTCCGTCTGCCTGAAAAATTATTCAAAAGGAGAAAATCCAGTAACACTAAGCGGATATCAATTTGTATGTGGCGGAGTCATCATGACGGTTTCTGGTCTGCTGATGGGTGGAAATGTAACACATTTTACAGCAGCAGCTTTCGGCATTCTTGTTTATCTTGCCTTAGTCTCTGCTGTCGCTTATTCCCTTTGGGGCATTTTACTCAAATATAATCCGGTTTCCCGAGTGTCGGTGTTCGGTTTTATGAATCCGGTTTTCGGTGTGATTTTATCAGCGGTTTTCTTAGGGGAAGCCAAGCAGGCAATCGGCATCACAAGTTTGATTTCGCTAATATTAGTTTGTGTCGGAATCTATATAGTTAATTATGCAAAAAGGTAAAACCAAAGGGTCTGTCCCCATGGCGCAATGCGCCACGGGGACAGACCCTTTGGTTCTTTGGTTTTTTCATTTTTCACTTGCAAAATCTGCAAATTTATTTTATACTCTATCTTAATCATTCTATTTATCAATTCTAGTAACACACTAATTCTATTTTCATTTCCGAGGTGAATTCAATGCCAAGAACAGCAAGAAAAAAGAGTAAGACCGGTATCTATCATGTAATGATTCGCGGTAACAATCAGCAACAGATTTTTGAAGAAGAGGAAGATTACAAAAAGCTTTTATACATTTTGCAGGATTGTAAGGAAATCAGCAAGTTTAAATTGCATGCCTATTGTCTGATGGGCAACCATGTTCATCTTTTAATTGAAGAATGTGAAGAACCGATTTCAACCATTATGAAGCGAATCAACTGCCGTTTTGTCGCGTGGTATAATCGGAAATATGAGCGCAGTGGGCATTTATTGCAAGATCGTTTTCATAGTGAAGTAATCGAAAATCAACGTGCATTTCTTGCTGTAATTCGATATATTCATAAAAATCCTGTAAAAGCTGGCCTCGCAAATAAAATTTCCGCATATAGATGGAGCAGTTATCACGCCTACTCCGGCAAAAAATCCAATTTAGTTGATACAGACAATCTTTATTCCATTTTCAAAAACCGTAAGGAAATTCTTGATTTCTTCCAGCTTCCTTCCGATGATATTTGTTTAGATGTAAAACCTTACGCATTAATAAATGATATTCGAGGACGGGATATCATCTATCGTATTACAAATTGTCGAAATGTTTCAGAATTTCAGTCTTTAGGGAAAAAACTTCGCGATAGATTTTTGATAGAGCTAAAAAAATGTGGCTTATCAATTCGACAAATCAGCCGATTATGCGGAATTTCAAGAAGAACTATTTCCCTTGCAGTATAAAAGAGACCAGAGGGACGGTTCCTCCGGCCTGTTCTCTCACCATTCTGAAATTTCTTTTTCAAGCCATTGTATCCAGCCCTCAAGTCCTTCCCCCGTTTTTGCAGATAGGAAAAAGATTTCCGCATCGGGATTATGTTTATGAATTCGCTCTACAACTGCGTCATCATCAAATTTAAAATATCCTTTTGTATCTATTTTGCTAATAATAACTGCATGACACACTTCAAACATGAGCGGATATTTTAACGGTTTATCATCGCCCTCTGGAACTGACAGGATAGCGACATTTTTTGATGCTCCGGTATCGGTCTCCGCAGGACACACTAGATTTCCAACATTTTCCAATACTAGTAAATCAAGCTCCGAAGTATCAAACTCTTCGATTGCCTGCTGTGTCATTTCCGCATCCATCGCACACTCTCCACCGGTGTGAACCTGAATTGATTTCACTCCTGCAGCCTCCATCATTTCCGCATCAACGGTTGCATCGATGTCAGCCTCCATTACGCCAATTTTGTACTTATTCTTTAATTTTTCAATTGTCCGGAGCAGAACCGTTGTCTTGCCAGCGCCCGGTGACGCCATAAGGTTGATCATAAACGTATGATCAGCCTTTATTTTTTTTCTTACATTTTGTGCAATCATGTCATTTGCGGCAAATACACTCTGGTGTACATCAATTACTCGAACATTTCCCATTTTAAGCTTCCTCCCTTATCTTGCCAGAGGTGCCAGAGGGACGGTTCTTTTGGAACTCCTTTTGGAACTCCTTCCGAATCTCCTCCAACAGCCAATCGCACCACGCCTCCATTCCTTCCCCTGTTGCGGCTGAAACAGGAAATATATTTGACTTCGGATTTCTCTCCCAAATATATTTTTTCACCGCGTCCATGTTAAAATCAAATATTGGCATAGAGTCAATCTTGTTGATCAAAACCGTATTACACGTTTTAAATATAAGATGATATTTAAGTGGTTTATCGTCTCCTTCCGGAACTGATAATATTACGATATTTCTATGCGCTCCCGTGTCAAATTCCGCAGGACACACTAAATTCCCAACATTTTCTAATATCACAAGGTCCAGATTCTTTGTCCCAAGCTCTCTTAAGCCCTGCCTTGACATTTCTGCGTCAAGATGGCACATTCCTCCTGTGTGAATCTGAATCGCCCTGATTCCGCTGTTTTGAACCGTCTGTGCATCTACATCCGAGTCAATATCAGCTTCCAATACTCCAATACGGATTTTTCCGCTCAAATGTTTAATCATATTCAAAATAGTGGATGTCTTTCCGGATCCCGGCGAAGACATTATATTGATATAAAATGTCTTATCCTGATTTAACTCATCTCGCAGCTTATCTGCATCCTTACCGTTGTTTTCTAAAATGCTCTTCCTTACCTGAATGATTTTCACTTTTTCCATATGTTTCTTCCTCTTTTAAAATTCACCACACGAACCGTCCCTCTGGTCTCTTAAGTCACACGAACCGTCCCCCCGGTGCCCCTTCTGCACGCTCAACTGATTCTAGGCAAATTCCATTTGAAATGTGCCGACAGCATCCTTATCGCAAATATTATAACAATACTTATTATAAGTGACAAATTCTCCTTCACTCCCGCGTAAATGCATATCAAATAAAACACACCTCCAGCAATTGATGCCAGCGCATAAATATGTTTGGAAAATATCAGTGGTTTTCGCCCTACAATGATGTCACGAAGCAAGCCACCTCCAACGCCCGTAATCATTCCCATAAATACAAGCAAAAACACATTATATCCAAACTTTGTTTCTATAGCAACCTGAATACCTGAAATCGTAAACACACCAAGCCCAACGGCATCAATACAATTATTTATCTGCTCTATCAAATGCATATGCGAAAAATAATAATCCCGTGTAATATAAGCAATCAAAAACACGGCCGTCGCAGCTACTACGGAAATGATAATACAGTGATAATTATTAAAATTCGCAGGTGGCAGATTTCCAAGTAATGTGTCTCTTAAGACCCCGCCTCCAAGTGCCGTAATCGTTCCAAGAAATATTACCCCAAAATAATCCAGCTTCTCCTCAATTGCAGCCATCGCTCCGGAAATGGAAAAAGCCAATACGCCTATTATTTCGAGCCAAAACAAAACAAGCTCTAACTGATTCATTTTCGTTTCCTCTCAAATATTGTCCACACGAACCGTCCCCTTGGCTCACCAACCACAAGAACCGTCCCCCCGGCTCCCCCCCCGGCTCCCACATCACGGACACGACTCTAAATTTGTGTTCCCAAGCATCAGGTTCAGCACCTCAACATCCGTCTGCTTCATCCCTTCTTTTCCCACAATACCAAATGCCTTAATCGTATCCTGTGCATTGTCCTGCACCAGCCCCTCTCCGGCCTGAAACACACGCCCCTTCATCGCCAGATTATGCCCAAGAATTGCTGCATCTACCGCTGATGCAATCTTGGCCGCGCATGAAGGTTTTGCACCATCACACACAATTCCGCCCACATTTGCGATTGTATTCGTAATAGTTGCCTCAATTGCAGCGATATCGCCTCCCTTCATATAAGTAATGGCTGCCCCGGCACCACATGCCGCACACACCGCACCACAATACGCAGATAACGAGCCAATATATTTCTTCTGCTCAAGCGCAATCAGATTGCTGACACACAGCGCACGATAAAGCCCCTCCTTGGAAATGTTCCACTCTTTTGCATATTCCAAAACCGGAAGCGATGCCGTCATTCCCTGATTTCCACTGCCAGAGTTGATAATAACCGGAAGTGCACACCCACTCATACGCGCATCCGATCCTGCAGCTGCCGCCGCCCGTGCTTTCACCTTCACGTCCTTTGCATCGTAGCATTCCAGCAAAGTCCGTCCGACCTGCGCACCATATTCCTGCGAAAGTCCGCGCTCGGAAATGGCTGTGTTATACTGAATCTGTCGCTCTAAAACCTCCTCTACATCCTCCATTTTCACGGTATTTGCAAACTCCACAATTCCCTCGACCGATAAAATAGCCTTATCAATTTCACCTATTTTCCCCGACGCATTTTTCTCGAACAGCACTTCACCGTCCTTCACGATTTTCATAATCTGGTTGTGATGATCAATAATTGTAACCTCCGCAAAATGCTCGCCCCGAACCGCCTTCGCAACAATATACAAATTCTCCACATTCTCCTTCAGCTGGCAAATGCAGAACTGATTCGAGACCAAATCGTAGGACTGCTGACGTTGCTCATCGGAAATGTTTCCCAAAACATTTAGAACTTCATCTGCATTTCCACCCACACAGCCAAGCGTCGCTGCAATTTCAATCCCCTTAAGTCCACCGGAATTCGGCACGGTGACACCTTTCACATTCTTAATAATATTTCCACTGCAAGTCATCTCAAGCTTATCCGGAAATTCTCCCAACACCTCTTTTGCCTTTGCGGCCGCTAGTGCCAGTGCAATCGGTTCCGTGCATCCAAGCGCTGGAATCAGCTCCTGCTGAAGGATACTCACATAACATTGATATTTTTTCTGCTCCACATCAATACTCCTCTCGCGCATTTTAATTGATACCTTTAATATAACACAAAAACAGCCCGCTAAAAAGAGCAGGCTGTTAAATCCTCACGAACCGTCCCTCTGGCCCATTTCCAACTTTAGGCCCAACGAACCGTCCCTCTGGCTCACTTCCAACTTTAGGCCCAACGAACCGTCCCTCTGGCTCCCCGGCCAAATCTGCGCCTCACGCAATCCAGAACCAACACGAGAACCGCCAGCATTGATACACATTTTCCAGCTATGCTCCCAGGCGCTTGGTACACAATTCGCAGCTCATAGGTTCCTTTCTCGATTTTCGCACCCAAAAAAGCGGAATTCACTTTCTGTGAGTCGATCTTCTTTCCATCTACATAAATTCTAAAATTTGAATCATACGGAATCGATGTGACCAGACATGTATCCTCCTTTGCATCGATTTTTCCTTCATATCCATCACCAGATCTCAGCGGTGATACAAGCACTGGATTTTGATAAAGGGTCTGATTCTTTCCGGTATCCTCACTTCCGACCTGACACTGAATATTCTTTAAATTATAAGTACCTTTTCCGAACGTAACGGTAATCTCCGCCTTATCTGCTTCCAGCGGGCAGGTGTAATGAAATTCCGTATTGTTATTGTAATATTCGCTTTCAGCCGCCGTCAGCTTGTTCTTCTGTCCGTTGATGCTCACGCTGACATCCTGATTATTTTTCAGATTATCCACAGTAAACGATATAAACAAATATTGATTGCGCCCAAGGGTCTGTCCCTCTGGCTCATCCTCTGGCTCATCTGGCTCATCCTGATTCCAGAGGGTCCGTCCCCCTGGCACCCCCGGCACCGCTACCGCCAGCTTTTGCGTAAATCCTTTCGCAAGCCGGACACTGAGTTCCCCGTCCTGCGCCGTGACCTCGCCCTCTGCACCGGCATACGAAGCCAGCTGAAGCGGCGCATCGGTCAGTTCCTTCTCCAGCGTTCCTTCACTGTCCTTTATCACAGCCGCCTCCAGCAGCGTCAGCTGCTTTTGCGCCCAACTCTTCTTTTTATAGCTCTCCGCGGAAATCGTCTGGTTCGTAAGATAAAAGAGTGGCGCCGCCGCCTGATTTTCATAAACCGCCGTATCATTTCCTCCGTCAGTGGCTGCCTCCGCCCCCTGAACAAGCTGATATCCAGCGACCGCCGCATTTCCAATCAGATATTTTACCCCCATAATTCTCAGGAAAATCGGGTCATCCACCACATTTTCCATCAGCTCGTTTCTCGTTGATTTCGGCAGCCCCAGCTCCTTCCGGAACTGCGAATACAGCGAGTTCTGGATGGAAGAATAGCAGCTCGTCAGATTCTGTCCCACCGCAAGCACGCGATTAATATTTTCCTTGTCCTTCTCATTGCTCCCCCGCAGTTCGACCCGCCCTTGGGACTCCTGCCGTGCCAGCAGCGTCTGAATCGTATCGCGGACCTTTGTATCCTCCAGCCCCAGCACCACGTCCTCTTTCATCAGCTTCGATTTCATCTGACCGGTTTCGTAAATGCCGGTCGCCACCATGACTGCCGCCGATGCGATGCACAGCGCATTTTTCCAGAGCTTCATGCTAATCAGGAGCACGGCCGCGCAAATGAATAAGTCCAGATACAGCAGATGCCGCACAGTCTGTGACATTTCCTTCAAACCACACAGAAGAACGCTCCCCGCCAAAACATATCCGGCCGCAACCCATTTTTTCGGAATCACCCGGCTTTTCATTTTTTGGAAATATGCTGCCAGCACATAACAGACCAGAGGCAGAAACGGAATCAGCGCCTTCGCCCGAATGTACAGTCCGCCGTTTAACAGCCACTCAAATGCCGGGCAGAGCAAAAGAATCACCAGTACGATGCTCAGCCACTTTTCCATACATTTTTTATAGAATAGCCCGGTGGCAATCGCGATAATCGCAACTGCACTCACACCGATGCCGTAAGGACTGTACAGATATTTTGTAACCGCCACATCGGGCAGCAGTAATTCCTTTAACGAAAACACCGCTTTGCTGCTTCTTCCGCCCTGCATCGCACAGTAAATCGGAATAAGATAAAAAAGCGAGAGTGCCACGCCAAAGAGCACCGGGTAGAACCGATGCCACATCTGCCGGATAAAATCCAGAAGCGACTTGACCCTCTCCCAGTTTAAATCACACAAGCCGTAAAAGAACAGCACCAGCAGCCCGCCGATGGAAAAATAAAAGCTGGTCAGAATCATACAGAAAACACCCGCCACCATCACTCCGTATTTTTCCCGCTCCTTATACCGGTCGTAGCCAATCAGCGTCATCAGCAGAAACGGCATATAATCCACGAACATAATCTGTGTGGAGGAATGATAAATCACCGGAGCCGCCAAAATCAGAAAAAACGTGGCGTAAAAGCTGAATTCTTTCTCAAAATGTTTTTTCAGCCAGACATAGCACAAGATCCCGTTTGCAATCTGTCCCAGAAGTGAAATCCCCTGCATGTAGACACTCATTTCCACACCCGGAAGCAAAAATGACAGCAAAAACAACGGGTTGTACAGCCCGTAATATGCAAAATTCCAGATGTTCTGTCCACCGCCGATTTCTGCCGCATATTGTGGAAATATATTTCCACTCTTCCAGAACAGTTCGCGGAAATACGTCGGAAATACACTGTGCTGGGTGATCCAGTCCAGACTGGAGCCCGCCAGATACCCTCCGCTTCTTTGGTACAGAAATAAAATCAGCGGTATCGCGCTCAGAATCGTGAGGTATATATATTCCTTCACCGGAAATGTTCTCGTTGGAAGCCCCTTTATTGGAAATTTGTTCGTTTGAAATCTGCTCTGCTGTTTGATCATTTTCTTCACTCCTGCCTTTTTTCAATGGTCATTTTAACGCATCACTCTAACGAATAGTGCAAGAATTTCTTAATTCTTTATTAAAAAGAATGGGGAGGAATGTCCATTTTATTCAGAAGTGACAAAAAAATATCTGCCGGATGGAGTTTTTCCTTATCACTCCATACGGCAGATATCTTTATTTCCATTTAATCAATCTGTGGTTCCAGCGACTGCAATCGTCCATTTGATTTCCGATTGTATGTATCAATTGCCTCGACAAGCTTCCCAAGCGTCGGGCACACGGTAACTCCGGCACTTTCAAGCGCGGCAATCTTGGATTTCACAGTGCCCATGCCGCCACTGACGATTGCGCCCGCATGTCCCATCCTCTTGTTTTCAGGCGCGTACATCCCGGCGATATAGGCAAATACCGGCTTCTTAAGCCCCAGTTCTTTGATTTTGGCCGCTGCCATTTCCTCGCTGGTTCCGCCGATTTCTCCGATCATCACAACTGCGTCCGTATCATCATCCGCAGCCATAAGCTCCAGCACGTCCGCATGGTTCATGCCAATGATAGAATCTCCGCCAATCCCCACACATGTCGACAGTCCAAAGCCTTTAAAGGTCAGGTTGGATGCCGTTTCATGGGTCAGCGTACCGCTGCGGGAAATGATTCCAATGTGACCTTTCCCATAAATGTAATCCGGCATAATTCCCAGCTTTGATTTTCCCGGTGAAATCACTCCGATTGTATTTGGGCCGATGACCTTTGCGCCGCATTCATTTGCCGCACGGACAATCTGGAGCGCGTCCATAACCGGCACGAATTCCGTAATAATTACAAGCAGTCGGATGCCTTCTTTTAACGCCTGAAGTGCTGCGTCTTTCACGAACTGTCTCGGAACAATCAGCATGCCGGCCGTAATCTGTGGAAATGTCTCTCTTGCCTGCGCCACCGTCTCAAATACAGGCACACCTTCCACTTCCTGCCCGCCTTTGCCCGGTGCAACTCCGGCGAGAAGTTTTGCTCCGCTTTCCACAGTTCTCTTGCAGTGGATCCGTCCCTGCTTTCCTGTAATTCCAATCATCAGCATAGATGTATTTTGATCAATTAGAATGCTCATTTTCTGTCCCGCCTCCTTTCAGCTTCATTAACTGCTGCACAGCCTCATCTGTTGTCCCGTATTTTGTCTGCGCAAATCCAAGCTTTTCATAGATTTCCCAGCCCTGTTCCTGATTGAATCCCCGGCTTTTTACAATCACCGGCTTTTTAATTCCAAGCTCTGTATATGCCCTTGCAATTCCTTCTGCCATATCGGCACAGTTATTGATTCCGCCAAATACATTTACTAAAATGTAGTCTGTCTCCTTATTCTGAAGCAGAATGCGCATTGCCTGATATGTCTTTTCGGCTGTCACTCCGCCGCCGAGGTCGAGGAAATTATTGACGCGTCCACCATAATGCCGAATGGTATCCATCGTTGCCATTCCAATTCCGGCGCCGCCTGCCATTGTGCCGATATCGCCTTCCGGATCCAGCTCAATGTAGGTTAGATCATGTGCCTTTGCGTCCTCCTCCTGCTTCGATTTCTTTTGCGCCGTTTTCGGGAGGAGGGTGTAATCACCCTGACGGTACAAACTGTTGTCATCAATGACAAGCTTCGAGTCAATTGCCATCAGGCTGCCATCCTCCAAAACAGCGAGTGGATTTATCTCAATTGTAGTAGCATCCAGTTCAAAGCAGGCCACCGTCAGTTTCTCTGCAAATGTAATGACTTGATTCATGCGTGCTTCTGCAAGATTGAATTTTGCTGCCACTGTGCGAAATGCCTCTGCGTCAAATCCTCCCGTACAGTCGAATTTCAACAGCTTTTCCGGCTCATTTTCCGCCAAGTCTTCGATTTCCATTCCGCCGAATGGTGTGAACAGCAGCATCATTGCACGGTTCTTTACATCCAGAGTCAGTCCCAGATAATATTCTTCTGCAATTGGAAGGAAGTTGCATGCAATCACGCCTTCCATCACATGTCCGTTGATGGAAATCTGTTCGATTGCTTTTTTCGTTTCCCGAAGTTCTTCTTCTGATTTTACCACCTTAACCGCACCGTGCTGTCCGCGGTGGCCGGCTAATATCTGTCCTTTCAATACGCACGGGAAATGGATACCCTCCGGAATCTCATCGCCGTCTAATAGAATGCTGTCATTGGTTGGAATACCGAAGCGTCTCAGCTGGGCTTTCCCTTCTATTTCTAAATAATCCATTGTATATGTGTCCTTTCTCCCTCCGCAGGGTCTGTCCCCATGGCTCACTTTCCATAGGGTCTGTCCCCATGGCTCCATGGCTCACTCTGCTCCGCAGGGTCCGTCCCCATGGCTCACATGGCTCAGCTCCAAGCCAGCTCCGGATCCGGCAAATATGATTCTTCGTACGGATAGCCCACACGTGTAATATTCATCAGATTTGTATGGCTGAAGTTTCCACTGAAGCTGTTATTTCCCCACGAGCCACAGCCAAGTGTCGTTGTCGGTGTGAAGCCGTTTGTCGGGCTTCCGCCGCCGGTCGTTCCGGATGGCTGATTTACAATCACTCGTGATACGGAACACTGGATTGCTGCGTATTCCACATGCTCCGGCGTGTTAGAGTGAATTGCGATGCTATGTCCTTTTCCTTCATTTTCAAGGTTTTCGACCATCATTGCCACGCCTTCTTCAAATGTGTCATATGGCATAATTGCAATGACCGGACACAATTTCTCACGGCAGAGATCATCACCTGCTCCAGTTGCTTTTGCTTTTACAACAATCGCTTTTGTTCCTGCTGAAACATCGACCCCGATGACTTTTCCGACTTCTTCTGCACTTAATCCAACTACATCGCGGCTGATTGGTCCACTGCCCGGGAAAATGCCTTCGCGCACTTTATCAAGTACTTCCGGATCGGAAATATAGTAGCCACCCTGTTTCTTAATCTCTTCCAGAAAATCTTCATACTTCGGAGCCGGAACAAATGCACACTGCTCTCCGAGGCAGATCAGACCATTATCAAAGCTTCTTCCAAGAATTATTTTCTTAGCCGCATCCGCAAGATCCGCATCATAATCCACAATACACTGAACATTTCCGGGTCCTACGCCGAGTGATGGTTTTCCGCTTGAATAAGCAGCCTTTACCATTCCGGGACCACCTGTTGCAACAACGACATCAGCTAAACTCATCACTTTTCCACTTGCTTCAATCGATACCTCTTCCAATCCAAGTACAAGATCCTTTGGAAGTCCCAGCTTTTCAAGTTCTGTCTGGAACTTCTCAACAAGAAGTGCGGTACATTTCACTGCACGTGGGTGTGGTGCAAATATAACGGAATTACGCGTCTTAAGCGCAAATGCTGCATTACACATTGGTGTGACAACCGGATTTGTGGATGGAATGATCGCTGCCACAACGCCAACCGGTTTTGCTACTTCAAGCATATGTAATTCTTCGATTCGATTGATAACTCCAACCGTCTTTTTATGTTTGATACTTTCCCAGATCAGTGAAGATTTGTTACGGCATTTTGCGATTTTATCTGTTTCATTTCCCATGCCCGTCTCCTGCGCCGCTAAACGACCTAATTCATTTGCATTGTCATAGACAACTTTACAAATCGCGCGTGCAGCTGCATCTGCCTGCTCCTGTGTTGCAAATTCGAATTTTTTCTGTGCAGTTTTTGATCGTTCAATTAATGATTCTACTGTTGCTCCCATATTAAACATCTCCTATTTTCTCTATTATTTGATTACCAGTCTGCCGCTAATTCATAAGATTTGGAATGTTACTGAATGCCGGCCAGAACTTCATACATGCATAACCAACTGCGATTACAATGACCATTCTTATGAATACAAACGGAATACCTCTCTTCATCATCTGGCCTGCATCCAGACCGTAAGAAACTGGAATCGCCCGGACACTGACCGGAAGCAGGAACTCTGCATTGTAAGCCATAATTGCGATGAACCAGTAAGGAATCGCATTCAGACCAAGCATGGATGTAAAGGAAAGTACGATTGGCACCGTAACAGCTGCTGATACTGTTGAGCTTGTCGCTTCTGAAATTAAGATCGCAAATACAACGATAATTACAACGGTAAGGAATCCGCCATCTAAGTTCAGGCTCTGTACAAAGCTTGCAATTCCTGCGCTTGCACCGGATTCATTTACAAGTTTTCCAAGTGCGAGGCCTCCTCCGAAGAGAAGCATCATCCCCCACATGGTGCCTTCCTGCGCTGCCTCCCAAGTAAGCATAGGCCCTTTTTTGGCAATGGAAAGAACAAAGGCAAGGCAGCCAAGAATCAGTAAGATATATGCAGGTGCAAGTGCCGGTAAAATATTTGCAAACAATGGACGGGAGAATGCTCCGATCAATGCCAGAATAAAGAGAACGGCACAGATCGCCTCGTCGCGTTTCATTGCCCCAAGCTCCGCATAGCTCTTTTCAAAGTACTCTTTTGTACCATTGATCGGCTCTGCATTTCTGCTTGTCACATACATATAAATCAGTGCTGCTGCCGCTGCTATAATAAAGAATGGTGCAATACGGATAATCCAGTCAACATACATAAACTCTTTTCCGGTGTATTCTTCAATAAATGAAATCGCTGCCACATTCATAGCTCCGCCCAGAGGCGTTCCTGCTCCGCCGAGTCCAACTCCCCAGCCGATCGATAATAGAATCGGTACTGCAGGTTTACAGGTTTTAATATCCTCATAACCTGCCGCATGAAGCATTGCGACTGCAATTGGTACGAACAGCGCACATACCGCAACATTTGGAAGTACGGTCGAGAAGATTACACTGGCAAGAAGCCATACCGTAATCTGCGATTTGATTGTCGGGCCGACAATTGATAAAATCTTAAGCGCGATCCGGCGATCGAGACCAGTTGATTTCCAAGGTATTGTCAAAAGACAAGAACCAAAGATAAGAATGATACTGTCCGAGAAATACTGTGAGGTAACGGTTCCCATCTCAACAATGTTGAACACTGCATTTACCAGTATCGGCAGGAGCGCTGTTACTGTCATATGTACCGGGCGGGTTACCCACCAGAAAATCATCCAAAGCAGTACGCCGATTGCCTCTGCTCCCGAAAGTGTAAATGAATCTTTCAATAAGAAAGTGACCAAAGCGTATATCGCTGGACCTAATATCAGATATACTAATCGTTTTTTTGAATCCATAGTTTTTTGTTTTCTCCTTTTTCTCATTTTAGAGTCATACCGTGCACTAGTCATAACATCTAAAACTTTCTTTGTTGATGGTCCTATTTTAGCAAATTTCCACAAGAGAGCAATGGTTTTTATAACCTTTCCCATTGATCGAAATCGATTTTCAAAATAGGAAGCAGGCTCTTAAAATATGCAAGGCTGTTGCATCCTGTGCAACACATTTGCACAAAACGCGTAAAGATTGTGAAAAAAATAACCCTTCTGTTAGTTCATGATCTAACGAAAGAGTTATTTTCAAATGTTTATTTTGGATAGTAGCCAAGCTTTCCGGATATCTTTCTCGCCGCCTGCGTCACTGCTTTTGCAAGCTCATGCTCGCGTTCCGGCTGCCTCAGGCTATGCGAGCTTGTCGATACACTGACCGAGGCGACTGGCTGTCTCTGCTTATCGAACACCGCCGCTGCAATAGAACCTTTTCCTTCATTCAGTTCGTCCAGCAGAATACAATATCCTCTCTGCCTGATCTGAACCAGTTCCCGCTCAATCACAGTTGGATCAATCTTGGTCTCCATCGTCAGCTTCTCAAGCTCACTTTTTTTCAAAATATCCTGCACCCTGCCTGCCGGCATATAGGCAAGCAGCGCCCGCCCCATGGCAGAACAATACATCGGATGACAATGTCCCATCGGAATATGCAGGTCCATCGTATTCTCACAGCTGCTGCTGATCAAATGTACCACCTGTGTTCCGTGGGGAATTCCCATGTGCCCATGCACTCCGTATTTATAGGAAATGCGTTGAAGCTCCGGCGATGCATGGCGGTAAACATCACTGTTTTGTAGCGCTGCTCCGGCAAGCGCAATCACCTTGAGCCCCGGATAATAATATCCCGTGTCCTCATCCCGCTCCAAAAACCCCCAGTCAAACAGTGTATTCAGATGGCGTGACACTGTGCTGTTACTCATGTCCAATTTCGCCGCGATATCCTTGGTACGCTGCATCGGGGTCGTTTCATTAAATGTGGAGAGTATCGCAAGCGTCTTGTTGACGCTTTTTGTATTGGAAATTTTATGTAGCTCAGCTAGTTGATTCATAAAATGCCTCCTTTGACTGTTCCGCAGGGTCTGTCCCCATGGCTCACCGACTTCCACAGGGTCCGTCCCCATGGCTCACCGACCACAAGAAGCGTCCCCCTGGCTCACATGCCCCTGGCTCACATGGCTCACATGGTAAGATAAGGAATATTGCTGAACGCCGGCCAGAATTTCATCAGCGCGCAGCCGACAATAATGACAGCCGCCATACGAATCAGCACCAGCGGAATCCCTTTCTTCATCATAATATTCGCGTCCAGCCCATAAGCGACCGGAATTGCACGCACGCTGATCGGCAGCAGGAACTCTGCATTATAAGCCATAATCGTAATAAACCAGTACGGAATCGCATTCAGCCCGAGTTTTGCGGTAAATGAAAGTACGATCGGCACGGTCACCGCAGCCGACACCGTTGAGTTCGTTGCCTCGGAAATGAGAACCGCAAAGACAACAAATATCACAATTGTCAAAAATCCGCCATTTAAGTTCATCGAGGAGACAACCTTTGCAATCTCCGCACTTGCGCCGGATTCATTTACCATTTTACCAAGGGCGAGTCCGCCTCCAAACAGAAGCATCATTCCCCACATGGTGTTCTGCTGTGCATATTCCCACGTCATAAGCGGTCCCTTGTTTGCCGCTGTCATAATAAACGAAGCACATCCAAGAATTAAAAAGATATACGCAGGTGCCAGTGCCGGTAACACATTTGCAAATAATGGACGCGTAAATGCACCGATTAACGCCAGAATAAATAGCGCAGCGCAAATCTTCTCATCATGTTTCATAGGACCAAGCTCTGAATAGCTTTTTTCAAAATATTCTTTTGTTCCATTAATTGGCTCTGAATGCTTGCTGATAAACAGCATATAAGCAAGCGATACTGCTGCCGCAATCACGAAAAATGGCAGCATACGAATAACCCAGTCAATATACATAAATTCATGTCCGGTATATTCTTCAATAAATGAAATCGCCGCCACATTCATCGCGCCGCCAAGTGGTGATCCCACACCGCCAAGTCCAACGCCCCAGCCAATTGCCAGAAGAATCGGGACTGCCGGTTTACAGGTCTTCATATCTTCATATCCCGCCGCATGGAGCATCGCAACTGCGATTGGTGTAAATAAAGCACATACCGCTACATTTGGGAGCATCGTCGAGAATACAATACTTGCCAAAAGCCATACCGTAATCTGTGAGCGCATCGTCGGGCCGATAACCGAAAGGATTCGAAGTGCCACCCGACGGTCAAGGCCGGTCGACTGCCATGGAATCGTCAAAAGACACGATCCAAAAATCAAAATAATGCTGTCCGAGAAATACTGTGATGTCACAGTTCCCATATCAATTACATGAAATACTGCATTTACGGCAATCGGCAATAGTGCGGTGACCGTCATATCAACCGGGCGGGTAATCCACCAGAAAATCATCCACAGCAGAATACCGACTGCCTGCGCACCGGGCAGGGTAAATGAATCTCTTAACAACAATGTGATCAACGCATAAATAGCCGGACCGATTAGTAAATATATGAGTCGCTTTTTTCCATTCATCGTATGTTTTTGATCTCCTCATCTGTATTTTATTTTTAAAAATAAGTGTCCGCCTGCCGCTTACATCGCCTTATGATACAGTGCTGTGATTTCCTTCAGATTTGTCTGTCTCGGATTCACACGGACATTGACCGCTTTCATCGCATCCTCTGCCATGTTCGGAATCTTATCCTCCGTAACACCGACCTCGGAGAGTGACGCAGGAATTCCAAGATCCCGGTTCATCCTGCGAACCTCTTCCACTAACATTTCCGGTTTGAATGAATCATATGCACCATTTCCTTCACGGATATAATTGTAGATCACTTCATAACGGCCATGATCTGCCAGCGCATTGTACTCTAATACGGTTGGAAGCAGTACAGAATTCGCAACACCGTGTGCTACGTGGAAATATGCACTGACCGGATGGCTCATGGCGTGTACATTTCCAAGCTTCGCCCATGCAAATGCGATCCCTGCGAAATTCGAACCAGCCATCATTGCGCAGGCCGCTTCCTCATCCTGTCTGTTTGCCACAAAACGACGAAGATTTTGGCCAATCAGCTCCATCGC
Organism: Hespellia sp.; assembly: GCA_028694105.1. Classification (GTDB taxonomy): domain Bacteria; phylum Bacillota; class Clostridia; order Lachnospirales; family Lachnospiraceae; genus Hespellia. The sequence continues at coordinate 30,002 of JAQUUC010000007.1, forward strand.
TTTTTCAGCCATGGCGTCTGAGAATGGAGAGGCCGCTGTCGAAAGATACGCCTCAATTGCGTGAATCAGGGCATCCACTCCACAGGAAGCTGCAATCGATGCAGGAGCTGTCATAATTAATTCCGGATCAAGTACGGCATATTTCGGAAGCATCTCATAGCTGATGATTGAAAATTTATAATTTCTGGATTCATCCGTGATAACCGCAGAAGCCGTCACCTCACTGCCAGTCCCCGCAGTTGTCGGAATTGCGATCATCGGTATGATTGGCCCCGGAACCGTTCCAAGGCCTTCATAATCGGTAACCTTTCCGCCGTAAGTAGCAAGGACGCCAACCGCCTTTGCCACATCCATCGAACTGCCGCCGCCGAGTGCTACAATACTGGTTGCTCCGCTTTCTCTGTACATTGCAGCCGCTGCATTTACAACATCAACGGTCGGGTTCGGAACAACATCAAGGAAGGACTCGCACCGGATACCGTCACTTGTAATAATATCCTGAATTTTCTTAACAACTCCGATACCCTCTAATCCGCGGTCCGAAATCAGAAGTACATGCTCCGAATCACTCTCTTTTAACAGCTCCGGAAGTTTCTTGAGTGCTCCAATTCCAAATTCCACGTTCTGTGGTATTTTAAATCTATAATCTTTCATTTCATTATCTCCTAGTCTTCTTAAAATAAGCGGACATTCCGCTTTGCTGCCTTCTCGTAACCTTACGCAGCTTCTTTTGTCAGATTATAATGCCATCAGACTCGTGATGAGCATATTTGCACCGATAAAGAGAAGTACCACATAAACAATACGTAAGAATGTCTCGCGGTTGATCTTCTTTAAGAATGCCATTCCAAGGAAGAATCCGATTGCTGCAAGAGGGAGACCGATTACGAGTGCACTTCCAAGATACGGTGTAAATGCACCGTTTTTCCACTGACTGAATGCATTCCATGTATTTAATACGACCCATACCATATTCATGGTGTTACGGAATTTTTCTTTATCCTTTACAGCAGAAATTGTATAAACCGTAATCAGCGGTCCGCCGATGTTGAATGCACCGTGAACGATACCGCCCAAGATAAGGCAGCCATAACGCAGTGTCTTTTTAAATGTTGTGTCAGGCGCATTTTCATCCACTACTTTCTTTAATACCAATGGTGCGAAAATCGTTTTGTAAATATTCATGACCGCGATAAAGGTTACCATTGCGCCGATACAGATTTTTGCAATGACAGGGCTGATCGCATAGAATAAATAGTTACCGACCAAGATACCCGGTGCACATAAAAGGACGATTTTTCCAAGGTCCTTCCAAGAGACTTCTTTTCTTGCCTTTACCGCTAAGAAATAGAGGAAAGGAAGTGTAATCAATGTGCCGTAAGGAACTCCAGTTTCCGTTCCAAGTAATCCGTTTGTTACAGATGCCGCGATAACCGTACATCCAAATCCTGTACATCCCTGCACAAAAAAACCAACAACCTGCATCAGGCCGACCCAAATAAAATTCGTTTCAAAACTCATATCATTTCTCCTTTAGATAAGTATTTTCTTTTTCAGAACCGGACGGAGGGATTCTATGCCCGGCCCTGAATATTTATAGGTTCAACTCAGTGACAGCCCTAGAAATGAAGCTCTGTACGCTGAATTAAATCTTTCTGTAACGGTTTTCCGAGCTCAACGAAGTATGCGCTGTATCCGGCAACACGAACGAGCATGTCCTTGTAATCCTCCGGACGTTTCTGAGCTGCTTTCATTGTCTCAGAACTCATGATATTGAATTGAACGTGCATTGCCTGTTTTGCAATATACTCGTCAATAAAACTGACCAGATTGTCTCTTCCTTCTACACCTGCAACCGCTTCCTCCGGGAACCGGAGATTCATCAGTGTACCATTTGAAGCCAGACTGTGATCCACCTTTGTGAGTGAATTTGTAATCGCGGTTGGTCCATTGATATCATGTGATCCGCCATCCGTATGTACCGGTCCCATATTATCGGAAATAGCTTCTCCCTTCGTGCGTCCGTCTACCGAAGCGTTTGTGTTCATTCCCATGGCAACGTTCGCATTTACGGAATATACTCCCGGGCTGAATTCTCCGCCTCTCGGATTCTTTCTTCCCCTGATGTGTCTGGTGTAACATTCAAACATGTATTTGAACAGCTCATCCGCATAATCATCATCATTTCCATAATGATGAACCTTCGAACTGTTTACAAGCGCATATAACTTCTCATATCCAACCCAGTTATCTTTTACTGCCTGAAGAAGTTCCGCTCCCGTGCAGCGTTTCTCATCAAATACCAGCTGTTTGATTGATGCCAGTGAATCTGCACATGTAGCCATTCCGGAAGCCTGCGGGCCTGTTCCGTTATATTTTGCTCCACCCTCAGTCAGATCATGACCGGAATTCATACAATCCTGATAGAATGCGGATACGTATGGAAGTGGTTTTAACTCTCTGTGTGCGTTGTCAATGATATTTAAGCTGCTGCACATCTGGTCTGTCCAGAACTCAAACTGCTTATCCACGCTCTCCAGTACTTCCTCGAAGTTCTGGTAAGTGTCAAGACTTCCCGTGTCCGGTCCAAGGTGTTTGCCGAGAGCACCGCACTCTGCCCATCTCATACAGTGAGGGCCGCAGTCAAGACAGCGTCCGCCGTTTAATACCATTTCCATCATCTTTGCAGTATTTACATACGCTGCATCATGCCATCCGTATTCTTTTCCCGGAAGACTGATCTCTACGCAGCCAACAACACAGTAATCTCTGGCTTCCTCAAGGGTCATTCCTTTTCTCATCATGCCCTTGATCGCCGGACCGTCATTGTAAAGTTTCGGATGTCCGTATCCTGCGCGGATACATTCTACCACTTTTATCTTCAATTCATATGGCGTTTTCTCATGCATGCGGACACAGACCCAGGGGTTCATCATACGAGTGTGGGCAGATCCTTCTAACATCATCATCGTAAGGTCATTTGTCGCATCGTTGCCCTCTGTATCAACTCCGCCGATGGTCAGGCTCTCGCCTCCGAATCCACGTCCGTTACGAACTGCCATACTGCCTTTATCTTTTAATTTTGTCGGATTATTTACTTTCACATAGACATCTTCAATCAGCTCAAGCGCGAAATCCTTTGAGATGACTGCATTCTTCATATCAGCTTCATAATATGGGAATAACCACTGGTCCATACGTCCATAGGAAATGGAATGTCCGTTGCTTTCAATCTGGATTAATGTGGTTGCAAAGTTGAATAACTGAAGTGCCTGCCAGAATGTCTTGGCAGGTCCGCCTGCAATCTGGTGACAGTTGACTGCCATCGCTTCTAATTCCGCTTTTCTTGCAGCATCCGCTTCTTTTGCCGCTGTGTCTTCACAGAGCTTTGCGTAACGCTCAATGTATTTTTTCACGGCTTCATGCTCAATAATCATCGCTTCATAGAAGTCTCTCTTATCTCCATATTCCACATCTCTCATGCTGAGCTCTGACAATCTCTGTCTCGCTTCCTTCAGAAGACCGTCAAATCCGACTTCCAAAAGTTTTGCATAATCAATGGCAAGATGTCCCGTACCTGCAAAATGGTAAAGGTTTGTCTGGTAAATCTTCTTGCCGGCCTCAGAGCCTTTGATCTGATCTTCCTCCAGACGACATTCGATGCGGTCTGCAACGGTTCTGCCCTGCCAGTATTTGCAGAGCTCGATGATTTCCGCTCTCTCTTCATCATTTCTGATATAAAACTGGTCATGCTCCCGCTCTTCAAATGGTGAGTGAAGAATCTCATCGATGATCCAGTTTACCGAAAATTCCGGATAGATTGGCGATGCCTTGGTCGGTGCTGCGATCTCACCAAGAATCAGCTCCTCGTCATCAATGTAGAGTGTTGCATTCAAAAGTACTTTTTCAAATGCGTATGCGCACTGCAGTTTCCGTGCACAGATTTCATGCTCTTGATATGCTTCTGTGACAAGTCTTAATCTCTCAACATCCACCTCGTAAGGTCTGTCAAGAAATGTCTGTCTTAAGTGGTTGATTCTCGGGAATGGTGACCAGTCCTTGTGATGTACTTCATAGCCAAGGCTGTACGTCTTGTCAAAAGGTTCTGTTCCTCGTGCATCTGTGTGAATAATACTCATTTTAATTCCTCCATAAAAATATTTTTTATTGTTTTTCTTTGGTTCCCACCAAGCAGTGAATGCCCCGGCTGTTAAAATATGCTGCAATCTCATTGACGTGCTTCTGGAATGACTTTCGGTTCACCTTCACAGCTTCCATCCGGTAGGGAATTCCAAGTGACGCGTACTTTTCTTCTCCGAGTCTCATAAAGCTTAAAAGCTGAAGTGTTCTCACATGACCTCCAAGCTCCTTTAACATATAATCCGCCGTCGCCCTGATATTCTCCTCATCGTCATTTACATTGGGAATGACCGGTATCCGAAGAATCATCTCCCTGTCTTTTCCCGCAATTTTCTTTAGATTCTCTAAAATCAGTTCATTTCCTACTCCGGTATGCTTCTTATGTATCTCAGAATTCATATGCTTGATATCGGAAATGATGATATCCGTATATGGCAGTACCTTTTCAATCTCACTCCACTCCGCATGAAATGTCGATTCACAGCAGGTCTGTATGTTCTCCGCCCTGCATGCCTGAAACAGCTCCGATACGAAATCGCTCTGCATCAGCGGCTCTCCGCCGGATACAGTCACACCGCCGCCGGAACGCTCATAATAGCCAAGATCCTTACGGATTTCCTTCATGCATTCAGCTACGCTCATCTCTTTTCCCCACTGCTTTACCGCATCCGATGGACATACTTTATAGCATTCGAGACAATTCGTACATTTTCCCCGGTCGATACCGATCAGCTTTCCGCGATAAAACTGAAGCGCATCGTTTGGACAGGCCTCCTCGCACATTCCGCATTTCTTATGGGAAATACACTTCGTCTTATAGACCCCCGGCTGAATATGCGTAAGCCAGCTCTCCGGATTACTGCACCACTCGCACCGCAGTGGACATCCCTTCAAAAACAACTCTGTACGAAGGCCCGGACCGTCATGAATGGTAAAGCGCTGAATGTTAAAAATAATTCCCTTCTGTGGCAACTGATTACCTCCTCTCAACTCTTTTACGTTAAAAGTATAACAAGCCAGCGTACAATTGAATATTAGCCATCGGTACTATTTCATATAGGGAATGTTCCTTATTTTTTATTGAATTTGTTCTGTTTTACTATAGTTCCTGAAATCCCATTGGTAAAATCGCACAAAAAAACCGTGAAAAAACTGCAAAAAAAAATTACCCGATTGTGCTAATCACATCACAATCGGGTAACTTTTTTTATTCATTTTGCGCATTCTCTAACCATTTATACAATTCAAACCGGCTGTTCACATCACATTTCGTGTAAATGTTCTGCACGTGTTTCTTTACCGTATGATAACTGATCATCAGCTCGTCCGCAATCGCCTTGTAGGTCAGGCCCGCATACAGCAGCTCCGCCACCTTCTGTTCTGCGTGCGTCAGCGGCGTGTTCTCTCCGCCGGTCAGAGCCGCTTTCCGCTCCCCGGCTTTGATGGAAATGGTAATCCAGTGGTAACGGTCTACAATTCCATTGGAATACGTCTGGTCATACGTGTAAATCTTGAAAATATAATTCTTGATCACACGGGTCTGCACATGGTTGACACCGGTGGCATCTCCCAGCAGAAACGGCAGCCAGTTACAGGGCATCGTCGTGCTGATTTCTTCCGTAATAGAATTTCCCCAGATATCCTTCAGATACTTCTGCGCCGCGTTGTTGTAGCTCATAATATGCATAAAATCATCCGTCACCAGATATGCCTTCTCACCGGATGCAATAATTTCACTCTGAATACTTGCCACAATCTTGGCCTGCTCATACTTCTTAAAATTTTTGTATGCATTTGCCACATAGACATAAATGGCCTTCAATGTCTCAATCTGCTCCGGCGTAAAATCCCCTTTTTCCTTGCTTTTAAATACCGAAATCTGGATGTAGGCGTTAATTCCAAACGCCATCGTTACGCTGTAATGCGAGTGGAAATTCTCCTCCAGAAACCGGACGTACGCCGAGTGTTCATAATCTACCGGACTAATGATATCCGTTGATTTGTAAAGCCTTGGCTCCACATTAAAATAGGTCAGCTCATCGCGCACCGCCTCCTCAAAGACAATATGACGGACGATATCATTGGCGATAAATCTTCTGTAGGGATGTCCCTCGCAGTTCACCTGCAGACCTTGTCTCGTAATCCATGACAAGAATTTTCCGTGCGTATCAAAATATGTGATCAAAGTCTCTTTCAAACCAAAATTTCGGTCCAGTGAATCCAGCAATATCGTGCAAAAAAATTCTCTTGCCGATATCTGATGCTCCGACATTTCCGAGAAAAAGTTCATCTGTCCCGCTTTTTCATGTGCCATAGGTCAACCTCTCCCTCTGACAGACCCCATTCACATTCTTTTGTCTGCCAGTCTCATTTTTTATCATTGTATCAGATTACATGCCATTAAAGAAGAGGACTCCTAAGAAAGTTCCTCCAACAGCTGCGCAACCGTCTTCTGATTCACCGGATGCCGCTTGTTCGGACACAGCTCCAGCAGCGGCTCCAGCACAAATGTCCGCTTTTCAATTTCCACGTGCGGAATAATCAAATTATCCTGAGCCAGCACCAGATCGTCATAAAACAGAATATCAATGTCCAGCGTGCGCGGTCCCCAATGGATTTCCCGTTTCCTCTCAGCGGCAGCCTCGATTTCATGGATCCGCCGCAGAAGCTCCTCCGGTGTGAGCAGCGTGGAAATCTTCACCGCACCATTTAAAAATACATCCTGATCTGTCACGCCGTACGGTTCCGTCTCAATATAAGAAGAGACCTTCAGCACCCGCGTATCCTTCCCGGCACGCAGCGCCTCTACCGCCTGATCCAGATATGCCTGCTTTTCGCCCATGTTCGAGCCGAGTGCCAGATACACCTCATGCCATCCGCGCCGGATTTTCACCGAAACCGTCTTAAGCGGCAGCCCGACCGGCGCCCACGGCTTCTGGATTTCCAATTCAATTTCTTTTAGATTCTTCACCTCAAGTAAGAGTGCCATCGCAAGCTGCTCCGCGACCGTCTCAATCAGTTTGTAGGTGTGTGCCTTCATAAATTTCTCGATAAACTGGCTCACATCGCCGTAGTGAATCGATGCCGTCAGGTTATCCTCAAGCCCCGCCTTTCTCGTGTCCGTAAACAACGCTGCCGTCACCAGAAACTTCTGGCCCAGCACATTTTCCTCCGGGAATACACCATGATTGCAATATACCTCTAACTCCGTAATTTTAATCTGATCCATACTTTACCTCCTGAGCCAGGGGGACGGTTCCTCCGGTCACCTGCCGGTGCCATAGGAACCGTCCCCCTGGCTCCATTTTTTTGTTACCACAAGAACCGTCCCCTTGGCTCAGCCGCAAGAACCGTCCCCCTGGCCCACAATCGCTTCCGTCATCCGAATTGCGCGCACATTGGCCGCCACATCATGCACCCGCACAAAGGACGCACCGTGCAGCACACCATAGACACTCGTTGCAATCGTCCCTTCCTCGCGCTCATTCGCAGGCAGATGAAGCGTCAGCCCGATTACCGATTTCCGGGACGTTCCCAGCAGCACCGGATACCCCAGTGTTTTCAACGCTTCCAGCTCCCGGATGATTTCCAGATTCTGCTCATAGCTCTTCGCAAATCCGACGCCCGGATCCAGACAGATCTTATCCTCCGCAATTCCGGCTTCCTTCGCAAGCCTTACGCTCTCGCTTACATCCGCCACAACATCCTTTACGAAATCCGTATAATCTGTATTATTCCGGTTATGCATCAGACAGCACGCCGCATCCGCCCCGGCGATGACCGCCGCCATCTGTGGATCGTATTTTAATCCCCAGATATCGTTGATCAGATCCGCTCCGGCATCAAGCACCCGCTTTGCCACCCCGCTTTTATAGGTATCCACAGAAATTGGGATATCAAACGCTCCTTTGACCGCCTCTACGACCGGCACGACCCGGCTGATTTCTTCCTCATCGCTGATCTTCGTGTATCCCGGTCTGGTCGACTCTCCGCCGATATCAATGATATCCATGCCCTGCCGAATCATTTCCTCCACATGGCGCAGCGCGGCATCGGCCTGATTCCACTTCCCACCATCCGAAAATGAATCCGGCGTCACATTCAAAATCCCCATGGTATACGTATGGTGTTTTGTATCAAACGTACGATTTCCTATTTTCATCATAATTCCAACCTCTTTTTTTCATCTGACTTGTTGCACTCCTCCCGTGCATCGCACGCAAAACAAAGCCTTGACATCTTATCGGCCCGGTAAATGAGTCCCTTCAAATCCGCGCACCCCCGAATTTCCTCATTCCGGTGACTGGCAATTGCCTCCAGAATCTGCCCGGTTTCTTCCTTCTGAAAATGACAGTGCTCCAGAATCTGTTCCGCAATCAAAACACTCGCCTCCTCATGCGGAATGTTTTCCCGATACTGCAAATGTCTTCCGATATCATGCAGGATTGCTGTAGCGTAAATAATTTCTTTGTCAACTTTTATATTTCTTTTTAAACTTTCTATATACGCAAGTCTCGCCACATCCAAAAAGTGGCTCATATTATGCCGGCAAAAAATACGCGTTTTCTCGCACTCTGAAATTGCCTCATAACACGCCTTATATTCTTTCTGCTGCAGGATTTCATTCACCCGCACCATATCCGTACGATACAAAAATCCCGCAGTCCCGTCCATTGCAGCAGCGACAGCTCTCTCCTCGTTCATCTTCCTTCTCCTACATTTTCACCAGTCTGAAAAACTGGTCCTGCAGCTTCTCATCGTCCTCAAACGCGCCGCGCGCAACAAATGTCACCGTCTTCGAGCCCGGCTTTTTGATTCCGCGCATCGTCATGCACATGTGCTCAGCCTCGATCATAACCATCACACCCTGAGGTGCAAGATTTTCCATAAATGCATCCGCAATCTGCGCCGTCAGCTGTTCCTGCAGCTGCAGCCGTTTTGCAAACACCTCCACCGTCCTTGCGATTTTGCTCAGCCCGACAACCGTTCCGTCCGGAATATATGCCACATGCGCCTTCCCGTAAAACGGCAGCATATGGTGTTCGCACATGGAATAAAATGTGATATCCTTCTCAATGACCATCTCATTATTCTCTACCGTAAAGCGTTTTTGCAAATGTATGGCGGCATCCTCCGTCATTCCCCCCGCAAGCTCCTCGTACATCCGGGCAATCCGCTCCGGCGTCTCAAGCAGCCCCTCGCGGGTCACATCCTCACCAATTCCTTCCAGTATCAGCTTTACGCCCTCTTTTATTTTATCCTGATCCATGGTTTATCCTTTCCTCACTACATCCTTTAAAAATGAAAGCGAACCAAATGCAACGATTACATCCTCTTTTGCAGCCTTCTCCAGCATTTCTTCCGTCGCCGCGCCCACGCTGTCCGCGCAGTGAACCGGCACGCCCTTCTTTTCCCAGACCTCTTTCAGACGCTCTTTTGGCAGCGCCCGCGGATTTCCTGCCGTCTCGATGGTCACGACCTCCTTTGCAAGCGGCGCCATCGTATCCACCATTTTCTCATATTCCTTATCCCGAAATACTCCATTAATAAAGAAACATTTCCTTCCGGGGAAATATGTTTCCAGCGATTTTTGCAAAAGCTCCGCCGCCTTCGGGTTATGCGCTCCGTCAATCAGCAGGGTTGGCTCCTTCCCAAGAACCGTAAATCTTCCTCTCCACTCGGCTTTTCGAAACCCTTCCCGCACTGCATAATCGGAAATGCAAACGCCAGTCTCACGAAGTGTGTCCACCGCCTCAAGCGCGATGGCCGCATTCTCAATCTGGTACAGCCCGCCCAGATGAATCTCCATGTTCTTCCATTTCCTATAAGAAAACCGCTGCAGATCACACCCGGTTTCCAGAAGCTCAAATTCCGGCTGCTGTCCTTCGGTAAGCGCAGACGCGTGTTCAGCCCCCTGCCCCGGATATGCAGCGACTCTCAGCTCTGCGCGCTTTTCCCTGCACACTGCTTCAATCACCTGCATTGCTTCCGGATCCTGCACACCCGTCACAACCAGCGTGTCCGGTTTAATGATTCCAGCCTTCTGCACCGCAATCTTCGCGATCGTATCCCCTAAAATATCCGCGTGATCCATGCTGATACTCGTAATCACCTCCATGATTGGCGTGCGAATCACATTCGTCGCATCCTCCGCACCGCCAAGCCCGGTTTCAAGCACAACAAAATCACATCCCTGTTCCTTGAAATAGAGGAAACAAAGTGCAGTTTCCACCTCAAAGACCGTTGGATGTGTCAGATTTTCTTGCAGCATCTGTTCAATTGTGTCCGCGATAATCGTCAGATTTCCGGCCAGATCCTCCTCTGAAATCATTTTGCCGTTCACCTGAAAACGTTCCTCGTAACAGAATAATGTCGGAGAAATATATCGTCCCACCTGATATCCTGCTTCGCTCAGAACTGTGGAAATGCAGGCCAGAACCGACCCTTTTCCATTCGTTCCGGAGATATGGATAAACTTTAGATCATCCTGTGGATTTCCCAGCCGACCCAACAGCTCCTTCATATTATTTAGCCCCAATACACTTCCGTATTTGGATATCTCCTCCAAATATACTTTTGACTCTTTGTAATTCATGTCTCTCCTATCGCAATCTGTTTCCCGTAAAATAGCTCTTTAAGTTAGAATTATAATATAAACGGTCCGCTATTGCAAGGAAGTTCCACTCTCCCGGGCTGTATTCCTCATTTCTTTTATTTTTCTCTTATTTTCATACATCAGTTCATCTGCCAGACTCACGGTCTCATGAGGGATCATATTCGGTGTAAACTGTGCATAACCGACCGCAATATCCGGGAAGTCCTTCCATGTCTTCTGTTTCCTGTCAAATCCATTTTTCAATTCCTCAATATACTGCTCCACGCTCTCATCCGACTCAGCTTTCAGAAGTACGCTAAACTCATCCCCGCCAAACCGGAAGATCTGCGTAGCCGAATCAAATGTTCCCCTGATCAATGCTGCAATCTCAATCAGACATTTATCCCCGTATAAATGTCCATTTCTATCATTCACCAGTTTGAAATCATTCACATCAATCATCAGAAGATAGTATCGCGATGCATGCGTAATCTGTAAATGTTGTATCTGCTTATTAAATACAAACTTATTCAGCACTCCCGTCAGACCATCTACCATGCTGTTGATTTCACATAACAATGCATAATACAGAACAAAATAGACGCAAATAATAATCCAGGTTGTATGATACTGCGAAAATATCACCTGTACCAGTAACGCCCCCAACATTACAACGCTGCTATTGATAATTCGTCTTTTAAAATAGGATGGGAAATGTCGGAATGCCTCGACTTTTCGCTCAAGTGATATCAGCACCGAATATGCAAAAGCCACAATAAAGACAAAATACAATGGTCCGCGCTGATAAACACATTCCTCTGTCACATAAAATACCCAGCCCCAGACGGGTGATAAAAGGACCGCCGCCAGATTCACGATTACCGGTATAAAAATCAGCACTGACCGCTTCCTGCTATAAAAACAGGATTCAAAAAGAAACACAAACGGAGCTGTTCCAAATCCGATCATGTTAAATAGAATACTTATCGTTCGATTCTCCGGTATCGTATTATCATACGATATGCAGCCGATCTCCGCTGCCACCACCAGAATCGTCAGAAAAATACATATTTTTAAATATTTCTTAGCTCCCTGCTCTAACATGATGTCTGTGGTAGTCCATCTCCACAGGATAACCATTATGACGATACACAAAATAGGGATGATCATAACATTTCCTCCTGAAACATCCTTGAAATGGAGCATAGGGGGATCGAACCCCTGACCTCCAGATTGCGAACCTAGCGCTCTCCCAGCTGAGCTAATGCCCCTTGTTGCATGTAACATCTCCTGAGGAAATGTTACATATACTGGAGACAGCGGGGCTCGAACCCGCGACCTCTCGCGTGTGAGGCGAACGCTCATCCCGGCTGAGCTATATCTCCATAACATTCATTATACGCTCCTCGCATGATGATGCAAGTATTTTTTTAGGTTTCATTGTCTATATTTCCGCAAATACTCCGACTATCCCTTTTTCTGTGACAAAACCAGACCACCGAGAATCAGAACCGCTCCCACTACCGACACAACCGTCAGTTTCTCGTGCAGGACCACCATCGAAAGTATGACCGTTACAACCGGCGAAAGGTAGATGTACACGCTGGTTTTCACCGCACCAATCCATTTCGTCGAAAGGTTCCAGATCAAGAAGCCAAGGGCACTTGCGCAGATGCCGAGAAAGAGGACATTTCCTATGACCTGCGGATGCTTAAAGGCTGACAGCTTCCAGCTTGCGCCCTGCACAACTGCCACCGGAATCAAGAACACAATTCCATAGAAATAGATTCGTCTCGTCACCGCAATCATGGGATAATTCCACTCACTGATCTTCTTTAAAATCACCGAATACAGTCCCCAGGAAAACATTGCGAAAAATGCAAGGCAATCTCCCAGCGGATTCAGATGAAGGCGATCCTGTCCATTGAGGCTAATCAGAATCACCCCCGCGATTGCAAGCACAAAGCCGATATAAAAGCTTTTGTGCGGCCGCTCACTTTTATAGAACAAACTCACCATGACCGCCACAAAAAAAGGCGCGCAGGTCACGATAATCCCCACGTTCGACGCATATGTCATCGTCAATGCCGTATTTTCCAGCATGAAATATAACACGATTCCAAACAATGCCGCCCCGGCAAAAAATAACTCCCGCTTTTTCTCCCTGATTTTCAGAACATGCGGGTACGCTAAAAACAGCGCCGCAAAAGCAAGCACTGCCCGCATCATCAGCACCTCCACCGGTGAAAAATAATCCAGCAGCACCTTCGTCGAAACAAAAGTCGCGCCCCACATAAACTGCGTTCCTGCTGCCATAACATGCCCCAAAATATGTTTCTTCTCTTCTGTCATCCCTCTTATCTTGCCTCTCTCGCGCCGAAGCGCGGTCACTTCGGTGACTATATTGCATTTGCGCGCAGTGCGCATTCCCCCGGAGGGTAAAAAAAAGTAGAGCGTCGTCACAGCGCCACTCCACGAAATAAAAGCTCCCCGAGCTGGGCTCGAACCAGCGACCCTTCGGTTAACAGCCGAATGCTCTACCACTGAGCTATCGAGGATTACAAAATATAAATTAGCACCTTTCCTATATACCTGTCAAGGGGTTTTTCTAAAAATGTTGCCATGGGGACGCTTCCTCCGGTCCAGAATGTTGCCATGGGGACGCTTCCTCTGGTCCAGAATGTTGCCACGGGGACGCTTCCTCCGGCACCCAAAAACCAGAGCCAGAAGGTCCGTCCCTCTGGCTCTGCTTGTCACTCTATTTATTGTACTTATAAAAACCTTCCCCGGATGCCATCCCCAGCTTACCCGCATCAATATATTCCTTCAGCATCTTTGCCATCCCCTTAAAATTGTATGGTGCCAAAAATGACGGAACCTTCAAATACATTTTCACGATATTGTAAGCGGTTGTCAGGCCAACCGTATCCAGAATTAAAAACGGTCCCTTCGGCGCACCGGTTCCAAGCGTCCATGCCTTGTCAATGCTCTCCGGATCGGAGACACCGTTCACATATAAATCCATGCCCGAAAATAGCAATGGTACCAGCATTGAATTGAGCAGATACCCGGATTTTTCTTTCCGCACCGGAAGCGGAATCATGCGCATCTCCTCCGCAAATTTCATGACCTCGTCAAAATATTTGTGGTCCGTCTGATCCTGCGCCATAACCTCCGTCATATTATTCTTCCAGATAGAATTCGCAAAATGCAGCGACAGATATTTGTCAGCCCTGCCCGTATACTTCGCAAATTTCGATGGCAGCAGCGTCGATGAATTCGTCACAAGAATGGTTTTTTCCGGCATCAGCGGTGCTAGTTTTTTGTAAAATGCAACCTTATCATCCACATTTTCCGCCATCGACTCAATAATCAAATCTGCATCTTCCACCGCCTTCGCCATATCCAGCTCCAGCTTCAAACCACTGTATGCCTGCTCAGCTTTCGCAAGACACGCATCCTTATCGAAACTTTCGTAGTCCGCGATTCCATTGGCCCAGTTCCCCGGGGTCTGTCCCTCTGGCATCGCCATCAGGCTGATGGTATCCGCATAGACTTCTTTCAAATGATCCAGCTTTGGCTGCGTACGCCCGATGCTGCCCTCACTCCGGAGCCAGATCGTAACATTAAATCCGCAGTACGCCGCCTGAAAAGCGATCTGGCTTCCCAGAACTCCGCCGCCTGCCACAACAATGTTCTTCATGTCATTACCTCCTATGACTTGTCTTTTATGGTATAAATTATACTCCTACATCGCTTGTTTCACAAGGCTTTACATACCCTCATAAGGACATCTTGTGCCGACCGAAGCGGAGCGAAGACCGCAAAATCTGATAACACATTATAACAATAAATGAACGGACTATGTGGACTGTTTTATAACGAATCAGTTTCTATGATTATCTCCTCATTCACACATACCATCCAAAATAGGAATGAGAGATTTCCCCTTTTCAGTTAAGCTGTATTCCACTTTTGGAGGAATCTGCGGGTATTCTTCTCGATGAACGAGACCATCTGATTCTAATTCCTTTAATGTTGAGCTAAGCGTTTTGTAGGAAATTGTTTTAATATATTTCTTTAGCTCGTTAAACCGGACTATCTTAAATTCCATCAGGGTATATAGAATAAACATTTTATATTTTCCCTGAATCAGCGACATCGTGTAACTAAAACCTGTATCTTCTAAGTTTGCGTCGTTAATGCACATGATTCCCATTTTACACTCTCCTTTAGGTAAGTATATTAACTTGGTGTAAGTATCGCACTTCAATGTGCGTACTTGAATTAAGTTTCATTCTTGATATGATTATAATAACTTAATTGAAAAAAGTCAATTTGCACAGAAAAGGAGAAAAATTATGACAAAGAATTTTGGAGTGCAGGCTTATCTGTTTCCCATGCCGACTTATATGATCGGAACTTACAATGAGGACGATACAGTTGATGTGATGATGATGGCATGGGGTGGAATCTGTGCCGAGAACATGGTAGCACTGAATCTGGAAGCCGAACATAAGACCGTTGAAAACATTGAAGCAAGAAAAGCATTCACACTTGCTGTTCCAGGCGTGGATACGCTAAAAGAATCTGATTTTCTCGGCACAGCTACTTCGAACAAGATGACGGATAAATTTGAACGAACAGGACTTCATGCGGTGAAAAGTGAACGTGTGGATGCTCCGGTTATAACGGAATATCCGATCACATTGGAATGTGAAGTTGTGGAAATGCAGAGTCAGCCTTATGGTCTGCGTGTTCTTGGAAAAATCATCAATGTGATTGCAGATGAAAAAATATTGGATGATACCGGCAAAATTGATGCTGCAAAAATTCATGCGTTTGCTTTTGACCAGATGCAGCATGGTTATTATGCCATAGGTGAAAAGGTTGGTCAGGCATGGAAAAGCGGCTCTGATCTGATCAAGAAATAAGAGAGGTGTATGTATGGGAAAAAATATAGTTATTTTGAATGGAAGTCCACGTAAGAATGGAAATACATCTGCACTGGTGCGCTCCTTTACCTGCGGGGCAGAAAGTGCAGGAAACTCAGTAACGGAGTTCTTTCTGGACAGTATGAACATTCATGGCTGTAAGGGCTGCTTTGGTGGTCACAGCAGCAGAGAATGTCCGTGTGTGCAAAAGGATGACATGATGCAGATTTATCCTATAGTAAAGGAATGCGATGTGATTGTCCTTGCTCCCCCACTGTACTACTGGAACATGAGTGGTCAGATCAGAACAGCGATTGACCGTCTGTTTGCACTGGAAGAAGGAGATGGCAACTTGCTTCGTGGGCACGACAGAGCATCGGCACTGTTGATGTCAGCAGAGGGACATGGCTTTGAGGATGTTGTGCTTTATTATGACCATCTGATGGAACATTTGAAATGGAATAATCTCGGTCATGTTCTTGCAGCAGGAAATGGTGATGTAGGTGACATCACCGGAAAGCCGGAACTTCAAAAAGCATTTGAACTTGGAGAATCTATTCGTTAAATTAAAAGAAGAAAAAAATACCATTGGAAGCGAACTTGCAAATGTTGAAAGAAGCGAATTTAAAATCTGCATTACATTAGATGACAGGGGAGTTCTCCTGTCATTTTGACATTCCCCTTCATTTCTTACAATAAAGAAACAGGTTCAACAATTACTTGGATATCAGCACATTTATACATTGACAAATATCTATATGTGTGATATTTTTATTTTAGTTTAAAGAGAGGCGTAGACGGAGCATGAGTTATAGAGATGATGTACGATTAGTAAAAGCATTAGCAGATGAGAATAGATTGGCAATTCTTGAACTTTTACAGGATGGTGAGAAATGTGGATGTGTTCTTTTGGAAGAACTTCATATCACGCAACCGACTTTATCTCATCATATGAAAATTCTTTGTGATGCCGGCATCGTGGATAGTTGTAAGGACGGAAAGTGGATGCACTACTCTCTTTCATTGGAAGGTAGTAAGATACTGTATGATTTGGTAAAACGATATACAATCAGTGACTGCGACTATAAAACATATAAGAAATGTGATTCTTGCAGAGGGGAATAAATAAGGCAATCTTCGGATTGCCTATATCATAGCTCTACGCATAGACACATATAAATGTATGAATGATACAGAGGTAGTTATATGGAAATATTAAAAGGAATAGGCGAGTTTATTCAAAATCAAGTTCTTGGTATGAAGTGGCTGAATGCTTTGATTGGAAATTTGTTGAATAGTTTAGGACTGGATGTGACGAGGAGAGTTGGTGGCAGTGTTCAATTCTTTATGTATGATGTTGTAAAGATTACAGTACTGTTGTGCTTTCTTATTTTTATGATTTCTTATATTCAGAGTTTCTTTCCGCCTGAAAGAAGCAAAAAAATCATGGGCAAACTCAAAGGTGTATGGGCAAATATCATCGGAGCATTGCTTGGTACTGTAACACCGTTCTGCTCTTGTTCATCAATTCCACTGTTTATAGGATTTACAAATGCGAGTTTGCCATTGGGGGTTACTTTTTCATTTTTGATATCTTCTCCAATGGTTGATCTTGGCTCTCTTGTACTATTGATGAGTATTTTTGGTTGGAAGATTGCCATTGTGTATGTCATCGTCGGTCTGATTGTCGCAGTTGTTGGTGGTACAATTATTGAAAAACTTCATTTAGAAAATCAAGTGGAAGAATTCATTCGCAAAGCTTCTGCAGTTGATATAGAAATAGATGAACTAACTGTAAAAGAACGTTTGACATACGCAAAAAATCAGGTGGTAGAAACTTTCAAAAAGGTTTTTCCATACATTCTGATCGGTGTTGGTATCGGTGCAGTCATTCATAACTGGATTCCAGAAGAATGGATAGAAATGGTACTTGGTTCAAATAATCCGTTTGGCGTTGTTCTTGCAACATTTCTTGGAGTTCCTATGTATGCAGATATATTTGGAACCATTCCTGTGGCAGAAGCCCTTTTGAGTAAAGGAGCACAGTTAGGAACTGTTCTTGCATTTATGATGGCAGTAACAACACTGTCCCTTCCTTCCATGATTATGCTTCGTAAAGCAGTAAAACCGAAATTGCTCGGAACATTTATAGCAATTTGTGTGGTTGGAATTATTATTGTTGGTTATGGTTTTAATGTTTTCCAATATTTGTTTATTTAAGCAAAGTTAATAATTAATGCTATCACTACACATAAGTAGTTTCGTTCATAAAAATTTAGGAGGACTTTATCATGAGTTTATTTGGTAAGAAAAGAGAAGAAACAAAGGTAGCACCAGCGTGCACCTGCAATGGAAATGCCGTAGAGATGGAAGCGGAGAGTATGGAAAGCGGTATCTGTTGTATTAAGGTACTTGGGTCAGGTTGCAAGTCCTGTCATACACTTTATGAAAACGTAAAGGAGACTGTGATAGCAATGAACTTGAACATTGAAACGGAGTATGTGACTGATATGGAAAAGGTTGTAAGTTATGGTGTTATGAGTACACCTGCCCTTGTTGTTAATGAAAAAGTTATTTCTATGGGTAAGGTACTGAAACCAGCTGATATAGAAAAATTGTTCCATAAACTGGGATTTTAAAGGACGGTTCAAACATGAATAAGAAAAAAGTTGCATTTATCTGCGTTCACAATTCTTGTCGTAGTCAGATTGCAGAAGCACTTGGTAAGAAATATGCCTCTGACCGATATGAGTTCTATTCAGCTGGAACAGAAACAAAACCTAAAATCAATCAAGATGCGGTTCGATTGATGAAGGAACTGTATGGCATTGACATGGAAGAAGAACAGTATTCTAAATTGCTATCGGACATTCCAAAGGTAGATATCGTAATAACTATGGGGTGTAATGTGCAATGTCCATTTCTTCCGTGTGAGCAGCGTGAAGATTGGGGATTGGATGACCCGACAGGAAACAGCGATGATGAATTCATAAAGTGTATACAGAAGATTGATGATAAGATAAATACTTTTTTGAAGAATGAATTGGAACATTTAAATTAAAAGCTGTATTAGATAAAATGACAGGGGATTTTCTCTTGTCATTTTTATGTCATCCTCATTTGTTAGAATGAAGAAAAACAACAAGAATCACGAAAAAATATCGACATTTTGCAAGCATTTCTTGTGGCAAAAGAGGTTCTTCCAGATGAGGAACTGGAATTGTTAAGCGATGGATGTGTGACAATCAGAGATCTTGCAATGATTGAATTATTAATGTCAACGGGAATTCGAGTAGGAGAACTTGTGAATCTAAAAATAAGTGATATTGATTTTACTGGGAGAGAATGCATTGTTCATGGAAAAGGAGATAAGGAACGAAATGCATATTTTGATGCCAAAACAAAGCTTCATCTGCAGGAATATGTAGAATTAAGAATTCGAAATATTGGAAAGAACTGTGAAGAATTCTCATAGAAAATATATTTCATAATCATAAGTTCATATTAATAAAGGTCATATCAAAAATACTCATTGCGTAACTGCGATAAAGCTGTTATAATAAATACACATTGAGTAAACGGAGGGCTATGGAATGGAAATTAAGGATCAAGTAAGAGCGTTACGAGAAAGTACGGGAATGAATCGTAAGGAGTTCTGTGCATATTTTGGAATTCCTTATAGAACAATGACTGAGTGGGAATTGGGGCATCGTAAGCTTCCAGATTATGTACTACGTATGATGACATATCAGGTAAAGATGGAGATACTGGATAAACAGGGAGGTAGTGTTGATGAAAAATGAATTAGTATTATTTGAGTCACAAGATGGAAGTGTAAGGCTTGATGTAAACGTTGAAGGGGATACTGTATGGTTGAACAGAATCCAGATGGCAGAATTGTTCGGGAGAGATGTCAAGACGATAGGAAAACATATAAACAATTCATTGAGAGAAGAACTAGATAATTCAGTTGTCGCAAAATTTGCGATAACTGCTTCAGATGGGAAAACATATAATGTAGAGCATTATGATTTAGATATGATTATTTCTGTTGGTTATCGTGTGAAATCTCAGAGAGGCGTAGAATTCCGTAGATGGGCTAACTCCGTATTGAAGGATTACATATTAAAAGGTTACGCAGTAAATAATAATCGCATAAGTCAATTAAATGAGGTCGTGCGAATTATGAAGCGAACAGATCAGATGTTAGATGCAAAGCAAGTTCTAAGCGTAGTGGAACAATACACGGTCGCACTGGATATGTTGGACGATTATGACCATCAGCGGATTAGTAAACCGAAAGGTAATGCGACAACGTATGTATTAACCTATGAAGAATGCAAAGATGTTATATCAAAAATGAAATTTGCATCAGATAGCGAGCTGTTTGGCAACGAAAAAGATGATTCTTTTGCAGGC
This sequence comes from Hespellia sp., assembly GCA_028694105.1. Classification (GTDB taxonomy): domain Bacteria; phylum Bacillota; class Clostridia; order Lachnospirales; family Lachnospiraceae; genus Hespellia. The sequence continues at coordinate 50,090 of JAQUUC010000007.1, forward strand.
AGTATTGGAACGATATATCAGACGTTTAGCGGCAAAGATGTATATCCGTCTGTGGAAGAGAAAGCGGCTAATCTTCTATATTTTGTAACCAAAAATCATTCATTTTCAGATGGTAATAAGAGGATTGCAGCGACAATGTTCTTATATTTCTTGGACAAGAATGGAATGCTTATGTTGGAGGGCAAAAAAATTATCGAAGATTATACATTGGTTGCGATTACAATTATGATTGCAGAATCAAAACCAGAGGAAAAAGAGACGATGGTTAAACTTGTAATGAATTTTTTGAAAGGGTGCTAGAACCTTTGGAGGGCGCCCTTTTCTGTTTTACCTCGAATTGAATCAATTATTCACTCTGCAAGAGTTCATCCATCACTTTAACAACATCCATTGTATATTCGATATAGTGTTTCCCACATGCGCTATCCTGAATACAGTTTTCAATATCCCGAATTTCATAAGTCAGCGCATCTTCGGTCTTACCATATTTAATTTCCTCTTCTTTTCCATCCGGAAATGTAAGCACAGCCCGGTCCGCCCGCACATAATTATATACTGTAACATATGCCTTATCTCCTGCAACGATAGCTCTCTTCGGGAGTTTTGCACGAAATGTCATGTTTGCATTTCCCATTTCTCCGGTGCTGGTTGCAATACCGATACTCCACATTTCATCAACACCTGTTGGATAGGGTATCATCACATGTTTCATCGTTTCAAATTCGCCCGTCAGAAAATATCGCAAAAACGACAACGTATAGGTGCCAATATCTAACATTGCACCTCCGCCTAATGCTTTCGAAAAGAAACGATTTTCCGGATCATCCTCCTTCAGACTTCCCAAATCGGCCTGCACATATTTGATTTTCCCCAATCTGCCTTCTTTTATCATTTCCTGTATTTTCTCAAATAAAGGCATATGATATATTGTCATCGCTTCACTTAAGATTAAGTTATGTTCCTTCGCATATTCATACGCAATCTTCATTTCCTGATAATTTCCCCAAATTGCTTTTTCACACAAAACATGCTTTCCGTTTTTGAGGCATTTCATAATATTTTTATAATGCTGGGAATTCACGGTGGCAATATAGACAACATCCACTTCCTCATCCTCAATTAAAGAGTCATATGATTCGTATACCTTCTGCACATCATATTGCTTTTGAAATGTTCTGGCACGCTGCAAATCTCTTGCTGCTACTCCGTAAATTGCGTGAAGGGGCTTCATTCCCTCTGCAAATTCATGTGCAATATGGCCCAATCCAATAATTCCCCATTTTATCATGTTAATCCCTGCCCCTTCTATTTCGTATTGTAATGCCTTCCAACCTTATAATTTGCCAAGTACTATATCCATTCCACTTTCATATTCAAAGCCGGAGCTTCCACCCCAAGATATTTTCCCAGACAATCCACAATAAACTGATGATCATCCTCATGCTCCAGAAATGATACCGTTACAACCATCGCGATTCCCGAGCCTTTCAGCCGAATCGGAAATCCTCCGCCACAGAGCTTATAGTCCGCATCATTTAAGCCAAATGTCGTCAGATTCTTTCCGGTCTTTCTCGCCATAATATTGCTTTTCAGCGAACTGCATTCATGGTAACATACTATATTAAATTTTCTGCGCATCCAATTCTGATGGTTCAAATTCGCCCTTTCAGAAGCATACTGGAACACAATATGTCCATTCATTTTGCGAATTGCAATGGCCATATCAATTCCTCTTTCTTTGGTTTCTGCAACCATCAGCTTACCTAATTCCCACGCATCGTCATTGTTAAATGAGGAAAATTGCAGCAGCTGCTCCTGCTCGTTCACAATTTCAAGTGCTTTTTCATAATTTGTTTCCATTTCGAAACCTCCATTCGTATTCTACTTATATTGTAGAATGAATGAAATGCATACACAATACGCACAGTTCCCTATATTTCCACAAAAATTTCCAAGTGTCACAACGCTTCGGTCGATCTCCATCGCAATCCTCTGCCGCGAAGAACCTTTCCATACTCAAATGACTTCGCCTTTACTTCATGACCTCTTTTCCATCATGAAAATAGCATTCGCTAAACTCCTCACCCTTCATAATCTGTAAAACCTTGTCCATTCCATGTGCCAAGTCCATCCTCGCGTACTCTTTTTCGGAAATCCAATAGACTTTCCCCTCATCGGAACTCACAGGCTGTCCCTCAAAAGAATCCGTCCAATACAAATATCCAATATTATGAATATCTCCTTTGTACCAGTGATAGATGCCCTTCAGGACTGGATGCATAATCGTTAGACCGGTCTCCTCTTTCACTTCCCGAATCACCGAATCCGCAAACGATTCCCCGTCTTCTATATGGCCACCCGGAAATGTCGTTCCCGTGTAACCATCACCAACCTTATCAAGCGCAAGTACATTTCCATCTCCATCGGAAATCATGCACATATTCATAAGAACTACTCTCTGCGTTCTATCTTTTTCTTTTAATTCGAGATTCTCTGATTCCCCAAGATTCACTGATTTTTCTACCAGCTGATCTCCGACATACCGAAGTTTCATGAAGAAAAACGGTGTATCCTGCTCCAGTAATCGAAAAAAATCTTTGTCACCTTCCCAAATTGGTAAGTCATACACGTCCTTCTTATCAATCCACTCTAGCGTTCCTTCCTCACACGCGGTGAGCTCTCCCGTGTATTCGGATGCCGTATAGAGATACATGTATTCCGTCTGCCACCGGTCAGACATAAATGTAATCAGGCCTCTCGCCCGGTACTTCGTAAGACTAAGCCCCGTCTCTTCCAGAACCTCCCGGCACAAGCATTCCTCCGGCGTCTCATCTTGTTCAAAATGTCCCCCGACTCCGACCCATTTGTCCTGATTGATGTCATTTACCTTTTTGATACGATGCATCATAAGATATTGATTATCTTTCTCCATGTAGCATAATGTTGTCAAATTAGATTTTGTCATTTTGGCAGCCTTTCCATTCACTTTTCACACGCTCTGACTCTGCTTCACATATATCCAGTTCTTCCATTTTAATATCAAATACCGTCTCTTCCACAACTTTCACACATTCATCTACGTTCTTTTTGATTTCATCTCCCCAAAAACGAATAACAGTCCAGCCCTCAAATAAAAGCTGCTTATTAACTTCATCGTCCCGCTGTCTGTTTCTGGATATTTTATTTATCCAAAATTCGCTGTTATTGCTTTTCTCAAGACGAGGTTTTAACACTTCCCAGTCTTTTCCATGAAAGAATTCTCCATCACAGAAAATCGCAATTTTATACTTTGTAAGCACAATGTCCGGTTTCCCCGGCAACGCATTATAATTCTTGCGGTAATGATATCCCTTTACCCATAATGCTTTTCTTAGTAATACTTCAATTTTTGTATCTGTAGAATGAATATGCTGCATATTTTTTCTTCGCTGCTCTTTTGTAAGAACATCCATTTTGATCAGCCACCTTTATTTAATTCCATAGAATCCTAAGAGAATATCAATAGTGAGTACCCCTCCATCTAAACAAACTGAGCTATCTCATGTGCCAGCTTAATAATTTCATCTTCATTTTGTCTTGTGCTTATCTTCATCAAATGCTTAATGTCAATGACAATACCCTGTACTTTTTCATAAGACTTATTATTTTGTTTCCAGTCACCATAAGCCTCTCCTACTCTTAAGACATTTTGCTCTGTTTTCCATCGCTGCCCCATTGAATTAAATGGCATTAAAAAAGCATTATATACTTTAAAATCATCCCCATATATTTTTTTGAACTTGTTTTGTTCTGCAATATATTCGCCATAAGTAATCTGCTTGTTTATAGATGTTGATCCCGGCAAATCTCCAGTTCTTCCTGTTGCACCATATTTATAATATTTTGCATCCAGAACATATACATCCCCATTAGATACCATAATTGTATCTGGTTCAAGTGATGCATTAGGATTTTCCTTACCTGCAATATTCCAGTATGTTTTAGGAAAATATTTTTCTTTTCCGTTAATTCCATAAACCTTTTCTATCATTGCTTCCCAAACATATTCAAATCTATAAGTACCATACTTATAATTATATCCTGATTTATCGGAGCCCTGATCGTCCACTATTGCCAGCATACTTATAAACAACGACTTATTTAAATCATTAAATGTACTGGATATTTTTTCTCTCAGTACTGATCTAAATAGTTTTTCATTGTACTTTAGCCTGGGTTTTTCCGGCATACTGGATGTAAACAGCCAGCCAATCTTTGCAAAACTTTCATAAACACAAAATTCATGAATCAATGTTATTATTTCGTCATTATTTACTGTATTCTTCTTCGTCACAAAATCCAGATAATATGCATTATTATTCTGAATATATGCTTTCTGTGTTTTAATTGTCCTGTTCCAGTCCATCTTTCCTCTCTTCGCCACACGATAAATCACTTCGCGTTCCTTGTAATATCCACGCGAATAAAAATCATAAATCACAGCTATATATGCCTGTATCGGAAATGCAGTTTCATTGTATCCCTTATGTCCTTCTGTAATTTCAGAATCTTTTCTGGCTGTCGTAGTTCTAATTGTGTTCAGTAACAGTAAAATATCTTTTCTTAATTCTTGATCGTCGTGTGAAATATCATACCCTAATGGAAAATTGATGCTTATATCATTATTTTCGCACTTAATCCCAACAAAAACATCTTTTTCCCAATTTGTATTCACTCTGCATTTATCACGTATGTTAAACCGGCCCGTTTGACACACCACCTTCCCAATAGCATCCGACTAATTCTCTTCCTCGCGTTGCATTTCTTTTACCATTTTTTGATAAACCTCCGGTTTTAAAACAGCACCCAGTTTATCTGTGGTTGCTTCTTCATATGTTTCAATAACGTCTTCAAGAGATTTGAAATTCTCATCAAAAATTAAATCTCTTTCCAGTCTAAATGCGTCATCCCATAAATACTTCAGAACTTTTCCTGGAAATTTATTTGAAGACAGTTCACTATGTTTTACAAAATATGCACCTAATCTCTTATCCTCCGAGCTTGCCATATCAACATTAGTATTCATAACCATATCATTAATAACGACAGCAAATGCTCCCCATTGAATTTCTGTTCCCTCTATCTTATTCTTGGCATGTCCTGCTGACATAACATCATTTTTCATGTGACGCATATTCCATCTTCTCTGAAAAGCGGTATCCAGAGTAAAAACATTTTGATCTGCCGTATTCATTGTTGCCAGAATCCACATATTAGAAGGAATCCGAATCTCATGCTCTGCTTTTCCAAAAACTACGGTAGCAACGTCATAATTGGATATTGCATATTCACTTTCTCCATATTCTGCCGGGTCATACTTATGGCTGTCTTCTGTCTTTCGATCCAGCAGCTGAAAGATTTCGCCAAATATTGCCGGAGCATTTCCTCTGTTAATTTCCTCGATAACCAAATAGTATTCTTTCCCCGGATTATCCCATGCCCTTTTAAGCATCTTGGTAAATGGTCCCGGAGTAAAAACATACTTCAGCTGTCCCTCCTCCACTCTTGGTAAAATCTGACCAACAAAGTCCGAATATGTATAATCCGGGTGGAATACAATTCTTTCCATTCTACTGGCATCATCACAATATTTTTCTTGAATTTCATGACTTTTACCTACGCCCGGTACACCATATAACAATATATTTTCAGCATCTGTTAATCGTTTCGTATCCGTTGTGTTTTCAGATAAATTTTCATTTATTTTTGAATCATCATCTATAATCTCCTGAAGCATTTGTTTACAAATTTTATGAAATTTCTCTTCCGAAATTTCAATCAGATAATTCTCTTCGAGATTTACATTTGCAATACAAATGGGAACTAATTTTGCTACTTCTAGTTCTTTTTTCAGCATGAGCACATTATTTTTCTTAGAAACAACGTTCATATATACATTTGCGCCAGACAATGGTGCTCTTCTGTATACCAGCAGGTTGTCTCCTTCTTCCACATGATCAAGTACATCTTCCGTATTTTGAACTGTAAACTCTAACGAGAATGTTTTTGTCGAATCTATTTTCGTAAATGTGTCCTGAAAAGAATCCACAGATAAAATGTAATATTTTTTCACCTTCTATTCCTCCGTTTCAAATACATATTTTTTCCATCCATAAAAGCCTGAAACAAATATCTTATTGTCCTTAATTTGTATTTCAACAACCTCTTTGCCACTATACTGGTCCATAAGACTTTTCCCCGCTATCTTAACATCATAAAAATCTGTTTTTTCCGGTGAATCATTTCTTTTCTTCTCAGATTTCAGGTGTTCGATATCAACGTCTGCATCCATTAACGATGTATTTTCTTTAAAACGTTTCAGTCTGTCAGAAGTCAGAATTTCAAATCCATACTTCGATTTCTGTATTACCAGATTGTCTGTATATTTTTTCGTATAAACGAAGTATCTGTTCTGTGAATTCGAAACTTCTTTCTCAAAAATAATTTCATCTCCTGCAAATAAATCCTTATTTCGATAGTATTGCCCTAATCCCACAATACGCTTTTCTCTGCCCACAGTATTTCTTACAGTTACTTTCTCTCCAGTGAATTTATCTGTAAAATCAATTGGCGTATTTTGCTTGTCAAAAACATCTGTTATATCCAGGTCATTCGGAATTAACACATAGGTATCATGAGTTCCGCCTTTCCCAAGCTCCGTATTGTTTAACTTTTTAACTATCTGGACTACTTTCACAGTTCCACCTTCTCTCTGAATAATCGTATTACAAATACTTCTTTATTACATTTGCAATTCCTCTTGCCATCATGGTAGGAACCGCATTTCCGATCTGCATATATGTTTTAAGATAAGCTCCCCAGAATAAATAATCATCTGGAAATGATTGTATTCTGGCTGCCTCTCTTGGCGTAATTGCTCTTATCTGATACGGATGGATGTGCGAATGACAATCCATTCTCAGGTGTGCAGTAATTGTTCTGCAAGGGCGGTCTGGAATCAGCTTATAGTACTTGTCTTTAAAGCAATGATTTCTATGCGCATAAGGCATTATGTCTTTTACTTTTTCATCTGTAGCATCATCCCCCGGGTTAAGCCTCTTGTATATTTCATAATTCACGTCACTACAGTATCTTGCCTTATGATTAAAAACATAAGGAATATCTCTTCCCATATTTACCAAAGACAAATAGTCATTTTTATTATTTTCATAATGATTCACATCTATTTTCTTCCCTGTAACATCACTATCGACCTCATTCATATTCTTTATTCGAGGCGCCTCTAATGGTTTGATATCTTTTAATGCATCTGATAAAAGATATTTTGCATTATGTGCACAGTTCTCCCTAATCTGCTTAAAGAGCATCGCTGGAGAAATGTCTTTTGACTCCATTACATCATTTCGAACAGCAATGAAAATCAGTCTTTCTCTGCTTTGCGCAACTGAAAAATCCTGTGAATTAAGGATTTGATAATTCACCTTATATGAATATTCTTTTCCGTTCTTCAGCACTTTCAGGTTCTCATAATCTTCAACTACCTGATCAGCCACCCTGAGCATTCCCTTTACATTTTCCATCACCACAATTTTCGGTGTGATTTTTTCAACTGCCTTCACAAAATATTTATACAGCTTGTTCCTTGGATCATCTATAACCCGCTGTCGATTAGCTTCACTAAACCCCTGACAGGGTGGTCCCCCAACAACGACATCAATTTCTTCGTCTATATAATCTTCAATATTATCTACTATTTCCTTAATATCTCCCTGAATCAACTTATCGGATGGAAGTTCTGGATGATTGTATTTGTATGTCTGAATACAAACATTCTCTATATCATTAGCAAGCCTTACATGAAATCCTTCCTGTAAAAATCCAAGGCTCAATCCACCTGCTCCACAGAAGAAATCTACCAGAGTGAGTTTTTTCTTTTTCGCAACTTCTTTCTGAATTTCCAGTCTTTTGGAATTATATAATTTATCAACCAGATTTCCTACCGCTTTTCTATTAGTAATTACAAAATTTACTGCCTCTTCAAACCTGCAATACATTTCCCCGGCTAATTGTTTCAGTTCATCGATTTCATTTCCATTATCAATAACACCGATAGAAATCAATTCCTGCTCATATAACCTGCTGGTTTCCGCTTTCAGTTCGACTCCGTTTTTTTTACAAAAAACTTCTACCAGTCTTCTATACACCTGCATCTGCTCTAAGTAAAACGATTTCTCCGTTTTACTTGTCCATTTATTTACAGATTTAAATATCATCATTGGCCTCCAACTTATTTAATTTCCCTTTAATACATTTTGCAATCGCCTCAGCCAAAAGGGGTGGTACAGCATTTCCTATCTGCTTAAATTGCTCAGTTCTTGGACCTTCAAACACAAAATTATCAGGAAATGACTGCAATCTGGCTGCTTCTCTTACTGTAAATGTCCTTCCCTGTGAACTGTCTGGATGAATAAACTGATTGCCGTCTTTATACAAATGAGCAATGATTGTCTTTGATGGCAAATCCCACCACTGCACAGTATAACTGTTGCCAAATACCCGCGGTTTCTCATGATTCAGGTCTGGTCTGTTTTCCAGTAACTCCTGAAATGTCCAATGATTTTTGCTCATCACTGTATATCTTTCAATATCTTTATCATTATGATTTCTTGCAACATGGTCCATTAATGTATTTTCATTTATATGACTTATTTTTTTTAGAAAATCATTGTCTCGCTTTGACTCAAATGGAATTTTTGCTTCTCCTTGTCCGGGACGGAGCTTAGGAAGTTCTCCAATTGCGTCTTTTACCGTTACATATTTTTTTAGTCCCGTCTTTTCATCCTCTGTCATCTCCGGATCATAATGTGTTTTGATTATATCTGCATACATTTCCTCTGGTTCAATATCAATGTCTTTTCTTACCCCTATGATGATCACTCTTTTTCTGATCTGCGGCACTCCATAATTTGCAGAATTAAGCACATTCATTTTTGCATCAAACTTTACCTTATAATTTGCTCCTAACGCTGCAATAATCTTATTAACAATATACTCTCTGTTTACCTTTGCCGTAAGCATACCGGTTACATTCTCGAAAACAAAAAATCGGGGTTTATAATGATTGAGAACCTTTACATAACTTTCAAACAAGTAATTTCTTGGATCATCCTGCATTGCATTATCATCTTTTGCTCTTCCCAAACTCGAATAAGCCTGACAGGGAGGACCACCAATAATAATATCTACTGCTCTTCCATCCACTGCCTGATCAAGTTTTTCTATAACATCATTACCAGTAATATCCAGATTCAATACCTCTTTGTCCGGATCTTCGTATCCATAATATTCCATTCTTGTCTTTAAAGTCTTACAGGCTGTCGGGTTTATTTCTATATGTGCAAGAGCCTTAAATCCCTGCTGATAGAATCCCTCGCTCAATCCACCACAGCCTGCGAACAGATCTATAAAACTATATCTTCTCATCCAAATCACCTCATATGTGTAATTATACTAATTTATATGTCCCATCATCAGGACTCGAAAAAACATTATTCATCATCTGACTCAATTTCCATAATATCACCTGTGTCACAATTCAATGCCCCACATATTCTAACCAGAATATCTGTATTAACATTTTCATTTTTTCCGAGTTTTGCCATAGAGGCAGAACTAATGCACGCTTGCTCACACAAATCTTTTTTCATCATGTCCTTATCAATCAGTAATTTCCATAATTTTTTATACGAAATATGCATACCGCACCTCCACTGTATTTATCTCCAGATAAGAATAACACCGCCATTAGATTATAGCAATGAAAACTTTGCGAATGTAAAGTTCAAATTTTCCTGTAATTGATTTGTTTTTGCTTTCTCTTCATTGTACAATTGCGGCATCAGACCCCATCACCTGCCACGTTTCCGGCTCTTTTCCTTCCTCTTCTCCCAAGTGGACACAATCGCTCCTTCCGGGCAGACGTTCTTGCAGTCACCGCACCGGATGCAATCCACGCTGTTCGGCTTTTCCCAGACCTTAATGTCCATCCTGCACACCTTCTGGCAGGCCCCGCACTGCGTGCATTTCCCCGCGTCCACCGTGTACCGGTACAATGCCACCGGATTAAACCAGCCATAAATCGCCCCCAGCGGGCACACATATTTACAAAATGGCCGGTAACTGATCACAGACAGCACACCTGTAACCACCAGCAGCGACACCTTCCACACGAACAGTCCCCCCGTCGCGCTCTGCAGCTCTGGGTTCGCCGCCACCAGCGGTATCCCGCCAAACAGCGTTCCGCTCGGGCAAATATATTCGCAGAACCAAGGCTTTCCCATTCCCACAATATCCACCACGACCGACGGCAGTATCACCACGAACAATGCCAGAATCACATATCGCAAATGCTTCAGATAACGATGCCCCGGCAGGTTCTTTATCTTTTTTACAAATGGAATCTTATACAGCAGATCCTGCACAAGTCCAAACGGACACATCCATCCGCAGATCAGCCGTCCAAACAGCGCACCGAACCCCATCAAAAAGCCCATCACATAAGCCGAGACCGTAAAGCTCCGGCTATCCAGCACCGCCTGAAGTGCCCCGATCGGGCAGGAGCCCAGCGCACCGGGGCAGGAATAGCAGTTCAGACCGGGAACACACAGAGCCTTGGTGCTTCCCTGATATATTTTTCCTTGCAGGAATCCAACCGCATACCCATTCGTCACTGCAAAGAAGGCAGCCTGAAACCAATGTCTGAGAATGCCTTTTTTCCTAACCTTGTCCCTACCCAATTCCAATACACTCCATACAGATATGTACTGCCTTCTGAAGCACGGTCGCGGGCTCTTCGCGTACCACTCCAACTATCATTAACAGAATCGAAAGGCCTAGCAGTGCTACGCCCTTCCATGTCTGTTTGTTTAAGAAATTCACGATCTTTTTCATTCAAATACCTATCCTTCCACCACCTGTTTTCCGCAGAAAAAAGCAGTTACAACCGAAGTCTCTGCTCTATATCGGAAATGGTGACTCCGCTCAAATATTTCCTGCATTCTTCATTCAGCTCCCCGCAGAGTCCATCCATCACCTCCGCCATGCCGGAGGAAATCATGCAGTCCTTTTCCTTATTCCCCGTATGCCAGCGCATCGTCACCGCCTCAACCTGCACAGCCTCCATCACCTGCGACAGACGTATCTTTTTCACATCGTCTCTCAGATAATATCCACCATCGATTCCTTCCCTTGAATCCACAAGGCCTGCCTTTTTGAGTTTCGACATCACCTTCCGGATCCTGACCGGATTGGTACACACATTCTCTGCCAGCACTTCACTTGATATCATATCCGCGTGCATGTCAAGGTATACCAGCGCATGCACCGCGATTGCCATTTCTCCCGTCATTGTCCAAGTTCCTCATCCATAATTTTCATCCAGTCATCCTTCGATCTCGCCCCGGTATAGACATTCTTCACCTTGCCGTCCTGATCGACAAATATCGTCGTAGGCACCACCTGCACACCACTCAGAATGTTTTTGTTCAGCTCCTCTGACGGTAACATGTGAACGTAATCCGCTCCGGTCTGCTGAACAATGTCGCGTGCAGTGTCTTCATTCTTCTCCTCAGACACATCAATCGGAATCCCAATGATCTGCAGTTCTTTATCCTTATACTCTGCTGCCAGTGCGCCAAGATCAGGCATCTCATTGATACATGGCCCGCAGAACGTTCCCCACACATTGACCATCGTTACTTTCGCATCCTTGAACACCGTCTGCGTCACAGCCTGACCATCTAAGTCCACTGTCGTAAATGTACCGAAAGAAGCTTCCTCCGCTGCCTCCTCTTTCGCGCCTGCTGCCGCATCTTTTGATTCTGCTGCCGAATCGGTTGTCCCGGATGCTGTATCTTTCTTATCGGACGCACCACAGCCTGTCATATATGCAGCTATCGCAAGCAGTACAACCACCATCGGTACTGCTTTTCTTAACTTCTTCATTGATTTTTTCATAATTTTACTTCCTCGCTTCCTGAGCTATTGTAAAATAGTTGTTAACAGGTTATACTGTAATAATAAATGTTACAGTTAGAATATGCAAGTACTTTATTATGAACTTATTGTGAATTTACAGATGCATTGCAAATTGTCCTCTGTTCCTCTATAATGAGGATATCAGATGTGGGAGTCAAGCCCCCATCTGATATACGCTCCGCGAGGATGTGCAGAGATTCGAAGAAGAAGATGTCAGCAAAGCTGACCGAATCTCGCACCAAGACTCGCAAGCGAGTCTTGAAATTAAATATTTAACTAAATTTAACTAACATACAAAGGAAGAATAATTATGAGTACACGCCAAAGACATTCAAAAAGGAAACGGGGAGCCGGCAGACACGCGCTGGCGATTATAGGTATTCTGCTTTTATTAACGATAATCGGAGCCGGTGGCTGGCTGGGGTGGAAGGTATTTCTGCAGCCTCAGGCAGTCTTAACGGTGACCGCTAAATCTTATGATATCAAACAGGAGGAAGCTGCACCGGCATACGAACTGACGGTGACCTGCAAGGGCAGCCAAAACCGACTGCTGGATTTTAAGACATGGTACACCGTAAAGGATTTCATGAAGGACATTGAGCGTGGAGATGTATTTACCTTCGACTGCGATGCAGATACGGCGAAGGAAGATACCTATCCGATTACGCTCACAATGAACGAGCAGACGAAGCAGTTCCTAAGCGGCAAATGGAAAGGCAAAGTGTCTGTAAATGCGCAGGAAGGTTCCTTAACAGTCGAGAACAAGAGCGGACAGTGGGACGGTGAAAATCGATTTAAAGACTGGGATGGCAATGATGTTACTTCAACATGGATTACCTCCAAAGGAAATACATATTATTTTAATGCGGACGGGAACAAAGTAACCGGCGTAGCCTCTATTGAGGATAAAATCTACGGATTTGATGACAGTGGTATTATGCTGACCGGCTGGCAGGACGTGGGCGATGCACGTTATGATTTTGGAGATGACGGTGCCGCACTGATTGGCTGGCAGGACATTGACACAGCAACTTACTATTTTAATACAGACGGCCAGATGCTCCGTTCCGTCACTCAGAGTATTGATGGATATGACTGTATCTTCAATGAGGATGGTACGCTGGCTTCGAAAAAATTAGGTTCTAATATCGACCCGAACAAACCGATGATTGCAATTACCTTTGATGACGGGCCCGGAAACGATACCTCCAGACTTCTGGACGCAGTCGAACAACATGGAATTCATGTGACATTTTTTATGCTTGGACAACATGCCGCCGCTTACTCACAGCTGTTACCCCGCATGGAAGCTCTGGGTTGTGAGCTTGGAAATCATTCATGGGACCACCCGCAGCTGACCACCTTAAGTTCCGATGAGGTAACCTCACAGGTGAGCAGAACCAATCAGGCCATCAGTCAGGCAGTCGGTCATAATGCAACCGTGCTTCGCCCGCCATACGGCGCAACCAACAAGACCGTTTCCTCTCTGGTGGGTCTTCCGCAGATTCTCTGGTCCATAGATACACTGGACTGGAAGACCAAAAGTAAAGACGAAACGGTCCAGTCCATTCTAAGTGCACAAGATGGTGACATTGTACTGCTGCATGATATTCACAGCTGGTCCGTAGATGCCGCCATCGAGGCATTTCCACAACTGATTGCCAAAGGGTATCAGCTGGTAACCGTCAGTGAAATGGCACGTGCCAAAGGTGTTACCTTAGATAATGGAGGACAGTATTTTGAATTCTGATCGTTTCATTGAAACTATTTACTGATCGGTATCCCATTCCAGCGTAATTCTTCCATCTTTTGGCGGGGCGATTGTCCCCGCCTTTTGAATTGCCGCTGTCATCAAATCCTTATTTTTACCGGCATCCTCAAAAGTCTGAACCGTTCCGGCAATATAGGTTTCATCAATGGATCCCGGCCATGCTGCAACGGTATAGGTCTTACTGTCATCAATCTCCGTGCCATCTGCAAGGGCAGCCGAACGCACATTTTTATCTGCTTCTGCCCACGGCGCATAGGTCACTTTCAGACCGGACACCCCATACAGAATGTTCGTCTCTTTTCCATCAATAATTGGAGTCTCTAACAGTTCTTTCAGTTTTGCACCGGTGATCTCATACATTATCAATAATGCATCGCCATCCATTCCTTTTAGCGTAAAACGATCCGGCAGCACAATGTCACCTTTAAAAATCTGTGCGATATTTCCACAATAAAAACTCTTATTTGGTACAAGTGCGATTTCCGCACCGGCAGCATCACGAAGAACATCTGCGTTGTAATTACTGGTATCCAATACCGTGAATGTTTCACTGGCCGTTCCAATTGGAGCTTCTGACAACTCTGCAAAGGGGTCGTTGTTGTTAATTGCCTTATCGATTACTGCGGTCATTTCCTCAAAGGAAATCTTACCGGTTGTAAATTGCTGAACCATAGGAACAAGTTCATTATCGCCAAAGTAATTTGCAAAGAAAATATTTCCGTCCTTGATACAATCAGAGACATCCTGTGACAAGGCAGTGATATTTTGCTGATAGGAAGTCAACGTGCTGACGCCGGAGATCACCTGAAAAATCGCCTCCTGTCCTTCATCTGTACTGATATAATCCATCACGTCATTGAGGATCTCGCTTTTGTCCTTGTCCTCCATCGCCGCTTTGCTGAGCGAGATGTTTGCCCCCGGCACGACCTGCATAACGCGCCGGTCGGACTCCGTTGTGGGAAATCCGATAAAACCGATTTCGGCCTCCGGTTTTTCGGATTCGGCCAAGGCAACAATGTCAAGGTGGCAAGGCATCATGGCGATCGTGCCGTTGTACAGATCATGCCGGGTAGTCGTTGCGCTGGAACTGAAATCACCCTCTATTACAATTCCCTTGTCGTAAAGCTTTTTTAATACTTCGCTGAAAGGCTTCAGAATGTCTGAATCGGAAGTCTCTCCTTTTACAAAGCTATTGTAGGCATTTCGCTTCTCGGCGGAAGCAAAGGTTTCGTTGTAGCTCAGCCCGAACAGCAAGGATTCCACCGTCGAGCAATACTTCATGCAGGTGACCAGGGGCCTTATCCCTGTCTCGGAAATCGTGTCGCACAGAGCATACAGTTCATCTAATGTTGAAGGAACACTCCAGCCATTCTGCTTGAATAAATCCTTGTTATAGGCGATGCCAAAGGTTATGTTGCTGACCGGGATCTGGTACAGATGCCCGTTCACCGATATCGCCTGCAGGGAAGATAAATTATATCTGCCGGCATAACTTTCACCGCCAAGATCATATAAGAAATCATTTTCCGGAATGGTCTGATTCGTCAGAAACAGATCCGGCAGTGAGCCATTGTCTGCTAAAATTTTCATGTATGGCAGTTGCTTGTCACCGGCACTGCATTCTTCAAAGACAAAATCGACTTCCGGGAACTTTTTCTCCAGCGATGACTCCAGTTCTTTGTGATCGAATGTATAGAATTTCCCAAACGTGATGACCGTCTTGTCCGTGGCGATGGCTTCATAACTTAAGATGTCGTTCTCCGATGTATAAGCACTTTCGGTTTTCGTTGATGAACAGCCAGATAACAGAACGCTAGTTATACATAATATTGCACATAGTATTGCAATTACTTTTCTTTTGAATTTCATAACTTATGATCCCCCTTAACAATCCTCATCAAAACTTTTTTCAGTTCCACAACATCTACCGGTTTTGCCAAATGCATTTGCATACCTGCTTCAATCGATGCGTTCCTGTCTTCTTCAAACGCATTTGCCGAAAGTGCAATAATTGGAATCGTCTGTGCATCTGCCCTGTCCAGATGCCGAATTGCTTTTGCGGCTTCCAAACCGTCCATAATCGGCATCTTAATATCCATCAGTATGAACGAATAGTACGCTGCCTCCGATGAATCAAACATATCAACACCAATCCGGCCATTCTCTGCCGCATCAACAATCAATCCCATTTTTTCTAAAAGTTTTGCAATGATTTGACGGTTGACTGGATGATCTTCTACAAGCAGTATATGTTTCCCGCCTAGGGCTGCTTTTAGAACTGCTCCGGAAACCTCTTCTTCCTGTTTTTTCTGATTTTCCGCTTCCTTTTTGACTCTTTGAAGTGGCAGCAGGATTTCAAAACGGCTGCCCACATCCTTTTTGCTGTTGACCGTAACCGTACCGTCCATCAGCATTACAAGGTTGTAAACAATCGAAAGCCCCAGACCGCTTCCGGCAAGAGTTGCATTTGTCATAGAATTTTTTTCCTGCTCAAACGGAGTGAAAATATGCTGTATATATTCCTCGCTCATACCCACTCCGGTATCCTCAACCGCAAAACTGATCTGGTCTGTTTGATCATCCAGTGGAGTTCGCCCTACCGATAACACGACGCTGCCCTCTGGCGGGGTAAACTTGATTGCATTACTCACAAGATTCATCAGGCACTGTCTGATTCGTACAGAATCCCCCATATAGTCTGTGCTGAATTTTTCTTTTTCTTCGCAGGTAAATTGAATCCTCGCATCGGACGCGGGCTGACTCTCCATCTGCATCACATGATTTACAATTTCCTCTAAATCAATGCGGTCGTTATTGATGTTCATTTTTCCAGCCTCAATACGGCTCATATCCAGCACATCGTTAATAAGTGAAATCAGATATTTATTAGATGCCTGCGCTTTCACAATGCAGTCCTGCACCATCTCTTTATCATCCATGGATTCCAGCGCAAGCTCATGTAACCCGACTACCGCATTGAGCGGAGTCCGGATATCATGCGACATTTTATTCATAAAATCACTCTTGGCTGCTGCTTTTGCGAACTGCACCTGCACATCCCGTCCTTTTCGCATCAGGCTGTGCTGATTATAAAACAGAATGATTCCGCCTGCCATACAAACCGCCACAACCGCGATCATAAGATAGGTAAGTCCTGAATAGGTGTCTTCTGCTGTAATAGAAATTGGCACCGTTACCAGCAGTTCATACTCCTCCGTACTTGGCAGGGCAAGCACAAGCCAGCTTATATTGTCTGCAACATAGGTCGTCTGATACTCTCCACCGGAGGAAATTGCTGTTTTCAATTCAGCATATTCTTTTTCTGCTATACCTGCATTTTTTAACGAAGAGTAAACCGTGTATCCCTGAAACAGACTTTCCGAACTAATATCATCCGGATGCATCACAATAATGCCGTCACGGTCTACGATATAACTGCTGCCCAGATGGTCATACAGCGAGACTGTCGTTATATCAGCAAATGTCTCTGTCGGAACAAGCCGACACAGTCCGATTATCGTTCGTCCGGAAATCTCCACATGATCGAGCGCATGCGTAAACGCCCAATAGTCTCCTCTTCCCTGAATCGAAACAAAACTGGAAAATGTATTCTCTTCTTGAAACACCCGCTCTGTAATCCGGCTGTCTCCGACCAAGACAGCAGTGTCTCCGCTCACGGTGAAAAAGTTCCCCTCCTGATCGAGCATAAGCCATTCTTCCGGTTCTACAAAATACGCCGAAAGATCATCATTAAATTCACGATTTCCCTTGGAAATCATATTCGCAACCGCATCCACCTGCGTGCCGTAAGTATCTTTCAACTGAGAGATTCTCTCCGTCAGCAAATACCCGATTTGATCAACAGCCTCTATCCGTTCTTTCTGTACCGAGTTTCTCAGCCTTTGATTCACCAAAAGCAAAAATGCAATACTGCACGCAAGAACACACATCAGCAGAATATTTACAAACACGCCTTTATGGTTACCGACAAACGCTGTCAGTCTGTTTTTTCCAGCTCGGTCGCTTTTATCTTCGCTCACGCGTTTGCCCTCCCATTCTCTAAAATGTCGATATCAATCACATAAATTTTTCCAGTGTTTCGTAAAGTTCTTCCGGTTTTATCGGCTTTGCCAGATGGGCATTCATTCCTGTTTTCAGGCTCTCCTGTATATCCCTTGGATATGCGTTGGCTGATATGGCAATAATCGGAATCGTGGCTGCATCCGCCCGGTCCATGCTGCGAATTGCTTTTGCAGCCTCCAGCCCTGACATCTTGGGCATGCGAATATCCATAAGAACCGCGTCAAAACCTCCAGTCGGAGATGCCGCAAACAGTTCAACTGCCACCTCTCCATTTTCTGCATGAATTACATTGATCTTTTTCTTTTCCAGCAGCTTTTTGGCAATCTGCGCATTTAACGGATGATCCTCCGCAAGCAGGATCGTTTTTTGGGCAAGAGAATGTTCTGCAGGATCCTGATGCTCCCCGGCTTCTGATATGTCGATCTGATTTTTTTCTGCCAGCTCAAAGGACAGCTTCACACTTACCGTGGTTCCTTTTCCCTTTTGACTCTCAATCTGTATGGTTCCACCCATCTGCTCCAGCAGTCGTTTGGCTATGCAGAGTCCAAGTCCGCTTCCCTTCAGTTCCGGGCTGACACCATTGTCTTCCTGTGCAAACGGTTCAAAGAGATGCTCCTTAAACTCCTCAGACACGCCGATTCCATTATCCGCAATACGATATACGGCAGAGAGTTTCTTTTGCGCATCGTCAATGCTTACATCATAGGCACCCATGGTGATTTTACCACCCGGTGGTGTGTATATGACCGCATTAGAAATAATGTTGAAAAATATCTGCTTGAGCCGCTGCTTATCAGTCATAACCGTCGGATTCAGCGATGATTTTTTGATTTCCAACGTAATATTTTTCGCGGTACACTGCGCCCGGAACAGCGTCCCCATATCCATAAGAAATTCCTTGTAACTATACGGCTCCGGGTTCAATACAACTGCATCCTTCTCCGCCTTATCCAGATCCAGAATGTCATTGATAAGCCCCAGCATATAATCACTGGCAGAGCGAATATGAGTCATGTTTTCCCGAACTGTTTCCGGATGATCGGCTTCGTCCAGTGTAGCCGCCGTCAATCCCATGATAACATTCATCGGTGTCCGCAGATCATGACTCATTCGTGACATAAAATCCATTTTTGCCTTTCCGGCTTTTTCTGATACCTCCAGTGCAATCCTCAACTCTTCGTTTTGCTTTAGTTCTTCCTGCATTCTTCTGGATTCCATCAGCGCACGGTTCAGCTCTCTCTGCATATTGATCATCTGATTATTCATCTTCTGCATCTCTTCCAGATAGAACTGTTCTTCTGTTATCTCTGTTTTTACGAAATGTTCTTCTGTGCCCATTGAATCAGTCCCCTTGCATCTGTTGTATAAATATCTGCATCCCATTCACGCCAAATATCCGGTACATCCTCAAACGCTCTCCCTCCCACAGCAATCTTTACATCAGGAGCGCTACTGCGTAATTCTTTAATCATATTTTTACACAGAACTAAATGCTGTGGCATCGTGACGGATAGCGCGATCAGGTCCGGCTTTTGTTCCTTCACGGTGTGAATCAGTGCTTCTTCCGGTACCCCTGCTCCCAAAAACAAGCTGTTCCATCCCGCATAGGTAAATAAATCGGTAATCATACGCATTCCCAATTCATGAAGTTCTCCTCCAATGCAGCATCCTATCATGGTATGTCCATTCGGAGGGGTTGAAAAGATCGTAAAATACAGCTGGGAAATCGCTGTCTGGGTCAATGCTGTACAGTAATGCTCCTGTGCCACGCTGATTTTTTTCTCGAACCATAATTCACCGATCTTGCGCATCACTTTCTGTACTACTTCCAGATAAATATCAGCAATATTCATTCCTCCCTGATATAGGTTCAGGAAATACTGCATTGCCTCTTTGGAATCTTTTCTCAGGACGATGGCAATATATTCTGCTGCAATTTGATTATATTTTTTCTTCTGTCCCTGACTCTCTTCTTCCACTATCTGAAAGCCTTCTTTGTACAGTCTTTTAATTTCCTGTATTCCCCGCTGAATACAGCTTTCTGCGAATTCATAATTTTCTGGTGACAATTCATCTTTTAGACACACTGACATAGCAACGTAAAATTCGATACATTGCTCTGTCATCTGCTCTCTGCTCACATAGGTCATCAAATAGGTCAGATATTCATAAGTCCACCTCACATACGATACAAAAATCTGTTCCTGTTTTAAATCAATTGCAGACTTTAAATATGAGATTCCGTAAAAGAAGTCCCGTTTCATAAATTTCTTTGCCCGCTCAGGAAGATCTTCATATAATCCCGGTGACTGTTCGTACTGTCTTTTCGACATCCGCTGTACCAGTTCATTTAATTCATCCGCTTCATCAATATAGAACAAACTCATACTTAGCTTCCTCCTCGGTGACCCACTTTCTCCACGCAAACTTACTCTTTTATATCGTATCACGTAAAAAGAATTTATTCAACATTTCACACAATATAATCCTTAAAATACTTCACTATATGTTCATTTTCACCAAAAATTTTGAAGAATGGTTTATTCTCCCGTTGACAGCCAATCATCCACAAATATATAATAAAAAGAACAATATTCGATTTTGAGGGAGTAACAGATCTGACGAAAAGGATGCTGGCTATTTTAGAGGACGGAATGAAAAATGAACCAGCAATCAAATTGATTCGCATGGCTTTTCCCATGATCATGTATTGGATTACTCATAACCAGAAATGGTTCATAAAATGTATGATGCCAATGGCTGTAACGGTGGATAACATTGATGATGATATCTTTGAGACTGCAAAATGCAGCATTGACAATGCAAAAATAAAGGCAGGTATGCCGAGCAATGTAAACCCAAAAGATATGAGAAAATGTCTTGCTCCCACACTTGTTTTGGCTGGTGAAAACGACTGCATGTTCCCGGCTGATTTAGTTATTCCACAGTCTGAAAAAATAATTACAAACTGTACTACTTATCTATTGCAAGACAGAGGACATATGAACAAACTCACTAAAACAGAGCAGGATAAAGTGATAGAGTTTCTAAAGTAAGCTAAAGATCAATATCTGCGGGTGCGAAACTATTTTATGTCCGCCCGTTGAGGTTTGATTATATAACATACAAAGATAAAAACGCAACGTATGCAGAAATACACACCAGAGCCGGTAGGTAGCCCGGCCGTCCTACATGTTAGGGTAAGTAACCTGCCCCTCCGGGTTGTCCATTCTTTGTCCATTTCAATTAATTAAAGGAGGGATTATTATGGGCAGAGTAAGTGACAAGTTAACGGTGTATTTTGATGAACCATTCTGGGTCGGCGTTTTTGAAAGACTTGAAGACCAAAAGTTATACGTAGCTAAAGTGACGTTTGGCGCAGAGCCAAAGGATTATGAGGTTTATGAATTCATCCTAAAACACTATTACAACTTGAAATTCAGTCCAGCTGTGGAGTCTGCTGTAAAGGAACTCAAAGTAAATCCAAAGAGAATGCAGCGTGCTGTAAAAAAACAATTACAAGACACTGGGATTGGCACAAAGGCACAGCAGGCTTTGAAATTACAGCAGGAACAGTGCAGGCAGGAACGCAAAGTGAAAAGTCGCGAGCAAAAGCTGGCCGAAGCAAAGCACATGTTTGAACTAAAACAGCAAAAGAAAAAAGAGAAGCATCGGGGCAGATAATGCCCTGCTGCAGTCTCCTCTGTTGACAAGGGAAATTTATAATCTGTGAAAGAGGATATTCAAAAATCTCTAAAAGAAAGACGTATCATTATTAACAAATAAATGTTTGATTTGATTGGAGCGCAGATTTCCTGATGCATTTTTTGAGCATTTAGATGTTTTTATCAATTACTAAATTATTGTTTTATTCTTTTTTCAAGCTCTTCGATTCTTCGATATAGGATTTCAAGTTCATGTTCTGCCTTTTCTGCACGCGCTTCTGCTTTTTCCGCACGCTCTTTTTCCTTCCGGGTATTCTCCTGTTCTATATGCTGCCCATATTCAATTAGATGTTCTCCTGTAATTGCCAAGCTTCCCATCTCCTTCCGAAATTCTTCGTTATCCGAAAAATCGATATAATCATCTACTTCTGTTACATCATAGAAAATACCATGCAGAAAGCGTATGATATCTATGATGTTCTTATCCACAGCTTCTCCGATTCTTATAATCACAAGCCCCATCAGATCATAGTTTTCTTCTTTCGTCACAACGTCACCAATATTTTTCGTGTTAGTAAACTTGTAATAAGACACCGTGTTCCACAAATATTGTGGCAGGTTTCCAACACAGATAAAGATACAGTAAGCCTTCTCCAGCTTGTTGTAATTCGTCTTTGCATTTACCACTTCAATCTGCGAGCCAATTAATCTTGACAGATTGTAAATTCCACGCTTTTCAATTGGATATCCCGGATGATACTTTCCCTGTAGTTCGATGTCAATATGAAGATGTACCGGTTTCTCGACTGGTTGTAACACTCGAAATTTAACATCAAAGGTTAAATTTGTCTCATCCCTTGAAGTCATTGTAGTATCATCTCCTGCAATGCGGCTGTCTGTGTCCAGCGCAATGTAATCTTCTACAGAAATACTGTTGCCCTCGATAAATCCCATAATCTCCTGACAAGAGTAATGTTCATATTCCGGCACACTGTACTTTAAAATATTCGCTAAAACTTCCTTGTGGCGGAACACTTTTTTTCCAATCTCATCATACCGATTCTCCTCCGGTGCCTGCTTTAATGAGTTCTCCAATCCAATGGTTCCCCTTACTCTGCTGACTTGTTTCATATCTTTTCCTCCTTGCGAAAATATTGCAGGAGGAAATGCTTTCGTCCGTGTAAAAAATCCTCTCTGCTTATCATTGGGTTGTTTAAGCATCGAAAATTTCTATGAACGGTCGAACGACCAATATATAGAACGCTATTGCGTTATAAGAAAAATAGAAAGTAATGCTTGTAAAAAGGATATCATATAATTCTTCCAAAAGCAATACTTATAATATATTTTATTTCTTAATTGTCCAGTTTTTATCACCTTATTTCGAAAACAAGTACCAGTACTTATCCATCTGCCATCGCAGCATCTGCTCAACTCTCCGCTTTATTTCTTCCGGGTAATACGGCTCCTTTTCCAGCAATCTCCCTATATCCTTTTTTTCAAAATTCATCCGCAGATTGCATCCATACAATTTTTCCACGGCATCCAGTGCCTCATTAAAATCGCTCGAAACTGTTTTTGCTTCTACTTCTTTCATCAGCATCAGCAGGTCACCGTCGAGAGGATAATCCATTGTAGTATCTGATAGCAACGCCCCTCCATGATCAAAGATCGGACAATATCGATATGTTCCTAAATCATCCAGCAGGACAGCAATATTATGCGTATGCCGATCCTCATTTTTAAAAAAAGCATCGATTGTAAGGAGGATACTCATATATTTTCCAAACTCGGCAAGACCTGTCATCTTCTCCGTCTGTTCCACAAGAAACTGTATCCGGTCTTCTACCTCATCAATCGTATAAATACATTCATTCAGACTTCTTCCGTAGACCGTCTGAAACAATCGCTCCAATGTAATAATCTGCCATCCTTCCTGAAGAAAATTCTGACTTACGCACCCCCGATACTGCTGGCTCTTATACTGTATCTCTTCCGTTTCATAACGAATAAACCAATCCTTTTTCAAATCAGTATGCTCCAGCAAATGAGATACCATGTACTCACTTAAACCCTCATATCCTATATAATCCGTCTTATACCACAGTTGATCTTTTCGCCATTTTAGCTGATTTCCTTTAGATGACTTGCGATAATCCATATAAATGTCCTGCTCAAATACCTCAATCATACGCACCTCTTTCTATCTTCAACCAAAACTCATCCTCCGCCATTCTGCCTTCCGTCCTCTGCACAATCAGCATTGGATCATAAAATGGAATTGACAACTCTTTTAACATCAGCTTCATTTTATCCAGATTTCTTGAAAAACACCGTGATTCCAAAAAATCTTCATACTGTTCATATGTTGGATGCTCTTCTTTTCCAAATGCACGATAAATATAATCTTTCCGATAATTGTATATTTTAATTTTCCGATTTCTATCATCAATGTCTATCACTGTACACACCTGATTTCGAAACATATAAATCATACGAAGTGGAAATGCTTTCTCTGGAATCTCCAGTCCGACTGCAAGATCGGTATCATTTTCCATCAGGCTAAGCAGTGTCGTGATTGGACCAATAATCTCCTTGTCACAGCTCTCCCATCTTTCAATCGTCTTTTTCGAAACATTTACTAAAACTGCAAAGTCAGCCTGTGTCATATTCAATTTGTTTCTAAGTCTTTTTAAATCAATTCCCCGCACTGCTTTTTGGACTGCAAATTGTTTCATCTTATCATCCTCTTCTAAATAGATTAACCGATATTTCTATCTTTATACATTATAATACCCTCAAAACAAGGGTTTGTAAAGCATTTTTACTCCTTATTTTGAGGGTGCTATGATTTCACTATTCTACTTTTTGAGTTCTCTTTGATATTCTAAAATATCACCCGGCTGACAATTTAAAACATCACAAATCGCATCTAATGTTGAGAAACGAATCGCACTTATTTTTCCGGTTTTCATTTTAGATAAATTAACATTCGAAACCCCGACTTTTTCTGAAAGTTCCTTTAATGACATCTTTCTATCTGCCATTACTCGATCTAACCTTAATATAATCGCCATATACCCACCTACAATATTTCATCGATTTCATTTTGCATGGAGAATCCCTGTTTAATAATTCCTGCAAAAATCAGTAAAATGATTCCTAATATCAAGATATTTCCATCCGCCAGCATAAATGTTCCATACGACACGATCTCAAAGCCCGAAGTTTTATACCCCTGCAGCTGTGGTAATAAAAATGCAGATACCATAATCAGACTTCCAACAATTCGCATGCATTGCACTACCAGCTTTGAAAATAACTTCTGGCTTGATGCTATTTTAATTATTGAAACAAAACAGCACAAAATGCAGAGAAAATAAAATACCTGCCTTACATATCCACACATTCCAACTTCCAGCCATACTTGTTTTCTCATACCAAATATAATATAGGAAACCCCACCCAAACTTTGTATTCCGGTCAAAAATATTCCTAATCCAAGTAAAACCTTAAAACCTCTTGAATATCCTTTTTTCTCTCTTCTTTCCACATTTGTTGTATAAACATTCTCATCCATATCATTAAAGCCTCCTACAAAATTTCGTCAGATTCTCGTTATACGTACTTGTCATCTGTACGCTTTTCCCTGACTTTAGTGTAGCACTGAGCATAATGTATGTCAATTATTTATTAATGATTATCATTAATTTTCACTCGTTTTAAATTAATTGAATATCCCTTGAATCCGTAATGTGTATTTTTAAATTCCGTTTTTGTTTATTTCCATATTAAGTGTACGAGTAATTTCCAACAAAACACATACCAGATAAGAATGCTGAAATAACCGGCAAACCAATTAAAAATGACCCCTGTGGGACTCGAACCCAACATTGCCAGCGTGAAAGGCTGGTGTCCTTACCATTTAGACCAAGGGGCCTGATGCAGACTCCGTAAAGAATCTGCTATAGTTTATGCGCTGATTAAATACTGGACGTTTTTACACATACCTGGCAACTAAAATATCATCGATCTGTACTTGAAACACAGCAGCTAAAACAACTAAATTATCCAAAGATGGCAGAGTTGTTCCATGTTGCCACTTATAGATTGCCTGTGGTGTCGCAAATCCAAAGATATCCTGTAAGTTTTTAACTGATAAACCTGTGTTCACTCGCAAGTTGACAATATTCTGACCTGTCAAAGCCATGTCTATCGTTGGCAATGTAGACATTTCATTTTCCTCCTGTTCCGGCTCTGGCCAGAACAGTTTGTTCTAGTCAGATGCCTTAAAATTATAAATCGGTTTCATTACATCAATCACATCCACTGAATCCCGGATGACATCTATAATATCTTCCAAAGATTTGTATGCCATCGGTGCTTCATCCAGCGTCGAATTGTTTACAGAAGTTGTATAAATCCCTGACATTGCAGTTTTATAGGCTTCCATATCAATCGTTTCTTTTGCTTTTCTTCTGGACATTAATCTTCCAGCCCCATGCGGCGCTGAATAGTTCCATTCTGCATTTCCTTTTCCTGTAGCAAGAACGCTTCCATCCCGCATATTGATTGGGATAAGCACTTGCTCTCCTTCGTGTGCCGCAATCGCTCCTTTACGAAGGATCATTTCCTCTGTATCAATATAGTTATGGATTGTGTGAAATCCATTAGTTCCGGTCATTCCAGTTCTTTGAAGTAAAACTTCGGCAATCTTCTCTCGGTTATGTCTGGCAAAATTCTGACATATTTCAACATCATGCAAATAATCTTCCAAATACGTTCCATACAAAAAGCATAAGTCCTCCGGAATTGTAGTCTCTCGTTTATTCCATGCTATTTCTGCCACTTGTTTTCCAAGATTTCGGCTGCCGGTGTGGATCACAAGATACTTCATTCCATCTGCAGCCTGATCCACTTCAATAAAATGGTTCCCTCCACCCAGTGTTCCTAAGCTTCTCTCCAATCTTTTTGTATCTCTGAGACTTCTATGACAGCGTAATTCTGTTAAGTCAAATCTCTCCTGACGTCCTTCCCATACATTCATACCTGATGGCACATAGTGAGCTGCTTCATCTAGCTTTTCAAAATCAACCTGCTCTTTGCCAATAGAAACTGTATACATTCCACAGCCAATATCTACACCTACAATGTTTGGCACTGCCTTATCGCAGACTGTCATTGTCGTGCCTATAGTACAGCCTTTTCCGGCATGTACATCCGGCATGATTCTGATTTTGCTTCCCTCTGCGAACTCATAATCACACATTCTGCGAATCTGCTCAATTGCTTCGTCTTCTATTACTTTTGCATAGCAGATTGCAGTATTCTTCTTTCCTTTTATCTCTAACATATTTTCTCCTTTTTTGACTACATTCCTTAGAAATTCCCCATCTGAGCTAATGGAGTAAAAAAATCCGCCTACCTGTTCTCACAAGATAAGCGGATTTAAAAATCTCTGTATTGATTTCAATCTATATCAACCAATCACATCAGCATTTGTCTTATCTTAAATGAGCGTATGAAATTGAAGCCCTGTTTTGAATCCAGTGCTTTCTCATTACGTTCACTATTAAGAATAAATGTTAAAGTCATTACTGTTGTCATTGTCGTTATTTCCCTTCTGGACATCTGCCCGCTGTTTCTTACTAGAAACAATATAACATGTTTTTTCAATTCTGTCATTATACTTGTGGTATAACTATTCCCGCTCATCATTGAGAAGTCGTTTCAAGAGCATCTTGCAGAATTGCCACATGCTTTTTTACCATGTCCCACTGCTGGTCAGTCATGAGCTCTGGTTTGTCCATCGCATTCATTTTTTTGAAGTCCGGCCTGATTATCCCTGTGGATTTTACCGCTGACTTTTCAAGAGACTCTTCGTAAGATGTTTGTGATCGCAAATTTTCTGATAGGTGAAATGCCCGGTCGTGATCAAACAAATCACATAAGTCGATTAATTTTCCCGATTCATTATCCATAATAAATCCCCAGTTTTGTGTGTGACGATCCGAATTGTTCAGTATATAATCAGCCACCTGCATTTCGTGGTATTTTTGAGCGGAAATCTGTATTGCCACATCTATTGGGTCCATATTATAAAACGAACAAAATTTTTCAATCTCCTCAAATGGAACAAACGATTTATCTTCTGATGTAAAGATTTTTGAATGAACAATCTTCTCTCCCACTCCATCCAGCCAGCCTTTTCGTTCTGCACTAATGTATTTTGAAATCTGTTCGTCTGTCGACAATTTGTATTCAATATGTGTAAAGTCCAAGGCATTCAGAATATCATTCGCTGCAATTTCATTTTTTCCAACCTTGTGTAAATACAGAATCTCATTTTCACGAATCCACGCCTTCGCATTCACGCCTAATGTTGTCAGCTCCGGTGTTGGCTCTGTAATCCTCTTTCTGCTTTCGTTTAATGGGATGGAATGTACATTTGTTCGTCCAGAGAGTGAAGTCTCAACAATTGAAAGCGAAATCGCATTCTTAAAAAGATTTCTTTTTTCCCATGTGATTACGTCATCCGCTTCCCTTATCCAATAAGAGTCCGTCAGACTAAATCCGCGGCATTTCAGAAAGACATCATAATGACTTGACTGAGATAATCCATATGCATTTAGAATTTCTTTTGCATATATTCTGTCTATTGGAAGAATTCGATTTGCAGCCCAATTGTAGTAATCTTCTCCCGTCACCGTTTCTTTTCTCAAAGAAAAAGGCAATCGATCAAAATCTAAAATTTTACACTGCAGGTTCTCATCAATCTCTAATACCGGCGTATCTTTTATCATTAATGTTTTTTTCATGAACCCTCCGCTCCTTCCTGTGCGCCAAAATTGAAGCCCACACCATTTACTCTTTGAACAATATTTTTTACAACAAAAAAACACAGCAATTCAAAAAAATTGAAGGCTGTGTTTCGAATTAAAATAAGATTTAAGACTGCTATAACGTTCCCTGCGGGAATCGAACCCACAACTAGTGCTTAGGAGGCGCTTGTTATATCCATTTAACTAAGGGAACCCATCTCGTGGATTTCTTTATCTTTCGATTAAAAAAATCCACTCTTATGTTTTATCATTTTACAGCAACAATTTCAACCATTTTATTAAATTAAAAGTTAATATATCCCTGTAACCATATATTTGCTTTGAATCTTCTTCCGACCTCCGGCTCACCGAGCACCCCGCTCACCGGCACACAGACATCAAATTTCAATTCATTCACCTGAAGCGTCATCTGATACATCGGTACCTTTGTTACATGATTCTCTGCAATTGTACATTTCTGAATCTCACCGAGAATTGAATACTGGTCACACTCCACACCATATGGCATCAGATAGGTGTCCACAATTGTAAATACGTCCTCATTTGCGAGTCTTCTGGACACCTTTGAATATGTATCAATGTCCTCTAATGTCAGCGTCTCTATCGCGGTCTGATCACCCTTGTGGGCTGCATTCAGAAGCGATAACCGGTTGAGATTCTCTTCTTTTTTCTTCTTTACCAGCTCTGCATCCTTTTTGACCGGAAATAGTACCTTTCCACTTATGGCAAGTCCTGATAAGGTCAGGGATGTTCCCCTTTTCGGAACCAGACCTGCCTTCACCTCCCGCATATAATCCACACCGTTCTGCACATGGAAAATAAGGCTGATGTCCACGCGAATGTCTTCGCAGATTCCCATGTATTCTTCGTGGTCAATCTTGCGCTCCACTGTGACATCTGCATACGAGGTTACGCCAGTCCCGCGAAACACCGGAAAATAGTATTCCCGCTCAAATATTTCTTTCTCGTCCATCTCTCCGCAAACAATAATACCCATCCCAGTTCCGTAAGTCTTCTGGTATTCACAAAAATCTGCATCCTCGTTATAAGAGACAATGGTTTGATGTGTAAATGTTTCTTCTATCTGCTGTAATAATTCTTTTTCCTCTTTCTTGGAAACAATATTTCCAAAACCGATTGCCTTTAAATATTGATGCATATAATCTCCTTATGCGTTCTGATTTCATTTCCACACATGATCTTTATGCGTTCTTCACTTCAATCTTCTTCATGCCACCCATATATGGCTGAAGTGCTGTTGGAATATTAACAGAACCATCCTCATTTAAGTTGTTCTCTAAGAACGCAATCAGCATTCTCGGTGGAGCTACAACTGTATTATTTAATGTGTGTGCAAAATATTTATCGCCGTTTTCATCTTTCACGCGGATGCCAAGTCTTCTCGCCTGTGCATCACCGAGATTCGAGCAGCTTCCTACTTCGAAATATTTCTTCTGTCTTGGTGACCATGCTTCTACGTCGCAGGATTTTACCTTCAAGTCTGCTAAATCTCCGGAACAGCACTCTAATGTACGAACCGGGATATCCAGTGTGCGGAATAAATCAACCGTATTCTGCCATAATTTATCGTACCATGATTTACTCTCTTCCGGTTTACATACAACAATCATTTCCTGCTTCTCAAACTGGTGGATACGGTAAACACCGCGCTCCTCGATGCCATGAGCTCCCTTTTCTTTTCGGAAACATGGAGAATAGCTTGTCAGCGTCTGTGGAAGCTGATTTTCATCTAACATGGTATCTATGAATTTACCGATCATGGAATGCTCACTTGTGCCGATTAAATAAAGGTCCTCACCTTCAATTTTATACATCATTGCATCCATTTCTGCAAAGCTCATCACGCCTGTTACAACGTTGCTTCGGATCATAAATGGTGGCACACAGTATGTGAATCCACGGTCAATCATGAAATCTCTTGCGTATGAAATCACTGCTGAATGTAATCTTGCGATATCGCCCATCAGATAGTAGAAACCATTTCCTGCAACCTTGCCTGCTGCATCCAAATCAATTCCATTGAATTTTTCCATGATTTCTGTATGATAAGGAACTTCAAAATCAGGTACGAACGGCTCTCCGTATTTCTGGATCTCTACATTTTCACTGTCATCTTTTCCAATTGGTACAGAAGGATCAATGATATTTGGAATTGTCATCATGATTGTTTTGATTCTTTCTTCTACTTCTTTTTCTTCTTTTGACAACTCATCAATGCGAGTACCCTCTTTGGAAATCTGTGCCTTAATTTCTTCTGCTTCTTCCTTCTTACCTTGTGCCATAAGAGCACCGATCTGTTTGGAAATTTTATTCTTGTTGGCTCTGAGTGCCTGCACTTCGCCTTTGATATCACGGTTTCTCTGATCCAATTCAATCACTTCATCAACAAGCGGTAATTTTGCTTCCTGAAATTTATTCTTGATGTTTTGTTTTACTACATCCGGATTTTCTCTTAAAAATTTAATATCTAACATTCTAACCTTCTCCTATACTTTATTCTTATTTTTATTCTTCGATGATATCTTTGATATCTGAATCATACGATTCCTGATAAATAGCTCTTTCGAGTGATTCTGCCTCCTCGTCTGCCAGCTCAATATAACTCTCTCCGCCTACGATTTCTTTGATGTAGGTATAGCATCCCTCGCGGCTGTGCATTGCGTTAATAATAAATCCGTTATTTTTCGCATCTAACATGGTCAGTGCAAAACTTAAGTTGCCGCCCATCTCATGAAATGCATCGTATTTTACAATACCAAGTTTCTGGTAATTACTTAAGATACTTCTGTTGATATCACGGATGTCCTGACGGTTTCTTTTTGCAATATTTGCAAACTTTTCAACTTCATCAAAGCGGTCTAAAATACATTCTTCAATAGTTTTTCCATCTTTTCCTCTCATAAACGAAGTATAACTTGTTTTCAAACGGTTGTATTTCATATTTATATTAATCAATAACACAAACAATAGTATTTGTATTAAAAATAATAGTATAAAAATATACAACGGGTCTATTCCTAAATTTCCTAACATGCCCATATAATCCTCCAATATTTATCTTTCTATCTCCTATGTCAGTTCTATGCTTCCTGCGTCGACATAATTAAGTCGAATATACGTTCGAGTTCTTCCTCCGAATAGTATTCGATTTCAATTTTACCTTTTCCTTTTGTTTTTGGCGCAATGTTGACCTTAGTTCCGATGGCACCCTTCATCTTTTCAATGAGATTGTCATAGATAAACTGGTCTGTCTCCTGTTTTGGTTTAGCAGCCTGCTTCTTTGGATTCTTGATTGATTTAATCAGCTTCTCCGTCTCGCGTACGCTAAGCTTTTCATCAAAAATCTTGTTGGCGAGAATAAATCTTTGCTCATCATCATCAATTGCAAGAAGTGCTCTTGCATGTCCTGTGGAAATCATATCGTCCACAATCATCTGCTGAATTCTATCACCGAGCTTTAATAAGCGCATAGAGTTTGTTACAGCTGTTCTACTCTTTGACACCCTCTCTGCCACTTCATCCTGCTTTAAGGAGAATTCTTCCAAAAGCCTTTTATATGCCATTGCTTCTTCGATTGGGTTTAAATTTTCTCGTTGGATATTTTCAATCAATGAAATCTCTACAATTTCCTGATTTGTATAATCTTTGATGATTACAGGTACTTCTTTTACACCGGCAAGCTTTGCAGCTCTCCATCTTCTTTCACCTGCAATAATCTCATAATAATCATCTTTCTTTGTAACCAATAATGGTTGAAGCACTCCATACTGTTTAATGGAATCTGCCAGTTCTAACAGAGAATCCTCATCGAAATCCTTTCTTGGCTGTTCTCTGTTTGGCTCTACCAATGTAATTTTAACTTTCTGTTCTCCATTGATGACAGCCTCTTCTTTTTTTTCTGTATTTGCAGTAGTCTCCTCTTTTGGGGCTGTTTTGACTACTGTTTTTTCTGTTTCTGTCCTTTTTTTCGGTGTTGGTGGAATTAAACTGTCAATTCCCTTTCCAAGTCCATTTCTTCTAGGTGCCATTAGTCATCTTCTCCTTTATGAATCACTTCATTTGCCAATCTTGCATAGGCATCTGCTCCCGCTGATTTTGGATCATATAAATTGATAGGCATTCCGTAACTTGGTGCCTCTGCCAATCGAATATTTCTTGGGATAATCGTCTTATATACATTTTGCTGTAAATTATCCTTTACATTTTCGACAACCTGCAGAGATAAATTTGTTCTGGCATCATACATTGTAAATACAACACCTTCCATTTCAAGCTCCGAATTTAATCGGTCTTGGACCAGTTGGATAGTCTGAATCAGTTGACTTAATCCCTCTAAAGCGTAGTATTCGCACTGAATTGGCACAATTACCGAATTTGCGGCACATAAAGCATTGATTGTCAGTGTTCCAAGTGCCGGTGGACAGTCTATAATTACATAATCATAATTGCCAACAATATCCGCAATGGCATCTCTTATAATAAATTGTTTGTTTGCATTATCAATCAATTCAACTTCTACTGCTGATAAGTTGATGTCTGACGGCAAAACATCTAAATTTTCTAATATTTCTTTACGAATGCACTCTTCTGCCGATTTTTCCCCTAAAATAACATCGTAAAGGTTATTTTCAACATCATTTTTATCTACGCCGAGTCCACTACTCATATTTCCCTGTGGATCCATGTCAATACTCAGTACTTTCTGTCCTTGTACTGCCAACGCAGCTGAAAGATTGATTGCTGTCGTAGTCTTTCCTACGCCTCCCTTTTGGTTGGCAATTGCTATGACTCTTCCCATTTGTTGCTCCCCTTTCCTTAATATGCTTCTACATTATACCACTTTTCAATATTATAATCTACACAATGTTTCACGTGAAACATTAAAATTTTATATTATTTTTTATCAAATGTTTCACGTGAAACATTTGACTATATTACATTTTTTTGGTGGATGTTTCACGTGAAACATTTGTACAAAATTTGAAAATGATTTAAAAATAAACTCCATTTTTTCACACATTTGTAGTATAATAGAACCATCATTAGAAATGAGGTGTGTCTATGAAAACAAAGGGGAAAATCATTACATTAACTATGCTTGCAACTGCAACTACAGGAGCAATTTACATCATTAATAAATTTAGAAATTTAGCTGATACCGTTGAAGATATTTTCAGTCACATTGACGGTGAGTATTATAATTGGAGATTTGGTAAGATATTTTATACAAAACAAGGTTCAGGAAAACCAATTTTACTAATTCATGACTTAAATGCAACAAGTTCGCACTGTGAATGGAATCAGATAATTGAAGAATTATCTAAAACAAACACTGTATATGCTTTAGATTTACTTGGCTGTGGAAAATCAGATAAACCGAACTTAACTTATACGAACTTTTTGTATGTTCAGTTAATAAATGATTTCATTAAGCACATTATCGAAGAAAAGACAGATATTATGGCAACCAGTGAAGCTTCGGCAATTGCAATAATGGCATGTTCAAATAATGCTGAATTAGTAAATCGTATTATATTGGTAAACCCAATCAGTCCTATTTCACTTGCAAAGATTCCTACTAAAAAATCTACGATTATCCGCGATTTAATTAACCTTCCGATTATCGGAACATTACTCTATAATATACTAATTCGACGAACTACAATTACAAATGATTTTCGTACAAAATTTTTCCACAATCCGGGGAATGTCACTGACAAAATTATTTCAACTTATTTAGAATCTTCTCATATTGGAGATGCACATTCAAAATATTTATATGCAAGTATTGTTTCACGTTATACAAACGCTAACATTATGCAGGCATTAAATCATATCAATAATAGCATTTACATTATTGTCGGCACCGGGAATCCTGAAAATATTCTTGCTGCAGATCAATATCAAAACGAATTACCTGCGATTGAAATTGCAAATATTGAAAACGCGAAGCTGCTTCCACAATTAGAAGTTCCAAAAGAATTTATGGAACAGTTATCTGTATTTTTAGAAACCGTATAAAAAAGAGAAGATTTCAAGGGTACTTTTCATATACCTTTGAAATCTTCTCTTTTTCTAATAAATCTCTAACAACTAATTTTACTATCTTATGATAAAGGCTCTTTTGAAGGCAAACCTGCTTTTCTAGGATATTTCTTACTGGTACTCTCTATCTTTTTTATTTTCACAAATGATCTTCCAATATCTGTACCCGGCAACTGAAATTTTACTGTAGTATCAATCTTTCCACCCAGAATGTGAAATGCTTTTTTTGCAGCATTCAGCTCATCCTCTATTTCACCTGATTTGTACGGAATAAACATACCCCCTACCCGTATATATGGCAAGCAGTATTCTGAAAGTGTTGCCAGATTTGCAACTGCCCGTGAAACACAGAGATCAAATTGTTCTCTGTATTCTTTCTGTTTTGCAAAATCTTCCGCACGACCATGAATTGCAGAGATATTTAAAAGTCCCAGTTCTTCTGTCACTGCATTTAAGAATTTCACTCTTTTTCCAAGAGAATCTAAAAGCACCACCTTTAAATGCGGAAAAACAATTTTTAATGGAATTCCCGGAAATCCGGCACCTGTTCCGATATCAATCACAGTCTGAACCTGATTCAGATCTATTGCTTTCACAATAGCCAGACTATCAACAAAATGTTTTTCATTGACTTCTTCATACTCTGTAATTCCCGTCAGATTCATCACGTTGTTCCATTCTACGAGAAGTTCAAAGTATTGGTCAAACTGCCTGTATTGCCGTTCATTAAGTTCAATGTCCAGCTGCGCAAGCTTATTTTTAAATATTTCGCTCATAAATTCTCACTTTCTGTGCCATGGGAACGGTTCCTCCGGCACCTAAATTTTTTGCCATAGGAACCGTCCCCATGGCTACATTATCGAAATTGTTCCATGTGCACCAGTAAAACGGAGATATCTGCCGGGGACACACCTGATATTCTCGATGCCTGTCCCACAGACAATGGTTTGATTTCCGACAATTTTTGTTTTGCTTCAATCCGAAGGCTCTTGATTTCATTATAATCAATATTCTCCGGTATTCTCTTTGTTTCCATCTTTTTAAACTGTTCAACCTGACGTTGCTGCCTTGCAATATATCCTGCATATTTTATATTAATATTAATCTGTTCAATTACTTCCCGCGGAAGGGGCTGGCGCGTTTTATCAATTGATTTCACAGCTTCATAAGACAATTCCGGACGGCGAATCAGTTCTGTGAGAGAAATTCCGGATGTCAGAGGCGTACTTCCACATTCTTCCAATAATTTCTGTACCTCATCTGATGTTCCCATATGAATATGCTCCAGACGTTCCATCTCTTCTTTTATCATTTTTTCTTTTTCAATCAGCTTCTGATAGCGATTCTGATCAATCAGTCCAATGCGGTATCCGATTCTGGTCAGTCTCTGGTCTGCATTGTCTTGGCGAAGCAAAAGGCGGTATTCCGCTCTGGATGTCATCATACGGTATGGCTCATGGCTCTCTTTTGTGACCAGATCATCGATTAAAACGCCGATATAAGCCTCCGAACGGTCTAATACGAGCATTTCCTCGCCTCGTACCTTTTTCGCGGCATTTATGCCCGCTATAAGACCTTGTGCGGCTGCTTCCTCGTATCCGGAGCTGCCATTGAACTGTCCGCCACTGAATAAACCGCTGATTTCTTTAAATTCTAGGGTTGCATTTAACTGTCTTGCATCAATACAGTCGTACTCAATTGCATATCCATTTCTTACAATTTTCGCATGCTCAAGTCCCGGTACGCTGCGATACATAGCATACTGTACATCCTCCGGAAGTGAACTTGACATCCCTCCGACATACATTTCATTTGTATTTAATCCCTCCGGCTCAATAAATACCTGATGGCGGTTTTTATCTGCAAATTTTACGACCTTATCCTCAATTGAAGGGCAGTAGCGCGGTCCGGTTCCCTCAATCATTCCGGAATATAACGGGGATCTGTCAAGATTCGCGCGAATAATTTCATGCGTTGTTTCATTTGTATAAGTCA
This sequence comes from Hespellia sp., assembly GCA_028694105.1. Taxonomy (GTDB): domain Bacteria; phylum Bacillota; class Clostridia; order Lachnospirales; family Lachnospiraceae; genus Hespellia. The sequence goes on from JAQUUC010000007.1 coordinate 86,548, forward strand.
GCCAGCAGGAAGTCTGTGCAATCTGGACATCATCCGGGTCCGTTGTAAATGAAAACGGCTGTACATGCTCATCCCCGAACTGCTCCTCCATCTTACTGAAGTCAATGCTGTTTTTGTCGATTCTGGCCGGTGTCCCTGTCTTGAACCGGTACATCTGTATGCCGAGTTTCTCAAGAGATGATGTTAAATGATTTGCCGGCTGCAGACCATTTGGCCCTGTCTGCGTGCTGACTTCACCGTAAATGCAGCGCGCGCGCAAATAAGTTCCGGTACACAAAACCACTGCCTTACACGGATAAATCGCACCGGAATATGTCTGAACTCCTGTAATTTTACCATCCTCTGCAAGAATATCCGTCACTTCCATCTGCTTAATATCCAGATTTTTCTGTGATTCTAATACCTGCCGCATCGTGCGGCTGTAAAATGCTTTATCCGCTTGGGCACGAAGCGAATGAACAGCTGGCCCCTTCGATTTGTTAAGCATTTTCGATTGAATAAATGTTCGATCAATGACTTTCCCCATTTCACCGCCCAGCGCGTCCAGCTCACGCACCAGATGTCCCTTTGAACTGCCTCCGATGTTTGGATTGCACGGCATCAATGCGATACTGTCCACACTGACCGTGAAAATCATCGTCTTAAGTCCAAGCCTTGCACACGCAAGTGCCGCCTCGCAACCGGCATGTCCGGCCCCAATTACTGCAATATCATATTGGTCCTTATTTTCCCATACAGAATTTGCTGAATATTTCATTTGCTAAATCCTCTCCTATCGTTTCGCCTGTAATGTTACCGAGTGACTCATATGCATCCATCAAATCGATGGAATAAAAATCCTCCGGCATGTTGTCTTCAATACTTATCAGCACCTTTTTCAGACTTTCAAATGCATCCTGAAGTGCTGCTTTCTGTCTTATATTTGTGATATAAACCTCATCATTCATCTGAATATCACCATGCAGGAACATTGATTTTAATGTAGATTCCAGCTCCTTGATACCGCTTTCTTTCTTGGCGGAAATCTCAATTGCCGGAATATTTGCAAGATTTTGTTCATTTTTCATTTCTTTTTGAACTTTTTTTATTCTATTTTGCAAGATTTCTTTCGTTATAATAGTTTCGAGATCTGCCTTATTTAATAAAATGATTGCTTTCTGACCAAGGATAAGCTTTAGTATTTTATCATCATTTTCATCCAGATCACGTGAGGCGTCAACCACATAAATAATTAAATCTGCCTCAGAGGCGTATTCTTTTGCCTTCTCTACACCCATCTGTTCAATCAAATCCGTTGTTTCACGAATGCCTGCCGTGTCAATCACATTTAAAGACAGTCCCTGAAGCTGTATCTGCTCTTCTAATATATCCCTCGTCGTGCCTGCGATATCTGTGACGATTGCTCTGTTTTTCCCCGTTAAAACGTTTAAAAGAGACGATTTACCCGCATTTGGCTTTCCCAATATAACCGTCTGAATACCTTCTTTGATGGTCTTGCCATCATCTGCAGAATCAATTAACTCCTTTAATTCATCCAAAATCTCATCTATGGCAACCTTCAAAGTCTCTCCGTAACCATCCACACTGATATGCTCCGGATCATCAAGTGCAGTTTCAATAAATGCAGTATGGTAAATTATTTTATTTCTTATAGTTGTTATTTTATTTCTAACACTGCCTTTTAATTGACTAATTGAACTTTTCAAAGCATATTCATTTTTTGAATTAATGACATCAATTACCGCTTCCGCCTGAGATAAATCCATCTTACCGTTTAAAAAAGCCCGTTTTGTAAATTCACCCGGCTCCGCAGGTTTTGCTCCGGCTTTGATTACATTTTCCAAAATCTTTGTCAGAACAAAGGTACCACCATGACAGTCAATCTCGACCGTATCCTCACCGGTGTAGGTGTGGGGCGCCCGCATAATCATCACCAGCACCTCATCCATGATCCGAAGGGTCTGTCCCTCTGGCTCATCTCTGTGCCGCAAGAACCGTCCCTCCGGCTCATCTTTGTTCCACAAGAACCGTCCCCCCGGCTCATATTCCACAATATATCCATGATGAATGGTATGCGTTGCCGCCTCCGAGAGCTTTTCTTTTCCCTTAAAAATTTTATCTATAATCGTAAATACTTCATCGCCGCTCATACGCACGATTCCAATTCCGGAATTTGTCATGGCTGTCGATATTGCAGCGATTGTCGTTGTATTTGCCATAATTTCTACGCTCCTTTATTTATTATCATCATTTTATAAGTGTACCACAAGAACCGTCCCCATGGCTCACCATTTTGTATGTTACGGCGAAAAAATAGGACAGGAGAACCGTCCCCCTGTCCCAGTAACCTTTCGCAGCTTCGCTTCTGTAAGGTTATTTTTTTAAAGTTACTACTACTTTTCTATATGGCTCATCGCCCTCGCTGTGCGTAGTAACATATTTATCATTCTGCAGTGATGCATGAATGATACGTCTCTCATATGGATTCATAGGCTCTAAAGAAACCGGCTTTCTGCCGCGTTTTACTTTATAAGCAATATTCTTTGCGAGATTCTCAAGCGTTGCTTTTCTTCTTGAACGATAGTTCTCTGTGTCCAGTTTAACGCGTACATAACCTTCCTGATGCTTGTTGGCAACCCGGTTCGCAAGATACTGAAGTGAATCTAATGTCTGTCCACGTTTACCAATCAGAATTCCCATGTTCTCGCCCGCCATGTCGATTTCAAATGCACCTTCCTCATCAATCTTTGATGTGAGGGTAACTTCCATGTTCATCGCCTTCAATGCATCACCTAAGAAATCAAGCACTGCTGTCTTTGTCACTTCTTCTACTTCTGCAAGCTCAAGTTCATGTTTTACAAGTACTTCTGTTTCTTCCTGTACGGCCGCTTGTTCCGCTTTTTTCGGTGCTTCTGCTTTTGGTGCTGCAGGGGCTTTCTTTTCAACTTTGTTTTCTGCTTTTACTTCTTTTTTAGGGGCAGGTGTCTCTTCCTTTACCGGCGCTGCTACAGGTTCCACCGGCTTTGGAGCTTTTTTCTTTGCTTCGATGACAGCTTGTTTCATTCCGATTCCAAGGAAACCTGCGCTTCCTTTTTCAATCACCTCGTAATCCAGCTGATCACTTGTAATTCTAAGTTCAAGGCATGCATTTGTAATTGCTTCCTCAACTGTCTTTGCTGAAATTCTAATACTTCTCTCCACGATATTACCTCGCTTTCAAAATCCATTCTAACTGAAAATTATTTATCATTTTTTCCTGAATTGTAATTGTTTACTAAATTTGCTTTCGAAGCAAGACTTCCTGCTTTTGCATTTTTCTTCATCTCAGAAGCTTTTGCAAGTTTTTCTTCTCTTTCTTTATCGGAAATAGAAGATTTCTTTGTTCCCACATTCTTGGTAGAAGTTGTTGCCATTTTATTGATTTCAGAAGCTTTTGCGCCTTTTTTCTCACGCTTTTTCGCTGCTTTTTTCATATTCTCTTCAAACATCTCTTCATCAGATTTCGTACTTAAGTACTTATTGATCGCTAACTGCTGTACGCAGCGGACTACCGCACTGATGCACCAGTAGATACCAAGACCTGCTGGTAAGATGAAACACATGTACACCGACATGAGCGGCATCATATATGTCATTGTCTTCATCTGGTTCGCCATCTGATTCTCAGGAGAAGCAGCAGCCTGTGGCTGAAGTTTTACACTGATGAACTGTGACAGTCCGGCAAGAATTGGAACAGAAACTGCCAGGATGATTCCGCCGACTGCAAGTGGGCTGATGGACTGCTTTAACATGCTCCATGGAGTTTCAAATACATTGATTCCAAAGAAATGGCTGACACTGTCAAGCTGCATCTTTGCTGTTGTTGCAAGATTGGCAACACTCGGCATCTTATCAGCTAATGTATCCCATGTTGTATTCTGGAACTTGTACAATACATCGATGATTGTGTTCGTAAGTGTATAATCCTGCTTTGCCGGAATATTAATCGGATTAACCGTTCCGATTGCTTCCATGATCTTCTGGAAACCATTTGTCGATACAATCTGGTCAGCAAGTGGCTGATAAATTGCTTTTACACTTTCTACATAAGCCGGTACATTTCTGATAACGGCATACATACCGAATAGGATAGGCATCTGTACAAGCATCGTAGAACATCCACCCATCGGTGATGTGCCATACTTTTCGTAAATGGCCTGCATCTCTACCTGCTGTTTCTCCATAGAAGCCTGATCTTTTTTTCCCTGATACTTTTTCGTGACCTTCTGAATCTCCGGATTCATAAGTGCAGACATCTTAGAGAATTTCTGCTGCTTAATAACCAGCGGAATCATTAGTGTGTACACGATAACCGTCAGGATGATGATACACCATCCAATGTTATGTACACCAAGTGTAACATAAATCCAGTTCATCAATTTACCAATTACCCAGGCAATCTGACTGATAATTGGTGTACTTGATGCTGTTAATACTAAACCATACATCTTTTATCCTCCTTAAGGAACGGGATCAAACCCGCCTTTTGCAAATGGATTGCATCTTAAAATTCTCCATAATGTCATTAAACCGCCTTTTAATGCACCATACTTTTCAATGGCTTCGATACCATATTGTGAACAAGTTGGTGTATAAATACAATGCGGTTTTATACAAGGAGATATAAAATTTTGATACAATCGAATCAGCCATAATAAAATGCGTTTCAATCACACCACTTCCTTTTGCTGATTTTACTTATATATATTATGAAGCTTTCCTAAATGGATCAGTGCACTCTCAATCTCGTGATATGTTCTATCTTTTGCACTCATTCTTGCAATTACTACAATATCATATCCTTTTTGGAAATGTGCTTCTTGTAGCCTGTAACTCTCTCGAATTAATCTGGTAAGATGATGTCTTACAATACTATTGCCTACTTTTTTACTAACTGAAATACCAATATGATTCTCACTCGAATCATTCTCCAACAAATACATCACTAAATATTTATTGGCAAAGGATTTTCCTGTTTTGTAAACTTTCTGAAAATCCTTATTTTTTTTTAATGATTCCATATTAATCCCCTAAATATAATAGAAGAAAAGGCCACATATATGCGGCCTATGCTGATAACTGTTTTCTTCCTTTTGCTCTTCTGGACTGTAATACCTTACGTCCGCCCGGACTACTCATTCTTGCTCTGAAACCATGAACCTTAGATCTTGATCTCTTCTTTGGCTGGAATGTCATTTTCATATATATACACCTCAATTCTTTTTTAATCTCGATTTATAAGAACATCGCTATTTATTATATTTTATAAACGTTTAGAAGTCAAGCAAATCCTTGTACTTTCTAAGCAAAACGCAAATTTTAATGTAGATAACTTGTGAATAAGTACTAGATAACTTTTGTATATCTTGTGGAAAAATATAATTTATTTCTCTATAAACCACAACCCCTTGGTGTTCCGCTGTTTATAAAGTTATACACACTGAATTTAAGTTGCTAACCATATCAAATTGATGTAAAATAGAATAGATTAATATTATATTGAGTAGGAGTTTGTTTAAATGAACGTAGTAGAGGAAAAATGGAACGAAATACTATTAAAGATGAAAAATGAATACTGCTCATCCGGAATTGCATATAACACATGGATAGCTCCATTGAAAGTATATGAAGTGAACGATGACACAGTATTTATTTTTGTTGCCTTAAAGGCAAGTGTAGAGCATATTGAAGAAAAGTATTCTCTTCCATTTAAAGTATGTATCGCAGAAGTAACAGGAATTGAATATAACATTGCCTTTGTGACAGAGGATAACAATTATATCAAAGAGAAAAAAGAATCTGTAGCAAAGGTCAATAAATCGAATGCTTTATTAGAAAAGGCAAATTTAAATCCGAAATATACATTTGATACGTTTGTAGTTGGTGACAACAACAACTTTGCTCATGCTGCATCGCTTGCGGTAGCAGAATCGCCGGGTCAGATTTACAACCCTCTTTTTATTTACGGAGGAGTAGGACTTGGCAAGACCCATCTGATGCATTCAATTGCACATCATATTTTAACACATGATCCGACAAAGAGGGTTTTATACGTAACGAGTGAAACATTTACAAATGAACTGATTGAAGCCCTGAAAAAAGGTAATACCAACAATGAATCAGAGATGACAAAGTTTCGTGAAAAATATCGTAACAATGATGTCCTTCTGATTGATGATATCCAGTTTATTATCGGCAAGGTCAGTACACAGGAAGAATTTTTCCACACCTTTAACCATCTTCATGTATCCGGAAAGCAGATTATTATTTCCAGTGATAAGCCTCCAAAGGATATTGAGACACTCGAAGCCAGACTTCGAACCCGGTTTGAATGGGGACTGATTGCTGATATTCAGGCACCAAATTATGAGACAAGAATGGCTATTCTTCAGAAAAAGATTGAGCTTGATAATCTGCAGAGATTTCACATTCCCAATGATGTCATCCAATATATCGCAACGAATGTAAAATCCAATATCCGTGAATTAGAGGGATCTTTAAATAAACTGATTGCCCTCTCGAATCTTCAGAATAAGGATATTGATATCGCCCTCACAGCAGAGGCCTTAAAGGATATCATTTCTCCGGATAATAACCGGATTGTGACGGCCGAATTGATTTTGGATGTTGTTGCTGAACATTTCAATATTCCCATTTCTGAATTAAAAGGAAAGAAAAGGAATGCAGAGATTGTTCTGCCGCGCCAGATTGTAATGTACCTCTGCCGTGATATGACAGACACGCCTTTAAAGGCGGTCGGAATTGTACTCGGCGGTAAGGACCATGCTTCTGTAAGCCACGGCGTCAATAAAATTGACGCAGAACTAAAAACAAATGAAACACTGGCCAACACGATCAACATCATCAAGAAAAAAATCAATCCTATTTAATATAGGAAATAAAGTTATCTTCTTACCATGTTAAAAACTTATGGATAACTGATGATTACTCTTTCATAACTTGTGGAAAGATAGTGAAAAACAAAAAATGAAAAAAAGAAGCAAAAACTTTTACACACATTTTACAATTTCCATACAGTGATTTTTAACATAGTTTTAAGTTCATAAAAACCCATAAGATATAAGGGGTTCCGGTAGTTTTTAACATATCCACAGCCCCTACTAAGGTTACTACGGAATTATTTTATTATTATTTATTTAAAAGCACACAAAAAGGAGTTGTACACACATGAAAATTATTTGTAACAAATCAGATTTAGTAAAAGGTGTCAGTATTGTTTCAAAAGCAGTACCATCAAAAACCACGATGCCAATCTTAGAGTGTATTCTTATTGATGCTACAACAGATGTAATCAAATTAACAGCAAATGATATGGAACTCGGAATAGAGACTACCATTGAAGGTACGATTGTTGACAGAGGAATTCTGGCATTGAATGCAAGGATCTTTTCTGAGATTGTACGTAAACTTCCTGATAATGAGGTTACCATCACCACGGATGAAGTAAACCAGACATTAATTACCTGTGAGAAAGCAAAGTTTAATATTGCTGCACAGTCAGGTGAAGATTTTTCTTATCTTCCATCAATTGAAAAAGATGATTATATTACAATTTCAGAATTCACATTAAAAGAAATGATCAGACAAACCATCTTTTCTATTGCGGATAATGATACGAATAAGATGATGACCGGAGAATTATTTGAGATTGAAGAGGATGTACTCAAGGTTGTTTCTCTGGACGGACATCGTATTTCCATCCGTAAGGTAGAGTTAAAGCAGTCTTATCCGTCAAAGAAGGTCATTGTGCCCGGTAAGACACTGCAGGAGATCAGTAAAATCATCAACGGAGATTCAGAGTCTGAGGTTGATATTTCATTTACGAGAAATCACATTGTATTTGAATTTGATAAAACAGTTGTCGTATCGAGACTGATTGAGGGAGACTATTTCAAGATTGACCAGATGTTATCCAGTGATTATGAGACAAAGGTTAAAATCAATAAAAGAGAGCTGTTAAACTGTATCGACAGAGCAACCCTCCTAATCAAAGAAGGGGACAAGAAGCCGATCATCATCAATATGACAGATGAGACGATGGAATTAAAAATTCAGTCCCAGATTGGTTCTATGAACGAGGAAATCAATATTCACAAGGATGGCAAGGATCTGATGATCGGATTTAATCCAAAATTCCTGATTGATGCACTTCGTGTTATTGATGATGAAGAGGTTGATCTGTATTTCATGAATGCAAAGGCTCCTTGTTTTATCAAAGATGAGAACCAGAATTATATTTATCTTATCTTACCTGTTAACTTTAACGCAATTTAATCTGAATGGAGAAATGATGGAAATTATTAAATTAAGAGAGGGCGAGGAATATATCAAACTCGGTCAGGCACTTAAGGCTGCCGGACTCGTAGAATCCGGTGTAGAGGCAAAGGATGTTATTTTAGAGGGGCTTGTGACTGTAAACGGAGAGGTTGATACCCGCAGAGGCAAGAAGCTTGTGGATGGAGACAGCGTTCTGTTTGACGGCGAAGAGATTCGAATTATGGGGAATGAATAATCTGGATATGAGTGTGAATCTATGAAAGTAAAATCATTAAAATTGAAAAATTATCGAAACTATACTATACTAGATATAGATTTTGATTCTCACACGAATATACTATATGGTGATAATGCACAGGGGAAGACAAATATTCTGGAAGGGCTCTACCTTTCCGGAACAACGAAATCCCATCGTGGAACGAAGGATCGTGATCTGATTCAGTTTGGTTTTGAGGAGTCGCATATTGAGGCAATTGTTGAAAAAAAAGGAACAACGTTCCAGATTGATATGCACTTAAAAAAGAATCATCCAAAAGGAATTGCGATTAACAAAGTGCCAATAAGACGCGCCAGTGAATTATTTGGCATTGTTCATTTTGTGTTCTTTTCGCCGGAAGATTTGAACATCATCAAGGATGGACCGGCCGGCAGAAGAAGATTTATGGACCTGGAATTATCACAGCTTGATAAGGTATATTTAAGTAATCTGGCGAATTATAATCACATTGTAAACCAGAGAAATGCGTTGCTAAAGGAAGCATATTTTAACAAGAATGTGCTGGAGACTTTGGATGTATGGGATTTGCAATTAGTAAAATATGGAAATGAAATTATAGACAGAAGAAAGAAATTTATAAAACAAGTAAATAAAATAATTTTTTCTATTCATTCTAATTTAACAGGTGGAAAAGAAAATCTGTCTATTTCCTATGAATCTAATATCGGTGAGATTCCGCTCGAGAAGGCTCTGAATAAAAACAGAGAAAGAGATTTAAAATTCAAGAGTACTTCAGCTGGACCACATAGAGATGATCTGATATTTACCGTAACATCTGCAGATCAGGAATCAGAGAACCAGCTCAGCCGGGCAGGAATTGATATTCGCAAATTCGGTTCGCAGGGGCAGCAGAGGACCGCAGCCCTGTCACTTAAATTATCCGAAATTGAGTTAGTGAAAGGACAGATTCATGATACACCAATCCTTTTATTGGATGATGTATTGTCTGAATTGGATAAAAACAGGCAAAATTATTTATTAGATAGTATCCATGACATACAGGCGGTCATTACCTGTACTGGATTAGATGATTTTATCAACCATCGTTTTTCTATCAATAAAATTTTTCATATACAAGAAGGCAAGGTAGTGTGAATACAATAATGATCACATTTCAACAAATGAAAAACTAGGAGGTTTTATGCATGGGAGCATCAGGAACAGAATTCGACGCTGAATATGGAGCGGATCAAATCCAGATACTGGAAGGACTGGAGGCAGTCAGAAAGCGACCGGGTATGTACATCGGAAGTACTTCTAGCAGAGGTCTTCATCATCTGGTATACGAGATTGTAGATAATGCGGTAGATGAAGCACTTGCAGGCTACTGTGATTTAATTACAGTTATAATCAATAAAGACGGAACTATTACCGTAACAGATAACGGACGTGGAATTCCTGTCGACATCAACCACAAAGCAGGTTTGTCTGCAGTTGAGGTCGTATTTACCGTGCTTCATGCCGGTGGTAAGTTCGGCGGTGGAGGATACAAGGTATCCGGTGGTCTTCATGGTGTGGGAGCTTCCGTTGTAAATGCGCTTTCCGAGTGGCTGGAAGTTAAAATCCGCCGTGAAGGTAAATTATATGAGCAGCGCTATGAGCGTGGAAAAGTAATGTATCCACTGAAAGAAATCGGTACCTGTGATATGGATCAGACCGGAAGTCAGGTTACTTTTTATCCGGATTCTGAGATTTTTGAAGATATCACATTTGATTATAATACATTGAAACAGCGTTTCCGTGAGATGGCATTTCTTACCAAGGGACTGAAAATCACACTTCGTGATGACAGACCGGAGGAGCCGATTGAAAAAACGTTCCATTACGAAGGTGGCATCAAAGAATTCGTTTCTTATCTCAATAGAAGTACGACTCCTTTATATGACACTATCATTTATTGTGAGGGTGAAAAAGACGGAGTTTATGTCGAAGTGGCGATGCAGCACAACGATTCTTACAGTGATAATACCTATGGATTTGTAAATAACATTACAACACCGGAAGGCGGAACCCATATCGTAGGATTTCGAAATGCAATTACAAAGACATTTAACGACTATGCAAGAAAGAATAAGCTGTTAAAGGATTCCGAAACAAACCTTTCAGGAGAAGATATTCGTGAAGGTCTGACCTCAATCATCAGTGTTAAGATTGAGGATCCTCAGTTTGAAGGCCAGACGAAGCAAAAGCTTGGTAACAGTGAAGCGCGTGGTGCAGTTGACAGCATTGTGAGTAACCAGCTTCAGATTTTCTTAGAGCAGAATCCAAACGTGGCCAAGATGACCGTTGAAAAATCAGTCATGGCACAGCGCGCGAGAGAAGCGGCTAGAAAAGCAAGAGATTTAACCAGAAGAAAATCCGCATTGGATGGGACTTCTCTTCCGGGTAAATTAGCAGACTGTTCAGATAAAGATCCTTCCAAATGTGAAATCTATATCGTAGAGGGAGATTCCGCCGGTGGTTCTGCTAAGACGGCAAGAAGCCGTGCAACACAGGCAATCCTTCCGCTCCGTGGTAAGATTCTAAATGTAGAAAAAGCGAGACTGGATCGTATTTATGGCAATGCCGAGATAAAAGCGATGATTACTGCATTTGGTACCGGAATTCATGAAGATTTTGATATTTCCAAACTAAGATATCATAAGATTATTATCATGACCGATGCCGATGTAGATGGTGCGCATATTGCAACCTTACTTCTTACATTTATTTACCGCTTTATGCCGGAACTGATTAAGCAGGGATATGTATATCTGGCGCAGCCGCCGCTATATAAATTAGAGAAGAATAAAAAGCAGTGGTATGCGTACAGTGATGAAGAATTAAATGAGATTTTAGTGGAAGTCGGCCGTGACAGCAATAACAAAATCCAGCGTTACAAAGGTCTTGGAGAGATGGATGCGGAGCAGCTGTGGGATACAACCATGGACCCGGAACATCGTGTACTTCTTCGTGTAACCATGGATGATGAGTCGGCATCTGAACTGAATCTGACATTTACGACCCTGATGGGTGATAAAGTAGAACCTCGTAGAGAATTTATTGAAGAGAATGCGAAATACGTTCGTAACCTCGATATTTAGGAAAGGATGACATAGAATAATGGAAGATAATATTTTTGACAAGGTCCATGAAGTCGACCTGAAAAAAACAATGGAATCCTCTTATATCGATTATGCGATGAGCGTTATTGCTTCCCGTGCTCTCCCAGATGTAAGAGATGGACTAAAACCGGTACAGAGAAGAATTCTGTACTCAATGATTGAGTTAAATAACGGACCTGACAAACCGCATCGTAAATGTGCGCGTATCGTCGGTGATACGATGGG
>JAQUUC010000081.1 GCA_028694105.1 Hespellia sp.
CTTAACGATTGCTTCCGGCGGAATGACCGGCCCGTCTATTACTTCATAATCCGTAAATTCTGGCAATCCGTATTTCTTTGCTATTGGAAATTTTATGGAGTCCAGAAACGGTGAGCTGGCACAGATCCATGTGTGCTGCCGCCATATGTACTCTCCATTCTCCTCGGTCAGTACCCCAGCCGAAGCGAAGTCCCTTACATCTGCATAGTCAATTCCGATTATTGCAAGTTTTCCTGTAGTATCCGGTGTTACACGTTCTGTCTTTCTTACGATATCCGCATAGCAGCACCGCAAGATATCATTCCAGGACGCAACCGTCTGTTCCTCGTTTCTAGCTGGGAAGTCCATCCTCTTAGTCAGGAACTCCGCCCTTTTGCTCGGTAATTTCTGCATTTCCAGATAATCATGCAGGATTGCTGCTGCCAGGATAGGCATATATTCCATGGATGGATTCGCTTTATGCCAATTTTCCCTGTTGTCTACTTCCTTGGCGCTGTCTATCTCACAGATAAATGGGAAATATCCCAGCTCGTTTACACCAGTCTCAAGCATTTCTGTTACCATGGTCAGTATTTCATCCAGCGGACCTTCGCGTACATATCCGTTTGTCGTTATAATAATCTCCCGCGGATGTCTTATTTTTCCAAGTGACGACTCATGTACATTAATCTGATCATAATTTTCATACGCATGAAGTTCATTGAATACCAGGCAGCCCGGTTTCTTTCCATCCTTCGTCTTTGCATTCGATGTATTGTATCTAAGTTCTGACCGCGTGGCCATATTGGTAATGACTTCCCGCGTGATCCGGAATTTCCCTTTCATCTCCGGAATGTCCATGGCATCATAAGCTACCATGAACGTATCTTTAATCTGGTCTTCTGAATTTCCGACCAGCTCCACGTTATAATGGTTGACTCCGTAAATCGGTGTCTGTAGAAAATTGACCAGCGGAACGATGAACCCGTCTTTCCCATTTCCACGCCCCATCATTACGATGATCTTCGGAAACAGCGGCATATCATCCTTGTACATAAACACGAAGGCATATATGAATTTCTGGTATGGTAATAATTCGTAATAGTATTTCCTACAGTATCGCAGGCACTTCCGGTACGTCTCTTCATCAAAAAAAACATCGTCACGCCGTAACGTCGGCAAGACAATGTTTTTGATAAGCATTTTTCTTTTTTTATTTATCCAGTTCGGATGTTGTTTTGCATATTCAAGATAATCCTCTATCTCCCTGCACTTAATCACAAGTAGTCTTCCTCGTCGTTGCTATCGATAATTGGCTCTTTCAGATTCAGATCCGACAATATCTTTAACATTGTCACCGTGGTTTTCTGCAGATTCATGACCGACTCATTTGCCTTTTCCACCATTATTCCATTCCCGTTCACGGCCTCATATCGTATTCCCTTTTTCTTTATGTCCGCTACCAGTTTCTTTTTCAGGTCCCAGTAATACACGTAGCCATCAACCAGGTCCTCATAGAATGCAATCGATTTTTGTTGCAGTTTTAACTGCTTCAGCAAAGAATCCCTTAACTGGTTCTTTGTCATGTACCTCACCACCTCTCACGTCTTTTGAATATGTCAACTATCAAAACTGTATATGTTAATAGCATATATTTTCATATTTTTCGCATTTTTTCATGTAAATTCTAACTGTTTTTCTTAATTTCAAAATTCATCCGCATCGTTTACCGAGAAGCTGCAGTCCTTTGCGAATGCTGATTTTCCAGCCCCTATCACCCCACATACACAAATAACCATACCCCACCCCTTTTCACGCGAGATTCAATTTTTCTCCACAGTCTTCGCCACTATCCCGTTCTCCAAGATCGTGAAATCGTCGAGAATTTACCCGGGGGTATGCCTACCATTTTTCTACAGAGACAACCTTTTTTCTTTTTACGAATCTCTTTGGGTAGCGTCCATGCCGGATGTTATGGCATATCGTACACAGGCTTACCAGGTTTTCATCTTCCAGTGCCAGCTCTGGATGCTCCTTCAGTTCCTTTATGTGGTGTACCTGCTCCGCTCTTCGAATCTTCGTATCTGCCCCATGCAGCCTTACTCCTGCTGCCCGCGCATCCTCTAACCGCTTCCTGCAGTCCTGGCATTCAAAGCAGTCGCGCCTTAATATGTCCGGCCGCTTCTGCTTCCACGGTTTTGAATTATAAAATTTCTTAACTTCCTTGTCCGTCATACTGCTCCAATGCATTAAAAAAGCACCTACCCTTCGATAGATGCTTTTACAAATACTATTCTTTTTGCTCTTTGCTTATTTTATACTATAACATAAAAAAGTGTATCATTGTGTATCATCTTTTATTTTTTTCGCAAAATCTTTCATCAACTGTGTTATCTGCGCCGCCTGGCTAACCCCTGCTGCATGGCACGCTTCTGCGAATTCCTCTGCTACATCTCTTTTTATTTTGAATCCTTTCGTCATATAGCCCGCTTTTTTTTGGTATTTTTCCGCTGCTATTGTCCGTGCTTTCGGGTTTCCCTTAGGCATCTTTATCCCTCCTGCTCTTCAAATACTTTCCTACGGCTAGGCACACTACAACCGCAACGATTACCGCAACAATTATATATATTTTCATACTTTACACAAATAGGGATGTTGTGCTATATTTGTAGCAGGAGAAGGGCTTTCGCCCTCTCCCTGTTACTTCGTGATTAGCCATGTTATCAGACCAGCTATCACACCGGAAACAACTCCTACAACTGTTTGGATTATTACTTCAATCCAGTTTATGGGGTTGTTTTTCCGTTTCTTTTTCTTCCCCATTTGTTTATCACCTCCTTATGTATATATAATAGCATATGGTTAACCATATGTCAAGTGTTTCACGTAAAAATTGGACTATTTATTTCTTTTTCTATTCTACAATATATCACAGAAAAGTGTATCATTGTGTATCATCTTGTATTTTTATCGAAAAATTCTTTAGTGCTTTTGCATGTGTCCTGTGTACCTGCGCCCACTCCATTCCCATGTCACAGCATATTTGCTCCCATGACCTATATTTTTTCTGAGGTGTCAGCCTCATATATCTGTATGTAAGCACATCCCTTTCATCGTTGTTTTCTATCTGTTCTATCCTGTTTCGTATATCCGCATACACTTCGATGCATTCTTTCTTTTTCCTTATACATCGTGATATTTTTTCATCTAGTTTAGCCACGTAATCAGACAGATCTGTCTGACTGCTGCCGTGTGGCATATCATCATAAGACATACTTGGGCTTATCTTATTTATTCGAAATATCTTTATGTCTTCCTCAAGCCGCTTTTCCTCCATCACGGCATCCCGGTACCTGGACAGATATTCTTTTTTCTTTTCATTTTCGTTTGTCACTTATACTTCCCTCCGTGCTTAGCTGCTGCCTGATCGGCTATATCCCTTAGTCTATTATTCCTGTCTCTACCGGTATCCACATCTCTGGGTTAAAGTTTAATGTGTATTTGTATTTCGCCACATCATTCGCACCCAAGTTCAGATCCTCCACCACGTAGGTCACATTATCGCTCAAACCTATGAAGTGTTTTACATAATTGTTTCCATCCTCCACTATTACCTCCAGTTGGTTATCCGATGCGTCTGCTTTTATCGACATCCTTCCTGTCATCTGGAAAAGCACATCTCCCTGTATACAATTTATGACTGTTATTTGCCTTACCACGTTAAAGTTGTCCGCTTCCTGCGACAAATTGTAAGATACTTTGTTTGCCTCTGTTCCACATGCACACAACAGTACTGTCATAGCAAGTGCTGCCATGGTAATCTTTATTTTTTCATTTGTCTTCTCCTTTTTCTGCTGGCTGCTGCCCGGCTTGGCATATTGTTGGATACTTGTACGGCTTACGGTAGGGATGCCACATGGTATCCTGCGTCTTCTTGTACGGCATCCATCGCTCCATATCCGTATTCATCACTGATTCACTCATTCGTCTGTTTCCTCCTGCAGGTAATGCAATATGCACTGGTGACAGTCCACATTATCGTCATGGTTGCATACCTGCTCCAGAAGTCCTGCACTCTCCGGACATGGGAAAATCTTTGCAAGCGTTTCATCATCCATGCTCCGGATCCAATCGCCATTAGACCTTTTTTCTTCCGCCCACATGAAGGAATCCAGATCAAATCCATGATCATATGTTTTTAACTCTCTTTTTGGATATTCATTCAGCATTATGGCCTTAATATCTTTTAAATCTTCGATCACGACATCGATGCTTTCAATTTTTGTAAATGACATGATGGCCTCAGCGTTTATGGTGTTCCATCCTTCTTCTACTTTTTCCTTTTCGCCTATTTCGTGCGGTACGTCCCACGTCTCCATCACCAGTGCTCCAATACCCTCTGACACTATCCCTGTCACTCTGATATCACCAGTTCCAAATTCCAGCTTTGCTTTCCCTTTAATCATCTTTATCCTCCCTGCTGCCGATCAGAAGCGCTAATATTCCGATACCGGCTATTATCCCAACTACTACACCTACTGCAAATGCTATCGCCACATCAGTCATCTTCTCCCACCTCCAGCATCACATTTGTTATTTTCGCATTTCTCAGTAATTCTGCTGCATGCTCTTTGCATATTCTCATTTTGTGCTTTTTCTTTTTTCCTTTCAGTGTCTCGCATTTTGCTTCAAGTTCAAATACATGCCTGTTTTTACATCCTTTGCACTCACATAAACCGATTAGTCCTTTTAATCTATTCACCATCTTCTCCACCTCCAGCATCATGCAATATTTTTCCCTTTGAACTTGTCCATATTTCCATGCATCCCATATCCTCGATATCGCTGCTCTCTGCTTTTGTCCTCCACTCGATGCTGCTTTTTCCGCAATACGGGCAGACAGGAAAACCGTGTGGCAATTTCTCCGATGCCGCATCTCCTAAAATAAATTGCTTTCCGCAATCTAAGCACTCGTATTTCGTCACGTTATCTACAAATTCTTCCGGTTCTGTTTCTGCATCCGGCCCTTCTCCATATTTCTCGGCGCATGCCTTACTGTTTGGAAAGAGAAACATGCAGGCCCCTCCTGTAACGCTGCACTCCCATCCATGATATTCATCTGTTGTTTTTGCATATTTACAACTCATTTTCCCCACCTGCCTTTACAATATCGATTGCTTCCTCGTAAGCCATAGCAAAGGCTTCTGCCGTCTCTGTCTGGATTTTATCCAGTACGTCGTGTGTCTCAGCCATGATGAGTCTCTCGCAATCTGCCTTTTTGGCTTCCAACTGCTTCACGACCTTGTCCACGTCATAGGCGGTTGGCGCATTATGTATCGGACATTTTCCTCTGTTGCATAATCTCTTGTTGCACCTGCATATATCCGAACAATAGTAATCTGCATCAATTAGTCTCATTTTTGCCACCTGCCTTCACAATCTCG
>JAQUUC010000082.1 GCA_028694105.1 Hespellia sp.
GGCAATCATTCTTGCGGATGAACCGACCGGAAATCTTGACACAGCGACCAGCCATGATGTACTTGGCTTATTAAAAACAGTGGCAAAACAGTTTGAGCAGACAATCATTCTCATTACCCATGATCAGGACATTGCACAACTGGCTGACCGCATTGTGCGGATTGAAGATGGACGCATCGTAGGTGGTTCTCATACAGAGGGGAGTGAGTCCGGTGCTGAAAAATAATAATGAAGAAATTATTACGCGGATGGCAAAGCGTTCATTTGTTAGAAATAAGAGAAAAAATCTGGTGTTGATACTGGCAGTTTTTCTTTCTACATTTATGGTGTTTAGTGTATTTACTGTGGGTGTCACTTATCTGAACATGTTAAATCGACAGAATATCCGTAACAATGGAGCAAAATTCGATGCCGTGCTGACGGGTGGTTATACGGAGAATCAGAAAAAATTCTGCGAGGAACAGGAAAATATTTCTGTGATAGGCAGTGAAGCAAGGGCAGCATACGCAGAGAGAACCGATCGAGATGATACGTTAAATGTTGCAATCAGGTGGAGCGATGATATCTATTGGAATCGGATGAAGTCTGAGGCGATGGAATGGGTAAAGGGCAGTTATCCACAAGAAGAGAATGAAATCATGGTGACGAAGGCTGCACTCAAGGACTGTGGTTATGAAAATCTGGGAATCGGAGATGAATTACCGCTCACTTATCGCAACCATATGGGCGAGTACACGAAGACCTTTACCATAACCGGAATGTGGGAAGGTTATGGTGTGCAAAAAGCGATCTATGTTTCGGAAGATTTCTATCAGCAATCCGGATATCGGTTGGAGGATACAAATAGTGGAATCCTATATCTTGATTTCAAATCAATGCTTATGACGAAAGCACAGCAGTCAAATCTGGAACAGAAACTGGATTTAGGAAAGCAGCAACGTCTGTTTTTTAATTCAGACATAGAAATGTCGGTTCCGATTTTTCTGGGAATCATCGGGTTAGTGTTTGTGACCTGCTTTAGCGCATATCTGTTGATTTACAATATTTTGCAGATGTCGGTATCAGCAAATGTCCGGCATTTTGGATTGTTGCAGACAATCGGAATGACAGAAAATCAAATCAGAAAGATGCTGAAACGACAGCTGTTTTTCGTGGGTACAATTGGTATGGCTGGAGGAATTCTGACTGGTTGTCTTACCTCATTTGCGCTGCTGCCGAAGATCGTGAAGGTTCTTGGAATCAAAGAAGATGTGCAGGTCACATTTCAGCCGGTTGTATTTTTACTGACCTTATTTGTTGTGATTCTAACGCTTGTGTTCGGAGGTAGAAAACCAGCGAAATATGCAGCATCGATCACGCCAATCGAGGCATTGGGATTTCGGGCAGCTTCGAACGTGAAAGTATCTCATAAAATAGGGCGCGGAAATCTGCTTTGGCGCATGGCAGTGGAACAGTTGAAAAAAGATAAAAAGAAAACCACGGTTGTGCTGCTGTCTCTGGCAGCAAGCCTCTCGGTATTCTTGTGTCTGGTCACTCTCATCGAAAGTCAGGGCGCAAGAACCATCATTTCCAATTATATGGATGAGGATCTGGTCGTAGTCAATGATACAACAAGAAAGGAAGATGAATCCGACTGGCTTCCAATACTAGACGAAGATTTTATGGAAAAACTGGACCGGAATCCAAAAATAAAAGAAGCACATCCTATGACAGATACAGCCATCATTGTGCCGTGGGAGACAGACTTTTCCGACATGTGGATGCAGGAATTTTATACGACATGGATGGACCACGATTACGCACAAGACATAGAAGAATACAAGGCACACCCGGACAAATTCCATTCATTCATGACGGGAATTGATGAACAGCAGTTTGATTCTTTAAATGCTACATTAGAGACACCAGTTGATAAACATGACTTTTTAAATGGAGATGCATGCATTATTTATCGGAATAGCTTGTCTTTTACGGCAGATGATGTGTCGGGAAAAGAGATTCATTTTTCCATCATGAATCAGCCCGGTAATTTGCAAACAATGAAGATTGCCGGAATGACGGATGCCAACTATTATGTCAACATGCTTGGAATAGCGCCGACCATCATTGTAAGCGATCAATTTGTTCAAAAATATGTGGAAAACCCCATTGTATTTCAAACTGGAATCATATATGAAGAGGAATATGACGAGATTGCAGAACAAGAAGTGAAGCAATATGTGGAAGAAACGACTCATGCAAAAGATGTCTCTTACGATTCAAAAATCGAAAGCATGAAAGGTGTGAAAAAGGCACAGGGAAATATGATGGGAGTTGGCATCGGCATCATTGCGATTCTTACCTTGATTGGAATTATGAACTATATCAATACCGTGTATGGAAATATGCAAAGCAGACAGATGGAAATCTCCATTATGGAAAGCGTTGGAATGTCAGAAAAGCAGGTGAAGGGAATGCTGATTAAGGAGGGGCTGTTGTTCGCTCTGGGTTCATTTGCAATAACTGCGACGGTTGGTCTGGGAATTACGTATGCCTGCTATCAGGCAGTGAATTATATGGATGTGACATTTGCGATTCCTTGGAAAATGGTTATCATCGCAGTTGTTGTATTGGTTGTGATTTGTGTGGAAATTCCATTGATTACCTACCGGAAAAGTGTAAAGCGTTATTCCATAATAGAGCGAATTCGATATAGGGAATGATAAAAGGCGTGAATCTACAGTATGTGCAAAAATTGCACATGCTGCAGCAGATGAAAAAACTTATAACACAAAATTTTACAATCTAGATGCAATATTATCTGTAGATTATCGTGTGAATAGCAGACAGGCAGCGAAGAAGTTTGGAGTGAGTAAGTCGACGGTACATATTGTAGAAAAACAGCTGGATTATGCTGTTTTTCTTTTGTGAATGGAAAAGAAATGATATACTAATAACAGTTATATATCAGATGTTTCAGATAATGAGAGGTAAGAAGCATGATTGCACCAAGGAAAGTAAAATTTGAAGCGAAGAAAAAAAAAAATGAAAACATAGAATTCCGTACATTTCTAAAATGCAATGCGAAGGAAGAAAAACTGGATAAACAGTTCAAAGAACTGCATGAAGAATTCTTTGCAAATTATGACTGTAACAGATGCAGAAACTGCTGCAAAATGTATAACGGAAGTATTCCGAATGCAGATTTAGAGAGAGATGCACAATTTTTAAATATGACCAAAGAACAATTTGTAGATACATTTCTTGTGAAAAATGAAATAGAAAATACATATGATACTAGAAATAAGCCATGTGATTTTCTGGAGCAAGACGGAAAATGTAAATTGGGAGAATGCAGACCAGAGAGCTGTAAAAAATATCCTTATACAGATCAGCCGGAGAGATTGCAAAGTCTGTATAGTGTGTTGAACGCGGTTGAAGTCTGTCCAGTAGCATTTGAAATCTATGAGAGGTTGAAAAAAGACTATCATTTCAAGAATAGATAAATAGATGGGATATACGAAAGAAATATGAAGGAGTACAGTGTGGAGAAATTTTCGGAAAAAAGTATAGTATCCCTTGGCGAGTATTATGTTTATGGTTTGAAAGTGAATCAGAGTGCACAAAATCCGATTACATATCTGAATCCTATAGAATAGAGAGATGTTATTTTTGTGGAATATAATTGTATCGACTGCTAGGGATGACTTCTGTTATAATAAAAGAAATAAATCTTGAATTGACCGAGCTCGTTGAGCGTGAGATGCTCCTTGTCTGAAGGATAAGAAGATGCAGTAGTTGTAGCATTAGAAGGTTTAATCAAGGCTCAGGAGGAATAGAACATGAAAGATGAAAAGGTCAACCCACTTTCTGATATTATCATGTATAAGCGTGATGATGGAATGGTCAATGTAGAAATACTTGTGCAAAATGAAACACTGTGGCTTACACAGAATAGAATGGCGGAATTGTTCGGAGTTCAGCGTCCAGCAGTTACAAAACACCTAAAAAATATCTTTGAGTCGGGAGAATTGCAGGAAAATGCAGTATGTTCCATTTTGGAACGTACTGCGGCTGATGGAAAGAATTATTCAGTAAAATACTATAACTTGGATGCAATATTATCTGTAGGTTATCGTGTGAATAGCAGACAGGCTACCATGTTTCGGATTTTCGCGTCACAGGTATTGAAGGAATATTTAATCAAAGGATTTGCAATGAACGATGAGCGATTGAAAAATCCTGAGAATATTTTTGGAAAAGATTACTTTGATGAACAGTTAGAGCGTATTCGAGATATCAGGTCCAGTGAGAGAAGATTTTATCAGAAAATCACAGACATCTATTCTCAATGTAG
The DNA here is from genome assembly GCA_028694105.1 of Hespellia sp. Lineage (GTDB taxonomy): Bacteria > Bacillota > Clostridia > Lachnospirales > Lachnospiraceae > Hespellia. The sequence goes on from JAQUUC010000082.1 coordinate 4,337, forward strand.
CGCGGATTATGATGTGAAGGCACCAGAAACCATGGCCTTTTTTGCTACGGTTCAGAACAAACTTCATTATGCAACAACCCAGCACACAGCAGCTGAAATTGTATATAAAAGAGCAGATAGTACAAAAGAGAATATGGGACTGACTACATGGAAAAATGCACCAGATGGAGCCATAAGGAAGAGTGATGTCTCAATTGCTAAGAACTATTTGGATGAGAGAGAAATGAAAAATCTGAACGAGATTGTGACCATGTATCTAGATTATGCGGAACGCCAGGCAAATCGTGGTATTGTTATGTATATGAAGGATTGGGCAACTCGATTAGATGCTTTCCTGCAGTTTAATGAGGAAGAAATCTTACAGGATAAAGGTAAAGTGACACATGAAATCGCAAAGGCATTTGCAGAGAATGAATTTGAGAAGTATAGAAAAATTCGTGATCAAAAGTACGTGTCGGATTTTGACAGGTTAATGTTAGAGGTTGAGAAAAAGGAATAACCATAATTTGTACTAACCATTCATGCTCCCCGCATACATTGTAAAAAACAGTGTATGTGGGGAATTTTAATGAAAGATTATATTGAAGAACGGGCTGTGGAGATTGCCAATTATATCGTGGAGAATAAGGTTACGGTGCGGCAGGCGGCGAAGAAATTCGGAGTGTCCAAGTCAACGGTACATAAGGACGTGACAGATCGCCTGCTGCAGATCAACCCAGCTCTTGCAGGACGGACAAGATTAATTCTGGATGTCAATAAGTCTGAGCGGCATATCCGTGGAGGAATGGCAACGCGAGAGAAATATTTGCACAAGAACAGGACTTGAAATGCAAGGCTTTTGTGCAATATTTTGTTAAACAAAATTTCATATAATTTCTGATTATCTTTTCATAAGTTTTCAAATGTCGGCATAGCCTGTATTTACGGGCTTTTCCGACTTTTTCACTTTATAGGAAAGTTCTCCTTTCGGAGAACTCTTGAATTAAAAAGGCCCGCACGGAGGCGGGCACACAAAGGAGATGGTGATTTAGAAAAGGTAAAATCCTTCTTCGCCAAAATCATCATCAAGTT
>JAQUUC010000008.1 GCA_028694105.1 Hespellia sp.
CACTCCAGTTGAGTAGTCAAAGCTACAGGGCATTAATCAAAAGTCCACAGTATCTGAATGTATTATAACCACGATAATAAAAAGAAAGGAATGTGTGATAATTAACTTCCTAATTATCATACAAGGTATTATGATGAGTACAGAAAAAAAAGAGGGATTCCCCGCAGATATTTCAAAAGAAATCATGGGATTTTTTGAAAATGAGAAGAGAGACAAAGTGAAACGTTTGGAAAATTTGAACAAATACATAAAAAAGAATCAGATTCTTTTCACTGGTTCGTCTCTGATGGAACATTTCCCAATTGAAGAGTTTCGCATGTCGATGGATCTTGAACCACGAATCTATAACCGCGGAATCGGAGGTTTTACAACAGAAGAATTTTTAGAAAATATTGATACCATGCTTCTTAGTCCAGAGCCTTCGAAAGTATTTATTAACATCGGAACGAATGATATTTCCGAAAGATTTAATCAAGAAGGTAAATGGTTAGAGCGTTTGATTTCTAATTATGAGCAGATTTTAAAACGGTTACAAGAGAAGCTTCCAGAATGTGAAGTGTACATGATGGCTTACTATCCGGCAAATGAGACAATGACCGCGGCTTTGCCATGGACAAAATTCCGTACAAATGAAAGAATCATAGCAGCAAATAATGCGGTAAAAGATCTTGCGGCAAAACTTGGTTATCATTTCATTAACGTGAATGAAGGTCTTGCCGATACGGATGGAAATTTAAAGCGTGAGATTACAACGGATGGCATTCACATGATTCCAGATGCTTATACGCAGATTCTCCATAATATGATGCCATATTTGTAGGAGGAGATCATGCAGACTGTATTTACATTGATTCAACAGACCGGTATGATGTTTTTTCTCGCTGGTATTGGTTTTTTATTATTTAAAACCAAAAAGATATCGGTAGAGGGAAGTAAGTCAATTGGTAATATTTTGATTTTTGTCGTTCTTCCATGTGTGATTGTGAATGGATTTCTGATAGAGCGGACAAAAGAACGCATCATTGCCCTTGGATTGTCTGCGTTACTTGCTTTTACCATATTAATGATATCTGTATTGATATCCAGATTAATTTTTAAGAAGGATGCGATTGCCGCTTTTGGTGCCGCATTTTCTAATCCGGGATTTTTTGGTGTGCCGCTGATTGTAGCGTCTCTCTCCGATGGTGCTGTTTTTTATATTGCATCTTTTATCGCATTTTTAAATCTATTACAGTGGACTTATGGTGTTGCCATTATGACGGGACAACGTGGTCGCATTCAGATCAAAAAGCTGATTTGTGCCCCTTTCTTTCTCGCAATCGTAGTAGGATTTCTTCTGTTTATTACGCAATGCCCACTTTCTGGATTGTTAACAAAAACGTTGTCTGCACTTGCGGGACTCAATACACCATTAGCGATGTTTACGGTTGGGGTTTATCTGGCACAGACAGATTTAATTGCGATGTTTAAGCGAAAACAGCTTTATCTGATTTGTCTGGTGAGACTGCTTGTGATTCCGCTGATTTCGCTGGTGGTAATGATTCCGATTTCTGCAAAATATGCTGATTTAAAAACCGCAATACTGATTGCGTCGGCATGTCCGGTTGGCTCTAATATTGCGGTTTATGCACAGCTCCACGAGAAAAATTATACCTATGCGGTGGAAGCTGTTGTGGTATCAACATTATTTTCTATTGTAACAATTCCGTGTATTATTTTTCTGGCTGATACATCCATGCAATTACTTTTGTAAGAGCATGACACCAATAATTCCATTCATGGGTTCCTTCTGTTATGCTGCAAGTGGAACGGAATCCTTTTTGGATTAACGCATCATGGAACTGTGTGGCTGATTTAGCGAAGACATCCTGATTTCCGCAGGTTAAGTAAAATGCAGGATAAGTATTGCCGCAAGTGTCAGCTTCTTCCAGACAATGAAATAAGTCTCGGTCTGTACCGTCTAAGCTCTTGATATCTGATAATTCCTTCGGAAGAAGACAGCCACAGGTTCGGATATATCTGGCAGCCAGTTTGATATCCAAGGCACCGGACATGGAGCCGACTTTCCCAAAGAGATCCGGTCTTAAGATTCCAGCGCGTACGGCGCCGTATCCACCCATAGAGTATCCAAAGATAAAAGTATCTTCACGCTTCATGGAAAGTGGGAAGATGTCGCGGGCGTAATTCAATAACTCTTCTGTTATGAAGGTAAAAGAATTGACACTGTTTACATCATCTAAATAGAAAGAATTTCCGGTAGAAGGAATGATCAGAGCAATGTTCAGTTCATCGGCATAATCAGCTACACGTGAATGGAGCAGCCAGTCGGAAGCACTGTCACACGCACCGTGAAGAAGTATAAGTGTTCGATATCCTTCATCCGGGATGGCATGAAAAGATTCTTCTTTCAAGTTAATGTTATATTTGCGAGGCAGAATTACATGGAATTCTGCCATGGTTCCGAGCGCGTATGATGGAAAACTACAAGTAATGTGTGTCATTTTATGTTGTCCTTTCGTAAGTAGAATTTTCATTTGATTAGCTATCTTCAGTATATGATTTGATGGACAAATATACTAGTACAATTTTAGAAAATGTGTTCATATAGCAGAGTTCCTCTTTAAAGCGGAAAAAGACGAATTGAGAGGTGTAGTGATAACTGCTAATATTACATTAGAGAAATTCAAACGGTTCGCAAAAGCAGGCTTTGTAAAATCAGAAGAAGAGAAATAAATATGAAAAAATAAGTGAGGACATGTGATATGGAAAAGTTGAACATATTATTAGTGACAGGATTATTAACTGCAGAACATCAGGGAAGAAAGATCACACAAAGGCTACGTGATTTGATGGAAGCGACAGGAAGATTTCAGGTGGTCATCACAGAAGAATTCCGTAATATTACATCAGAGTACTTAGAACCTTATGATGCACTTTTTATCGATTATGATGGTAAGACATGGCCAACGGATCATGCAAGGCGTTTTGGTGAAAAATCAGAACGTGCGGTGTATGATTTTGTGGCAAAGGGAAAAGGAATCATTTTCTATCATTCTTCAATCTGGGTGGATGCAGACTGGCCGGATGAGTGGAGGAAAATGCTGGGTGGATACTGCGCCATGGACAAAGGATGCAGGAGATGTCCGAAAGATGATCATATCATTGAGACCATGGATGAGAACGATCCAATTACAAAAGGAATTGATCAGAAATGGATGAACGTATTTGATGATCTGTTTACAGAACTGATCATTCATCCAGAAGCAAAGATGCAGGTGTTATCTGCAATCTATGATGATGTGGAATTCTACCGTATTCCGGGATTTCCTCCAAAGCACCATCCGGTTGAAATTCCGGATGGAAAATTAGAGAATATGCCGGGTGTAAATCAATACACCCCGGTCATTTGGAAAAATCAGTATGGAAACGGAAGAGTATTTGTAACATCCATTGGACATTGGGAAGCATTGGATCGGTTCAATTTTATTACCATGCTGGTACGGGGCGTGGAGTGGGCAGCGTCAGGTGAAGTGACATTGGAAAAACCAGATCGTTCCGGTGATAATCGTTTAAAGCTGTTTCCGTATTACTAAATAAGGGAATCGTCCCATTGGTTTAGTTCGAAAAGAACTGGAGAAATTCTTCTCTGGTTCTTTTTTTCTATTCCTATGTTGTATTTTTGATAGATAAGATGTAATATACATAATATAAAGTCTGAATATGTGAAATTAAAGTTCATTCTTAAGAGCGGAGGTGAGGTCAGATGTCATTTCAAGAGGAAAAAAGAGAAAGTATCAAGCGTTATATGCTAGATAAGATACGTGAAGATGATAAAGAGTATATTAAGAAGACAGTAGAGAATTTCGGCATATCAGTTACAACTGTAAAACGATATGTAAAGGAGTGTCTGGATCGGGAAATCATATGTGAAAGTGATGTATGTCGATGTGGGCATGCATTGTCTTCGGAAGAAATAGAGTTTCAATATGATACAAAAAGTTTTTTGTCGGAAGACAGAATATTTTTCGAAGATATCAGACCACTTCTTAAGAAAGTATCTAAAGAAAGTCTCAATATTTGGGGATATGCATTTACAGAGATCATGAACAATGCAATTGAACATTCAGGGGCAACCCAGATATTTTGCAGAGTGAAGACAGACGCATTGTATACTGAGATAGTGATTACTGATGATGGAATTGGTATATTCCAAAAAGTTAAAGAATATTTGCAAGAGAAAGAGGGCAGAGAGACAGATACACAAGATGCTCTGACTGAGCTTTATAAAGGGAAATTCACAACAAATAAGTCGTCACATTCTGGCGAAGGAATTTTCTTTACATCAAAAGTATTACGCGAATTTGCAATCTGGTCAGATGAGAATATCCTTGTGTCGGGAAGTTATAAGAAAGAGCATCTGGTCAGTTCGCATCTTATCTCATATTATACAAAATTATTGCATATTGGAACGATGGTTGTGATGAAATTAGAGAACAGCACAAATCGAAGCATCAAGGAGGTGTTTGATATGTTTGCGCCATTAGAAGAAGGATTTGTTAGAACAGTGATTCCGCTGAAGGAAGTTTGCCCATATGGCGAGCCAATTGCACGTTCGCAGGCAAGAAGAATTGTATATCGCCTGGAAGAATTCAAATATGTTGAATTCGACTGTTCTGGAATAGAATTTATGGGGCAGGGATTTGCTGATGAAATATTCCGTGTGTTTCAGAATAAATATCCGAATATTGAGTTGTCGTTAACGAATGCGAACACAACGGTAGCCGGGATGGTTCAACATGTGAAAAAATCCTGAATGTATTTCCAGTTCCAGTACATGCTGAAATTTTCCAGAGAGACAGATACAAGACAGTTGAATTTGCTTTAGACGAGGAACAGAGTGTTTCCTCTTTGAAGAGGAAAAAGCAAGTTTGAGTTAAATTGTATTGGTTAGTACTATTATAATAGACGAAAATTAATTTGAACAACAATCCAAGATTCATAATTGAATCCTGGAAAAAACACAGAAAAGGAGAATTGAAATGGAAAGAAAAGAATTAGAATCACAGGTAATCGCACTCGTTGCAACATCTTACGGAGTGGACGCAGGTACATTAACAGTCGAGACAAGCTTCGCTGATGAAATTGGCGGAACATCAGTACAGATGGTAGGTCTTGTATCAGAAATCGAAAATGAATTAGACGTTATGGTTCAGCTTCAGGATGCAGCCGGATGCGCTACAATCGGCGATTTGGTTGATAAAGTCGAAGAAGAGATGTAACCAAAAATGTACAATCTGTAAAAATGTGTGCAAGCTTATTTGACACATGATTGTTATACTATAGCTATATGAAATTAAAACAAGAAAGGAACTATAAGTATGAGCGTTTTAGACGAAATTTATGCAAAAGCAAAACTGAATCCTCAGAAAGTTGCGTTCCCAGAAGCTGAAAACGAAAAGATGATGCTGGCTGCCTATGAAGCAGGAAAAGAAGGTTATATCATTCCAATTCTTGTAGGCAACACAGCAAAAATCAAAAGCTTATGCGCAGAAAGAGGACTTGAAGAAGCTGTATTTGAGTTTGTTGACATTGCGGACGAAGAATACAAAAACAAGATTATTGAGGCATATGTAGCACTTCCTGATACAATGCTGAAGCAGAAGCCACTTGCACGCAGAACCCAGGATCCTCTGTATTTTGCAATGGTTATGGAAGCTGTAGGAGATGCAGATGTAACATTTGCCGGAATTGATAACACAACAGGAGATGTTCTTCTTGCCGGGCAGATGATTATTGGATTGAAACCAGGGATCAGCACAATTTCAAGTATTGGACTTTGTGATATTCCGGGATTTAAGGGAAGTGAAGGAACACTTCTTGCGGTTGGTGACAGTGCAGTATGTACGAACCCGACTTCAGAGCAGCTTGCAAGCATTGCTATCTCAGCATGTGACACCGTAAGCTCACTCCTTGACTGGGAGCCAAGATGTGCGATGGTAAGCTATTCAACACTTGGAAGCGGACAAGGAGAATTAATTGACAAAGTGGTAGAAGGTGTGAAGATTGCCAATGAACTTCGCCCGGACCTTGCGATTGATGGAGAATTCCAGTTTGATGCAGCTATCTCACCGGCTGTAGCAGCTAAGAAAGTGAACCGTGAAAGCAGGGTTGCAGGAAAAGCCAATGTAATTATCTGGCCAGACCTTAACGTAGGAAATGTTGGAGTAAAACTGATTCAGCAGTTTGGTAAGGCAGATGCTTACGGACCAATGCTTCAGGGATTCAACAAAGTCGTTTGTGACTGCTCCAGAGGGGCCCCGGTTTCTGAAATCAAGGGCAACATCGTAATCAGTGCTGTAAGAGCAGCAGGAAGCAAGAACTATTAAGGAGAAACAGATGAAAGCATATAAAGTATTTACTGTAAATCCCGGTTCTACATCTACAAAGATTGCATTATTCGAGGGAAACAATTGTCTCTACTCGGAAAATGTATCTCACGATGCAAAAGAGCTGGAAAAATATAAAACAATGCCAGAACAGCTTCCATACCGCCGTGAAACAATCATGAACCTTTTGAATGAGGCTGGCATCACCTTAGATGATGTGGATGTATTTGTTGGACGTGGCGGCGGACTGCTTGCCATGGAAGGTGGTACATATGAAGTGACAGATTTAATTCTGGAACATGCAAGAACCTGTGCCAATGGAGTGATCCATCCGGCAGCTCTCGGATCACAGCTTGCCAATGAATTTGCCGTCCAGTACGGCAAAAAAGCAATGGTGGTTAACCCACCGGATGTAGATGAGTTACAGGATCTTGCTCGTATGACTGGTATCAAAGGTGTGAACAGAATCATCCATCTTCATGCTTTGAACTTAAAAGAAACAGCAATTCGCCACAGTAAAAATGTGATGAACAGGAAATATGAAGAGTGCAATTACATTGTGTGTCATATCGGTGGAGGTATTTCGGTATCAGCTCACCGCGAAGGTAAGATGGTTGACGGTTATGATATCGTTGGCGGAGAAGGCCCAATGGCTCCAACGAGATCTGGCAGCGTGGCAGTAGCTGATTTACTTGGATATATCAAAGATAACAACATGGAACTTTCAGATGTGAAAAAACTCTGTACAAGAACGGGCGGATTTGTCAGCCATGTTGGAATTTCTGACGCATTAGAGCTTACGAACCGTGCGAAGAACGGTGACAAATACGCAGAGATGTTATGGAACACAATGATTTATCAGATTGAGAAATGTATTGGTTCTATGGCAGCAGTTCTTCACGGAAAAGTAGACGGTATCCTCCTTGGAGGCGGTATGGTCTACAATGAAGATCTGGTAAAACAGATTACAGATACATGTTCATTCATTGCACCGGTTACAGCTTATCCGGGAGAATTTGAGATGGAAGCTATGGCAGCTGGAGCAATTCGAGTACTCGACGGTGAGGAAGAAGTGAAAGTATACACTGGAAAACGTATCTGGGATGGCTTTGAGTGGGAGTAGCAAGGGTGAACTCCGTTGTTAAAATTAAAAACGCAGAAGCTAGGAAATGAAAATGAGGTTTCCTAGCTTTTGCGTTTAAATAAACATGGAATAGTGATATAGTTGCTGGTATAAAATGGGAACGAAAAGAATGAGAGAGAATAGTTTTTATAGAAACTTTTTTAATATCTACATAGCATTAGTGTTGCAGAATGTAATTACAATCAGTGTGAATCTTGCTGATAATATTATGCTCGGATCATACAGTGAATCCGCATTAGCCGGTGTGGCAGCAGTCAATCAGATTCAATTTGTTTATCAACAACTTCTGATGGCACTTGGAGAAGGCGTTGTAATTTTTTGCAGTCAATATTGGGGTAAAAGAGAAATCGAACCTATGAAGAAAATTTCTTCCATTGCAATGCATGCGGCACTTGGGATTGGAATAATCTTATTTCTGGCAGTCAGTATATTTCCTATGCAAAGCATGCACATTTTCACAACAGAACCGGCAATTGCTGCAGAAGGGGTAAGATATCTTACTGTTATTCGATTTACATATCTGTTTTTTGCTGTTACACAAATATTACTGGCGACGCTTCGAAGCGTGGAGACAGTGAAAATCGCATTTTATATGTCTATCGTAACATTTTTTATCAACTGTGGAATGAACTATATCCTGATCTTCGGTCACTTTGGGGCACCGGAACTAGGGAGCGCAGGAGCTGCAATTGGGACATTGTGTGCAAGAATTGTAGAATGTATGGTCATCATTTGGTTTGTGAAAAAGAAAGATACAAAGTTAGGTCTTAAGTTGACGGATTATGGACAACGGGATGCAAAGTTAAGAAAAGCATATTTTAAAATAACGATTCCGATGTTATTTGTTCAGGGGCTGTGGGGAGTCAATACAGCACTCCAGACAGCGATTCTGGGGCATATGACAGCGGCAGCCATCGCAGCCAACAGCGCAGCCTCGAATCTGTTCCTGCTGGTAAAGTCCACCGCGGTAGGTGCGGCATCGACGGCATCAGTTATAATTGGAAAAACAATTGGGATGGGCGATATGGATCAGGTGAAGCTCAACGCAAAAAAGCTTCAGAAATTATTTCTTATCATTGGAATCTGTTCGGGTGTGTTGTTGTTCTTTTTGAGAATCCCGGTATTAAGTCTCTATAATTTGCAGCCAGCTACAAAAGCAATGGCAAATACATTTTTGATGATACTGAGTGTAGTGTGTGTCGGAATGTCTTATCAGATGCCGACGAATAATGGAATCATTCGTGGTGGTGGAAATGCAATGTTTGTAGTAAAGATGGACTTGATTAGTATCTGGTGCATCGTGATTCCACTTTCGCTGTTCATGGCGTTCGTGGTAAAGGCGTCTCCGGTGGTCGTGGTATGCTGTCTGAATGCAGACCAAATATTTAAATGTGTTCCTGCATATTTAGAATCACATTACGGAAACTGGATTCGAAAGCTTACATAAAAGTAAACAACAAAAAGGGTATAGGCGAGAGGAATCTGATAAGATACAATTAATATATTAGAGGATTAGTAGGGAGAGTTATGAACATTATAAAAAAATTATTTGAACCGGTGGATATGACGGTTGGTACACCGTGGAAACAGATTACGCTGTTTACAGTACCGATGCTGATTGGAAATATTGCACAGCAGCTATATAACACAGTCGACAGCATTGTGGTTGGACGATACGTTGGAGATAATGCACTTGCCGCAGTGGGAAGTGCCGGACCAATCCTGAACCTGCTGATTGTACTTTTTGTCGGAATCAGCGTGGGAGCCGGAATTGTCGTGTCACAGTATTTTGGTGCAAGACAGAGAGAGAATCTTTCCGGAGCGATTGGAAATTGTATCACTTTAACAGCGATTGCCTCACTCATTATTATGATTATGGCACCGCTGATTTCAAGACCATTATTACAGCTTCTGCACACGCCGGACAGCATTATTGATTGGTGCAATTCTTATCTAATCATTCTGTTTCTTGGGGCTGCAGGCCTGGGGTACTATAATATTCTGAGTGGGGTTCTTCGAGGTCTTGGCGATTCGATGTCCGCACTGTGGTATCTTTTGATATCCACAGTGATTAATATCGTCTTAGATATTTTATTCGTAGGAACTTTTGGAATGGGAGTCAATGGAGTTGCGCTTGCAACAATTATTGCACAGGGAATTTCTGCAGTTTTATGTCTGCTCAAATTACTGCGAATGACAGAGTACTTTGATTTAAGTCTGCATCATCTGAAACTGATAAAAAAACATGCAGTCAATATTATTCGACTTGGAGTTCCGTCCGGAGTCACGCAGGCTGTATTCTCGATGGCAACGATTGTGGTTCAGTCGCTGACGAACAGCTTTGGAGAACAATTTATTGCTGCGAATGTAATTGTTATGCGTGTGGATGGTTTTGCAATGCTTCCGAATTTTTCGTTTGGAAATGCACTTACAACATATGCAGGACAGAACATTGGTGCAAAACAGATGAAGCGCGTGGAAGAAGGAGCAAAGCAGGGAACCTGGCTGGCAGTTGGGACGACTGGCGTAATTACAGCACTCATTGTAATCTTTGGAAAGTATCTGATGGGAATCTTTACGACCACACAGGAACTGGTTGACTTAAGTATGCGTATGATGTGCATTCTTGCAGTTGGATATATCGCTATGGCGGTGACACAGAGCCTTTCCGGTGTCATGCGCGGGGCAGGAGACACAACGACTCCGATGTGGATCTCGTTTGTGGTAACGATTATCATCCGTGTGCCATTGGCATATTCACTAGTATATCTGACGAAGTCCGATGCATATCCACAGGGACGATGCGAATGCATCTTTATTTCGCTGCTGGTTGCATGGATTATCGGAGCGACGATCACAACCATCTTCTACAAACGAGGCAGGTGGAAGACAAAAGCAATTGATTAAAGCAGACAAGAGAGCTCATTCGTTGATTCCATAGTAATCATTTTGTGGGCTCTTTTATTGTCTGATCATTCACGCCCCTTGTCTTAAAATTCAAAATCAGTTATAATTTTCCTGAAAGGTACGGGTAGAAATATGGAACTTATGAGAAATATTATGGATTTCGATTTTGTCACAAAGAAGATGCAGGATACACATTTTCATCAGAATTTGGAGATTGTGTATGTTCTGGATGGCGAAATGGAAATTCAGATAGAGACAGAGTCTTATCATATGGAAAAGGGAGATTATTTGCTGATTAACGCAAATAAACGACATTCTTATAAAAAAACTTCCGGAGAATTGCTGGTAGCAAGCTTTTGGATTAATTATTCTATGCTTTCAGAGTATCTTGAGACGAATCAGCTTCTCTTTTGGTGCAATACGGTAGCTGATAAAAGCGATGAATATGAACAATTGAAAAAAGTTCTGGACCAGATTCTAAATCATTTTTATGACAAGGAGAAAGAGGGGGCGCTGTATCTGAGTAGTATTTATTATGAAGCACTCTATCTTCTCAGTTCGTATTTTATGATTAAATCGGATGACAGCAGACTCAAAAGTCTGGGGCAGCGTGAGAATTCCCGTGTGTTTGAAATTCAGAATTATGTGCAGTCAAATTATACGAAGCAGATTAGTCTGAATGATCTGGCAAAAAAACTGTATTTATCAAACGCCTACCTGTCCAAATATATTAAGAAGAATTTCGGCCTTAGTTTTTTGGAGTATGTGAACAATATACGGTTGTTTCATGCAGTAGATGAGCTGTTATATAGTGAAAAAAGAATTACCAGAATTGCACTTGATAATGGGTTCGCGACAACTGCTTCTTTTAACAAGGCATTTAAGGACAGCTATAATATGACACCTTCGGTTTATCGAACAACAGTCCGGCAGGAATCAAAAGCTGTGGAGTCTGGAGATGAATCAAAACAACAGATCAGCCAAAGGGTAAAAGAATATTTGAGCGGTGTAACGGCAACACCGGATGAAGGTTCGACAAAGAATCTGGATGAGGTCACAATCGATGCGAGGAAAACAACACCGCTTTCCAGAACATGGGATGAAATTATCAATATTGGAAAAATTGATGAGCTGTTAGACCGCACCATGCAGGAACACATCCTAATCCTGAAACAAGAAATTGGTTTTCGATATGTCAGAGTCTGGAATATCTTCATTAAGGAGATGTATGAAGAAATTGATGGAGCGTGGCATTATAACTTTAGCCGGGTGGATCGGGGTCTTGATTTCCTTGTCAAGAACGGATTCAAACCATATATCGAACTTTCGTTTAAACCATTAGATGTGAGCTTTTCACTTAATTCCACATTGTCGGAGAGAGAGAATGATATTATTTTCCACGATCGCAATAGTTACCAGAAAATCATGAATGATTTCGCAGCACATTTGACGAATCGATATGGCATTGATGAGATTGAATCCTGGTATTTTGAATTATGGAAAGATGACCGAATGAATATGCAGGATGAAAAGGGATGGTACTTTGACTGTTTTGAAATTGGCTATCAGGCATTAAAGCGTGTTTCTGAGAAAATGAAAGTAGGAGGTGCCGGTTTTGCCCTCGGTTATGACAGATATCAATACAACAAGCTGATTCAAAACTGGAAAATGCAGAATGTCAGACCTGATTTTATCAGTGTGTACTCGTTCTCATATTTACTGATTCAGCAGGATGGAGTTTATTTTGGAAAGCGCTCGCTGGACAATGGTTTTGTGAAGAATCAGCTGGAGCTGTTCAGAAAAGTACTTCAGGAAGAGGACTTTATGCCGGAAGAGTTGCATATTACAGAATGGAACTTTACGATATCCAGTCGTAACTGCATCAATGATAGCTGCGCTCAGGGTGCTTATATCATGAAAACATGTATTGATTCAGTCGAAAATGGAGTCTCAAAGATGGGATACTGGCATGGCTCGGATCTTCATTCGGAATATTTTGATTCGGAGTTTGTGCTCTGTGGAGACAATGGCCTTCTCTCCCGGGAAGGTGTGAAGAAGCCATCGTTTTATGCGTTTCATTTTATGCATTTTATGAAAGACAGGCTGCTCACCAAAACAGAACATGCGCTGCTGACAACAGATGGAAGGAATAATTATACGATTGCGTGTCATAATTGCAAACAGTTCAACTATCGTTACATGATGAAAGAAGAGAACGATGTTTCGGTAGAGGATTTAGAAGAGATATACGAGGATTTGGATGCGATTCACCTGCGATTCAAAATCGGGCATGTTGAAAATGGTGAGTACCTGATGCGAATTTATTATGTGAATCGAGAAAATGGAAGCGTGCAGGATATTTGGAAAGACATGCAGTATCTCAAGAATCTGTCCGGAGGTGAAAGTGATTATATGCAGAGAGCTGCAACTCCAAAGGTGGAGCTGCGACAGATTAAAGTGGAAGACGGGGTCCTGCATGTGGAGACGAAACTCAAGGCACATGAGATAAGAATGCTGGATATACATTATCTGTATTAGGAAAAGAAAGAGGTCTAAATTATGTCAGAATTTTTCAATATCGACAACCCGATTATGTCGGGAATTTTAAAAGTCATGAATTGCATCCTGCTTTGTATTGTATGGTTAATCTGCTGTATTCCAATATTCACAGTTGGAGCAGCATCTACATCTTTATATTATACAGTGCAGAAAGTTCTGAAGAACGACAGAGGGTATCTTCTTAGTGAATTCTTCCACAGTTTTCGAAAGAATTTTAAGCAGTCTACCTTAGCGTGGCTGATTTTTCTTGTGGTTGGAGTAATCTTTGCAGGAGATATCAGGATATGCAAGATGATTATAGAAAGCGGAAATGTTTGGGGAAATGTATATGTCGTATTCTATTTCTTTTTAGCAATAGAGTTCTTGTATGCAGTCTATGTGCTGGCCTATATTGCAAGGTTTGAGAATTCACTAAAAATTATCTTTAAGAATTCACTCATTCTAATGTTCCGTCATATTGGAACAACGCTGCTTATTGCAGCAATTGCAGTGTTCTGTGGTGTGTGCATGTACATTCTGCCACCGGTTACGTTCATTGTTCCGGTTGTTATGGTGTGGTTTATCAGCTTCACCTTAGAGAAAGTCTTTATTCGTTATATGACGGAAGAAGAGAAGATGGATGCTATGCTGTGACAGCATCCATCGGGATTACACAACTCTCAGAAATTCAAAGAACTGGACTTCGTGTGGTGAAAGTGTGATATCCATATGAAGTGTGTCGTTAAAATCAGTATAATGAATATCCTGTCTTGGAATTGAGGTCTGCCTGTAATAGGCGGCCTCTTTTTCTGTAAAATGGAGAATCGTTGTCAGCAGTTCAGAAGAAGTTGTATTCCCCTGCTTCAAAATACGAATGTATTTATCTAAAGCACTGCCATAATTTCGATTTAAAGAAAATCGTGTTACTTTGTAACGGCCTTGCAGGATGCCTGCACATTCGAGATGAAATACCTGATGGGAAGCCTCTTCAAAAATGGAATAGGTATCTTCCAGTGTGACATCGTCTAAAGAGTTCATACAGAACTGTTTATTGAAATGCACATAATGGAAGACAAGGAGCTGGTAACGGTTGGATGAATTGCAGGTCAGGATATAATTGTCACCAAAGGAAACGAGATTTCGTCCAAGGCTGGTAAGGAAATTATATGCGTGAAGAACAGGATTTGGAATTCCATTCTTTGATATCATACCTGATTCAATATGCTGGTTATTGCGTGGATGATCGTCATCGGAGGGCTGCGAAGTGAATCCATTGAACGCAATGCATCTACATTGCGAAAACAGCTTCAAATAGCTTTTACATAGAAAAGCGGCGAGGTAAACAGAGTTGTAAATATAGTTATTACCAAAAACGGTAGCTCCAAGCTCCGTGATAAAAATCGGCGTCTGTGGATATTCAAGACGAATAAATTCTTGATATCTGCAGAAAGACTGATAAATATGATCCGTATCAGGAGAGATAATCGCTGCAACATCAAAAGAAGACTCCTCGCTTAAAGGGGAGAGTTCGTATGAATAGCCATAAAGTGATATGAAATCAAAAGAAGCATGGTGTCGTGCATAACACTGTAAATGGTGTTTGAACTGTTCAAAATCACCTGCCATGTTATAGCCCGGACCACCTACCATGCATTCTGGGAGTATCTTTTTGATGGTGTGATAAACGTCTGAGTAAAAGCGGATATAATCGGAGGGAGCATCGGTAAGCGAGAGCTGTTCATCATGTCCGATTGTTACTTCGAAGCGCCATGAGGATACGAAACTATATCCATAGCGGTAAATACAATGTTTTAACAATTCTGCTAATGATTCAAAATCAAAAGAAGGGCTGCTGCTATCCGAAGAAGACTCTGCGTCAGGCGCTATATGCGTTTTTTCGAGTTTGATGAATGGAGCCATATTAAGAGAACCCAAAAAATCGATAAAGGTATCGAGATTAGTAAAATTATAAATACCGCTTTGTTTATCATGGGTAATGATTTTTTCTGAAAAAATATCAGCGATTCGAACATACTTTACTGAAAGTGTTTTGTGATATCGTATGAAGGAATCATAAAAAGAGGCTGTTAAAAGGTTATCTAAAGAACCTAGATTGATTGTATCATTCCATGATTTGTAATAAGGCGCAGTATGTTTTGTGTTAATTTGAATCTGATTATTTAAAGGAGCTGATAAATCAGGTATGTAGGTATCAGAATTCGTTTCGGAGAGAAACTTCTTTTTTCCTTTCTGTCTGTTTCGCTTATACTCGCTTGGAGAACACTGGTAATAATCCTTAAATGATTTATTAAAGGCGGCGACATTAGGAAAACCATTATCATAGGCAATGTTGGCTACAGAAGAATCAGTCTCAAGTAATTCAATTACAGCGTTTTGAAGTCGAACCTGTGTCAGGTATTTTAGGAACGTGGTGCCAAGGTTCTTTTTGATAAATGCAGACAGATATCGCGGCGTTAAGAACAATTCTTCGGACAGAGTTGTCAGGGACAGGGCCTGATTGTAATTGGAATGTATATAGGAAATAATCTGGCTGATACGTTCTGCATTTGTTTGTTCGCTGGCTGTTATATAATCAGGGACTAAGTTTTGGACATAATTTCTGCACAGACACTCTGAAAGCTGATAAATTAGAGAGATAACAGTCTTTTCGTTATCGACGGCATAGAAGGCTGAACAGAAATCAGTTAATATTCTTCGCAGTTCTTTATAATCGTTTGATGGAAACAGTACAGAGTTACATACCAGCCTGCTGTTTAAAGGAATCATCCGTGCGATGGAAGATTCGTCAATGCGCAGGCTCAAGAGCGTATTTGCAGTGAGCGGACGAAGCGAAAAAGTGGCGTTTGGAGAAATAATCATAACATCATCTTTTTGGAGTGTATAGTTTTCATCGCCGGAATGGTAGGCAACAGTTCCTTTTTGAATAAGATAAAACTGATAATCCTCTGAGACAGGGGAATCAATACTGGTTATATGTATCATTTTGCTGTTTATTTTTGTAGATAGCTGAGCGCGGATATACATAGGAATCTCCTTTTTGATAATATAATTCGAGTTCAAATAATTTGGCTTCGTTTGGATTTAAAGTAGTATGAAGCGTAATATAATCTTCTACTTCTTCTAATCGAATATGAATGGATGGTCGGCTTAATTGTCTCATATAAAGAATGTCTTCTGGGCGGATGTTGTTAATGAAATCAAATTCACCCCAGATGTTAAGTACATTTCCGTGATTCAAATCCAAAGAGATTTCTTTTACATTATAGTGGCCCGGATGGAGTTGCTTTAAATCTATCTGGAAATCCAAAGGCAACTGCTCTTCGAATGCAGAGTGCGGATAATAGAGTAAATTTTCGCCTTGCGGATCAGTCACGGAATGCTGCTCGATGATACTGCTGTGATAGTAAATGAGAACTTGGATATGACCGTCTTCTGTGGCTGTTACAATATAATTATCGCCCTGTGAAACGAGATATTGTCCAAGTCCTTTTAAAAGCGAAAATGCATAGTAAGAAGGTTTGCATATACCGTCGCGGGAAAACAGACCATTTCCTCCGAAGAAAGGGGAAGCTGAAATCTTGTGGTCCAAGGATGCATCTGATGCAAGCCAGTAGCCCAGACCGTTTACTTTTCCATAATTTTCAATGGACTGGGATAAAATATAAGTCGCAGGATAAGAGGAATCATTAATATAGTTATTTGAGAGCATATATGATGTGTATTCGGTAATGTAAAAAGGGCGGTTCTCAAAATGATATTGTGCAATAATATGATTTAGTTCACTGATTTTCATGGCCATGTCATTCACACTTGAGGTCACACGGTAGCTGACAGAATGTGGAGCAGGTGAAGGGGTCGAATGCACAAAAGGGAAAAAATATGCGGAGATGAAATCAGGACAATATTCTTTTCCTTGAAATCCGGATAATATTTGAGCGAAGTTGCTGCTATCCTGAAAAGAGTTAAATCCGGGTCCACCGAGGCAGAGATTCGAATCGACATTTTTGAAAATGGAAGCAATCTCCTGGAATCGTGAAACGTATTTAGCTGCTGGCTCTAGTGAAGTCTGATCGGGGTTATATCGCCTCCATAGTTCGAATTTCCAGGTACATAATTCATCAAAACCATAGCGGGAGACACAGGCGTTCAGAAACGGAGGCAGTATTTCCAGTAAAAAAGAATCATAATGCTCTACATCAGCAAATGTGCGGTAGTCATTCCATGCCTCTGGATCAACACGGTAGATGTCAAACGGCTTATTGTCAATATCTATAAATGGTTTCAAATGAATACTGAGTAAGAAATCTGTCACATCAAAAATTTTTGAAAAATCATATGTTACGCCCTCCTTTGAATTGTGAATAACAGAGAGTGACATACATTCTGTGAAACGTCCATAGTGAAAGAAAATATCCTGCTGCATACGTGTGAGATGTTGTCGGAAAGAAGGACGTATAAAATCAGATGCTTTTCCAACATTAATCAGAACATTCCAGTTAGAATCAAGCTCTGATGTGCGGGTACCATTTACAGAAACTTTTCGTATCTTTGCAGAGTTACTAAAAGTACTGACGTTTTCTGTATAGTTCATATAGGTATAGAGGTAGTTTAATGAAAGCGAAAAATCAGTCACCTCAATTAATTTGTCATCTAAAGGCTGCGTAGAAAGAGAACGTATATATTCTGTCAATTTCATATGGTGGATGTCAAGAAAAGTCTTTTCAAACATAGTTATATTTGAAAAACCACATAAACCTGCAATTCGAACAGGAGGTTCTTCCGTATATTTAAGATAAAGAATTGCGGCCTCCGAACGAATCTGATTTACATAATCAGCAAATGTAATATGCAGGTTTTTCTTTATGAAATTAGAAAGATACTGAGGTGTATAGTCAAGAATGCCAGCAGTTTCCGACAATGAGAGCGAGTGCTGATAGTTGTTTGAAATATAATGCTGCAGTTGCAAAAGTTTGGCATGCTGTTTTTCACCGAGCAATAAATCTGAATCCGGAACGACAATGCATGTTCTGGAAATGGAATCCAGAAGTGAGTAGGCTCTTGCCCGTACAAGGAGCTTGTTTGGCTCCGCCTGCTGTAATGAAATTGCGGCTAAGGAAGCAATTTGCTGATTGAATGCGCGTGCGGTATCGATATGTTCAGCTGAAGAATTATAAACGATATACTTGTAGTCGAAGCCGATCGTTTCAAGAAGAAACAGGGGGTGAAAACAGACACACAAAAGAATGGCGGCATTCAGCACTTCCACATGGTATGTCTGGTCGCAGGGGATATAAAGCGTATTGTCCTTTTCTAAAAGATATTTTCGATTATTTAATGTGAGGATGATTTTTCCCCTTAGTATTGTAATAAAGCGACAGTCACGATGTCTGTTACTGCTGTCCTCATGAAGATGGTACATATGAGAACAGATAAGTGGGATATCCGAAATGAAATGTTCCAAAAAAATTCTCCTTTTATCAATGATTTTTATTATGGTTAGTTATAGAATAGTACATTTATCATAAAAATACAAAGAGATTTTTAAGAAAATGTGTTATACTGTTGTGAAAAAGATGGAATGGTTGAAAGGAAGACCTATGAATAATAGAAAAATGAACTGGAAAGAAAAAATTGGTTATGTATTTGATTATTATAAATGGTGGGTGCTGGGCGGTGTTGTATTAATTGGTGTTTTGATTTATGCACTTCACTATTCCGTGCAGATACATCCGGATACAATTGCAGGAGTAACGTTAGTAAATGCTGATACAATTACAGTTGAAGAGAGTGACTGGCTGGAGAATTATATAGAAGAAAACAATATATCAAAAACAGACAGGATATTAGTAGATGCTTCGTTAGCGATTCATATGGATGGTTCTAATCCGGCAAGCAGCCAAAGCTATCAAGTGTTAAGTGCAGAGCTGCTGTCATCGGAGATTGATTTGTTGATTACGGATCAGGATACATTTGAGTATATCAACAGTGCGGGAACAATGATGCCGCTCACAGAACTTCTTTCGCAAGAACAGCTGGAGATGTATTCGGAGCAGCTTATTTATTTGGAAAATAGTGCAACAAAGAAAGTAGAGCCGGTAGGCATTTCCATGGAAAACTGCAGTACATTGAAGGAGGAACACTTTTTTAAAGAAGACGAAAAGATTATAGTGGCTGGAATTCCGACTCTTTCAGAACATCAGGAGGAGGCTGTGAAGTTGGTTATGTATTTGTTACGAGAAAACTAATTGAAAAGAAATATTACATATGAAAGTGTCATTTTTGACACTTTTTTTGTTTGGAGTGAACCAAAATCTTAATTAAAAGATAAAAAAATTAAGAATCTTAAAACTGGAAGACATGTAATGTGAAAAAAAATGAAAAAATGATGGGAAAATAGAATAAAGAAAACTCCTTTTTGAAAGATTTATTGTGCAAATTCACATACAATAAGTTTAACAATAAAAAGGGAGGAAGTAAATTTATGAAAAAGAAAATTGTATCAGTGTTATTAGCAGCAGCAATGGTTGCTACAATGGCTTTCGGTTGTGGTAATTCAGAAACAGCCTCATCTGGAAGTGCAGCGGCAGGAGACGACTCCGGGGAAATGACAGATATTGTTGTAGCTCAGATGTGTTTTTCACCACTGGATGCTTCAGCGACAGATGCTGTTGAGGAAGCAATCAACAAGATTACAGAAGAAAAAATCAATGTGCATGTAGATATTCAGTGGTTTGACGCAACTACATATGCAACACAGATTCCAATGATGATTCAGGCAGACGAGAAACTTGATGTTATGATGACAACACCAGTTCCCGGCGTTGCATATTCTTCATTTATGGCTCAGGGACAGCTTATGGATATTGCTGATTTACTGGATGAATATGGACAGGACGCCGTTGATGCAGTTGGCAAATTAGACAAGGCGTTTGCAACAAAAGGTGGTATTTACGGTTTACCAACAAACCGTGTGTTATCAAATGGTGAGTATGTTCTGATGAGAAAAGATGTATTGGATGAGCTTGGACTTACTGAAAAAGCCGAGAACTTAACTACGTGGTCAGAGCTTGAAGAAATCTACAAAGCAGTTGCTGAGAATACAGACTATGCTCCTGTAGGGAACGGTGATGCGGAAGGAAGTATTGTAAACGTTTATCCATTCAATAATGGTTCAGATAAGTTTGCAGACAATTTCGGATATGACGGACTCGGAGATACAAACTACATGGTTTCTGTTGATGAGGAAACAGATACCGTTGAATCAGTATTTGCAAGTGAAGATGCAGCAGCAGCGTATGAAAGATCAAATACATGGTACAATGAAGACCTTGTATACAAAGATGCAGCCAGCTCACAGGAATATGGTGATTCTTTAATTAAAAATGGAGTTGCATTCTCATATATCGGAATGAATGATGGAGAAGATTTCCTTACAACAAAATCAGCAGCTTGTGGAACAGAGCTTGTAGCAGCTAAGATCTGCGATGGTGTAATTGGCACAACAACAGCTACAAAATTTGCCTACGCTGTACCTATAACAGCAACAGAGCCTGAAGCAGCGGTGAAATACCTTAACTTATTATACACAGATTCAGATATCAATAATACACTCGCATGGGGTGTTGAAGGAAGAGACTGGGAAGAAGTAGATGGAGTAGCAACATATCCGGATGGAGTAACAGCAGATACAGTTACATACCACACAGCTGATTTCCTGACAGCAAATGCACTGATTACATTACCATGGGATGGAGCAGGAAGCGATGCAAGAGAAAAAGAGGCAGCATCGAACGAAGCCGCTGAAATATCTAAATACATGGGCTTCTGCTTTGACGCAGCAAATGTCGAGGCAGAGATGACGGCATGCTTCAATGTGAAGAAACAGTATGATAATGGGTTAAAAGCTGGATCTTCTGACTATGCAACATTGTATCCGGAATTTATTGATAAACTGGAAGCTGCTGGTATGGACAAGGTTATTGCAGAATACCAGACACAGTTAGATACATGGTTAGCTGAAAATAAATAAACTGAAATGAATTCAAGTCACATATAATTAAGAATTGCGGCATATCCGCGTGTCGGATATGCCGCTTCTATTAAACTTTTTGGGCAAAGGATCGGCAAAAAGGGAGAAAAAAATGAGAGAAAAGAAAAGAGAAAAGAAAAAGGACATTGCTTGCATGGCAGAAGAAGTCGTAACAAAAAAGCCTTTGTTTGAAGTGGCAGCATTTGCTATACTGACGATAATAGCATTTTTTCTGCCTTTTGCAAGTTACACATATAATGGCTCTGGTTATACAATGTCAGGTCTGGATTTTATCATAGGTAAAGTTGTGGCCGGAGGAAAAGTTACAATTACAACCAATATTCCGATGTGTCTTGTTATTGCCAGCATTTTGATTATTCTTGTGACAGCACTTTTATATGGGAAAATTTCGGATAAGCCGGGTGCTGGGATCATTACAATTATGTCTATTATTTTGGTTGTCTGTAACATTGTAATTGTCACAAAACTTTCCACTTTGTTCAGTGGAGTGAAAAATGTAGGAATCAGTTATGGAGCGATTCTTATGGTTGTGGCGGGACTGGTTATTGTTGTTCGAGGCCTTAACCTGTTGTGGAAACAGAAGGTTGTTTCGACTTTGGATTTCATGATTGTTCCGGGAATGTTGTACTTTATTATCAACAACTACATTCCAATGTTCGGTATCACAATCGCATTCAAAAAAATCGACTATAGTTTGGGAATCTGGAACAGCCCATGGGTTGGACTTAAGAACTTCCAATTACTATTTGCACATTCAGGTTCTATATTTAAGAGCGATGCATTTATCATTACAAGAAATACATTACTGTACAATATCGTGTTTATTATTCTTGGAACGATTATGGGAATTATCGTTGGAATCTGTCTGGCTGATATATTTAGTAAAACATTGCAGAAATTCTTCCAGACAAGTATCTTATTACCACAGCTTATTTCTATGGTTATTGTTGCTTACATTGTCTATGCGCTTTTCAGTAACGAGAGCGGTATGATAAATAAACTGCTTGGAGATGAGAATGCAATCAACTTCTATGCAAAAGAGCGGTATTGGCCGTTTATACTGACATTCGTACAAGTTTGGAAACAGGTTGGTTATAATGCAATCATCTTCTTATCATCAATTGTCGGAATTGACCACAGTATCTATGAAGCCGCAAGAGTCGACGGAGCCAGTAAATGGGCTCAGATTAAGAACATTACACTTCCGATGTTAAAGCCAACCATTATCACTTTGACTTTATTGCAGGTTGGCCGAATCTTCTATTCGGATTTCGGTTTGTTCTATCAGGTTCCAATGAATTCGGGAGCCCTGTATAATGTTACAAATACAATCGATACGTATGTATATCGTTGTTTGATGGTACTGAATAATATTTCCACCGCATCTGCAGCAAGCACATATCAGGCAATTGTCGGATTTGCGCTGGTGTTAACTGTTAATCTGATTGTTCGCAAAGCGGATAAAGAGAACGCAATGTTCTAGAAAGGAGAGATTATGGAAGATTCAAGCGTACGCGGAAAAAGCGATAGAGCATATCAGGGAATTATACTTACAATTCTGATTATACTGGCATTATGCGCTATATTGCCATTTATATTGTTGGTGTCTTCCTCTGTTACAGAGGACAGTACCCTGATTAGTAAAGGATATTCCTTTATACCCAGAAATATTTCGTTTTATGCATATGAGTATTTATTTAAGAGTAATGCAGCAAAGGTATTTCGCTCTTATGGAATTACATTCTTTATTACAATTTTTGGAACAGCCTTTAGTTTGTTGATTGGTCCATTACTTGCATGGCCTTTATCTAGAAAAGACTATAAAAAAGCAAAGATTATTACATTCTTAATATTCTTTACGATGTTGTTCAACGGAGGTATCGTACCTTCTTACGTAATGTGGACACAGACATTCCATATCAAAAACACAATTTGGGCATTGATTTTCCCAACATTGGTTATGAATGGATTCTATATCATTCTATATAAGAACAACTTTGCATCGAATATCCATCCGGCTCTCGTGGAGGCCGCAAAGATTGATGGTGCAGGTGAGTGGTATATCTACTTCAAGATTGTACTACCATTGTCATTACCAATTCTTGCAACTATCGGATTGATGGTTGGACTGGGATACTGGAATGATTGGACAAATGGTCTTTACTACATAAGTAAAACAAATATGTATTCATTACAACAGCTTTTGAAGAGTATTATCGACAATATAAATACCTTGTCATCTATGGCGAACAGTGCGGATGCCGCATTGGCGGCCTCAAAGATGCCGGGTACCAGTATTCGAATGGCAATGGCAGTAATCGGTGTTGTTCCGGTTATGGTTTTATATCCATTCTTCCAAAAAGCATTTATTGCTGGTATTTCACTCGGTGGTGTAAAAGAATAGCAAATAAGAGCACATCTCAAAACTTGGGATGTGCTCTTCCTTTATACGCTGAGTTTTATCTTTTACCTAGTCGAATGGGTGAAGCACTACTTTGATTGCCTCGCCAGTTCTTGTAAGCTGAATGCCATCATTAATCTGATCAAGAGGAAGAACATGGGTAACGAATTTCGCTGTTGGGAAATTTGGAGAAATTGCTAACTGGAATGCTCTTTTTGACTGACTGTATGAAGCACCGAAATGACCTTTGATCCAAATGTTATTGTAATGGATCAGGTTGCAGTCAAGCTCTGTCATGGATCCTTTTGGAACACCGCCAAAGAAGACAACAAGACCGCCTTTTCGAACCATATGAATACTCTGTGTCTGTGTTGCATTTACAGGGGTGGCGGAGATAACTTTGTCAGCTCCTTTACCATTGGTTAAGTTCAAAACCGTCTCAATTGGATCTGCCACAGAGCTGTTAATTGTTTCATCCACACCGAACTGTTTTGCCATCTCCAGACGGTTATCGTTGATATCGATCATGATGACTTTCTGTGCTCCGCGAATTTTAGAAAGCTGAGCCATGAAACATCCGATTGGACCGGCGCCAATGATAACAAGTGTATCAGGGTAACTTACATCTACATTTTCAAGGCAGGCGAATACAGAAGTGAGTGGTTCGCCAAGGCTGGCTGCATCAAAAGACACATCATCTGGAATCTCATAGATACCACCGCGTCGGATTTTCTCGCCTGACACGGCCACATACTGTGCAAAACCTCCGGTTCCTGCGAGTTTGGCAACGGCTGTATTGGAACAGTTTTCACTGTGACCACTGATACATTCATCGCATTCCATACAATAAGTACCCGGGAACAGGAACAGGCGCTGACCGACCGTATATTTCGTTTCCTCAGAGCCGATTTCATCTACGAATCCTACGATCTCGTGACCATATATAAAAGGATAGTTGCCTTTTCTTGAGTCGGTTGTAAGATTTCGTATGTCAGATCCGCATAATCCAACAGACATTATCTTTAGAATAAGTCCGTCTTTGGGACACTCTGGTTTTTCTGTTTCTTCTACACGGATATCATTTGGTCCGTACATTAGTGCTGCTTTCATTTTCATAATTTAAATCTCCTTTCGATTTCTGATTTCAGTATATTTGTTTTATGTGAGGGAATCAAACTAAAAATTGCCATATGTTTATTGCAATATTTCGAGAACGAAACAAAGGCGGAATTGCATTTTTCCTATTTAAAGAGGCAAAAGTATTTTTGTGACATTTCCACGGTTTTGTTATCCTTGATATATCAGAGGTGAGATAACTCCCACCAAGACTCGCGAGCGAGTCTTGAACAGAAGAAACTTTGTATGGAAGAGAAGAAGTGGAGGAAGTGAAATGAGTAATGTGGAAAATTATTTGCTTGGTATGGATTGTGGAACAACAAATATAAAAGCGATCATCTTAGGCGAGGATGGAACTGTTGCAGCATCGGCAAGCAGACCAAGCAAATTCATTCTGCCGGGACTTAATATGCAGGAGCAGGATGCGAATGAATGGTGGTCGAATGCGAAAGAAATCTTTCAGTCATTAGTTAGTCAGGTTGATGAACGCGTTGTGAAGAGAATCAGGGGAATCTCAATCAGTTCACACACGGTCAGCATGTTACCATTAGATGAGAACGGATGTCCGGTCAGAAATGCATTGACTTATCAGGATGGCCGTTCTTCGGAAGAACTGCATTATATAGTTGATACCATTGGTTTTGACAACTTTGTTCAGATTGTTGGCGGGCAGCCGTCGGTTGCTTTTTTGCCGAATAAAATCTTATGGTTTAAAAAGAATGAACCAGAACTGTTTGCAAAGACAAAACATTTCCTGCAGGCAAGTTCCTATATCAATTACAAACTAACGGGGAAAATGACATCCGATATTGATCAGGCGACCAGAACACAATGTCTCGACATTGGAAGTATGAGCTGGTCAAAAGAGATTGGAGAGGTTATCGGCGTGGATCTGAATGCAATGCTTCCGGATCTGAAGCTGGTTGATGAAATTATAGGTTTTGTGACAGAGCAGGCAGCGGAAGAGACTGGCTTACGAGAAGGGATTCCTGTGATTGCAGGATGCAGTGATGCGATGGCATCGATGTATGCAATTGGTATGAGTAAACTGGGAGAGGTTGGTGAGTCTTCGGGAACAACCTCGCTTGTATTTGTTGGCGGTGATAAAAAGAGCAGATCTGATATACCGGTTGTTACAAGACCATGCACGATTGATGGGATGCCATGGATTTTTGATGCACCAATTCAGACCAGCGGCGCTGCATTAAAATGGTTTATTGAGACATTTGCCGCAGAAGAACGTGCAGAGGCAGAAAAGAGTGGTAAGAATATTTATGCATATTTAAATGAGCTTGCATTAGAAGCACCGGCAGGATCAAAAGGATTACTGTTTTTCCCGTATTTATTGGGAGAAAGAGCACCTTTATGGAATGATTATGCAAGAGGTATGTTTATTGGAATGGGAATGGATACAAGCCGTGCAGATATCACAAGAGCTGTTTTTGAGGGAACGGCATTTGCACTTCGCCACGTCATTGAAACTGTGAAAGAAGCAGGTGCGAAAGCAGACTGTCTCCGTATCTGTGGCGGCGGAGCAAAGAGCAGAACATGGTCGCAGATTAAAGCCTCTATGCTTCACATGCCGGTATATGTATTAGACGATACCTCAGGAGATGTTCCGGTTGGCGATGTGTTATTGGTCGGTCGTAAAGTTGGCGTATTCCCGAATTTGACTGAGGCGGCGGAACGTATTGTAAAAGTGAAAGAAATCATTGAACCTGTGAAAGAATGGGAAGAGGTATATGACAAACTGTATCCGTATTATGTGGAAATGTACCAGCATTTGGATCAGGATTTGGAAAGCCTGAAAAAAACAGTGAGTCAGTTATAAAAAGAAGTCGAGTAATTCTTCTTTGGAATGTTCTTTTCGAAAATAGTCCAGGTTATCATGATCAATGTATATTTCGTGCAGTAATTTTAAAAGCAAAGGTTCTTCGGACGGAGCAAAACAAGCCATGATGATGACCCGGATCTTGCTGGAGTTCCAGAGAATTCGATGTTTTAATGTGGCAACTGACAGCTGCGTCCTGGCTGCAGGAACCAGAGAATATAAGAATAGCGCCCCCGGTTGAAATCCGTATGTATATATGGATTCTCTTCGCAGAAGATCCTCCAGATAAGCAGGGGAGACCAGGTGATCGCTGATAAAATCAGAGGCAAGATATTCAATAATCGGAAAGCGGCCGGTTACCTGTAGATTCTCATGCCAATATGCAGCTGGCAAAAGTCCCGAAAGAGATTTCTCTTGCTGCCTAAAAAGAAATTTCAGGCAGGTGTCAGAAACAAACTGCTGGATTTCACTGTAATCGCGTCTTGTCATATCAGGACTGATATGCAGAGTCTGTACATGTGGCTGATTGGTGATCTGCTTTTTTACAGTGGTCAGAACAAGGTCTGTATCGGAAAAGTCATAAGTGCTGCGGGCATTGATTGGCATAAGTGCGGTGACATTGATATAATTACCGAACGAGCAGAGAATCTTCCGCTTGATTGCCCATATAGCCGGGAGGTTCAGATGGCAGCAGATGACGGTGCGGATGCGCTGGGCAGGGTGGTTGGACCAATAGCCTTCTAACGCTCCGGAAACGCAGAGGGCCAGATAAAGAAGGTCGGCCTCATCCAGATAATACCCCATATATTCCGAAGAAATCTGTTGGAACAGATAAGCAATTTCAGATTCCATTAACAAATTTCTTCGAAGAAGATTCGGGTTACCTTGTGAATTAAATATATGACCGGGGATCTTTAGGTGTCGTATGTATTGCAGCAATGTAATATAAAAATCTTCATCTTCTGAAAGGTCCAGATGAAAAGCAGAGTCAATCAGTTTCAGATAGGAATCGGCCATCAGCAGAGTGTTCGTATCAAAATACTCTGCGACTGTCTGAAAATTAAGTTTGCTTGCATCAAGCAGATGACTGTTGCAGAGATGCTGATAGATTTTGTCTTTTTCCTGCGGTGGAAATGAGCAGGAGAGCTCTGTTTCAAGTCCGGCAAAGATTTCTTCGCACAGATTCCATATTTCCACATTATCATGTGGCAGCGCATCCGTTTCGGGGAGCGTATGACCGGACATCATACGGTAGTACATAATAGCTAACGACAGATTCAGAGTGACCAGGTTGGAATCTTCTATCTGAAAATCATATTTGAGTAAAAGACGAGCTGTGTTTTTCATAATCATATCCATGATATTGTCGTCCAAAAAATGATAGCTGTAATAAGCATTGCCAGTTGTGTTATAATCCCAGTCACTGTGAAAGAGGTAGTTGAGAAGTGTACGGCGTTTGGCTTCATTCGCTTCAAATTCCCAGGTGTCACCAATATGAATCAACTCGATATGAGGAGGTGCAAGGGTATATTTACGTTTCAGGGTGGCAATGTCATTTTCTAAGGTTGTTTTGCTGACGTACATCTCATCTTCCAAATCATACTGGTTGAGAGGAAGCTCGGACAGACAGAGCTGGAAAGTCAGATAACGAATGCGGTCTTCTCTTGTCAGCAGCAAATCGTCCGTTTTGAAGAGCTCCTGAAATCCGGTTACATCTGCACATTCCAAATAGTAGCCTTTACTTCGCTCGGCAGAAATTTTAGCATCACAAGACACAAGACACCGATTGATTTCAACAATGTCACTACGAATCGTACGGGGGGAGACATTCAGCTGTTTTGCCAAAGCCTGTCCGGTGATATGTGTGGTTTGATTCTGTATCAGATTCAATAATTTTCGCTGCCTTAAAGACAAAGTAATAGGTTCCATGTGTGTCTCCTTTGTGATTTCATTTCCTCTCTATTCTAACAGAAACCATTTCCTCTTTAAAGAGGAAAAAGAGAATTTGAGAGGAGGGATAAAAATCAGTACTATTATAGTAGATAAAACATGAAAGAGAAGGAGATAAAAATGGCATTTGAATTTTTTGTGAAAAGTGATATCGTATTTGGCCGTGATTCCGTAAAAGAATTATCAAAAGTTGTACAGGGTTATCAGGCAAAGAAAGTAATGTTAGTCTATGATGCAGGCGTGAAGGCTGCAGGAATTGCAGATAAGGTTTTAGAAAGTCTGAAAGAGGCTGGAGTTGAAATCATTATCTTTGATAAAGTCATCCCAAATCCAACGAATCAGGTGGTAGAAGAAGCAGCACAGATCGCACAGGAAGCCGGAGTTGATACATTCGTGGCAGTCGGCGGCGGAAGCAGCATCGACCTTACAAAGGCAGTGGATGTTCTTATGACGAATCCGGGACCAATCAGTCAGTATGGTGGAATCGGCATGGTGAAAAATGAATTACTTCCACTGATTGCGATTCCGACAACAGCAGGAACATCAAGTGAAATTACGAACGTAAGTGCTCTGATCGATACAGAGAAAGTAATCAAATATGTTGTGATCGATAACAAACTTGTTCCTTCAAAAGTAATCATCGATCCTGAATTTACAAAAACAATGCCTGCGTCTGTTACAGCAGCAACAGGTATGGATGCAATCACACATGCAGTGGAGAGCTATATTTCCAATATGGCAACACCACTTACAGAATATAACTCACTGCAGGGATTAAAGATCATCTATAAGAATCTTCCTGCAGCAGTAAAAGATGGCTCGAATATGGAAGCGAGAGAACAGATGATGCTTGGATGCGTTATCACAGGATTTGGATTCTCGAATGCAAACCTCGGTCTTGTACATGGTATTGCCCATACATTGAGTGCACATTTCCAATTGGCACATGGTATGGCAAATGCAACCGTTCTTCCATACGTAATGGCATACAACGCAGAAAGTTGTCCTGAAAAGATGGTCGAACTTGCAAAAGCAATTGATCTTCCAGTATCAGGTGATATTGAAAAAGACAAATACTTATTATCAGAAGAGTTATTAAAGCTCACAAAAGAGCTTGGAATCAGAACCTTATCTGAGCAGGGAATCAAAGAAGAGGATTTTGACATGTTAGCAGAAGATGTTCTTCATGAGCCGGTTCTGGGATTCAATCCAAAACAGGGCGTTACAAAAGAGGATGTACTTGCTATCTTAAAGAAGGCATTTTAATAAATTAAATTCAAATTATAATAAGAAAGACGAGGAAAATCAATGAAAAAAACATTAGCGTTATGCACATCAATCCCAGAGAAACAGATGGAATTCATCAAAGAGCAGTGTGACATCACAATCTGTGGAGAATTAAAACACGGAAAAGGTAATGTAACAGAAGAGATGACAAAAGAAGAGTGCATGGAACATGAAATCGTTGTTTTGGGCGATGAATATGCAGGAGCAGAGACAATCAAGGCATGGGCTGAATCGGGAATGAAGTTCATGGGAGTTGCAAAAGGAACACCGGCAACAGTAGATCATGATGCAATTCAGGCAGCAGGACTTGAGTTATCTTATACACCGGGAAGAAACCGTGTTGCGGTAGCAGAGTTCAATATGGGTCTTATGATCGCAGTGGCAAGAAACTTAACACTCAGCTGTACAGGTCTTTCAAAAGGTGAGCATACAGGCCCTGCAAAAGAGAATATTTATGATGTACCGGATGTGAAGAACGTTACATTTGGTCCTTTAGATGAGAATCATCCATTCACAGATTATGGTATTGGATTTGAGTTATACGGAAAGAAACTCGGTATCGCTGGATATGGAGCAATCGGACGTGAAGTTGCTGTAAGAGCAATGGCATTCGGAATGGAAGTATTAGCTTATGACCCGTACATGCCTGCGGACAGAATCGAAGCTGACGGAGCAAAAGCAGTTGACCTTGACACAATGCTTTCAGAGAGTGATATGGTGAGTTTACATCTTCCAGTTCTTCCTTCAACCAAAGCTTCTGTTAACAAAGACTGGTTCTCTAAGATGAAGAAGAGCGCTTATCTGATCAATACGGCAAGAGCTGCAGTTATTCACCAGCAGGATCTTGTAGAAGCACTTCAGAATGGCGATATCGCAGGCGCAGCTGTCGATGTTTACTGGGAAGAGCCAGTACCGGCTAACCATCCATTACTTTCTATGAGAAATGTAGTGTGCACACCACATATGGCTGGTCTTACATCAGACGTTGACAACTGGTCAGGAACTATGATGGGGGACGAGGTTACAGCTTACTTAAAGGGCGAGCCAAGAAAATTCATCTGGAAAGTAAGAAAGTAAGAAAAAGGAGAAAAATTATGGCAAACGCATGTTGCAAAGGGAAAGAGAAATATTCACATCTTTTCGAACCAATCAGAATCGGTAACATCCGACTGAAAAACAGAATGATTGCAGCACCTACAAGCCCAAGCATGATTACGACAGAAGGCCATTTCACACCTGAAATGATTGCATATCTGGAAGAAAAGGCAAAAGGCGGAGCAGCAGTTGTAACATATGGTGAAGCAATTGTACATTCAGCAACCGGAAAATCACATAACAAGCAGCTTCAGCTGGATTCTTTCGGAGTAAAGCAGGGAATGGCACAGGCAGCAAGAGCAATTCATAACGCAGGTGCTTATGCGAACATCCAGCTTTCACATGGCGGAATGTATGGAGGACTTGCAAGCGTCGGCGGTGATGTAGATCGCCCGGATGTCGCTTATGGACCAAGCAAGACCACAATGCCTGCAGGCGAAGTAGAAGAGATGCCAAAAGAACTGATTCTTGAAATCGTGGATTCATACAGAACAGGTGCAAAACTCTGTAAAGACTGCGGATTTGATATGGTGCAGTTCCATGCAGCTCATGGATGGCTGTTCTCACAGTTCTTATCACCTGTATTCAATCAGAGAACAGATGAATTTGGAGGTTCACTTGAGAATCGTGCAAGATTCATGCTGATGGCACTTGATGCTGTAAGAGAAGGTGTAGGCCCTCAGTTCCCTATTGAGATTCGGCTGTCAGGAGATGACCTTACAGATAAGGGACTTGGAATGGATGATTGTATTAAAGTAGCTCAGATGGTAGATGACAAAGTCAATCTTATCAATGTGTCTTGCGGTAACCACGAAGATCCTGATATGTTCTGCCGTACACATCCTTCTGCTTTCTACAAACGCGGAGTGAATGTATATCTTGCAACCGCAATCAAAGAGAAGGTAAAAACACCGGTAGCGTGCGTAGGTTCCTTAAATGATCCTGCACAGATGGAAGAAATTATTGCGACAGGACAGGCTGATGTAGTCGAAATCGGACGCGCAATCCTTGCAGATCCATTCATCCCGAAAAAAGCACTGGAAGACCGCGCAGATGATATCACACCATGTCTTCGCTGCTATGAATGTTTCGGAGAGACAGGAAAGAGCGAAACAGTAAAATGTACGGTCA
Source organism: Hespellia sp. (assembly GCA_028694105.1). Lineage (GTDB taxonomy): Bacteria > Bacillota > Clostridia > Lachnospirales > Lachnospiraceae > Hespellia. Next base: position 31,858 of record JAQUUC010000008.1, read on the forward strand.
ACCCTGTTATGGGACAGCAGTTACCCGCGAAATACGGCGTTCCAGCACCGGAAAAGTTAAAGAAAGTATTGATTGCCGGTGGTGGACCAGCAGGTATGGAAGCAGCTGTTACACTTGCTGACAGAGGACATGATGTAACAATCGTTGAGAAAGCAGACAAGCTTGGGGGAAATCTTTACCCTGCGGGTGCGCCTTTCTTCAAAAAAGATATCATCAAGTTCTGTAACGTATTAAAAGCCCGTGTTGATAAAGCTGGGGTAAAAGTGATTCTGAATACAGAAGTAACCCCGGAATATGTGAAAGCATTTGCTCCGGACGCATTATTTGTAGCAATTGGTTCCAATGAACTTTGTCCTCCAATCAAAGGAATTGACAGTGATCATGTGATCATGGCAATTGATGCAGAATTACATCCGGAAAAACTTGGAAAGAAAGTTGCAATCATGGGCGGTGGTCTTGTAGGCAGTGAGGCAGCAGTTTCATTTGCACATGAAGGAAAAGAATGTTCGATCATTGAGATGAAACCGGCAGTAGCAGAAGAAGTCAATTCTTTCTACCGTGGTGGATTGATGCCGGAAGTAGAGAAATCTGCAACCATTTATGTAAATACAAAAGTGAAAGAGATTATTCCGGAAGGCGTTCTCTGTGAACGCGATGGAGAAGAATTCGTTGTTGAGGCTGATTCAGTAGTCTGTGCATTAGGATTTAGAGCACCATATGCAAAAGTGGATGAGCTTTGTGACTGTGTTGACGAATATAATATCGTGGGTGACTGCAATAACGTTGGACAGATATATTATGCAACAAATCAGGCATACTATGCCGCATTAAGAGTGTAATTGAATTCTTTGAAAATCGAACACTTTCCATGAAAGTGTTGTACTAAATCATGTAAATATAATCTATAATGTAACCTAGAAATTGAGATAAGATTCAAACCAGAAAGGAAGTAATAAAAATGAAATATGAGAGAATTAGAAAAATCGTTTTAGACGCAATCTTAGATGCAGTAAATCAGGGGTTAATCAAAGGAACATCAGGAAATATCGCACTTCGCGATGATGAGGAAGATGTAGTTGCCATCACACCGAGCGGCATCTCATACAGTACGATGAAAGCAGAAGATATTGCAATTGTTGATTTAAATGGAAAATGGTTAGACGGACCATACAAACCTTCTTCAGAGGTTCCAATGCATACAGCAGTGATGCGTGCAAGACCGGACGTAAAAGCTACGGTACATACACATGCTATGTTCGCAACTATTATGGCGATGGGAGACGGAGAAATCAAAGCAACAACACCTCCACAGTGTGAATTCGTACCAGTTAGAGTTGTACCTTTCACAATGCCGGGTAGTAATGACTTAGCGGATAAAGTTGCAACAGCGTTGGGAGAAGACGGACGTGCATGCCTGATTAAGAATCACGGAATGTTCTGCTGTGGTAAGGATATGAAAGCTGCTATGGCGGCTACTGTATATACAGAAGAGATGGCGATTACAGAGTACTATGCAAGATTACTTGGCACATATGAGCCAATGCCACAGGAAGCTGTAGATGCTATGCAGGCACTGATCAAAGCGGATCAGGCTGTATAAAAGATAAACAAGCGTAAGGGGACGGTTCCTCTGCCCGATTATTTGCAAAGCAAAATCGGACAGAGGAATCGTTTTTTGATATCATTATTATATCATTCAGAGTATAATTAAGAGGATAGAGTGTAGATGAAATGCAATTTAGAAGGATGATGAGATAAATGAAAAAACAGGAAATGATACAATTCTTTTCGTCTGGAAGAGAAGAGATGCATTCACATAGTGAAATTGAATTGATTTATATTCTCTCCGGTACGGTGAGTATAGATGTGGAAGGAAATCTTTACAGAGCATCTGAGTGTGAACTGATGATTATAAACGGCGGTGTTTTGCATGGATGGGGGATAGACGGGACGGCTCTCTTTTGCAGAATCCAGATGGATAGTTATCAGTTAAAGCAGATTACAGGTAGGGATCAGATACATATTAGTTGTAATACGATGGAAAAGCCAGATGCTGACTATCGCAAAATTTGTTACATTCTGGACTGCATCGTAAAAAACTCTGCGGAAATTACAACTGAATTAGTGGTTCAAAGCTTATATTACACGCTGTGGGAATGTGTGAAAAATCAATTTCTGGATATGGAGGCGCAGACCGGAATCATAAATGAAAAAAATAAGCAAATCAATCATGTGATACGGGATATACAGACGCGCTATCATGAACAACTTAGTTTACAATCGCTTGCAGAAAAGTGGTTTTTATCGGAGTCCTCACTGTCCCGGATGGTAAAGCGGGAAACAGGTATGAAATTTGTGGATTTTATTCGCAAAATCCGAATGGAACATGCACGTGAGGAACTTTTATACACAGAAAAACCAATTGCTGAGATTGCTGTAGGATGTGGATTCTCGAACCCATCGGTATTTCATAAAAATTTCAAGGAATTTTATCGAATGACACCGAGTGAATTCCGAACGTCGAATCTTGTTGCTGCCAAAAACGAAACAACAGAAGATACCATTTCTCAGCTAAACAAGTTCCTGTCAGATACTAAAAAAGAAAAAAAGACAATGACAGAAGTAAAGCGTATTTTTGCGGACTGTAACGTGTATCAGGAGCCTTCAGAAGCAATGCTGAAATGCATGAATGCCGGGATGGCTGTGGATGTGCTGGAGCAACGAGTACAAAAACAGATTGCGGATATGGTCAGTCATTTGAATATCCACTACATCCGAATATCGAATTTATTTGACTGGGATCTGAAGATTCGATCAGGACATGATACAGAACAGATGAATTTCGATAAGTTAGATGCAATTTTTGATTTCTGTTTTGAAATAGGAGCAGTTCCAATGCTGGAATTACCGGAAAAACAGAAAAAAACAATTTCATCACTGGAAGAATATGCAGATACAGTACAGGATGAGTACCGTCCAGTCATTTGTACGATCAATGAATGGGAACGACTATTTTCGGCTTTTCTGGAGCATGTCATAGAGCGATATACAAGACAAAACGTTTCGCAATGGGTGTTTGAAATAGCGTATGATATAGAGCATAGAACGGGAGCGGGGCAGCTTCCATTTGAAGAAATCTATTTATCCACATATCAATGTATTCGACATCATCTTTTGGATGCAAAGATCGGAGCAAGTGAGTTGAATGCTGGTATGGATGAAGAGACTTTAAAACAACAGCTTCTGTGGTGGAAAGAGAGAGAAGAACGCCCTCAATTTCTATCGCTTATGAGTTATCCGTATAAGGTGGAGCAAACAGGAGAAGGATATCCGCGCCTGACAGATATAGAGTCTGATATGCATTTCATCAGAAATGAAATTCGTTTATACCAAAAGTTACTAGAAGAAATAGAATATCCGGAAACACCGCTGTGGATTACCGAGTGGAACACTTCATTGTCGGAAAGAAATTTTTATAACGACAGCTGTGTAAAAGCATGCCATATGTTAGAGCAAATGACGGATAGCGTGGGTGAAATCGAGCTGATGAGCTACGGCATTGTCAGCGACTGGCATGCCAGCTTTTATGATGTGAAGACTCCAATCACTGGAGGTACCGGACTTGTTACAAAAGACGGACTTCACAAGCCGGCTTACTATGCATTTGAATTCTGGAGTATATTAGGAAACCGTGTCTTGAAAAAAGGTGAGAATTATATTATTACAGCATGCGAAGATGATTCAATTGCAATTCTTGCATTTAATAACTCTTTTTTTAATGAAACATATAAAATGAAAGAAGAGAATGAAATTCAGGTACAGGATCTGCCATATTTATTTCGAGAGCAGCAACCACTGCATTTATCACTATACATGAAAAATGTTCGTGATGGAAAACGTAAAGTTACGAAATACACAGTTCGTGAATCGGAAGGAACCATTTTGGCGGAATGGAAAAAGATGGGATTCGTGGAAACGCTGAATCGGGCAGAAATTGAATATTTGGAAAAGATATGTATTCCCAGAATGAAAAATAGTTGGATTAATACGGAAGATGAGACGCTGAATTTGGATATAACACTTGGAGAAAATGAGTTTCAACTGATCCTGATTTTCTAAAGATAAAACATTATTTAGTATGCAAAATGAATAGATAATAAATAAAACGCAAAAATTGACAATAATGTGTTGATTTTTGCGTTTCTTCTGTTTTTTGATAGAAATATGCAAGGATGTTAAGCGCAAAAAGGAGCAGAAAGATTATATCCGGAAGCGAAAGATTATAAAATAACAATATCAAAAATAGGAGGATTGCTATGCATATTCAAACAAGAAAAGGAATAGTAGAAGGAAATGACTGTGGTTCCTATTATGTATTTAAGGGAATTCCATATGCAAAGCCACCGATTGGTGAACTGCGCTGGAAAGCGCCACGGGAGATGGATGAATGGAATGGTATATATGAGGCAAAGACATTTGGTAAAATTCCAATGCAGGATTTACCGACAGCAGATTTGCCTATTACGGGAAGGTTCCAAAAAGAATTTTATTCCGATGAAAGGTATATACCAGAGATGAACGAAGACTGTTTGTATCTGAATGTATGGATGCCTGCGGATGCAAAAGGAAAAAAACTTCCGGTTGCATTCTGGATTCACGGAGGTGGATTTGGAGGCGGCTTTAGCAGCGAGATTGAATTCGATGGGGAAAAGTATTGTGAAAAGGATGTTATCCTTGTTACGATAGGATACCGTGTCAATGTATTTGGTTTTCTTGCACATCCATGGTTAGACGCAGAAAATGAAAGAAATATTTCTGGAAATTACGGGATTTTGGATCAAATCGCAGCGTTAAAATGGACATATGAAAATATCGCACAATTCGGTGGAGACCCAACGAATATCACTGTGTTTGGACAATCGGCTGGAAGCATGAGCACACAAGTGCTGGTATCAAGTGAACTTACAGATGACATGATTTCGAAAGCAATCATGCAAAGCGGAATTTCTTGTGAGAAAGAAATCCTTGCGACTCCAACACTGAAAGAAGAGGAAGAAATCGGAGAGATATTTGTAGAACTCACGGGAACAAAGACAATACAGGAGTTACGGAATCTTTCTTCAGAAGAAATTATGGAAGCAAAACGCAAATTAGACGGTAAACTGTGGGCACTGGGAAAAGGTCTTATGGTTGTGCCAAATAAAGATGGATATGTTTTAAAAGAAACAGTAAAAGAAACATGGAAAAACGGAAACATGAAGAGTATTCCATATATGGCAGGTGTAGTAACAGATGATCTGGGAGCAACAGAGGAAGAAATAAAAGAAAAACGTACAGGACAGCTCATGGAAGAGTGTAAGAAATGGAGCCTGAAACGCGAAGAAATTCAGGGAGAAGGTGCTTACTTATATTTCTTCTCGCATGAATTACCGGGAGATGACTGGGGAGCATTCCATACGGGAGAAGTATGGTATACGTTTGGTACTTTGGGAAGATGCTGGAGACCGATGACGGATGCGGACTATCAGTTGAGTGAAGAGATGGTTACATATTGGACGAACTTCATGAAGACGGGAAATCCAGCAGACGAAGGAACAGAAGAGTGGCGGACATATACAGAAAGTGATGGATTTATCAGAGAGTTTAAATAAGAAGATAAGACCATAAGAAAAAGAGGCGTGTACAGCGTCTGATTTTTGAAAGAAAATCGGACAGGGTACAGGTCTTTTTTCTATTAAAAATTCTTGATATTAATGAAGAAATAAATTTTTGATAACACTTTCTTTAAATATTAAATAAAGTCTTAAAAATACTGTTGACAAAAGAATGCAGATGCGTTATTTTAGATATAGAGATAGAAATCCAAGGAGGTAAAAAAATGAAGGCAGTAGCAAGTTTTGGAATTGTTAATCCGGATACAAGCGGCCCGGGAGCGTTCTTAAGAGCTGCAAAATGGTATTGGGATGATCTTACAGATATGTTCCCGGCAGCAGGCTTTTCGTCAATCATGATTCCCATGGTTCCGAATACAGAGAATGTGTCGAGAAATGGTGCTCCGATATGTACGGCATCGATTAAGACACGGTTTGGTACACCGGAGAAATATTTACAGTATTTAAATGATAAGGGCGTAGAAAATATAGAGGCAATTACTATTTCTGCACAAAGTCAGTTTAACAGTCTTTTTGAGACGGGACTTCCCATTGAGAAATTTTTCGATGCATTTTATGAACATGCAGAAGACACGGTGGAAGCACTGCAGCAGTTCAAGGGTAGTACATTACTTGTCTCTCCGACACCGGGCATTGGTTTCCTCAATCAAACATTTCAGGGAGATGAAGCGAAGATTCAGAAGTTCTTTGATGATGCTGCTGAATGCATGAACCGCATCGGTGAGAATTGTAAGAAAAACGATATTAATTTAGCGATTCGCAATGAGTACTGGACACTCATGAGAGGCGCTGAAATTAATGATTTTCTAAAAAAAGTTGATACGAACCTTGTATCATACGCTCCGGATCCTGCACATCTGCACATTGCAGGTGTTAACCCGGTTGAATATTTTAAGACATATGCAAAACAGGCGAAAGCAGTCTGCTTTACAGATACAAAGTTCGTGGATGAATTAGACGTATATAAGACCATTTCACCAGAGTTCCCACAGGATGGACGCCTGCAGAGAGTGTATTATGATCTGGGATATGGAGATATGGATTTCGAGAAGATATACGGCATTTTGAAAGATACAGATTTTGACGGACCGGTTATTCTCGATTCGAAATATTCACTTGACATTCCAAAAGCAATCCTCAGAATGAGAACGTTTTGGAATAACCTGGAAAAAAATCATGCTGCGAAGGAGGTTAAGTAATGGAAAACAGAAATATTAATTATACATACATGACCAATCTTTGGGGCGTTATCAACTACAAGCAGATTAATAACTTTAACGAATGGTATATGGGGGATTTCGGCTCTGCTTATTATTATCAGGATTGGGATAAGATTCTTAGATATTTTGCCGGAGCAGGATTTAAAGGAATCGAGATTATGGTATTCTCAGTTCCAAGTATTCGAAACGCCTTTGGCTCAATGAAGAATTTCAAAGAGTTCGCACAGGAGAGAGGAATTGAAAGAATCACAGGAATGTTCTCCCACCACGTTGGGTCACAGGATAAGAGAAACCACGCAGACATCTTTGCGTATGAGCAGCAGGCAATTGATGCACTTGCAGAGTGTGACGGTGTAAACCTGATTGTACAGCCGGCCGGTCAGTATTATGGAACAGGTCCTCTTGATGAAGATGGATTAAAGAATGTTGCAGAATGTATGAATACGGTAGGACGCATGTGCGCAGATAAAGGATTGGCAGTTTCTATTCATAATGAATTCTGGTGCGCTGTTAACAAGTATGACCATGAAAAATTCCTTGAGATGACAGATCCGAATTACGTATACTATTGTCTCGATACTGCGCAGGTAGCGATTATGGGAAAAGATATCCTGAATTTCTATGATACCTATCATGACAGAGTTCAGTATTTCCACTTAAAGGATACAACGTATGTAAATGCACCGGATGAAAAACGCTTTGGTGCAGGAGCTGAATTCGATGAGAAGGGTGGCCGCTGGTTCTGGGAACCGGGCGGCGGAGTTTTAGATTTCAAAGGCTTGTTAGAACTCATGAAAAAGCACAATCATAAAGGCTGGGTCGGAATTGAATCTGATGGAACACCAGATCCACTGTCAACTATTTTATTAACAAAGAACTATATTGATACCGTTCTTGATCCAATTTACAAATAATCATACGAAATGTAAATGACGAGAACTTCATCATAAGAACAAAAATTAAATCAAATTTTAGGAGGAAGAAAAAATGGATACACAGTTTGCAAAATTTTTACAGATCGGAATTATCGTAGAGAACGTAGAGGAGACAATCAAACATTATGAAGAATACGGCGTTGGTCCATGGAGAGTCAGCCCGTTGGATTCAGATGAATTTCCAGATTTCTCAATGAACGGCAAAAAAGAAAGACTTCAGACAATCATGGCATTCTGCGATTATGCAGGATTTGAATTAGAGTTAATTCAGCCAATCAGCGAAAGCCCATACAAGACATGGTTAGAGGAACATGGCCCTGGAATGCATCACATTGCTCTGATTACAAAAGATGATTTTGGAAAAGTAATTGAACAGCACAAAGAACTCACAGGAAGAGATCCGTGGTTATGGTGCAAAGATCCTCAGATTGGAATGGAGTTTGCATACCTTGATTTACATAAAGAATTAGGCTTATTCCTTGAAGTTTACAATGAAGATAAGAAGGGCGGCTTAGACGCTAACTTCAAATTACCAGAAGAGTAAAAAGCAAAAGAGTATACGCTAGACGAGCAAGATAAAATAGCAAATGATATAAGGATCAGAACAAGAAATAGAACAATTCAGAAATTAGAAATAAACGAAAAAGTGGAGGCAAAGTAATGGAATACGTAAAATTTGACGGTATTGATAAAAAAGTAAGTAAATTCTTCATGGGAACATTCGGTATGTTCCCAGATAATAAAGAGAAACATTTTCAGACATTAGATGCAGCATATGATCTTGGAATCACAGCAATCGACACAGCAAGAGCATATGACTCAGAGCCAACAGTAGGTGAATGGCTTGAATCACGCGGAGTACGTGAGAACATCGTATTACTTTCAAAAGGTGCTCATCCAACAGATTACAGAGAGAGAGTAACACCATATGATATCGATTCGGATCTTGCAGAGACACTTGCAGAGCTTCGTACAGATTATCTTGATATCTATCTTCTTCACAGAGATAACCTTGCACTTCCGGTTGGACCAATCGTTGAAAAGCTGAATGAACATCAGGCAGCAGGCAGAATCAAAATCTTTGGAGGATCAAACTGGACACACGAACGTTTAGAAGAAGCAAATGAATATGCATATGCTCATAACCTGATACCGATGTCAGTTTCTTCTCCAAACTACAGCTTAGCTGAGCAGGTTAAGAATCCATTTGCACCAGGATGTGTAACAATCGCTGGTAACAAGAATGCAGATGCACAAGCATGGTACACAAAGAATCAGATGCCAGTACTTGCATATTCTTCATTGGCCAGAGGATTATTCTCAGGAAGAATCACAAGAGAATTACTGGCAAATGATCCAGAAGCAATTGATATGTTCTGTCGTATCGGATACTGCTACGAAGAGAACTTCGTAAGATTAGACCGTTGTAAAGAAATTGCTGAAGAGAAAGGATGCACAATTCCTCAGGTTGCAATGGCTTATGTTCTTGACAGCCCACTGAATGCATTCCCAATCATCGGAGCAGCGAACAGAAGCGAAATTGAGTCATCACTTGGCGCATTAAATGTAAAACTCACACCACAGGAAGTGCTTTATCTTGAACTTAAGGCCGATACTAGAAAATAGAAATGTATTGTGTTAAAATAGTATTTAGTAAAAGTCTTTAACAAACTAGAGAAAGATAATGGTGCGAGAATATGAGAGTTGCTAATACTATGGAAATACGTTTACAAAATGCGTTAAATATTATGAATGATATTGAGTGCAATCCGGGAACTACGAATACGGAGATTGCACTCAAGAGAGGACTGAGTGTTCCGACAATATCTAATATTGTGAACATTCTAAAGTCCACGGAGATGGTAATGACAACTGGAACCGGAGAATCTTCCGGAGGAAGACGACCAATCCAGTTGTGCCTGAATCCGAAATGTCAATATTCGATAGGTGTCAGTATTGCGAGACATACGGTATATGTGGTGCTGACTGATTTTGAAGGTCATGTTTGCGAAAAGGAAAAACACTATATTCAGTTTGAAGAAAACGAAACATATTGGAATGAAATTAAAACTTTAATAGAGCAGATGCAAAGGAAAGCACCAATGCCATGTGAAGTGGGAATTGCATTGCCGGGATTCGTGGACTATGGACAAAATATTGTGTTTAACACACATACGTTAGGAGTACCAGCGATATCATTAGAGGAGCTTCATAGAATTCTTGGTGAAAGCGTGACGGTTGACGATTCATGTAAACTGGCTGCTATGGCCCAGATATTCGGAAAATCAGACATAGAAGATCATTTCTTTATTCTGCTGAGCAGGCGCGTGAGCGGAATTATGATACAAAACGGCAACGTATTAAAGTTAAAGTCTTCAAGTCTTGACATCGGCGCGATGTTGATTAATATGGCCGATAGCGAAGGCATGTATGGAGTGCCGGGAAGCTTTCTGGATTTGTGTACCGCTAGTAGAATTATTGATATTATAAAAGAAAAGTATGAAATCACAAGATATGAGGATTTTTTTGGGGAAATAGAGAAAGGCAACCGTGAGTTTGCAGAAATCTGGGAATCCTATCTGAAGAATCTGTCAATTGCAATCTATAATATTTATTCGGTTTTCAGAGCGAATATTGTTATTGGTGGAGAAATGGGAAGATTTATTGAACCATATATACAGGTGTTAGACGGACATGTTCGTGAAGTGTGTCCGGAAAACACGGAGAATATAATGATTCAGTGTAGTATTTTAGGAGAATATGATGAAGCATATGGAGCTGCTTTGGCGACTCGTGATTCATATTTGCGTCATCAGCTTCCTGAAGTATTAAAAAATTCAGCAGTTACAGTACCTTCTCAGACAAAAAAGTCAAAACATAAATAATTGGACTCTATTTCAAATATATGTATTTGAAATGATGGGAGAAGCGAAAATGGTAGAAGGAAAATTAGGAAGATTCTCAAGGAGTGTCTCGGTTATCGGAATTGGCGCAACACCATTCTGTATTATCGATGATGACCCGGAGATGAAAGGTTTGACAGAAGGAGAGTTTTTTGGACATGCGGCACTTATGGCAATGGCGGATGCTGGTTTAGAACCAAGAGATATTGATTATTTTTATCATGGAGCAGCAAATCCAAAGTTCTTTAACTTTGCAGCAACACCAAATATGCAGGTGGCTGAGTGGTTCGGCATGAGAGGAAAAGGGTCTGTTCACCATTCGGAAGCATGTTGTTCGGGATATGTCGGATTGGAAGAAGCTGTAAAGGATGTAGCCAGTGGCGCGCATGATATTGTATTGTCAGGTTGTGTGGAGATGGCATGCGGTTTGCCAGTGACACACAAACCGGCACATATTCGAAAACCAATTTCTTTGGAGGATGTGCTGCCTGATTTAGAAGCAATTATGGACCGTGCATATACACGGGCACTCGGCGCAGGACATATCGGACAGGATGACTGGATTGATTTATATAGAAATGAATATCATCTAACAGAAGAACAGATTGATGAAGTCCTTAATAAGATGTCTTATGACGGAAGACGGGCGGCGGCACTGAATCCGCTTGCAATGCTACGTACACCATTCGAGGAATTAGCAAAGAATGTTGGAATGGATGACCCGATGGAGTATCTGCGCTCATCATACAATCCAAAGACAACGCAGTATCTCAGAGGAACAGGAAATGCACCTTCCGCAGATGGAGCGGCATGTGTCATTGTGTGCCCGACAGAGATGGCACATAAGTTCAAACAGAAACCAATAGAGGTTCTTGGTATTGGCGCATCCTGTCTTGAATTGATGCAGCCTCATAATGAAAAGGAAATTACAAAAGAGGCAGCACGTCAGGTATACGAGGCAACTGGCCTTTCACCGGACGATATTGATCTTCTCCTTGTAAATGACTTCGTTCTGCCATCACAGCTCTTAGCAGCAGAAGAGGTTGGTTATCTTCCAAAAGGAGAAGGCTGGAAATGGGTCATGGAAGGCAGAACAGCATTTGATGGGGACAGACCAATCAATCCACATGGTGGAAGAACCTCATACGGTCACGCATATGGCGCATCCGGAATGGCTGATGTCTATGAAGCAGTTCTTCAGCTGCGTGGTCAGGCAGGTCCAAGACAGGTGAAAAACAACCCGAAAACAGCTATGCTTCGTGGATTTGGAGGCGGTCAGAACTGTCGTATTCCTATCCTTAGAACAGTGGATTAGGAGGAAAAACATGAAGATTGAAAAAGTAGTTGAAAAATTTTATGACGGTTTAGCAGAGCATAAACTTTATGGACGCAAATGCAAAGAGTGTGGAGCGATTGAGTTTCCACCAAAATACGCGTGCAATACCTGCGGGTACCACGAGACAGAGTGGACGGAGCTCTCTGGAAAAGGGAAACTTCACAGTATTATTCTGGCATCAACATTAAATAAAGATCCATGGAATTCAGAACTTAAAAATTATTCCTATGGATTGGTAGAGCTGGAAGAAGGCGTGAAATTCAATGCAACCATTCTGGGAATCAGAAGAAAGAATGCAAAGAAATTAAGAGAAATGCTTCCACTTCCGATACACCCTGTTTTTTATGAAAAAGAAGGGTTTACAACGCTGTTTTTTGAATTGGATGAAGTAGAAGGAATAGAATAAACAATGCCATGTTTATATAAAAGCATACTGGTTACCGGTATGTGGGAAGATATTGTCGTTACGATAATATCTTCTTTTTTTTGTGGTGTAATAAGCCTATTTTGTTATGACAAAAGATATAAAAAAATATTATTAAAATACTTTGTTTAAATGTTATAATAAGTATTGACAAAAACGATGCCGCATAGTATGATTTTACTAAAGTAAAAAGTAAATTGAGAAAAATGGAGGTAATGAAAATGGCAAGACCAGTAACATTAATAACCGGACAGTGGGCAGATCTTCCTTTCGAGGAGATATGCGCATTAGCAAAACAGATGGGATATGACGGACTTGAGATTGCATGCTGGGGAAATCACCTGGATATTAACCGTGCAGCGGAAGATTCGGAGTATTTACAATGGATTCTCGATACTTTAAAGAAGAACGGACTGATCTGCAAAGCGATTGCTACACATGTCATTGGGCAGTGTGTCGGAGACTATGATGATCCCCGGCTTGATAATTTTGCACCCGGCGAATGTGCGGGTAAGCCGGATGAGATTCGTGCATGGGCAGTCAGGACAATGATGAATGCGCCTAAAGTTGCGAAGATGATGGGTGTTCATATCATCACAGGATTTGTGGGATCACCAATCTGGAAGTATTTATATTCATTCCCACAGACAACAGAAGAGATGGTAGAAGCTGGATATCAGGAGATTTATGACTTATGGAAACCAATCATGGATGAGTGCAAAGCAAATGATGTGAAATTCGCACTTGAAGTACATCCGGGAGAAATCGCATTTGACTACTACTCAACAAAGAGATTATTAGAAAAATTTGCTGATGTTCCAGAATTTGGTATCAACTTTGACCCAAGCCACTTAATCTGGCAGGGAGTTACACCACATGTATTTTTGAATGACTTCATTGATCGTGTATATCATGTACATATGAAAGATGCAGCAGTTACATTAGACGGTAAGACTGGCTTACTTGGATCACATATCGACTTTGGTTCTCTGAAGAGAGGATGGAACTTCCGTTCATTAGGACATGGAGATGTGAATTTTGAAGAGATTATTCGTGTATTAAATGAGTACAACTACCAGGGACCACTTTCTGTTGAATGGGAAGATTCAGGCATGGAGAGAGTTTATGGTGGAACAGAAGCTGCAGCTTTCGTTCGTAAAGTTGATTTTGCACCTTCCGATGTAGCATTTGATGCAGCTATCGCAACCAAGTAGTCGGAGGGAGCATGTAATGGAGAAGAGATTAAGTTATGGAATGGTAGGTGGAAGCCTTACAGCATTTATCGGAGGCGTACACAGAGTTGGCGTTGATTTTGATGGAAGAGCATTTTTAAAAGCCGGATGCTTTAGTCAGAATGATGCAAAGAATAAAGAATGTGCAGAATTTTACCAGGTGGATGATGATCGCACATACGGTAGTTTTCAGGAGATGGCTCAAAAAGAAGGTGCAAGAGAGGATGGAATTGATTTCGTTACAATCACAGCACCGAATCATGTTCACTACGAAGCAGCAAAAGCATTTTTAGAGAATGGAATTCATGTGCTTTGTGAAAAACCGCTTTGCTTTGAAGTTGGACAGGCAGAAGAACTGAAAAAACTGGCAGAAGAAAAAAATCTTCTTTTCTGTGTGAACTATTCTTACTCAGGAAATGCAATGGTTAAAGAAGCAAGAGAACTGATTACAAGTGGATATATCGGCGATGTCATTAACGTAAATGCAGAATATCTGCAGGAATATCTGGTGGATGATATTGGAGCCGGAGATCAGGTGATGGTAAAGCTTTCTTCATGGAGAAAAGATCCGGAAGTGGCAGGTGCTTCGAACTGTGTTGGAGACATTGGAACACACATTGAGAATACAGTCAGCTACATGACTGGTCTAAAGTTAAAGAGAGTTGCGGCTAAGCTGGACTACTGGGGACAGCCGTTAGACCTGAATGCAAATATTCTTGTTGAATTTGAAAATGGAGCACACGGAGTATTCTGTTCGTCACAGGTATGTGTCGGACATATGAATGGTCTTGTGGTTAGAATTTTCGGAACAAAAGGTGCAATTGAATGGGTTCAGGAAAATCCGAATATTCTTTATGTCACATTAAAAGGACAGCCGACACAGATTTATAACCGTGGCATGGGATATGTGACAGATCGCACCGCAGAGGTCAGCAGAATTCCATCGGGACATCCGGAAGGACTTTATGTAGCTTTTGCAAATATATACAGAACATGGATTTCCAGCATTTTGAAACTGAAAAATGGTGAAAAACTGAGCGGATATGATTATGATTTCCCATGCTTGGATGATGGAATCGAAGGTGTGAAATTTATTCAGGCATGCGTTAAGAGCAGTCAAGGCGATGCCGCCTGGACAGAAGTGTAGTCACAACAAATTAGGGATAATTGAGTTAGGATTCAATTTAATCTAAAACGTGAAAGAGAGAGGAAAAAGTTTATGGAAAAGAGAACTATGAAAAAAGTTTTAGCAGCAGCTTTAGCAACCGCAATGGTTGCAACAATGGCTGGATGCGGTGGCTCGGGAAGTTCTAAAGGAAGCGATGCCTCAGCAGACACAAGTAAAAAAGTAACAAGCGTATCGGATATTGCAATCAACGAACCAGGTGTAGATGCGACAGGATATGAAGATGAAACAGCACCGGAAGGTGTTCAGGCAGGAACAGAATTTCATTACTGGTCAAATTATGATATTCCAATCTATTGTCCATGGATGGATAACAGAGCAGCTGTATTGAGTTATCAGATTTATTCCAACCTTTTAGTAAAATATAAAGGCGACCGTAATGATATCAGAGGAGACCTTGCAGAGTCTTATGAAGTATCGGATGATGGACTTGTATGGACCTTTAAATTAAGAGAAGATGCAAAATTCTCAGACGGTTGTGCAGTAGAGGCAGAAGACTTTATTGCAACGTGGGATGTTATGCAGCAGTATCAGCCACGTCCATTCTCATCAGTTGCAAGTTATGAGGCAGTTGATGCGCACACACTGAAGGTTACACTTTCTGCTCCAAACCCGACATTCATCTATGAATTACCATCTCAGAGAATCTATGGTGTTGTATGTAAAGATGAACTTGAAAAATATGGTCCGGAAGACAACAGATCAGCAGTCGGTACAGGTCCTTTCTATGTAGAAGAATACAAAACCGGCGAATCATTTAAATTAAAAGCTGTTGAAGATTACTGGAACGAAGATATGCAGGCACATATTGAGACTGTATATATTGATATCATCGCTGATGAGAACACAGCTCTTATGGGACTGATGGATGGATCTATCAACTGTATGAACACTGTTGATATTGAAATTATGAACAATGTAATTGATAATGATCTTACACTCGCATTGATTGAAGACCGCGAGAATCCATTCTGGCTTAATGCAGCAAAGGTTGAAGTGTTAAAAGATCCTATCGTTCGTGAGGCACTTTGTCACATGGTGAATTGGGATGACCTTTCAGCGTTAGTATATGATGGATTATATCCACATCCAAACAGTTATTTTACTGGCGAAGAAGCACCGGAATACTCTTCTAAATATGACTATGACCCAGACCTTGGTGTCAAGATGTTAGAGGATGCAGGTTATAAACTTTCTGATATTAAATTTGAAATTCTTGCTGACCCAGACTTCACAAACCTTGAAGTTGCTATGGTTCAACAGTTTAATGATCTTGGACTTACAGGCATTACGACAGTAACATATGACGGAGCTACATGTTATGGTATGTTAAAATCAGGTACATATGATTCATTCCCATGCCACAATGGATATGATCCAGAGTCACCACTTACACCATTCACAATGGGATTAATTGAAGGTGGAACTCAGCCGTGTATGTTCTTAAAGGCAGCAGATCCAGACAAATATGCAGAAGCTGAAGCGTTATATAACGCAGCAGCGACTTCAGGAGACTTGGAGACATTTAACGATAACATGAACAAACTTGAGAACTTGGTTCAGGAAGAATGCCTTGCACTTGGCGGACTTCAGGTTATTCGTGGATATGCATTTACAAGTGATGTTCGTGGCGCATATATATCACCAGTATCATCAGAAATTCAGATGTCATTCTTATATATGGCAGAGTAGCAGCGATTTCTATAATTTAATGATGAATGAATCCTAACTAATTTGTTTCATAAGGGAACTGTCTGACCCTAATCAGATAGTTCCCATTTTTTAAGATAAAAACTCAGAGTTATCGTAGTTTGGTGGAGGACCTTATATGTTAAAGTATGTTATTAAAAGAATTATCATGGTTCCATTTTTACTTATAGCGATTGCTGCATTTGTATTTATTCTGCTGAATCTTTCAGCAGCGGATCCTGTTTTGATGATGATGCCTTCAGAATACACACAGGAAGATTATGATGCAACAGCAAAAGAATTTGGCTTAGACAAATCAAAACCAGAGCAGTTTGTAAATTGGGTTGTTGATGCAGTCCAATTAGATTTTGGCACTTCTTATAAATCAAAAGCACCTGTATCGGATGAAGTCCTTTTCCGTGTACCGGTCAGCTTGAAACTTGCGTTGATTACAACGCTGATTATGATTGCAATAGGAGTTCCGATGGGAGTAATGTGCGCGGTGAAGCAATATTCCGTGTATGATAATATTGTGAATGTCCTGTCAAAATTTCTGGCATCCATTCCGGGCTTCTGGCTTGGACTTATGCTGATTATTGTTTTTTCAGTCGATTTAGGATGGGTTCCATCGCATGGAATGAATGGATTTAAGAGCTGGATTCTTCCAGTATTCACATTTTTGCTTCCATACCTTGGAAACTATGTAAGACAGGTCCGCAGTGCGATGCTTGACTGTATTCGTCAGGATTATGTAAGAACTTCAAGAGCAAAGGGACAGAAAGAATCGGTTGTTATTTTCCATGATACATTGAAAAATGCATTATTGCCGATTATCACCCTGACGGGTGGAACATTTGCGTCCATGATTGGTGGAGCTGTTATGATTGAGCAGGTATTTGCATTTCCTGGAATCGGATTAAAGGTTCTGGAAGGAATCAATAACCGAGATATGCCGGTGATTCTTGCCTGTACCATGATTTTAGCACTCTTCACAATCGGTGCACAGCTCATTATTGACATCTTATATGCGGTAGTTGACCCTCGTATCAGAAGTACGTTTTCAAAGAAGAAAAAAGATAATACACCTAAGCTTGCGACAGAAGGGGGGATAAAGTAATGAGTAAACAGAGCGATTTGAAAAAACAATACAAAAAACGTGGCCAGATGGCAGAGGCGTGGGGCCGTATGAAAACACAGCCACTCGCAGTGATTTCGCTGGTAATTGTACTGATTATGGTTTTTGTTGCCATATTTGCGGACATCCTTGTTCCTTATAGCGCAGCAGTTACACAACACGGTATGGACAAACTCCTGCCTCCGTTTACATCCGGGCATATTTTAGGAACAGACAACTTTGGCCGTGATATTTTGGCACGTATCATTCATGGTACTCGTACTGCCTTGGAAATCGGAGTTATTTCAGCAGGTGCCTCCATTATTATATCAACAATTTTAGCCTGTCTGTGCGCAACCGTAGGCGGCTGGCTTGACAATATCATCATGCGTGTTATCGATGTCATCAGTTGTATTCCTTCATTGGTAATGGCACTTGCTATCTGTGCAGCTCTTGGAAATGGTATTCCACAGCTTGTATTC
Organism: Hespellia sp.; assembly: GCA_028694105.1. Taxonomy (GTDB): domain Bacteria; phylum Bacillota; class Clostridia; order Lachnospirales; family Lachnospiraceae; genus Hespellia. The sequence goes on from JAQUUC010000008.1 coordinate 50,051, forward strand.
GCATTGTTCTTTACCGGTATCCCGATGCATACCAAAATGGTTCGAAGTGTTGCTCTCGGAGTAGCAAATATGGATTATGTTGAATCAGCAGTAGCACTTGGTGCCAAACAAAAGTACATTATGTACAAACATATGGTCCCGAACCTTGCATCCGTCATTATCATCAACGGAACAGCACAGGTATCCATGAACATTATGATGGGCGCAACACTTGGCTTCGTAGGCCTCGGTGTTAAAGCACCTACTCCTGAATGGGGAACAATGTTAGCTGAAGGTTTGAACTATATGCTTCGTAATCAGTATATGGTTATGGTTCCTGGTATTGTACTTGCTATCGCAGCATTATTTATCAACTCTCTTGGAGACTGTCTGCGTGATGCTTTGGATCCACAATTAAAAGGAAGAGCATAGGAGGCACGTTAAAAATGGGAGAAAAATTATTAGAAATAAAAGACTATAGTGTTACATTTACATCTGATAAAGTTGATTTCTATGCTGTAAATCATGTGAATCTTACGGTGGAAAAGGGAGAAGCCTTGGGACTGGTAGGAGAGACCGGTGCAGGAAAAACAACAACAGCCCTTTCTATCATGGGCTTGTTATCAAAATACGGTACAAAAACAGATGGAGAAATTTGGTTTGACGGTAAACAGCTGACAGGGATGAAAGAAAAAGACTACCGTAAAATACGTGGAAAACATATCTCTATGATTTTTCAAGATCCGATGACATCCTTAAATCCAGTATTTCCGGTTGGAAATCAGATTGCCGATGTAATTAAGATTCATAATCCAAAAATGAATCAGAATGATGTAAATTCAAAAGTAGATGAGATTATGAAGATGGTAGGTATCTCTGCAGAGAGAAAATTCGATTATCCGCATCAGTTTTCCGGTGGTATGAAGCAGCGTATCGTTATTGCGATTGCGATTGCATGTAATCCGGAACTTCTGATTGCAGATGAACCTACAACAGCGCTTGATGTAACAATACAGGCACAGGTTATTAAGATGATGCGACAGCTGCAGCAGGAACTAAATTCTTCGGTCATCCTGATCACACATGATTTGGGAATTGTTGCGAACTTCTGTGATAAAGTTGCGATTATGTACGGAGGCGAGATTGTAGAAAGCGGTACATTGGAAGATATCTTTGACAAGAGTTTGCCACATCATCCTTATACGATTGGGTTATTTAATTCACTGCCAAACATTGCAGAGAAGACAGAACGACTAAAACCAATTTTAGGTCTGACACCGCATCCATCAGAATTGCCGCAAGGATGCAAGTTCCATCCTCGTTGTCCGGAATGTCTGGATAAATGTAAAAGTGGCGATATTCCTTCGCTGTATACAGACGGAACACACTGTATTCAATGTCATTTATATCATAAGGAGGATGCTTAATTATGGCTGAAGAAAAATTATTACTCGAAGTAAAAGAATTGAAAAAATACTTCGATACTCCAAGAGGAAAGTTACATGCTGTTGACGGAGTTTCATTCAAACTTAACAGAGGTAAGACAATTGGTGTCGTTGGAGAGTCCGGTTGTGGCAAATCCACATTGGGAAGAACCATTCTTAGGCTGATCGACTCTACAGAAGGACAAGTTCTTTTTGATGGAAAAGACATCACCCATGTTTCAGGAGAGGAACTTCTGAAATTACGCAGTGAGATGCAGATTATTTTTCAGGATCCGTTTTCATCATTAGATCCGAAGATGACAGTATCCCAGATTATTGAAGAACCGTTAAAAATTCATAAAGTATATAAAGATAAAAAAGAAAGAGAAGCAAGAGTAGTCGAGCTTATGGAAATCGTAGGACTTGATGAGCGTTATATTAATACATATCCTCATGAGTTGGACGGTGGACGCCGTCAGCGTATCGGTATTGCGCGTTCGATTGCATTAGATCCAAAATTTATCGTGTGTGATGAACCTGTATCTGCATTGGACGTATCGATTCAGGCACAGATTTTGAACCTGATGATGGATCTGAAAGATCAGCATGGGTATACTTACATGTTTATTACACATGACCTTTCTGTTGTAAAACATATCAGTGATGAAATTTTAGTTCTTTATCTTGGAACGATGGTAGAGAAGACATCATCTGACCGTTTATTTAAAAACCCGATTCATCCATACACAAAAGCACTTCTTTCCGCAATTCCAATTCCGGATATTGCCTACAAAGGAAGAGAGGCCCAAGTTATGAAAGGGGAGGTTACATCGCCGATCGAACCACCGGAAGGATGCCGTTTTGCAGCGAGATGTCCGCTTGCAACAGATAAATGTCGTTCGGAATCTCCGGCATTTGTTGAAGTGGAAGAAGATCATTTTGTAGCATGCCACTATTGGGATAAACAATAATAGAGTAGAAAATTTAAAATGCCTCACATTATGTGTGGCATTTTAAATTACAAAAAGAAAGTGGGACTTATATGAGCAAAGAATTATATAATATTTTAATTGTTACAGGGATTGTAACTTCGGAGCATGATCCAAAGACAAACAGAATGATAAAAAGAACATTAGAATCAACGGGACGATTTAAAGTGAAAATCACAGAAGAGTTCCGCGGTGCATCAGCAGAGACAATTGAAGGATATGATGCGATTCTGCTTAATTATGATGGAAAAGTTGACGTGACTGCGCCGTATATTCCGTTGGGAGCAACAGCAGAAAAGACACTTTGCGATTATGTCGCAAATGGTGGTGGAATTATTATCTATCATTCATCTGTAATTGCACAAGAGCCTGCTTTTCCGGCTGAATTTATCAAGATGACAGGCGCAGACTTTAAGTTTACAAACGGAGGAAGAAAGAATCCGAAGTTGTCATTCCGTGTGGATACGGTGAAGGGAGACCCGATTTGTGAAGGCGTGCCGGATTTCTGGTATACAGCACAGGATGATTTGTTTGTGAATGTGAAATGGCTGGAAGACAGCAATGTAGAGGTGCTTGCAACTGTATATGACGGAGAAGAAGATTACGATATCAGCAGAATGCAAAAACATCTGGCAAGAGATTATGAGAATATTGATCTCTCAAAACTGGAAAACTTGAATCAGGATAATCCTGTTGTCTGGAAAAACACATATGGAAAAGGTCGCGTGTTTGTTCCGTTTATAGGACATGGAATCGATACAATCCGCAGAGCAGAATTTGTTTCCATTCTTGCAAAAGGTTGTGAGTGGGCATGCTGCGGTGAGGTAACCATTCCGTATCCGGATCTGCAGAATGAACGCAGATTTGCCGCATGGCCATATTACGATAATGTGTCTCTGGCAAAGCTTGCAGAGCTGACAGAAGGAATGTAAAAAAGACTTCTTATCAAAGCTGTCGGTAGAAGTGAGAGGATTCTATCGGCAGCAGCTTTTACAATTACTTTTGCTTAATACTTACATAAAAGTATTGACAAGATAAGCGATAAAGTATATGATTAATCTATAAAAATTAGAGGAGGCATTCTATGAAAACTGTTTTTAGCACAGAAATGGTTGATTTGGACCGTCAGGCACCGAATCGTAACAAGCGGGAAAGCAAATACTTTTGGGATGAATTATATCCATTAATTGCGGCAGGAAGATTTCAAAGTATTGAGATACCATATGAGCCGAAATGGGATTTTGGCGGGCGTTCAGGCATTCCGAGAACGATGAGATCGATTCAGATGAAGTTTGAGACACCGGAAGGATACACAAAACATTTAGCGGAGATGGGAATTACATCAGTAGGCTGTGTTCATCTGGATTCAGCGTTGTTCTGCGCCGGAGCACCTGAGATGTATCTGGGAGCGCTTGGACATTTCGCGGAAGAAGCAATTGAATTTACGAAGGGACTTAAGTGCCCGGTACTTACAATTACAACAACACCCCCGGTATATGCAGTGAAGAATCTGTTGAAGTCAAGAGAAGATTTCAGTGAGGATTTATTGATTGAAAAGCTGGCAGAACTGATTACAGATATCAATCAGAAAGCAACAGATGCAGGGATTACATTATGCGTAAAGAATACATACTGGGGATTATTCCGAGGAGAGGGGATCTTTGATTTCCTTGAAAAATTACCAGATACAGTAAAACTGGATGTTGATACAGCACATCTTGCAATTGCAGGCGTCTCTCCAGCCGAGTTTGTGAAAAAAGCGGGAAATCGCATCGGTATGGTACATTTTACGGATACAGCATTTGAAGACAATCAGGAAGCATATGCACAGCCACTTCCGGAGTTTCCGGCGAAAGCTGCCACGAAGGTATTCCGTGATATCGGTGATGGAAACGTGGAGTTCACATCAATTGTAACTGCATTAAAGGAAGTGGGATATGATGGAGAAATCTGTTTCAATTGCCGTAACTCTTATGATATGTATCGCTCTATCTTAAGAACAAGAAGCTATATAGACCGCACGTTGGTGCCAGCAGGATATGAGGAATAACAGGAGGGAAGAAGATGGCAAATATGAAATTATCGCACATGAGTCACTGGAAGACGGTACCGTACAAACAGATTGATAACTTCCGTGATTTTTACTATGAAGATAAAACCAATATGGCTTATTATCAGGACTGGGATCGTATCCTGAGATATCATAAAGCAACCGGGTATGACGGAATTGAGCTTGCACCTTGGGATATGGCGGAGATTCTGGGACTGTTTGGAACTCCGGAAGAGTACACCGCATTTGCAAAAGAACGCGGCATCGAGGTCAGTGGAATGTTCCACGGAGCTGATGATTCTCAGATTCTTGAGAAGCATGATGAGGTACTTCAGGCAGCGAAAGAGAACATTGATTTGCTGGAGCGATTTGGCGGGAAACATCTGAACATGTGTCCTGCAAGAAATTACTGTGCAGCCGGACCGCTCTCTGATGATGACTTGAAGGTTGCGGCAGGAGTAATCAATGAAATTGGTGAGTATGCACTTGCACATGGCATTCAGGTAGGACTTCACAATGAGTTTTTCTGTGCCGTGAACAAAGAAAATCATAGAAGGTTTTTGGAGATGACAGATCCAAAGAGTGTTTTCTATTGTCTGGATACAGCACAGATTGCACTGATGGGAGACAATCTGCTGGATTTCTATGATACATATGCAGACAGAATCTGCACCTTCCACTTGAAAGATACTGCATCAACCGGAGAGCCTGATGAAATACGTCACGGCATGGATCCGGAGATTGTAGATGATGGATGGCGCTGGTTCTGGGAGCCGGGAGAAGGTATTCTTCCGCTGGAAGAATTATGGAAACTTGTAAAAAAACACGACTTCAAGGGATGGGTGACAATAGAAGATGATGGAGCGCCGGATTATCTGGCAGCGATGGCATTGTCATCTTACTATTTTAATGAGGTTCTTGGAAAAATTTACCGCTAGGAAAGCGAAGGGCAAAAGCCCGGAGAGGAAGAAAAATGAGTAAAAAAATTGGAGTAGGTATTATTGGATGTGGAACAATTGCAGATGTATATATGACAAATATTACACAGCATTATAACAACATTGATTTATTAGCAGTTGCTGATATGTATGTGGAGAAAGCACAGCAGGCAGCTGAGAAGTTTAACGTGCCAAAAGCATGTACAGTAGAAGAACTTCTTGCAATAGATGAGATTGAAATCGTATTAAACCTTACAATCCCAATGGCACATTACGCTGTGGATATGCAGGTGTTAAATGCAGGGAAACATTTATACAGTGAGAAACCACTCACACTGGAAATCGACCAGGCAAAAGAAGTGGTTGCATTAGCAAAAGAAAAAGGGCTTATGGCGGTATCAGCACCAGACACATTTCTTGGAGCAGGTGCTCAAACCTGCAGAAAACTGGTGGACGAAGATAAGATTGGTAATGTTGTAGGATTTACAGCTAATATGGCTTGCCCGGGACATGAATTGTGGCATCCGGCACCGGGATTCTATTACAAAAACGGTGGCGGTCCAATGTTCGATATGGGACCTTACTACATCACGACACTGGTATCTATTCTTGGACCAATTAAGAGAATTTCCAGTTTTACGACCATTGGAAGAGAAGAGAGAAATATTCTTGGTACGATGACAAAGACGGAAGTTCCGACACATTACAGTGGAATTATTGAGTTTGAAAATGGAGCAATTGGAAACATCAATATGAGCTTTGAGACATGGAGTGCATCATTACCATGCTTAGAGTTATATGGAACAAAAGGAACACTTACGGTTCCTGATCCTGATTCCTTTGCGGGAGCAGTCACATTATTTGACGGACAGAAACTAAAAGATATGGTAGATGCAGTAACAGATCCACATCCGGCAAAAATCATTACAATGGTAACTCGTCAGGGAGAATGCAAGATGGATCAGCCATTAGTGTTCTCTTATGATCCAGATCCACATACGAACATGCGAGGTCTTGGAGTGTCTGATATGGCGCAGTCATTGATCGACGGAAGACCAGCCAGACTTACCTCAGAGATTTCGCTTCATGTTGTAGAAGCCTTAAACGCATTTGAGATTTCTGCTAAGACAGGCACAGCATATGAGATGACGACAACCTGCGAGCGCACAGAACCAATGAAAGAAGACTGGGAACTCTGGGAAGTGAAATAGATGAAGTGTCCTGATGAATCCTCAAATAGGCGCATCCTGACGTATCATGAAAGTCTTGCCGATGTAGTTCACACATGTTAATATATATATGGATTATACGACTATATGAATGAAGAGGGTGGCTTATGGAGGCAACAACTAACAGTGATGTGAGATTAAATAATAGAAAAAGATTAGTCAATCTGCTTTTTATGGATGGGGAGATGACGAAACAGGATATCGTGAGAAAGCTGGATATGAGTCTTGCAACAGTTAACTATCTTGTAAAGGAATTAATGGAAAAGGGGCTCCTGACAATGGGCGCGGCACTGGACTCGACAGGAGGCAGAAAACCAACTTGTATCAAACCTGTTTATAATGCAAGGTATTCTATTGGTGTAGAAGCTGCCTCGGATATAGTCAGACTTGTTGCATTAGATTTGGGAACGCATATTATTGCACGGGAGTCGCATGAGTTAATCCAGGAAAACACTTCGTCCTATTGGGAGAAGGTCGGAAATCTTGTAAAAGAATTCGCTGTAAAAAATGAGATACCAAAGGAGCTGCTATTGGATGTTGGTATTACCATGGGGATTACAATGCAGGATGAAGAAATGGTAGAGCGAAAGAAACAGAGTCAGGAATTTCTGTTTGATATGGAGATGGCAAAAGAAAGTATTGGTATTCCCGTGCATTTTCGTAATAGCACCAAGATGGCTGCGATAGCCCAATGCTGGCATGGGTCAATAACCGATAATTTCTTATATGTGTATCTGGGCGCAAAACTCAGCGGTGCAATTGTTTCTGAAAGCGAAGTGATAGATTTTGCTGGAATTAATGGAGAAATAGGATGTATGCTGACGCAGGGACCATCGGATAATGTGAGACTGGATTCTATATTTTCAAGAAGAACCCTTTGCAAAAATGCAGGGTGTAAAAATTTGGCGGAATTATTTGAGAAAATAGAAAACGATGACGTAACATGCAAAGGTGTCTGGGAAAAATATCTGGCAGAGCTTTCTATACTTGCCTATAACATGTTATGCATATTTGGATGGAGGATTATTTTTGGAGGGTCCATTAGTCCATATATTGAAAAGTATTTACCGGTTGTAGAAGATAAAATTCGAGAGTTTTATCCGTTTGAACATTTTCCGGAAAAATTACTCTCAGTATCATCTTTAGGTGAATATGGTTCTGCAGTTGGAGCGGCGATGCTTCCTGTAGATAAGTTCTTGGAATTTATAGTATAAGATAAAGTTTATTGATATTGCGCGTTGCCTGTCATAAAAGAACCATGGTTTCAAATTTGAAACCATGGTTCTTTTATTGAACTTAAAGTCTTGGAAAATGGAACTTTATATTTGCGAAAGAACGCAGAAAGAAAATGGAATAGATATAATGAACTTACAACAAACAAAGAACATTTAAAACAAGGAGGTAATTAGTTATGGCTAAAGTAAAAGTAGGTATTATTGGAGTTGGAGAAATTGGAACAACAAAACATCTGGAACAGCTGACAACGCATAAGGACGAGGTAGAAATCGCAGCATTATGTGATGTACTGCCGGAGAGATGTGAAGCTGCAAATGAAAAGTATGGTATTTCAGCTAAAGTCTACACAGATTACAAAGAAATGCTTCAGGATGAAACACTGGATGTCATCCATGTGTGTACACCAAACCCACTTCATGCAGAGATGGCAATCGCAGCATTTGAAAAGGGAAAACACGTATATTGCGAGAAACCAATCGCATGTACATACGAGGATGCAAAGGCAATTCTTGCAGCTAGAGATGCAGCAGGAAAACAGCTTGCAAGTGGAACACAGTGGAGATACAACACAGCACCTATGGAAATGAAAAAGATGTATGAAGCTGGCGAATTCGGAGATGTATATTACATCCGTTCTTCACAGCTTAGACCAAGAAGACTGCCAGCATACGGTGTATACACCAACAAAGAGTTAAATGGTGGTGGTGTGTTGATGGATGGAGGTCCTCATTCTATCGACCTTCCAATGTGGATGACAAACAACTATGATGTTGCAAGCGTTCGCGGTGTGACATTTGATAAGATGAAAAACTTCCCAGAAGGAAATGATCTTGGACCTTGGGATCCTGATAATTTTGATGTGGAAGATTCCGCATATGCAATGATTACAATGAAGAATGGCTCTATGTTCTATGTAGAAACTGCATGGTGCTCAAACATGTTACAGGAAGCTCCGGGAATTGTCTGCTCGATAGCTGGTACAAAAGCAGGTGCTGATATGGTTGGACCTGGATTTGAGAATACAGTACGTGTGACAAAGATGGTAGACGGAAAGCTTACAACAGAGTCAGTTGACCCAGAGAACAAATACAACATGTGGGCATACGATATGGACAAATGGGTTGAAGCTGTTACAACTGGAAGTGAGCCGGCAGTTACGGGTGAGCAGGCAGCAGTTGTTACACGTGTAATCGAAGCAATCTATAAATCAGCAGAGACAGGCGAGACAGTCGTATTTGACTAAATTGTCTGAATAAGAAAAAGTGAGGAACAGAATATGAAATATAGTTTATGTGCAGACATTATGTTTGTGGCAGTTGGTGAAAAAGGACCGATCTGGCCGGGAACAGATGGAATCGTAGATGCAATGAAATTTGCAAAAGAAAATGGATTGACGGGAATTGAGATGTTTGGTCTTGAGGGTCGTGATCTGGATGTACTCGCCAAAGAGAGCAAGGATTTAGGAATCGAAATCAGAGCCTGCGTGTCAGGCGGAGCAATGCTGCTTGGTGATCCGGCAAAGACAGATGAATTAGTTGCGGCATTCACAGACAGCGTTCCCAAAGCAAAGAAAATCGGATGTAAAAAACTTATTTTTAATGCGGATCAATACGCAAAAGATATTTCCAGAGAAGAAGTTTTAGGCACAATGAAAAAACAGTTAGAGCTTATTGCTCCGATTGCTGAGAAAGAAGATGTAATCGTAATTGTTGAGCCGTTGACAGGCGGATTTTTCCAGACAGCGGAGGAAGCATTTGGTCTGATTAAGGCGGTTGACAGTAAAAATGTAAAACTCTTATATGATATCTTCCATTTCCAGAATATTGATGGAAAAATTACAGAGACAATTAAGAATAACCTTGATTTAATCGGAGACATTCATGGAGCTGGAGCACCTATGAGAGCAGAACTTACAGTGGGTGAACTTGATTACAAATTTATTCTGAATACGTTAGTTGAACTGGGCTATGAAGATAATTTCTGCTTGGAATTCTTCACATTCCAAGACCGGGAAGCGAAAGTGGCTGCTTCATGTAAAATCCTGCCATAAAGGATAATTTCTTTATCCGCTTACCGAAAGGCATACTTGTACAAGGTTTGAAAATCGGTTATACTTATTGAACAGATAAAACCGATTTTATTCTTTATAAGAGGAGACGAACCAATACAATGAATGTCTTACAGAATTTAACTACATTTTATAACCAGCTTCCGCCAGAGAGCACGTATCGCAATGTGTGTCAGGGAATTTTGGAACATATGGGCGAGGCAGCGGAAGGAACAATATACGATTTGGCGGAGCTGACTAATTCATCCAGAACCACAGTTTGGAGAATGGTACAGAAGATGGGCTACAAATCATTTTCTGATTTTCATCATGAATTAAAACGTGCAGTCAGGCAGTATGATTATTATAATCGAATACTTCCACAGGAAGAGTGTGTATCCACAGAAATCATAAAAGAGTCCCTTCTGAGACAGGTGATGAAGGCATATGAATCTATGCGAGATCAAACAGATACAAAGGCGTTGGAACAGATCGCGTTTGAAATGAGTCAGGCTGATAAAGTGCATTTTTACACACCAATCCACAGCAGCTCTATCTGTTCATTGCAGCAGAATCTGGCAATGAGCGGAAAGGAAACAGATTATTTCTGCCTGATGCCGGAGATGCTGGAAGGAACAAAGGCGTTGACGGATAAAAGTATTGTCTTTGTGAACACGATTGATCATGTGGAGACGATGGATCTGAGCGAAGTATTTGACAATATAAAAGAGCACGGAGCAAAGATCTTAGGAATTACAAATCATAAATCAAAATATAAAGAATATATTGATTGCGAGATATTAAGTGAAAGTGCAGATGGGGTTGCCCAGGGGATGATTATGTTTGATACATATTTCTACATGCTGAGCGAGATTTATCGCATGAAATATATTGGATGACCTTGAGATTTTGCTGCTTTTCAAAAATGAAAAAATCAGAATATAGTTGTAAGTAAAAGAGTGCCCCCGATGGGAAGAGATAAAGCCTGCCAGCCATATGTCGATTCCCAGCAGGGGCATTTTAAGATAACGACATATTAGTTATTTTACAAAAGGACAAAAATAGTACATGTTTTTTTGTCCTTGCAAGTGATAACAAGAAAAGAAGGTTCAAATAAGGTATGAAATTTGGATAATTAGAAGAGAGCTTTTCATTTCTAAACGCTATATAATGTAACCATGTTGAAGAGCAAAAAACAAAAGGAGAGATGAAAACTATGAAATTAGGATTTGTAAGTGCGATTCTTGACACATGGACATATGAAGAAATGATGGATTTTGCATCAGATCACGGATTTGACTGTGTGGAAGTGGCATGCTGGCCACAAGGTAAGGCTGAAAGAAGATATGCTGGTGTTAGTCATATCGATGCTGAGAGAGTGTTAGAGGATGAAGAATATGCAAAGCATATTACTGACTACAGCAAAGAGAAAAATGTAGAGATTTCTTCCCTTGCATACTATCCAAATACAATGGATGGAGATCTTGCAAAACGTGAAGCAGCGGTTGAACATTTAAAGAATCTGATTAAAGCCAGTGCAAAGCTTGGTGTTGGTATGGTTACGACATTCATCGGAAGAGACCAGACAAAGACTGTGGAAGAGAATCTTGAGCTGGTGAAAGAGATATGGCCACCAATTATCAAGGCTGCAGAAGAGAGCAGTGTAAAAGTTGCAATCGAGAACTGTCCAATGTTATTCGGAGCGGATCAGTGGCCGGGTGGACAGAACCTCATGACAACTCCTGCTAACTGGAGAAAAGTATTTGAGATTCTTGACAGTGATAACCTTGGTATCAACTATGATCCATCACACTTTGTATGGCAGATGATTGATTACATCAAACCTATTTATGAATTCAAAGATAAAATCTTCCATGTACATTATAAAGACATCAAGGTATATCGTGACCGCTTAAATGACTGTGGCATTATGGCATATCCACTTGACTTCATGTCACCAAAACTTCCGGGCCTTGGAGATGTTGACTGGGGGAAATATGTATCAGCCTTAACAGATATTGGCTATGACGGATATACATGTATTGAAGTGGAAGATAAGGCATTTGAAGGAACGAAAGAAAAGGTAGAAGACTCACTGGTGCTCAGCCAGAGATATTTGAAACAGTTTGTTATTTAAAATAGTTTAAAGACAAACATTAACATGTGGCAACGCGGATTTGAGAATATCCGCTTTGACTTAAATAATTACATAAAAAAGGAGAACAAGAAAATGGGAAAAGTTAAAATTGCAATCGTAGGATGTGGTGGAATCGCTAACCAGAAACATTTACCATCATTGGCAAAATTTCCAGAAAGAGCAGAGATTGTTGCTTTCTGTGATATCATTCCAGAGAGAGCTGAAAAAGCAAAAGCTGATTATGGAGTAGAGAGTTCTAAAGTTTACACAGATTACAAAGAGATGTTAGCAGACACAAGCATCGAAATCGATGTTGTACATGTATGTACTCCAAACGTTGCTCACTGCCCAATCACAGTAGCTGCATTCGAAGCTGGCAAACATGTTATGTGTGAGAAACCTATGGCACACAACACGGAAGATGCTCAGAAGATGATCGATGCCTGGAAAAAAGCAGGAACAAAATTCACAATCGGATATCAGAACAGATTCCGTGATGATACACAGACATTACATGCTTCATGCGCTGATGGCGAATTAGGAGAAGTTTACTTCGCAAAAGCTCATGCACTCAGAAGAAGAGCTGTTCCTACATGGGGCGTATTCCCGAACAAAGCACTTCAGGGTGGCGGACCACTGATTGATATCGGAACACATGCACTTGACATTACACTTTGGATGATGGACAACTACGAACCAGAATCAGTTTCTGGACAGGTATTCTACAAATTAGGACGTCAGGCTGACGGTCCGGACGGAAATGTATTTGGTCCTTGGGATCCAGAGACATTCGAGGTTGAGGACTCAGCATTCGGATTTGTAAAGATGAAAAACGGAGCAACCATCTACTTAGAGTCATCATGGGCATTAAACATTCTGAAATCTATGGAAGCATCTACAACACTTTGCGGAACAAAAGGTGGAGCCGAGATTCACCATGGCGGAAGCTACCCACAGGATGAATTAATTTACAATAACGTTGAACACAATCAGTTAATGGAAAAAGTAATCTCTCCAGCAGGAGTTGTTGACTTCTTCGAAGGCGGAGCAGCTGCAGAAGCAGTTCGCGAGCAGGATCAGTGGTTAGATGCAATCCTCAACGACAAAGAACCACTTGTAAAACCAGAGCAGGCATTCGTAGTAACTCAGATCTTAGAGGCAATCTACAAATCAGCTGAGACAGGAAAAGAAGTATTTTTTGACTAATCATTATTAAAATGGAACAGGGTATTGCACGCAGGCATCTATTTTATAGATGCCTCAGTGCTCATAATAAGGAGAAATGAAATGGCTGGCAGACAAATTTATAATCCGGATGGATTTAAAAACATCGAAAAAGATGGAAAAATCGTAGGATTTCAGTGCGAAATGAAAGCACAGTACTATCGTGGAATTACATTATCAATTGTAAGAGATATCAAAGTGAATGTTGACGGTACAGATTATAACAGAGAAGATGTACGCCTGAGTGTGAATGGTGAAACATTTACATTAGAAGAGATGCGTACAGTGATCGATTCAGATTATCGTTGGGAATTTGGTGATTATGCAACCGTAAGCGTTATGACAGAAGGCGGTTTAACAGCAGGAACACATCACATCAAAGCAGTACAGGTGATTGACCCATCATACATGCCATTCCAGGTGGAAGCGGTATGTGAAGCTGATTTCGATATTAAATAAGGAGGAACGAAAGCATGAGCTATGATATTAAAAGAAGTGTATCCCTGTACAGCTATCAGGATGAATACTACGATAAGAAGTTAGATTTAGAGGGCTGTCTCCGTGAGACGGCAAAGGCAGGAGCAACAGGCGTGGAACTCTTAGCGGAACAGATGATTCGCAGATTCCCACTTCCGATTGAAGACGAAGAATTCAGAGCACAGTGGTTTGAAATGTTAAAGAAATATGGTTTAGAGCCATCTTGCTACGATGCATTCTTAGAGAATCACATTTATGACAACCGTATGCTTTCCCTTGGCGAGCAGATCAATATGATGAACAGAGATATCCGTCTTGCATCTATGCTTGGATTCCCAGTGCTTCGTACACTGGTTTCAACACCTATGGATGTTATTGAAGGAAGCCTTGAATACGCAGAGAAGATGAATGTTAAGATTGGTCTTGAAGTACATGCACCATTCTCACTGAACTCTGGATGGGCTGATGGATACATGGAAATGATCCACCGCACAGGAACCAGATATTTCGGATTTGTTCCGGATATGGGTATTTTCTGTAAGAATATCCCGGATGTATTAGCTGATAAAGCAAGAAGACACGGTGCAAAAGAAGAATGTATCAAGATTGTTGATGATGCATATGCAGCCCGCATGGCAAAAGGATTCGTTAAGATTAAATACGACTTGAATCTTGGAAAAGCCAACATGGAATATCGTATGGCAAACGGAATGCAGGAAATGATGGATGCAGTGAAAGCAGCAGGCGGTGGCCCGGCTGATATGGAATATGCAGCAAACTCATTTACTTATTCATGGTCAGATCCTCAGGACCTTGTGGACAACATTGACTATATTTTCCATACACATGCAAAATTCTACAATGTGCATGAAGATTATGTTGAGACAGCAGTTGCAATCCCAGAAGTCGTAGAAGCATTTAAGAAAGCCGGATACAAAGGTTTCTTAAGTTCAGAATACGAAGGCGGAGAGCACTTAAGAGCTGATATGGAAGTTGACAGTATTGAACAGGTTCGTCGTCATCAGGAAGCTATGAGAAGAGCAATCGAAGGCTAAGAAAAGCCACTTTGAAAAAGAAGGAGATTGAATATTATGAAGAAAATGAAATTAGGTATTGTAGGTTTTGGTTTTATGGGACACTGTGATGCAGATATGATGGCTACATTTGACGAAATTGATCTTGTGGCAGTAGCAGACACAAACCCGGAACAGCTTAAGGACGCACCGGAAGGCGTTGAGACATATGGAAATATTGATGAGATGCTTGAAAAAGCGGATATCGATGTTGTTATGGTTTCAACTCCAAACCCAAGTCATCCGGAGATGGTAAAAAAGGCAGCAGCAGCCAAAAAACATGTGATCTGTGAAAAGCCAGCAGCGATGTCAGTTGCAGAATTTGACGAGATGGTTGCAGCCTGCAAGGAAAATGGCGTGATCTTTACCGTACATCAGCAGAGAAGATGGGATACAGACTATCGCATCATGAAAGAAGTATATGACAAGCAGATGGTTGGAGATATCTTTGTTATCAAATCTCAGCTTTATGGCGTGAATGGTAACATGCATGACTGGCATGTCTTCCCAGAGATGGGCGGCGGAATGCTCTATGACTGGGGCGTTCATCTGATTGACCAGATGCTGGATATGGTAAAATCCGAAGTAGTTTCACTCTATGCGGATGTGCAGAATGTCATCAACGAAAACGTAGATGATTACTTTAAGATTATTATGAAATTCAAAAATGGTATCATGGCTGAGATTGAGCTTGGAACATACTATCTGACACCAAAACGTGCATGGTTCATCGGCGGTAACAGTGGTTCTGCGATCATGGATGGATTTGGCGGAGAAGGTAAGATCGTCCGTACAGCTCATTTACTTGAAAACGTACCGGGCAAGATTACAATGACAGCAGCCGGCCCGACAAGAAGTTTTGGACCACCGGCACCGGGACTTTTAACAGAAGAGCCACTTCCGGAAGTGAATGTTGCACAGAGAATGTACTTTGAACATTTCCTGAAAGCATTTAATGGAGAAGAAGAAATTATCGTAAAACCAGAGCAGGTAAGACGAGTTCTTTGTGTTATGGATGCAGTTAGAGAGTCAGCTAAAACTGGTAAATCAATCGCATTTGAACAATAAAGCACCATTTTTATTTGTCCTCATTTGTCCTAACAGGAAAGGAAACTGATCTGTTAGGACAAATATCGTTGCGATTTTGGACTAATTCAAAGTGGTTGAAGGACAAAAATAAATGTAAAATGAATGTAATAAATAAATAAACGTAAGGAAGGTAGACACAATGGCAAATTATGAGACACAAATCGTGGTAATTGCAGCGGGACCATCTGGCTTAGCATCAGCTGTTCAGGCAGCAGAAGATGGAGCAGAAGTAATCGTATTAGAGAAAGCCTCTGCAGTCGGTGGAGCAGCCAACATGGGTATGGGACCACTTGGTATTGGAACAAAATACCAGAAACAGAACATGTATGAAATCACAGTTGAAAAAGCATTCAACATGTTTATGGAGTACACACATTATAACGTGGATGCACGAGTTGTGAAACGTTACTTCGAGCAGTCCGCAGAGACCATCGAATGGTTGGAAGAGATGGGTGTTGAATTTGAAGGAGCATTCAAATACTTCCCGAAATCAGAAGCAACATGGCATATCGTTAAGACAGATCAGGGCATTGGACCTCGTGCTGCATCCTTCATGAACAAAGCACTCTATGCAAGAGCGCAGGAGCTTGGCGTAAAAGTCCTTCTTGAGACTCCGGCTAAAAAGGTTATCATGGAAGATGGACAGGTTGCAGGAGTATTAGCAACAGATAAAGATGGTAATGAAGTTGAAATCAAATGTAAGGCGGCTATCATCTGTACAGGTGGAGCAGGCTGCAATCCAAAATTCATCGAAGAAGAGACCGGATACAAATCAGGCGAAGACATGCATAACTTCCAGATTCCCGGAATTATGGGCGATGGACTTAAGATGGCCTGGGAAGCAGGCGCAGATCACCTTCCAGTTCGTATCGAACAGGCAGCTGCAATTGAGGGCGTAGATGATCTTCCGGGCAGCGTTGGAAACATCATGAGTCAGCCGAACCTTCTTGTAAACTTACATGGAAAACGTGTGATGAACGAAGATCAGATGCAGAATACGACCTTCCTTTCAAATGTCTGCTCTCATCAGAAAGACAGAGTATGCGTGAGCATCGTGGATTCATCTATCGCAAAATACTACATGAGAAATGGTGTGGACAATGTATCACTTGTTCGTACAAATCCAGATGTATCTGATTTCATCGATGCTGTTAAGATGGCACAGGCAAACGGAAACGAAGGATTATTTATCGCAGACAGCATTGAAGAACTTGCTGAGATGGCAGGTATTGATGTGGATAACTTAGTAGACACAGTTGATGAGTACAATGATTTCTGTGACAGCGTGGATGAAGAATTCTTCAAAGACAAGAGATACTTAAGACCACTTACAAAAGCACCATACTATGCAGCGAAGGTTCGTCCGGGCGGATATGGTACTGTTGGTGGAATTCGAATCAATGAAAACTGTGAAGCCTGCGGAAGTGACTTTGAACCAGTAAAAGGTTTATATGCAGCAGGAGCTGATGCTTGTAATCTTTACGATGACAGTTACATGTTCTTACTTCCGGGTAACTCTATGGGATGGGCTGTAAACTCAGGTCGTATCGCAGGTATGAGTGCGGCAGAATTTGTAGAAGACTAAAAGCCAATATTTTATGAGGAACTTAAGTAATCAGACAACTGAAAATTGAAAATAGAGCGGATTTTATATAAATCCGCTTTGTTTTTCAAAAGATAGAAAATATAAGGAGGATTTGATTATGAAAGAGACAGTCATTGATATCAAAAATAGAAGAAGCGTAAGAGAATACAAATCAGAACAGATTACAGACGAAGAATTATTGACTGTATTAGAAGCTGGAATGAATGCTCCATCAGGCGGAAATAAACAATCAGCCATTTTTATTGCAGTGCAGAATCCGGAGTGGATTAAAAAGCTTTGCAAATTAAATGCTGAGATTGCGGGAGCACCGGAAGGATTTGATGTATTTTATGGAGCACCGACAATCATTCTTGTTCTTGCTAAAAAAGATGCACCGGATGCTGTGCAGGATGGAAGTCTTTGTCTGGGTAATATGTTCAATACAGCTTATGCAATGGGACTTGGCTCCAGATGGATCAATCGCATCAAACAGACATTTGAGACGGAACTTGGAAAAGAACTGTTAAAAGAAGCTGGATATGAAGATGAATATATCGGGGTTGGCTCATGTATTCTGGGTTATCCGAAAAATGGATTCCCGGAGCCAATTGAAAAGAAAGCTGATTATTATAAAATTATCAAGTAATGTTTCGGATTGCTGAAAGAAAGTAAGCAGGCAAATGTGAAAGAGAGACAGGGGATAGCTATGGAAGAAAAAAATAAAGAAGTGATTCGCAAATTCTATCAGGAATTTTTCAATGACCATGTAATAGAATCTGCCGATAAGTATGTAAGAGAAGATTACATTCAGCATAATCCGGGCGTCGATCAGGGAAGGGAAAGTCTGAAATCTGCATTTGCAGACAAGTTTATCGGAGATCCTGATTTCAGGCTTGACATCAAGATGATGATTGCTGAGAAAGATATGGTAGCAGTCTACTTAAAAAATGTTGCCCCGGATGGAACAACAAAATGCCGCGTGGTAGATATATATAGACTGAAAGATGGAATGCTTGCAGAACACTGGGATGTCTTACAGCCTTGCAACTAGTCTGAGAAAGAGGCGAAGATGATTAAGAACAAGAAAAAAATGATAGGTGCCAGCGTTTTAATAGCAGCCTTTGCATATGGTCTTAATATTACCGGCATTTCACCGGTTCTTGGGTTGCTAAATGAAAAGTATACAAGCTATGGAACGAGTATGGTTCAACTGTTACAGACGATCCCTTATCTGCTGATCATTGTGGGCTCGTTGAACGTCGGATGGCTGACAACCAAAATCAGTAAAAAAAGGATTGAGTTGTTAGCGATGGGAATCATCGGAATGTGCGGCATCATTCCGTTTTTTACGGAAAGCTTTCCTGCAATCATGATTTCGAGATTTCTGATCGGATATGGATTTGGTCTGATGGGGCCAATGAATACAGCTATTGTTACTGAATTCCTGCCGGCAGAGGAGATGGCGCCTTATCTTGGACTCAATGTAGTAGGTATGGGAATCGGAACTATGGTTGGAAATCTCATTGGTGGTTTCCTTGCAGGATTTGGCTATCGGTATTTTTTCCTTGTATATGTGATTGCGTTTATTGGCATGATTGGAATCCGACTTGTACTGACGGAGACAGCACCTGTTGCGGCAGAATCCTATTCAAACGCAAAGTTAAACAACATGATTTTCATTTTAGCGTTTGTATCACTTATGCACTCACTATTCATTAATGCGTATAATACAAATATTGGAATTTATATCCTGAAAAATATTACAGAAAACCCATCGGCAACAGGTGTGGTAACTGCCTTTAATGCAGCGTTTGCACTGATGGTTGGTCTTCTGTTCGGACGAATATTTGGATTGCTCAAACGATTCACGCTGCCCTTTTCAGTTTTGGCAGCAGTGGCCGGATATGGAGCTGTTTTACTCATACCGGGAATGGCAGGTGTATATACTGCAAGTGCACTCTGCGGCATATCACTGAGCTGCTTTATGGCAATTTCTTCTTACCTGATTTCTGTCTCGGTAGAACAAGAGGCGGTGGCCAAGGCAGCTGGCGTGTTCTCAATTGCAGGTGGAATTGGCGGTCTTATCGCACCAGTTGTTTTGGGAAACAGTGCCAGAGTGCTGGGCGGTAATTCGGCAGAGAATCAATTTATTGTTGCACTTTTGGGAATGCTCGTGCTTACAATTATAGTAACCATAATAACTATGAAACCAAAGAAGGAGGATTAAAATGGCAGTTATTACAATTGATGGAACCAGATTAGAAGTTCCTGATAATAAGAATGTGTTGGATTGTGCTTTGGAAAATGGAATCTACATCCCACATTTATGTCATCATAAAGACTTAAGCCCACTCGGCTCATGTCGTATGTGCGTAGTTGAAGTCGAAGGTCAGGAAGGCGTAACAACATCCTGTACGTTAAAAGCCAAAGATGGTTTAGTAATTAAGACAAAGACACCTGAGGTGGATCGTCTTAGAATGCTCGCTTTAGAGCTTCTCTTGACAGGTCACCCGGCAGAATGTACCGGATGTCCAAAATACGGTAACTGTGAACTTCAGATGATGATCCAGTATATCGGACCAAAGACAGGCCGTCTGAAAATGAGAACAAAAGGATTTAAGGCAGTGGAAGAGAATCCTCTGATTCTTCATGATATGAACCGCTGTGTACTCTGCGGAAGATGTGTACGTGCATGTAACGAACTTCGCGGCGTAAAAGTGCTTCAGTACCAGAAGAAAGATATGGAAACATATGTTGGAACATTACATGGTAAATTATTAAAAGATGCGGACTGCCGTTTCTGCGGAGCATGTGCAGAGGTATGTCCAACCGGAACAATCCGCGACAAGATCATCGACTCAGAGGTGAAGAGAGAAGATGCAGTCGTGCCATGTCGCCATGCATGTCCGGCACATACAGATATTCCTCGTTACATCCGCCACGTCAAAAATGGTGAGTACGATGAGGCAGCAGCAGTCATCCGCGAGAAGGTACCATTCCCGAAAGCACTTGGCTACATCTGTACACATGTCTGTGAATTAGACTGTAAGAGAAAAGAAGTAAGTGAAGCAATGTCAATCCGTGACATCAAGCGCTACGCGGCTGACCATGATACAGGTTCTGTATGGAAGGGCAAAGGAAAACAGCTCGCAGATACGGGCAAGAAGGTTTGTGTTGTCGGTGGAGGTCCTGCCGGTTTAACAGCAGCATACTACTTAAGAAAACAGGGACATGATGTCACATTAAAAGAAGCACTTCCTACTGTTGGCGGTATGATGGCCTATGGCATCCCTTCTTACAGACTTCCTCGTGAAATCATTGCAGATGAAGCAAAAGTAATTGAGGAGCAGGGTGTTAAGATTGAAGTCAATACAAAGGTTGAAAAACCTGCGGAATTATTAAATGAATATGATGCAGTCCTGATGACAATCGGTGGACATGCAGGCGTTCGTCTTCCTATGGAAGGAAATGACTACGAAGGTGTTATTTTAAATGCTGACTTCTTAAGAAATGCCAGCATGGGAAAAGAAACCGGAATGGGAAAGAGAATCATCGTTCTCGGTGGTGGTAATGTTGCATTTGACTGTGCAAGAACAGCGAAGAGACTTGGCGCTGAAGAAATTCATCTCGCATGTCTTGAGGCAAGAGAAGTCATGACGGCTGATGATGAAGAAATCGAACAGGCTAAGGAAGAAGGAATCTTCGTACATCCTGCACAGACATTTGAGAGAATCACTGGAGACGGAAAAGTAACTGGTGTTGATTTCATGAACGTAAAATCATTTACATTTGACGAAAACCGTCGTGCAATTATTGAAAAAGAAGAAGGTTCTGAACATCATATTGATGGTGATACAGTTATCTTCGCAGTTGGACAGAGACCAGACATCACAGAAGATGCAGGACTGACACTCGGAAGAGGCAACAGTATTACAGTCAAGGATATGAATGCAGATAAGGCAACATCAGTAGATGGAATCTTCGCGGCAGGCGATGCAATCTATGGAACAAAATCCGTAATCATGGCAATCGAGTCTGGCAGAGAAGCAGCCATCCAGATGGATAAATATCTGGGCGGAGATGGAGATATTTCTGAAGTTCTTGCACCGGTGCAGGAATTAAATCCATAC
Source organism: Hespellia sp. (assembly GCA_028694105.1). Classification (GTDB taxonomy): domain Bacteria; phylum Bacillota; class Clostridia; order Lachnospirales; family Lachnospiraceae; genus Hespellia. Next base: position 71,658 of record JAQUUC010000008.1, read on the forward strand.
ATAGGCGAGTGTCCGGGATTTGGATATCTTGAGAAGAAACATACACAGGTTGATGCTCCGGAATCAAGAAGCAATAATTTTGAGTTATTTGATCATGGCATCTGTGATTCAGATATCTGTGCTGAAGCAGGACGTTGTCTGCAGTGTGATCTGAGACTTCAGATCGCAAGACCAACTACATGGGGCGATTTCTCAGAGAATAAGGAGGCGTAAAGATGAGTGCGATTGAAAATGCAAAGCAAATGAGTAAAGAAGAAGTAGTAGAAAAGATTGCAGCACTTGATTTAATGGAATACGGCCTCTGCCATGAAAAATTGAGTGACCGTTTAAATGCTGCAGTGACAGAAGCGCAGGAAGAGGGCAAAGAACTTGGCGTTGTGGCTGCACTTAACAATGCAGATACAGATAAAGTTTTGCTGGAAGTATTAAAAGCAGACCCGGCAAAAGTTATGGAGGGAATCGCAATTGCAGCCTATGCAATGGGCGCTGAAAAGATGAGCATTCAGATTCCGGAAGAGGATACGAAGACTGCAGAAGCTGTGAAAGAAGCGGCAGATGCAGCAGGCGTGGAAATTGTTATGAGTATTGTAGATATAAGAGCCAATAAAGGTTCTGCAATTCTACATATTGTAACAGCAGCAAACCTCGCAGATGCATTTGCGGACAAATACGAAGCCGGTGTATATGTATCGGTGAACGGCGAGCCAGTAAAGAAAGCTGCATGCGATACAAAAGTGTCAGATGTTGCTGATCTTAGCGGAGCAAAAGCGGTACTTGCAGGATATAACTATTACACTCCGGAGACAATTGCTGACATGACTGTCGCTGAAGCAAACATCGATAATGGTGTGCTTAAAGTACTTGGAGAAAAGGATTGCATCGTATCTGAGACAGAGAAAAAAGTGACTGCATCAAGAAGGCAGAGCTGTGGTAAATGTGTCTTCTGTCGTGAAGGATTGCTCCAGCTTCAGGCTATGCAGAAAGATATGACAGATGGAAAAGGAAAAGAAGATTACATGGCAATCACAAAGGAAATTGGAGAGGCTATGAGATTTTCGACACCATGTACCATGGGCCAGACATCGTCTGAGATAGCACTGAGTGCAATTGATTTATTCGAGAGCGAGTATGTGGCTCATTATAAAAAGAAAGAGTGCCCGGCAGGAGTCTGCTTCTCATCTGAGACAGTTTACATTGATCCGAAGCTTTGTACAGGATGTGGAGACTGTATGGATGTTTGTCCAAAAGACTGTATTGAAGGAAAAGCAAAATTCATTCATATGATTGATGATTTTGATTGTGACAGATGTGGAAAATGTATTGAAGAATGTCCAGAAAACGCTATAATTAAGACATCTGGAAAACTTCCAAAACTTCCGAACAGACTTACAAAGGTCGGAAGATTTAAACGATAAAAAGACAATGAGCCAAGAGACATACTCTGGGTCAAAGGATAGGAGATAATAATGAGAGTCAAACAGATTACAAACATTGATGGATTTTACAAGGCACTGAATCAGTGTGAAGGAAAAGTGGAACTGATTACAGATGAAAGAGATGTATTGAATCTTGCATCTACACTGACACAGTTTATCGGACTTACAACAGTATTCAGTAATCCGAATGTAAAAGAATATGAGATTGTATGCTGCAATCCAGAAGATTTCAAGTACATTGAGGAATTTCTTGTACCTGTAAAATAGTAAAATCAGAATTATAATAGACGGTTCTTCTGCCTGTGAATACACAGCCGGAAGAACCGTTTTTTGTGATATGTAATTGTACCATGATGGTCGTAACCGAGAATACCAGCCAATTTCAAAGTATTTCTAAACACTTTGAAGCAAAGTGTTCTAGATTTACAAGTCGTTGAATTATATAATGAAATCAGTTAATAAATGATAATCTAATGGAGGAAACAAGATATGACAAGAGAAGAAGTAGTAGCAAAGATGATTGAGTATGCTGCAATGGCATGGAACGTAGACGCAGCTAACATCAATGAGAACACGAACATCGCAGAAGAATTGGGCGTTGAATCTGTAAAGCGTGTAGCAGTGAGCGCATCTATCGAGAATGATTTTGATATCATGATCCCGGTTGCAAGATTTGGACAGTACAAAACGATTGGCGAATTAGCTGATTTCGTAATGGAAGAAATGTAAGAGGAGAAAAACTATGGTACATAATGTAAAATTAGGACAAAACATGAGAAGTGTATCCATTGTTGGTGTTGGAGCAACTCCTTTCTTCAATGGAATTACAAATAAGCAGTATCATGGACTTACCAATGGTGAGCTGTTTGGTTATGCAGCACTGGATGCGATGAAAGACGCACACGTAGAGCCAAGGGATGTGCAGTATTTCTTCCATGGTTCAGCAAATCCACATGTATTAAATGGATGTATTACTCCAAACCTTCAGGTTGCTGACTGGTTCGGTATGAGAGGAAAAGGTTCTCTCTCTCACTCAGAAGGATGCTGTACAGGTTATATTGCATTAGAAGAGGCTGTGATGGCAGTAGCAAGTGGAGCTTATGATATTGTTCTTACAGGTTGTGGTGATCAGGGAACCGGTATGCCGGATGGCAATACACCTGACCATATGCGTACAGCACTCACAACAGAAGTATTATTCCCGGATCTTGATTCCATTTTTGATCGTGCTTACGGACGTTATCTTGGTGGTGGTCCCGGTATGAATCATGATGACTGGATTAACTTCTATGCAAGAGAGAATGGATTAACAGCAGAACAGGTAGATGACGTATTAAATCATCAGGCTTACCATTTCAGACGTGCTGCTGAACTTTGCCCCAGAGCAATTCGCAGAACACCATTTGATCAGATGGCAAAAGATGCCGGATATGACGATGTATGGGAATTCATGAAATCCCCACATAATCCAAAGATGACACAGTATCTCAGAACTTCAAGTGATTCATGCGTGGCAGACGGTGCAGCCTGCTGTATCGTTGTTCCAACTGAAATCGCTCATAAATATACAGACAAACCAATCGAAGTATTGGCAACCGGTGCATCCGTATTAGATGCGATCGTTCCTCATTTAGAGAAAAAAGCAACTGCAGAGGCTGCCCGTCAGGTGTTCGAAGCGACCGGTCTTACTGCGGATGATATGGACCTGTTATTTGTGAATGACTTTATCGGTTCTTCTGCATTCCTTGCAGCAGAGGAGATTGGTTATCTTCCAAAAGGAGAAGGATGGAAATCTGTACTCGAAGGAAGAATCGCATTTGATGGAGACAAACCAATGAATACAAATGGTGGACGTACTTCTTATGGTCATGCATTTGGTGCATCAGGAATGGCAGACATATTTGAAGCTGTCACTCAGATGCGTGGAGAAGCTGGAGAACGCCAGATTAAGAAGATGCCTAAGCATACTTTCTTAAGAGGTTTTGGTGGAGCACAGAATGTTCGTGCAACCATTTTACGAGCAAACTTTTAAGGGAGGAAATGAAGATGGATCAGAATAGAATTAGTACAGAAGAATTTTGGAATCCGGAGCATGTTGTAGAGAAGTTCTGGAATGGTTTAAAAGATGGCGTTATTTACGCAAAGAAATGTAAAGAGTGTGGAGCAATCGAATTCCCACCTCATCATGCATGTAATGAATGTGGTTATCATGATACAGAGTGGACAACACTGAAAGGAACAGGAATGTTAAAGTCATTCGTATTTACAGGTTTGTTGAATGCAAGACTTGAACTTGAAGATATGGGACTGAAATATGTCTGCGGTGAAGTTCAGTTTGATGAAGGACCAGAGATGAATGCGGTTATTCTTGGAATTAACAAGAAAAAGGGAAGAGAAATCATGGATAAACTTCCAGTAAAGGTTCGCCCGGTATTCTTTGACATGGGAAGATATACAACACTATTCTTTGAACTTGATGAAGATGAGAAATAATGATGAAATAAAATGAGGCAAGATGTGAAATCAAACATCCTGCCTCATTCTATGTGTTTTAATTTTCTTCAGGGATACTGATTTTTTCTTTGAATGCCGGTTTTTCCGTACCACGTTTGAAGGTCAGGTAACCTGCACCGACACGCATGGTGTTAAGCAGGTTTACGATATCCAGAACGGACACAAAATCAGCACCATCATTATCAAGCCATGTGCGAACAGAAAACAAATGAAGTTCAGAACATGCTTTTACAAAATAACTGCGAAGTTCGTCTCGCGGGAGTCCATCATTGTCCATCATGACATTCATGTACTTGCTGATGATATTTTCTAATTTTTTTTCGAAGTAGCTGTCCCCATTCGTTACATGCAGAAGCGTTCGAATTGCATCTTTGTTTTCTTTCGAAAACTCATACCACACAAGAAAAGCCTGTGGCGGTTCATAGTCATATTTCTCTACGAAATCTTCTAATGGAAATTTGGCGTGAATCGTAGAACCTATAGATTCATAGCGATTTGTCAGATCTTCAATCAGACGCATCTGAATCTGTTCCATAAGTTCGTAGATGTCACTGTAATACTGATAAAAAGTACCACGTGTAATACTGGCATTGGAGCATAATTCCTTTACAGTAATTTTGTCCCATCGTTTCTTTTCAATTAAATGTAAGAATGTCTGTGTAATTCTTTGCTTGGTTTGTTCGGATTTGGCTATTTTGCCATTTATCATGTCTGACATATATGTACACTCCTTTAATGGATTACAGTAAAAACAAGTAAAATCTAGTTATACTATAACAAAATCTTGATTTGGACACAATGAATTTCCCTAAAAATGAAGAATTTGAACACAAAGAAGTATTTTGTACTGTTGTTTTTGTTCGTTTTTTTATATGATAAATGTACTAGTCATTAAAATGCAGATGAAGCATGAGTGACAGCAAAGAGAAAGAGGTAAAGAAGCGTGAGTAGATCAAAGAAAATAAAAATTATTATATCAATTATATGCATCTCATTTATTCAGGGACTGCAGTTCTGTGTATCTCCAATATTGGGACCAATACAGAAACATTTTTCGGATGTAAGTATCAGTATGGTGCAGATGCTGGTTACTGTGCCAACGTTTTTGTCCATTATTGTTGCGATTGGATCTGGCTGGATTGTAGTGAAAATCAGTAAGAAAAAATTATTGTTGTTCGCAAGTGCGGTTGCAGGAATTACAGGATTTATGCCATTTCTTGCAGACAGTTTCAACCTGCTTTTCGTATCGCGTATCATTTATGGAGTGGCACTTGGACTTGCAATGGCCCTGAATACAGCTGTTGTTGCTGAGTTTTTTGAGGGTGATGAACGTGTGACAGTCATGGGAGTTCAGGCGGCGAGTGTAGGCGCTGGAATGGTTGTAGTTACGACGCTGGGAGGTATACTCGGAGCGATTCATTTCCAGAATGCATATTTTGTAGGCGTAATCGGCTTTATCGCATTGGTGGTTATTGCAGCATGTCTGCCTGAAACAGGTACGGCTAAAATAACAAAAACAGAGAAGATTACGCTGAATAAAAAAGTATATTTCACGGCATTCGTGGGTGTTCTTGAGATGATCTTTTTGATCACATTTTCAACGAATATTGCAATGCATATCAGTGGCAGCCTTGCAGGAAGCACAACTGTGTCTGGAAACCTGACCGGATTATTTGCAGGGGCGCAGATTGTAATGGGATTGATTCTTGGCGCAATTACGAAAGTGACAAAGAAGTATACCCTTCCGGCTGCGATGTTATCATTTAGTGTGGGTGCAGTTTTACTTATCATGTTCCCGTCAAACTACGTGATGCTGATGGTCGGTGCAGCTTTCTGTGGATTCTCGCAGGGAATGTTCGTACCTACTTCGATGGTTGAAGTTGCGAATGCAGTTAATCCGGCATCAACAGCAATGGCATCGGCAGTATTAACATGTGGTCTTTGTTTTGGACAGTTGATTTCACCAACCGTATTGAATACGGCATCAAAAGTGATACTGGGAGAAACAACAACGACAAATGTATTTATTCTGGCAGCAATCGGCATGGCGATATCAGCGGTAATTGTGATTTTCAATAAGATGAAGAATAAAGAGTAGAATGACGACAGATGCTTTGAGACAAGGGGAAGTACGCCCCTTGTCTCACTTTCTTTTTTTAGGAAAATCAGTTATAATAAACTAGAAGATAACGTGAACAAAAACGAGGCGGAAAAATGAGTGACGAAAGACGATTAATGCAATTTTATTTTATAACGAAATCCGAGGTGTCGGCACATTACCATCAGAATCCGGAGATGTTCTATATCTTAGCGGGCAATTTAGAAGTCAAAATAGATGAACAGGAATTTCATTTGAAGGCGGGAGATATTATTCTCATTAATGCAAATAAAAGACATCTGGTAAATGGCGATGACAGTCTTTTGGCGGCTAGATTTGAAATTGATTTTCATGTACTTGCGGAACATATGGAAACGATGCAGTTGTTGTTCTGGTGCAATACTGTTGCAGATAAGAATGATGCGTATCAGGAACTTCGTTCATTGCTGGATCAGATTCTGGCGAGATATTTTGAAAAAGAAGAAAAGAGTGCCTTACATTTAAATGCACTCTATTACGAGACCGCCTATCTTTTGACTAGCAATTTCCTTGTCAAGACAGATGATGCACGTGTGTATCTGGAAAACACACAGGACAAACAGAGAATTCGCCAGATTCAAAATTATATACAGGCTAATTATCAATCGGAAATCAGCCTGAATGACTTGGCGGGTCGATTGTTCCTGTCAAATGCTTATTTATCCCGTTATGTTAAAAAACATCTGGGACTGACATTTATGGAATACTTGAATAATGTGCGTTTATTTCATGCGGTAGATGAACTTCTTTATACACAGAAAAATATGACACATATTGCACTTGATAATGGATTCCCGACATCAGCCGCATTCACAAAGGCTTTTCGCGATGTCTATGGAGTAGCACCAAGTGAGTACCGCAAAGAGATACGAAAGCAGGAAGGAGTAGAAGATCCAAGACAGAATTTGTCAGAAGAAGAATTAAAACTGGCACAGCGATATCTGGAACTTCGAAAAGAGGATCAGGAACCAGAAGCGAAGGCGGTTAAAACAGTTGTCATAGACACCAAAGAGGAGGGAACAAAACTATCTCACTCTTACAAAAATATATGTATTGGCGAAGCGTATAAAATCTTGCAGTCTGATGTACAAAATCAGATCAAAGAATTGAAAGAATCAACCGGAATTCAGTATGCCAGAATATGGAATATTTTTTCGAGAGAAGAATGCTTCAATGAGAAAGAGGGCTGTAATTTTCGCAAAATGGATATGGTACTGGATTTTCTGTTAGAAAATGATATCAAACCATACATCGAGCTGGGACATAAAGAGACTGTGTTTTTATATACACCAGAGAGAAGTTTAAAGCCATCTGAAGAGGCAAAACAGTATTCAATCGAAATATTTCAACAGATTATGAGCGAGTTTACAATGCACCTGGTCAATCGTTATGGGTTGGAAGAGATTGAAAAATGGTATTTTGAAATGTGGAATTCGGATAAAGACGACATGGAAAGCAATCTCTATTTTTCGTATTTTGATAGTGCATATGAAAAACTGAAAGAAATTTCATCGAGAATTCAAGTCGGAGGAGCCGGTTTTATATTGGGATATGAGACGAGACAATGTCTGAGGATACTAGAACGATGGAAAGACAGAAAAATCACACCGGACTTTTTGTCTGTCTATTCTTATCAATATACATCTGTGTTTGAAGGGGACAGCCGGTATGGACGCAAATCCATTGATCGAAATTATATGAAGAATCAGATGGAAATCATGAAGGATGTAATAGCTGAATCAGGCATAGAGATTCCTAAAATTCATATAAGTGAGTGGAACTTTACGATATCCAATCGAAATCTGTTACATGACAGCTGCGAGCAAGGAGCATATGTATTAAAGAATTGTATTGATATGAACGGCGAAGTTGATATGATGGCATATTGGCATGCTCTTGATAATTATTCGGATTATTATGATGCAGATGAGATTTTGAATGGGGATTCAGGGATGATTTCCAGAGATGGAATTCTTAAACCTTCCTTTTATGCATATACATTTATGAATCATTTATTACCAGAAGTACTTTATAAGGATGAAAATTCTATTGTTACGACCAACGGACGAGGACATTATGTGATTGCATGTCATAATTTCAAGAAGCTGTCTGCTCAGTATGTGTTTAAAGATGAGGACCAGATTACAGTTGATGAAATTGATAACTATGTTGAGGATTCTGAGCCGCTGAAATTATCTTTCCACTTGAAAAATGTAAAAAGTGGAGCATATTTGGTAAAAACACATCTCGTGAACCGTGAAAATGGAAGCGCTCAGGATATTTGGAAAAGATTAGAATATGGTAAGAATCTTACAAAAGACGAGATGCGTTATCTTAGGAAGAGCGCAATTCCGAGAATGGAAATGAATCATGTACAAGTACATAATGATGTTTTGGAAATAGACTGTATGTTAATGGAGCAGGAAATCAGGCTGCTGGATATTCGTTATCATTACACAGCACATTAGAAAAGTCAGGGGAATGAAAAAAAGCATATTCCCTTGACTTTTTTTGTTCACATCACTGGGAAAACAAAAAATAGCGCATGTTTTTTGATATGCGAACTTACAGACGCAAATAAATGACAATTATTTTGGTATAAACAGGAGCAATGTAGAAAAGCAAAAATTGAAAAAAAACGATAAACTTATAACATAGTAACACATAGAAAAGAAAAACCAAATGGAGGTAACAAATGAAGGTAGTAGGTATTTCTTTCGGAAGAAAGAACGAACGTAGTGACGTTATGGTTAAAGAAGCATTATTCGCTGCAAAGGCTGCTGGTGCAGAGGTTGAATTTATCAACACAGTAGCATTAAACATTGGACACTGCCGTGCATGTGATTATTGCAGCCGCCAGCGTGATAAAGGTGAAGTTGAGATTCACTGCTGTTTCAAAGATGATTATCACATCTTAGAGGAAGCATGTCTTGAGGCTGATGGAATCATCATCGCAGCACCGGTATATGCAGTAGGAATTGTTGGACAGTTCAAGAACTTTGTAGACCGTTTTGGACCATCTCATGACAGAGCAGCATTGATTGAAGAAAACAAAAAACGTAAGGCAGCGGGCAAACCAGAGCTTGATCCAAGATATTTCAAAGATCGTTACACAGGGTACATTTCTGTCGGCGGAGCAGGAACACACAACTGGGTATCACTTGGACTTCCAATGCTTGATTTATTCAGCTTCTCATTCTGCATGAAGTGTGTAGGACATGTTGATGCATACGATCAGGGAAGAACAGGTCATCCATTATTTGATCAGAACCTCATGAAGAAATGTGCAGACCTTGGAACCGCTGTTGCACAGTCACTTGGAAAACCTTACGATGAAGTAAACACATGGGTAGGAGAAGATGGCGTATGTCCGGTATGCCACAATCCACTTCTCAGCATGAATGGAACGACACATGTAGAGTGCCCAATCTGTGGTATCTGGGGTGATTTAAAGGTTGATGGTGAGAAACTTTCTGTAGAATGGTCACAGAAAGAAATTGATCGTGCAAGAAATACGAACATTGGTATCTACGAGCACTACAACGAGATTCAGGGAATGATCGAAGTATGTGTGCCAAAATTAATTGCAAATAAAGATACACTTCCAAAAATGATGGAAAAATACAAAAAGTTTGATGAGACAATTGCAAACATGTAATTTGTTTGCAATAGGAGGAAAAAATGACTGAACCAAAAATCAATGAATTTGGTATGGCACCATTAAAGCCGATTAATTATTTCGTATATGGATTAGGTAACTTCGCATCACAGTTATCATGGACAATGGTTAGTACATATTTGTCAATCTTTTATACAGATGTCTTTGGTCTTGGGACCGGAGCAGTAGCGCTTTTGATGCTGATTGCAAAAATCTGGGATGGTATTAACGATCCAATGATGGGAACAATCATGGAAAGAACGCATACAAAACACGGAAGATTCAGACCTTATATCTTCGTTGGAGCAATTGTACTTGTAATCTTTACAGTACTTACATTTACAGTACCAGGTTTTGGTGGTCCTGCTAAGTTAGCATATGCTTACATTACCTACATTGGATTAGGTATGGCTTACACGGTAACAAATGTACCTTACCTTGCACTTCCAGTAGTTATGACACGTGACCCGAAAGAAATCAACAAATTAAATGCAGCTCAGATGATGGGTATGACAATTGGCCAGATCATCCTGAACTTATTCGTATTAAAACTTGTTGAGTGGATCGGAAAGGGAGATCAGGCAGCAGGATATCATTCAACCGCTATCTTACTTGCAGTTATCGCTCTTCCTATGTTCTGGGCAGTTGCAATTCTGTCAAAAGAGAGAATTACTGTTAAGAAAGAAGATCAGGGTAAAGTCAGTGATGGTTTGAAACAGATTTTCAGGAACAAGAACCTGTTATGTGCAATGTTCTATAGCTTCTTTAATATGTTTGGTATGTTAGGAAGAATTTCCGTTGCAGTATATTTCTATCTGTACAACGTACAGAACTTTACATTTATTACTGTATTTATGATGATGCAGATGATCGTTGGAACTTTGATTATGCCATTTACACCGAAAGTAATCGAGAAGTTTGGCAAGAAGAACACAGCTATCCTTTCTATGGTTATCCAGGGATCAGCACTTATCATCTTATTCTTCGGACCATATGAGAATATCGTATTTGACTTTGTTGTATTAATCTACTACGGACTTGGATATGTAGCTGGTCCATGTGGAGCAGGTATGATGGTGGATGCTATTGATGACTTTGATGATAAGACCGGACTTCGTAATGACGGTATGGCATTCTCTTTTCAAGGAACTGCTATCAAAATCGCGACAGCTATTGCGAACTCACTGTTCCTTGTAGTTATGGGGGCATTTGGATACGTAGGCGGCGGAGACATTACTCCTCACGTACAGACAGGTATCAATATCGCAGCAAACTTACTTCCAGGTATTGTATTCTTAGTAGGAATCATTCCACTTGTCATCTACGATCTTGATAAACCGGGGCATATGGATGGTGTTAGAGAAAGATTAACAGCCAGAGATAAAGAAAAACATACAATCACTGCTGAAGGTGAAGTATAATCCGAATAAAAATGAAATAAAAGAATTTGACAGTCAGTGGATACCAGCCTATGATATTAATATAGGCTGGTATCCACTCGCTTTTTGTTTTTAAGGAAGAAGCATTGCAGATTTTGGATCAGCAGGTGCGGGAATTCGACCGGATTTACAAGAAAAATTAAGTGGAAAAAAGGATAGAAGCGGAGAAATCTATGAAAAAAGTGAAAATAATCATTGCAGATGTGAATGATTTCATAGAAGATGTAGAGAAAATGCTCACCGAGATAGCACCATGTTATGTGGAAAAATATCAGAAGCATAAAATCCAAAAGGATAAGGTTCAGGAGGCGCTCTCCGGATATTTATTGAAACACTGTCTGGGTGTGGCCCGGGATGAACAGCTTTCGTATAATGAATATCAAAAACCGTATCTCACTTCAGGCGAACCGTTTTTCAATCTGTCACACAGTGGGGATTATGTGGTGCTGGCGGTTGCTGATTGCGAGGTTGGTGTTGATGTGGAAAAAACGAGAAAATGCCATGAAGCAACCGTGAAAAAGGTATTCAGTGAAAAACAGAAAACCGAACTGGCAAAGGCCAGTGAAGAAGCAAGAGATGAGGCATTTACGAAAATATGGACCGAGTGCGAGTCGGTATTAAAACTGCAGGGAATTGGGTTTTCCAATGGATGGTCTAACATTCCGGTTGAGGAACATCCTATTTCTGTGATAAAATGGAATGACTATTTTATTGCGTGCGCTACTGCGGAGGAAGTAATCGTAGAGACAGAACAAATCACACGCACCGCATCGCTTATTGTGCAGTGAGTATCCGAAGGATCCGAAGGCAGAAGGTCAGGCATAGAAATATTTAAGAAATATAAAAGAAAATCTTCACTTTTTATGAAATTTATTCTGTTATTCTGGTATTGGAAAAGAGACTAATTTCAAAAGGAGTGTAAATACCATTATGCAAAATGAACAATCGAGAGAAGTTATACAATATACAATATTTGATGCGCTGAAAGATCTGATTATGACAGAACCGATTTTCCTTTTGGGAATTATCATCATCGGTGTGCTGCTGGTAAGTATATTTAGGAAAAACCGTACAGTTCCGAGAATAAAAACAGTGATTATATCACTGCTGCTGTACCATTATCTGTGTATCCTGTTTACAAATGTTGTTGGAATTCCGACTTTAAGTGAGTTTTTTCGGATATCGAAGTTGGGAGAGTCATTTTTCAATCCGACTATTAATTTAATTCCATTGGGAGAAGGACTCACAGCCGGATTTATCATGAATGTATTACTGTTTGCGCCACTTGGATTCTTGTGTCCGCTGCTCAGCCGAACCTATGAGAAGTTCAGACACATGTTCCTGCTTGGTTTTTCGCTGTCACTGTTTATTGAAATTTCTCAATTATTTACGTTATACAGAGTTACGGATATCGATGATTTGCTGGCAAATGTGTTGGGGACAATCATAGGATATTTATGTTTCCGGCTGCTGGTAAAGATGAGAATTGTAAAGCTGCATCGTAATCAGGGGCCTGACGAAGAGACAAGGATGGCATACTTACCAATTGTGATTATAGCAGTTGCCTTTTTACTTGGCTTTTTCAGTTAGGTTACGTACTAAAATATGAATTTATCTTCTCGCTGTAATGGAAGCGATTGATACAGAAACCTGGAGGATATCAGATGGCTAAAAAAAAGATTTATGCCGTGAGAAAAGGAAAGCAGACCGGACTTTTTTATGATTGGAAGTCATGTCAGGAGGCCGTGTCAGGGTATTCGGGCGCGGAGTTTCAAGGCTTTCAGACAGAGGAGGAAGCCCGGGCATATCTAACGGAAGTCCCGAAGGAAATACCGAAAGATCATTTGATTGTTTATATAGATGGCAGTTATGACCAAAACATAGGAAGGTATTCGTTTGGCTGCGTCATTCTGACACCAACGGGCGAAATTATCCGGGAAAGCGGAAATGGAAGCGAACCGGAGTCACTGGCAATCCGAAACGTGGCAGGCGAAATGCTGGGGGCTATGTTTGCGGTGCAGTGGGCACGTGTTAATGGCTATCCGGCAGTAGAGCTCCGTTATGATTATGCGGGAATAGAAAAGTGGGCGACTGGTGCATGGAAAGCCAAGAACAATCTGACGCAGAAGTATACGGCATATATGGTGGCAAATCAGCAAAAAATTCAGATTAAATTCACCAAGGTAAAGGCACACTCCGGCGATTTTTATAATGAAGAAGTGGATCAGCTGGCAAAGGTAGCGCTGACGGAAGGAAATGGAATACCTAAAATAAAAAGGTTGGAACTGAATTAGAAGAGCAGAGCTGAAAAACGCTGAAAGCGTTGCAGACTGCAGGAGAAGGGTATATAATTGTCTCAAATACAAATAGGAAGATAGAAAATTCCTCCGTCCGGAGGATTTACTTGATTTTGAGGGGGAAGAAAAAGATGCTTGAGATGTTTCATAATCTGGTTTCCAGTAGAACTTTTTTTATGATAGGTGTACTGGGAGGCGAAATTGTTACCATAATATTTATTATTATGATTGCACGGAAACGAAACCGTGATGAGCGAGGATGGAAAATTTTTGGAAAAGCAAGTATCGCTGCGTTCATTTGGCTTATTTTCATTATAAATATTATTGCAAAAATCACAGGTAATACAAGTTACCCTCATGAACAAATAGGTTATCATCAATTTGCCAACACGTTGCAGTGGGTTTATGACACAACAATTTTGGTGGAAATTATAGCTGTTTTTATAATAAGACGAAAAGAGTAAAGAGAACAGAGCTCTATCCGGATTCAAAATGTATGAAATAGTTGACATTTAGTTAAAAATAGGTTATTCTGCTATCAGAGGACAAGGGAGATACGGAATTAACTATATTTGTTCCGGAAAGGAGATATGTTATGAGCGAAAAAGAAAAAGGAGTATTTGACAAAGTTGTAGACTCGGCAAAGAAATTTAATATAGGCGGCATACCGGGAAATACCATAGAAAGCTTTAACGTGTGCGGCATACCGGGACTCACGATCGATAAAGCGGTAAAAAACTTTACCGAAACAGGCAGTGCCATGTTATCGAAAGAAGAAATAGAAAAGATGTCATTGAAAAAAAAAGAAAAGGAATAGGGACATTGATTATGACAGAAAAAAATTTAGCGGGAAGTCTCACAGCGAAGAGACAACAGAATATGAAACTGTTTCAAGCCATAACATTGACCGTATTAACGCTTGTCTGGATTGTGTTTGGTTATGCGCTCTATCGTGGCAATAGTACATATATTTCAAGATATGCACTTCTGATATTGCCGTTATCTCTAATGAATCTAAAAGTTATGTTCACAAGAGAAAAGGCACAGACCAAGGTATTAAATATTTTAGCAAAGCTGAATGGGGTATTACTTTTTGTATGGGCAATCGCTACTATTGTTTCCGTTATATGGAACTAGTGTGTTACCGAACCGTTAGAAGCAGCAATTATGTAATAGAAAACAGATAACAAGGGTCAGAGATCATCCACGGATGGTCTCTGACCCTTGTTGTCTGTCTGACAGACCTAAAGCGCCTTCAGCAGTTCGATGTAATACTGCGCGTAAGCGGGCAGATATTTTCCCCTGCGGTAAGCTGCCATGAGCTGTACCTGCGCAGGAGGATTGCCCACGCAGAAGCAGGAGAGCGCAAGCGTTTGCTGCATCTGATGTACATAGGTCTCAGGGGCGAAGGCAAGTCCCATACCGGAGGCGGCGAGAGAGATGGCAACCTGAGTGCTGTGTGTCTGCAATAAAATATGAGGGGTATAGTCCTGCTGTTCCAATAATTTCAGGGCAACATGACCGGAGTTCTGTTCCGGAACATGAAGAATAAAAGATTCTTCCCGGCAGTCGGCAAGATCGATAACGGGATAAGGTGCCTGCGGATCTGCTTTTGCCAGCTTTTCGATGGGATGTCCCTTGCGACAGACCAGAACGAACGGCTCGAACCGCAGTGGAATATATTCTACTGCCTTTGAAAACTCCGGGGGATTATAGACTGCAAAATCCACGGTATCGGTCAAAAGAAGCTGTTCAGAGATGGCATAGGCCTCCTCGAACAGCGTGAGAGAAACTTCTGGATATTTCTGGTGGAAAAGCGGAAAGGTCTCAGGAATCATGCAGGAGCTGCGCATCAATGGGAGCGCGATTGTTAATTTTCCGCGCTGTTCATTCTTTAATTCCAGACATTCTGTCTCCCATTCATTTCCCACTTGCACAATGCGTGCGGCATAATCGAGATACCTCCTGCCATTATAGGTGGGCAGATACTCATTCCCGATGCGGTTGAACAGAGGAAATCCCAAATGCTGTTCCACGTTCTGCAGATAACGGCTCAGGGATGGCTGGGAGATGTAGAGCTCCCGGGCAGCCTTGGTGATATTCTTATTTTTATAAATACTGATCATGTAGGAAGCTTCTTTCTGATCCATGTGTATCCTCCTTCAGACTGACGATCCGGTGGTATTCCTGTCAGGCAGTGACGCGCTGTAGTGACAGGCTATAGGTATAGCGGCAATGCATGGTAAATATGCAAGATATGCATTGGACTTATAATCCTTTTCACTATACAATAAATGGGTAAGAAATGCAAAGGATACGTGAAAAAGGAGAAGAGAAATGAAGAGTTGGGTGGAGAAACAATTTAAGTTGTCTGAGAACAGCACAAATGTAAAAACAGAGATTTTTGCCGGAATCGCAACGTTTGTTACAATGGCGTACGTGCTGGCAACAGTTCCCAATATTTTGGGAGAAGCAGGGTTTCATAAGGGCGGTATTCTGACAGCCATGATTTTATTGATTATCGTTACGACGGTTGCCATGGCACTTTACACCAATCGCCCATTTGCGCTGGCACCGGGCCTCGGAAGTGTGAGTATCGTGGCAGGTATGGTCGCAAATGAGGGGATTCCGGTGGACATCGCTGCAGGCATTATTTTCCTGAGTGGTGTGCTGTTCATACTGGTTTCATTTTTGGGACTGCGGGAAGCGGTTGTGCGCGTGATTCCAAAGAGCCTGAAATTTGCTGTCAGTGCGGGAGTCGGTCTGTTTATTGCGTTGATCGGAGCGAAGGGCTGTGGACTGATTGTAGCAAATGAAGCAAAAAATGTGCTGGGATTTGGGGATCTCAAATCACCTCAGGTCATACTGGCTGTGATTGGATTTGTAATCATTTTAATTTTGAAGACGAGAAATGTACCGGGCTATATTATTTTATCAATTCTGATCACCACAATCATCGGAATCCCTATGGGAATTACAAAAATGCCGCAGCAGATTTTTGCACTGCCTTCCGGAATTGGAGAGACCTTTCTTAAAATCGATATTCTCGGTGCACTTCGAATCGCCTATGTACCATTTCTGATTGCGCTGTTTATACCGGATTTCTTCTCGACATTCGGAACCGTTCTCGGTGTAGGTGCGAAGGCAGGGTATCTGGACGAGGATGGAAATCTTCCGGGAATTGACAAATGCTTTCAGGTAGATGCGATTGCCACGGCGCTGGGCGGTCTGTTCTGCATCCCATGTCTGACGACCTATCTGGAGTCCTCCGTAGGAGTGGAATCTGGCGGACGCACTGGTCTGACTACAATTTCAACCAGTGTGGTATTTGCACTCACATTGTTCTTGGCACCGATCGCACTCATGATTCCGGGAGCGGCTACAGCACCTGCGTTGATTTACATTGGAATCGGCATGCTCAGCTCGATGAAAAATATTGATTACAGCGATGAAACAGAGTGCTTTCCGGCATTTATCTGTATCGTATTTACAATTTTTGCCAACAACATCGCAAATGGTATCTGCGCGGCACTGCCTGTATATTTGATCCTCAAGCTGATTTCCGGAAAGAGAAAAGAACTTTCTCCGGCATTGTATGTGATCGTGGCTGTGTGCGTATTTTATTTTTACAGTATCATTCGGTAGTTCAGAAGGAAAGGAAGCCGCAAAATGGAGAATCGGGCAGATATTATTTTTAAGAATGCAAAGGTCTACAACAGTTATTTCAAATGCTTTCATTTAGCAGACGTGAGCGTGCTGGATGGAAAAATCTATTATATCGACCGTGAACAGAGCGGACAGTTGACGGCAGACGAAGAGATAGACGCATCGGGCAGCTATATGATCCCCGGACTGGTGGATATTCATATGCACATCGAGAGCTCTATGATGACACCGAAGATTTTCTGCGATCATCTGGCGTCCTGCGGCGTCACAACGATTGTCTCCGAGCCTCATGAGATGGCAAATGTGAATGGAATCCGCGGCATTCTGGATATGATCGACGCGGGGGAATCATGCGCCGCCGATATATTTTACGGAATACCAAGCTGCGTGCCGTCCACGAGTGAGGCACTCGAGACGACCGGCGGGATCATAGATTGTCAGGCGATGAAGCGTCTGCTGGAGAATGAGCGGATCATCTGCGTGGGTGAGATCATGAATTACCGGCAGATCATCAAAGAAAACGATCTGGAGATCGGAAAGTTTCTCGACTATCTGAAAAAAACAAATTCCAATCTGGTCATTGAGGGGCATTGTCCCGATCTGGTGAATCTGGATCTGGCAAAATTCCTGTATCTTGGGATTAATGGGGATCACACAGAACATGACATCGAAGAGATCAGACAGCGGTTCGAAAATGGAATGTATGTGGAGCTTCAGGAAAAAATGGTCTCTTGTGAAATATTAGAGTTTATCGAAAAATATGGGCTGTATGAATATTTCGGTTTTGTGACGGACGATGTGATGGCAGATACGCTGTTCGAAGAGGGACAGCTGGACCATGTGGTGAGAAAGGCAATTCAGCTGGGAATGCCGCCAGAACAGGCGATATATAATGCGACCTTCACCAATGCCCGGCGAATGAATCTTCTGGACCGGGGAGTGCTTGTACCGGGCAAGAAAGCAGATTTTGTGCTGGTAGAAGATCCGGAGTCCTTGAAGGTGACTGCCACTTATAAGGACGGGAAGTGCATATATCAGCAGGCGGACAATTTAGAACATGTTCAGAAAAATGATGTTCCATGCAGTCAGATACAGACACAGGCAAAGCGCAGATTCAGCGCAGAATATTACCACAGCATTCAGTTGGAGGAAATGCCGCTGGATCGTTTTCAGATTCCGGTGGAAGGGGAAGCAGATCAGGTGACGGTCCGCGTGATGGAGGTCTGTGACGGCAGCACCAAGACGAAGGAACAGCACATGACACTTCCGGTAGTGAACGGATTTCTGCAGTGGGAAAACAGTGCGTGCAGACTGGCTATGGTTGCGGAACGCTACGGAAAAGAAGGTTCCATCGGCTACGGTCTGGTGTGCGGAGACATCATAAAGACAGGGGCTGTGGCAACTACCTATGCACATGACAGTCATAACCTTCTGGTCGTGGGAGCCACGGCGAGAGAGATGCAGCTGGCCGCAAATCGGGTAATCGAACTTCAGGGCGGAATCGTGACAGCCGAAAACGACAAGGTCACGGCGGAGCTGCCGCTTCCGGTGGGCGGAATCCTGTCGGAACAGCCCATCGGGGAAATCAGCGGAAATCTGAAACGGGTACGGGAAGAGATGATCCGGCAGGGTTACTGCCATTACAATCCGATCATGTCATTGTGTACACTGACACTTCCGGTCAGCCCGAAGCTGAAATTGACCAATAAAGGACTTGTAAATGTAGGAGAGGGCAAGATTGTGTCGCTCCTGTTATAACCTTAGTGCAGAAGCATGCTATATTTACATTTTGCCCTCTAAATGCTATAGTTGTCTTAGGATATTCTGATTATGATGTGGAAGGGTGTGAGCGGGCCGATGCGTTACAGAGGATACAGGAAAGATAAAAGTGGATTTACTTTGGTGGAGTTGCTGGTTATTATTGCCATCATTGGAATATTGGCTGCGATTAGTATTCCGATGATCATCGGTCAGCTGAGTAAGGCAAGAGCAGCAGCGTGTATGGCAAATAGAAAGTCTATCGAGGATGCATTTACGATTGCACGAATTACAGACACAGATTCTACGAATGAACAGCTTGTGGTGGAGGCGAAGCAGTCTGTGGGCGGTGCATCAAAGACGGGCTGTCCAAGTGCAGGCAGCGAGTATAGTTATATATATTATACAGAAGATGGCGGTACTACAAGTGCGAGTGGGACTGATGCAGTTCGGATTTCTGTAATCTGCAGCATTTCTGGACACGGTGGAACTACCTTGCAAAGAGCGGAGATCAGTATCAGTGACTGGTTAGAAAAATATGGAGAAACATATAAGGACAAAAATTCACATGGAATAATAAAGGATTATCTTGATGCAAATGGAGGTCATTCCTATGAGCTGACTGCAGATGACTATAAGGAGATATTTGGAGACAGGAAGATAAATAAAGATTATGATTATGATAGCGGGCAATTATATTTAAGACCCATGGGGGTTCGTGTGAATGGAGCATTGCAGGATGTGCAGTATGTTTCCAGATGGGACACACTCTGGAATAATGAGCAGGAAAACATGAGAACATATGCAATCATAGTGAATGGAAAAACCTATGTGGCAACGAATACTGCAGACGAGGTTATAGGACCGAATAGAGTTGCAGGCAGCTATTTATCCGAAATATCGAACAGAAAATTTACTTCTATTGACGAGTTCATTGCAGCCATCACAAAGAACAATACGTTCCATGAAGTGAACTAAATACTGAGAAAACAAATGAAAACACTGGTGTTTTAGAACGGATACATTTTCTAAAATACTGGTGTTTTTCTACATGAGAATGGAATCGCATGAAAAAAACAAGAATTAAATAAAAGCCTTCCGGGTATCTTTGTGTTAAAATAGCAACATGTAAAAAAGAGAGGGGGAATCTATCTTGCCGAAATCGACGCTGTTAAACAGCCGTATGAAAAAGTATGCATACTGTGACACGTCGGAAATCTATCAGGATATTCCTACGTCACCGGATGGTCTGACACTTAAACAGGTGGAAATCATGCGGGAGCAATATGGAGCCAATCAGCTGACTGGCAGGAAAAACGATACCTTGTGGTATCGTTTTCGGCGTGCTTTTATGAATCCATTTACCATAATTCTGTTTGTTCTGGCGGCGGTCTCTTTGATTACGGATGTTCTGCTGGTTTCTGATTTTAGCCGGAATATTACAACAGTCGTGATTATCTGCGTTATGATCCTGATCAGCGGGACGATTCGACTGGTGCAGGAACTTCGCGCGAAAAACGCTTCTGACCGGTTGGGAAGGCTGATCCACGCCAGTGTCACCGTCAAGCGGGAGGGCGTGCTGGTTGATATCCCGGCAGAAAACCTCGTGGTAGGTGATCTGGTTCTTCTTTCTCCGGGTGACCGGATTCCGGCGGACTTAAGATTGGTGAAAACACAGGATCTGTTCATCTCTCAGGCCGCAGTCACAGGGGAGAGTGCAATCCTTGAAAAGGACAGCCGTACCAGTCGGTATTCGGAGCAGCTTCCAATTATACAGCTGAAGAACCTTGCGTTTATGGCAACCACCGTCATCAGTGGAAAAGGCGAGGGAATTGTATTGGCGGTTGGAAAGGACACGTTATATGGCAATTTCATCCGTCCTGATTCCGAAGGCTCCACAGCATTTCAAAGGGGGGCGAATTCCATTGCGTGGGTGATGCTTCGCTTTATGATGATTCTGGTGCCCATTGTATTTCTGGTTTCCGGGATTACCAAGGGAGACTGGGTGGAATCTTTTGTATTCGCGCTTTCCGTGGCAGTCGGGCTGACCCCGGAAATGCTTCCCATGGTTATTACCGCTTGTCTTGCAAAGGGCAGTCTCTCGCTGTCCAAGAAGCAGACAATCGTGAAAAATATCAATGCCATGCAGGGCTTTGGCAGCATGGATGTGCTTTGCATGGACAAAACTGGTACATTGACTAACGAACGTATTCTTCTGGAATATTATATGGATGTCCTTGGAAATGAAAGTACAAAAACTTTGGAGTTTGCCTATCTGAACAGTTATTATCACTCCGGCGTGCGTAATCCCATTGATCATGCGATTCTTGCCTGCCGCACTATGCCAAAGCAGGAGGCTGTATATGCCGCGCTTGTAAATCATTTTCAAAAAGCAGATGAGATTCCTTTTGATTACAACCGAAAATTTGTCAGCACGCTGGTGACAGATGAAAACGGAATGCATGAACTGATTGTTAAGGGGGACATCGGGCAGGTCTTTTCCCATTGCAGCTTTGTGGAATATCAGGGAAAGACTATTCCAATCGAGAACAGTGGATTTGAGAATGTGACTGCTATCGTAGATGAGATGCTGGAAGATGGCATGAAGGTCATTGCAATTGCCCGCAAAAGCCTTGGGGCGCAGGACACCATCGTCTCGGCGGATGAAAAGGATTTGACGCTCATGGGTTATCTTGCCTTTTTTGATGCACCGAAAAAATCTGCCGCCGGTTCCGTTGAGGCTCTGAAAAAATTGCAGGTACGTTCGAAAATCCTAACTGGAGACCGGGCAGAAATTGCGGCATCGATCTGCCACAGAGTGGGCATTTCCGTGGACTGGCTTATGACAGGAGCGGAAATCAATCAGCTTTCGGATGAGCACCTTCGCTCGGTTGTGGAACAGACGGATGTGTTCGCAGAACTGGCACCGGGGCAAAAAGTCCGGATATTAAATGCACTCAGAGAAAACGGTCATACCGTGGGATTTCTGGGGGATGGTATGAATGATATTCCGGCGCTCAGTGAGGCAGATGTCGGTATTTCCGTGGACACGGCCGT
Source organism: Hespellia sp. (assembly GCA_028694105.1). Classification (GTDB taxonomy): domain Bacteria; phylum Bacillota; class Clostridia; order Lachnospirales; family Lachnospiraceae; genus Hespellia. The sequence goes on from JAQUUC010000008.1 coordinate 93,620, forward strand.
GGATGCGGCGAAGGACATCGCCGATGTGGTCTTGCTGCAAAAAGATCTGACGGTTCTGGAACAGGGGATTTTGGAGGGCAGAAAAACGTTTTCCAACATGATCAAATATATTAAAATCACGGCCAGTTCCAATTTCGGAAATATGCTGTCGATTGTCTGTGCCAGTGCCGTGCTGCCGTTCCTGCCCATGACAGCGATCCAGCTTTTACTTTTGAATCTGCTTTACGATGCGCTGTGCATTATTTTGCCATGGGACAACGTTGACGCGGAAGATATGGTCACACCGCGGGCATGGTCAGGAAAAACACTGGGACGGTTTATGTGTGCCTTTGGACCCATCAGTTCTGTGTTTGATATTCTGACCTTTCTGTTCTTGTATTTTATGCTGTGTCCTGCCCTGTGTGGCGGGCTGACCTATACACAGATGGCTGATCCGGTGATGCGGGCACAGTATATTGCCATTTTCCAGACTGGCTGGTTTTTAGAATCCATGTGGACACAGGTGCTGATTTTACACCTGCTGCGTACGAGGAAAGTCACCTTCCTGCAAAGCAGGGCATCCAATCCCGTTTTGCTCATTACGCTGGCTGGAATCGTCGCGTTTACGCTTCTGACTATGACGCCGCTGGCGACCGTGCTGGGACTGACCAGACTGCCGCTTCCATACTTTGGTTTCCTGCTGTTGATGGTGCTGTTTTATATGCTGCTGACGACGGCAGCCAAGCGTGTGTATCAAAACCGGTACCATGAATTACTTTGAGAGGGGGGATTACATTGAAAAAGAATATCAGCTTTATCCCAATGGATTCCATTCTGTCTCAATGGCTCTGTCAGAAATTGAAACGGGAACCTCCCGAAACACCCTGCGCCGCAGAATTATTGACCGGTGTGCAGGAATTGCTGACCGGAGAAACCCAAACGTTGATGCTGGGTGCGCAGGGAGACGCAGACACATTTCCCACTGCGGGAGAGGATGGAATCTGCATCGGGGAACTTTCCATACATCCAAGGAGCCGGAAAGTAATACTTCGCGGCTGTGAGGTGAGTCTGACTCCGAAAGAATTTGATATTTTATATTTCCTGATCCAGAATCGCGGGGAGGTGTTCACAAAAGAGCAGATTTACCGTGCTGTCTGGGAAGAAGATTTCTTGCTGTCAGACAGCAATATCATGGCGTTTATTCGGAAACTGCGAAAAAAGATCGAACCAAACCCGGATGCACCGGAATACATTCTGACCATTTGGGGAATCGGCTATAAGTTTAATGATACGCTGTAAAATACATAGGAATTTCTTGCAAAAACGCAAGGAAAACACAAGGTTTTGACCATGTGATTTTCCTTGCGCTTTTTTTATACTGAAAAAGGCCTAAAAAAAGAGAAAAGGAGATAAGACCAATGAATAGAAAAATCAATCATGGAACAAAGGTACATAAAATGACAGAAAAGGTCATCCTGCGTGAAGGGCAGGAGCGCCGCATCCACGATGCAGCAACCCAGCCCATCAAGGATGTTTTGAAAAGTCTGCATTCCAGTCTGACCGGTCTGGATGAAACGGCGGTTGCATCCAATCGTGCACAATATGGCGAGAATAAAATCACGCGTGAAAAAAAGAAATCTCTCATCAAGCGTTTGACAGAAGCATTTGTGAACCCATTTACCGGTATTTTATTCTGTCTGGCACTCGTGTCAGGTGTTACAGATATGCTATTTCCAATGATGCGCTTATTCGGAAATACACCGGAGGATTTTGACTGTCTGACGGTTGTGATCATTCTTACGATGGTCATCATTTCCGGGACGCTGCGTTTTGTGCAGGAGTCCCGCAGTGGAAATGCGGCAGAGAGACTGCTTGCGATGATTACGACCACCTGCACCGTGGATAGAAAGGAGCAGGTAAAGCAGGAAATTCCGCTGGATGATGCGGTCGTGGGAGATATTGTTCATCTGTCTGCAGGTGATATGATTCCGGCAGATGTACGAATCCTAGAAGCAAAGGATCTGTTTATCAGCCAGTCATCATTGACGGGCGAAAGCGAGCCGATTGAAAAGCTTGCGAATGTAAGCGAGCCATATGATGCCATCACAGATTACCAAAACATTGCTTTTATGGGCAGTAATGTGATCTCTGGCAGTGCGTCTGCCGTTATTGTATGTACGGGCGATCATACACTGTTTGGCTCTATGGCTTCTGCGGTGGCAGGCGAGGCGGTGGAAACCAGTTTTACCAAGGGGGTCAATGCAGTATCCTGGGTGCTGATTCGATTTATGCTGGTTATGGTGCCGGTGGTACTCTTTATCAACGGATTTACGAAAGGGGACTGGCTGCAGGCATTTTTATTTGCCGTTTCCATTGCGGTCGGACTGACCCCGGAAATGCTGCCGATGATTGTTACGACCTGCCTTGCCAAGGGTGCAGTTGCCATGAGCAGAAAAAAGACCATCGTAAAAAATCTCAATTCCATTCAGAATTTTGGCGCGATCGATATTCTCTGCACGGACAAAACAGGAACTCTGACTCAGGATCAGGTCGTGCTGGAATATCATCTGGATGTAAATGGAATCGAGGATGTACGGGTACTCCGTCATGCCTACCTGAACAGCTATTTCCAAACCGGATATAAAAATCTGATGGATCTGGCAATTATTCGCAAAACAGAAGAGGAAGAGGCAGAAGATCCACAGCTGATCGATCTGTCCGAACATTATATTAAGGTGGATGAGATCCCCTTTGACTTCACCCGGCGCCGTCTGTCCACTGTGGTTCAGGACAAAAACGGGAAAACCCAGATGGTGACCAAGGGCGCAGTGGAAGAAATGCTCTCTGTCTGCACGTATGCTGAGGTGAATGGAACGGTACAGCCGCTGACTGAAAAGCTGCGCTGTAATATTTTAAAAACAGTGGAGGATTTGAACGAGGATGGTATGCGCGTGATTGCCATTGCGCAGAAGAACAATCCTTCTCCGGCGGGAACTTTTGGAGTCAAAGATGAATGTGATATGGTGTTGATTGGCTATCTTGCATTTCTTGATCCGCCGAAAGAGTCTACCGCGGATGCGATTAAAGCTCTGAAAGCACACGGTGTCACGACAAAAATCCTGACTGGTGACAACGATAAGGTTACCCGCACCATCTGCAAGCAGGTGGGGCTGAAAGTACGAAATATGCTGCTGGGAAGCGATCTTGACCACATGACAGATGAGCAGCTGGCAAGGGCGGCAGAAGTCACGGATGTATTTGCCAAACTGACACCGGAGCAGAAATCCCGCGTGGTGACGATCCTGCGTGGTGCCGGGCATACGGTTGGGTATATGGGAGATGGTATCAACGATGCCGCGGCTATGAAGGCTGCCGATATCGGTATTTCTGTAGATACGGCCGTGGATGTGGCAAAGGAATCCGCAGATATTATTCTGTTGGAAAAAGATTTGATGGTGCTGGAAGAGGGGATTATTGAGGGGCGGAAAACCTACGCCAATATGATAAAGTACATCAAGATGACCGCGTCCTCCAATTTTGGAAATATGTTCTCGGTACTGGTATCTTCGGCTTTGCTGCCGTTTCTGCCTATGGAGAGCATTCACCTGATTTTGCTGAATCTGATTTATGACTTAAGCTGTACTGCTATTCCGTGGGACAATGTAGATGAGGACTTTATTGCGGTTCCGCGAAAGTGGGATGCATCCTCTGTTGGCAGTTTTATGATCTGGATTGGACCGACCAGTTCGATCTTTGACTTCACCACCTACATTTTTATGTATTTTGTATTTTGCCCACTGTTTGTTTCCGGCGGCGTGCTGTACAATGATCTTGCAAATCATTTTCACGGGGCAGAGCTTGCACAGATACAGACCACTTATACTGCAATGTTTCAGGCGGGCTGGTTCGTGGAATCTATGTGGAGCCAGACATTGGTTATTCATATGATCCGCACAAAAAAACTGCCATTCCTTCAGAGCCATGCTTCAGCGCCGTTAACACTGCTGACCTGCTCCGGAATCGCACTGCTGACGATCATTCCATTTACGGGGTTGGGCAGATTAATAGGATTTGTGGCACTTCCGGCAACCTATTTTGCTTATCTGATTCCGTGTATCCTGCTGTATATGTGTCTTGCAACCAGTTTGAAAAAAGCTTACGTACGCCACTATGGCGAATTACTCTAAGGAGGTATGAATTATGAAATGGACAACGATCTGGATGAAACTTTTTGGGACGACACAGTTTCTCAGTCTGAATATGGGATTTTGGACAGCCATCATTGCGGTGGTGCTTATCGTCATTTTGATGAACGTTGTATTTTGGAAGATGAAACCGAAGAAAAAATGATAATTCTCGTTTTGTGTCGTGTTATTTTCACCTTATAAATGGTAGTCTTAATAGGAAAGGCGGGGCTGATAATGGATACAGATACCAGAAAAATCGGAGCATTTTTAAAAACACTTCGTAAGGACAGAGGATTAACACAAGAACAATTGGCAGAGATACTTTTGGTATCAGGACGAACGGTTTCCCGTTGGGAAACCGGATCGAATCTGCCGGATTTGAGTATTCTTGTCCAAATGGCAGATTATTATGATGTCGATATTAAGGAAATCATTAATGGTGAA
>JAQUUC010000046.1 GCA_028694105.1 Hespellia sp.
ATGTCATATTCAATCGGATTGGTTGCTTATTTACCTGTTGGAAAATGATGTGTTGACGTTGACATTGGTAGATACAGGAACACATAGTGACCTGTTTGATATGTAGGACAATGTTATAGTAACTAAAAAATGATGAATTTAAACATGAGGACTTGGGGCAATTAAATGCATGTATGCTTCACCTGCCGAACAAATCACAATTAGAAAAATTTATGCGTGAAGAATTACAGGAGTTTGAAAACAATGATTGAAGTGTTATTTGGAGAAAGTGAAGCGGCTTCAATGAAAGCTGCAAAAAGTACGGTTATATATTCAAAGACCAACGGTCCTACATCTGTGTTTGCTGTAGGTAAAAAAGTAGAACTAGTACAAGAAGAATTCTGCTGGGTAGAAGGAATTCCGGAAGAGGTGATATGCCTTGGAGTTATGTTGGATATTGGAGATATTAAAGCAGCAGTATCGAGTGATTACAGGAAGAATTTAATTTATTCAATGCTGTATCAAGAGCAATGTGGCAGTGATCCTGAAATGCAGAAGGAGCTGCAGCAGGTCGGTAATGAGTATGTAAAAGAATTAAGTCGGTTAAAGAAATATGCCGAAGATGGAGAGTGCATTCGCATATGGTATAGCAAAAGCCCATATTCTATTTGCGGCTTCTATTTTGTCTGTGATTATCTAAAACGATACAAAAATCAAATATGTGTTGTGAAATTGCCAGATTATAGAGTAAAAGCAAATGTTATCACAGAATACCAAAACTGGGGCGAGGTTGCTGCGGAAGAATTTTCATACTTTCTTAAGTATCAGGAAGAATTATCAGAGCATGAAAGAAGAATGTATGCAAGCAAGTGGCTTGAACTGGTGGAAGAAAACAGTAAACTTCGTGTAGTGGTAAACAATCAACTCATCAGTGCACCAGAAACATTTTATGACTATATTATTTGGAACAATCTGGGAAATAAAACGATAAAACAGGCTAGGCTGATAGGAAAAATTCTGGGTAATTACCGAATAGGAATAGGTGATTGGTGGTATGCAAAACGAATTCAATATTTTATAGAACAAGGAATGATTGAGGTAATAGAGGATTCAGAGAAAAAGTATGCGAGAATAATCAGGAGTTGTCGTTAGTAACAGAAATTGTAGTTGGTTTTTTTGCTTCAATGATATTTAAAATAATTTTACAGTTGAAAACCGTAAATAAATGTGCTAAGATACTTTTACTTGTAACGGGTCTCGTTGCAATAAAAGTATCTTTTTTCTTGGTTATATCAACCGACAGATTCAAGGCAAAATTTAATATTAAAAAGGTGGTGGTGTCTATTCGAATACTTGATTTCAGAATAATACCGAGATAGAAACAAAGTAGATATTTCAATTGACAATACAATAAATATGTTGTATTATGAAAGGAGAAAAAATGAATATACACAGCTACTATACAGAGGGCGGAAAGGATCTGATCCTCAGTTATATACTTGCTTTACCAATGGAAGAAAGAATTGATGGTCTGTCGGTATTAGAAAATATAGAAAACAACCAGATGGATTCTTTGATGGTTAAAGTATGGGAAAAGAAGGTTTTGGAAGTTTATTTTAGAAAACATAATAGGATATATTATGTTGTTCAAGATGATGAAAATATTTATTTGCTTTTTGCTGGACGTAAACAAAAAAACAAAACAGAGAAGAAGGATGCAAGATTAATAAGGAATAGAGCAAAAGAACTTGGAAAAATATTAAATAGAAAATTTGTATAGGAGAATTCAAATGGCATACAGAAAAATAAAAGTTTCTCAAATTATTGAAAATGAAAAAAGTGTAGATCCAACTTTTAGAGATGCGTGGAACTCAAGTCGTATGGAATATGAAATTTTGGGAGAACTTGTACTATTGAGGAAAGAGAATGGAATTACGCAGCAAAAACTGTCGGAAATGTCAGGATTTAAACAGCAAGCAATTTCTCGTATTGAAAAAAAAGAGAATAGTCCGTCCTTAAAGACTTTATGCAGATTGTTGGATGTGATGAACTATCAATTGAAAATTGTTCCTAAGTAAAAAGTTAAAATTATGAACTAATTGTCAGATAATTACACATAATACGCAGAATAGATTGACTAATCCGAGCACATAGAGTATTATAAAAGTAATCATAGGCGTGCTTAATTATCAGGCAGCGGTTATTACATATGGGCACGGAGCAGCTAATAGAATGGGTTACGAATATCATCTTTTGCAGGAAGGGGATGTGCATATGTCTGAGAACATATTTAATACTTGGATGATACTTTTAGCAATTGTTATTATTTCGGTGGCTTTTCTTCTCTATATGAGTAACAGAGTCGTTTACGAAGGAAATGTATTCCATAAGCTTTGGTTTCTCATTCGGTACGTATATCTGAAATTTGAAATAGGAGTTGGATACGGAATCGAGGCTGTTAAGAATGTATTTGTGAATAAGGAGAAAGAAAAAACGAGTGGTTATGCCATTGAGACTCCGAGAATGACAGCAATTCGAGGGAAAGAAAAGAAGATTCGTGAAATGCAGGAGAGGCATCTTCGGCGAGGAAAAGGAAAGAAAGATTATAACATGAAGATTTTGGATTAAAAAGAAGTTGAATACGAGGGAGACGGTTTCAGACAGCGAAACCGTCTCTTTTTCTACTTGTGGCTTTCTTTTTGTTTCGAAAAAAATTATAAATGCTGATAGTAAAATATAGCAACCTGCGTGCGGTCCCGGAGCTGAAGTTTATCCAAGATAGAACTTAAATAATTACGAACCGTACCTTCACTCAAATACAGCTTTCCAGCAATCTCTTTATTACTGAGCCCGTCAGCAATCAGACCAATGATCTCAAGTTCACGGCCATTGATTTCAAGTGCAGCATAATCAAAGCTGGCAGAGGGCTGTAAAAGCCCCGGAATCTTGGAACTGATTTCATTTCCAAATACCGTCTGTCCGGTGTAAACCGCCTTCAGCGATGGAACGATGCTTGCGTAATCCTGTTTTAGTATGTAACCTTTGGCACCGATTTTCAGTGCCTTTACGATGTATTCATCGTCAGAAAAGGTGGTGAGCAGGAGAATCCTTGCGTCCGGAAATTCGGACAAAATCGCAGCGGCAGCTTCCAGTCCGTTCACGTTTTTCATACGGATATCCATGAGAAGAACATCCGGTCTGTGCTTACGGTACAAGGTCACAGCTTCCGAGCCATCCGAACCGGTAGCCAGAACCTCTAAGTCTTCATTTGCCTCTAATATTGTCTTGAGTGCACCTGCCACAAGGCAGTCATCGTCTACAATGATAATCTTCATAATATGTCATCCTTTTCTATAATATAGTTGAAGTTTGCGGTCATCATGATTCTTTTGGAATCATAATAAATATTTTAAATCCTTTTTCCCTTGTAATCTGCATTGTGCCCTTCAGTGCGCAGACGCGGTCATTCATATTAATCAGCCCGATACCGGAATCGGAAGATGCGTTGGAAATCGTTCCGTTGTCCTCAATAATCAGCTGATAAAATGCCGGATGTTCACGGAGTGTAATTGTTGTATGTGTCGCATTACTGTGCTTTGCGATGTTGGACAAGCCCTCTTTCACAATTGTGATGAAGGAGTATTTCACTGCACGTGGCACTACATAAGATATATCGTATTCCAGCGTGATTGGACAGAAAGTGAAATTCTGGGTCAGGCTTTCGATGACCTCCCGCAGATCGATGGATTCATCGTGCAGGTCGTGGACGCTGGTTCGAATGTTGTCCATGGCGGTATTTAGCGTCTTGTCTAATGTATCCAGTGGATTCTTCAGTGCATCCTCTTGGTTAATTGCCTTTAAGGCACCGACCATCAGAATGGAGCGGGAGAGCATATGCCCCACATTGTCATGGATTTCTCTTGCAATACGGTTTCGCTCTTTTAAGGTTGCAGTGTAGATTTCATAATCCTGATTGTCAAGAAGCGTCTGGTTTTTTTCGGAGAGCAGGAGGTTCAATTCTGTGCTGTCATCCCGCGTCTTTTTAAAAACAGCATCGAGCTTTTTGTAGCGTTGTGTCTGAAATGCGAGATAGCAGGACAGGGCCATTCCGAATATCAGAAAAAACCATAGAAGAGGAAATGTTGAAAAATAAGCTGCAGAGATGCCGGTTACATACAGAATCAGTCCCGGATAATTGCCGATGGCAAATGTGTCATAAGCGACCAGCGGTGCGAACAGGGAAAGCTCCGGTACTGCAAAAAGTACGGCTCCATATAAGAACGTGACAATCAGATTAAAATCCGGATGTCGGAGATAAGAAAGAAAATTCAGATCCTGAACCCCTTCATTATAAAAAAAGTAAAGCATAGCGGATAAGGTTATGGCAAGCAAAAAAGCGACAATGTACACCGCATCGGCCGTTACAAACAGAAGGGTGCCAAAACAAAATAACAATAGAAGTAATTTATTTGCAAATATCTGCATCGCCGTCCCCTTTCGTAGCTTTTTTAGAAAAATCAGTTGTGTGTATCATATTCATATATTTATTATAACGATTTTAATTACAAATGTCACCTGATAATCCTCATGTGGGATGTGATAAATGTCATGTGAGATGCTGACATCGGACACTTATCTTCTGCAATTTGGAGGATTATACTGTAATCACAGTAAAGAAATGAATGGTGTAAGGAGGAAGCAACATGATAAAAATACAAAATCTGGTAAAGAGATACGGTGAGCTGGTAGCACTTGACCATTTGAATCTGGAAATAGAAGAGGGAGAAATCTTCGGACTGCTCGGACCAAACGGTTCGGGAAAGACAACGGCAATCAGTTGTCTGCTCGCACTTCTAAAATATGATAAAGGAACGGTTGAAGTATTCAACAAAGCAATGATGCCGGACAATTACGCAGCAAAGAAACAGATCGGTGTAGTTCTGCAAAATGTAGCCGTATTCGAGGAAATGAATGTCAGAGAAAATATTGATTACTTCTGTGGTCTCTATGTAAATAATGCAAAAGAGCGAAAGAAACTGGTAGAAGAGGCAATCCGGTTCGTAGGGCTGGAGGATTACACCAGAATGCGTCCAAAACAATTATCGGGAGGACTTCTCCGCCGGTTGAACATTGCCTGCGGAATTGCACATCAGCCGAGGCTCATCATCATGGATGAACCGACCGTGGCAGTTGATCCACAGAGCAGAAACAAGATTCTGGAAGGAATTATGGAACTGAACCGCAGAGGAGCGACCGTCATTTATACATCACATTACATGGATGAGGTGGAGCAGATTTGCAGCAGAATCGCCATCATCGACCACGGACGCTGTATCGCGCAGGGGACGAAGGAAGAGTTAAAGAGCATGATCAAGACCGGTGAGAAAATCACAATTGAGGGAGTGCTTCTCAAAGAAGAAAACTTGGCGGAGATCCGACAGCTCCCACATGTATTTGAAATTGCATATGAGGATCAGCAGCTGGTCGTAAGATGCAGTGGTGCCAAGCATAATCTGGTGCGTGTCCTGAACTATCTGCAGGAACATGATATCGCATTCGGAAGAGTATTCTCCGAGCTGCCGACACTGAATGATGTATTCTTGGAAATTACGGGAAAAGAATTAAGAGATTAACGGCAGTCAAAGGGTTCAGGAAAGGGGGCACATAAAATGCTACATTTAATAAAGTATAGATTTATCTGTACAATCAGAGACCGTGTGTCGATGTTCTGGTCGATGGTATTTCCACTGATGCTGGTTACCGTATTTTTCTTTGCATTTTCAAACATAGGAAAAGGTAATCTGGATACCATTCCGGTGGCGGTCGTAAATGAAGAAAATTCCGAGGAGGCAGATATGTTCTGCGATTTCCTAAAGGAATTGGAAAAAGATGATTCAAAGATGGTCAAGATCGAGGAATTATCTGAGGAAAAGGCAGTAAAGAAGCTAAAGGAGAACGAGGTTTTCGGAGTCTTCTATGCAAAAGAGACACCGACACTTACCGTGGCTTCGCAGGGAATCGAGGAGAGTGTGCTGCAGTCACTTCTTGACAGCTATAATCGAAATGCAGAAACCATGCGCACTGTAGCGAAAGAACATCCGCAGGGAATCAGCAGCGCAGCGCAGGCTCTTTCCGATTATAAAGAGATTGTAACGGAGACTGCGATTGATGGGAAAAGCGTCAGCGGAGTCATGCAGTACTATCTGGCATTGATCGCAATGGCCTGCCTCTATGGATGCTTTTTAGGATTCACTACAGCCATCGAACTGCAGGCGAACTTAAGCTCGCTGGCGATACGAAGAAGCATCACGCCGACACATCGGTTAAAGCTTGTGTTTGCAGATCTGCTGGTTACATTTGTAGTACATTTTATCAATCTTATGATTCTGCTGGTGTATATGCAGTTTGTGCTGAAGATCGATTTAGGTGGAAATACGGGTGGAACGATACTGGTATGTGCAATCGGCGCTCTGATCGGCGTGGCAATGGGAATCTTTGTCGGCAGCTGCGGAACAAAACGGGAAGGCCTGAAAATAGGAATCATGCTCGCAGTCAGTATGATATGCTGTTTCCTTGCGGGACTAATGCAGGCACAGGTCAAGAACATCGTGGAGCAGTATTGTCCAGTCATCAATCGAATCAATCCGGCAGCTCTGATAACAGATGCCCTGTACTGTATGAGTGTCTACAACAATCCGCAGCGCTATGCACGTGATCTGATCATACTCGCGGTGCTGGCAGTTGCCTGCGGTCTGGGCGCCTTTCTGATGGTAAGGAGGGAACGTTATGACAGTATTTAAAGGATATATGAAGATTACAAAAAGTCTCTTCGGAATGATCGCCATGTACCTGTGTATCTTCGCAGGAGTAACATTTGCCATGCAGTCTGTAGGGCAGACAACAGAGAAAAGTGCATACGCTGCAGAGAAGCTGGATATTGCGGTCGTAGATTCTGACGGTGGTGAGCTCGCCGAGGGACTGGTTGATTTCTTGAAGGAAAATCATCATGTGGAAATGATGAAAAATGATGAAGAGACTATGCAGGAAGCACTCTATTATGAAAATGTAGACCTGATTATCCGTATTCCGCAGAATTTTGAGACGGTGTGTGTGGACGGAGAAGAAAAGCTTCCAATCACGAAGGTTCCGGGAACATACAATGCAATCTATGCATCCCAGCAGATCAATACATTTCTGAATCAGGTGCGAACCTATAAGGCGGCAGGATATTTACTGGAGGAGGCAATTGCCAAGGCACAGGTGCAGCAGACTTCTGAGGTGGAGACTTTGGATGAGTCCGGAGTAACAAGTGGAATGCCATCCTACGGATACGCGTTCCGGTATATGCCATATTTGTTTTTGACGGCACTCTGTTATGTGCTGGGCCTGATACTGGCATCCTTCAGAAAAAAAGATGTGAAGAACCGTATGATGGCATCTGCGGTTTCGCTTCGCAGACAGAACGCGGAAAGTATACTTGCATTTCTCGTTGTCGGTGGCGCGATATGGGTATTTGCAATGCTTCTTACACTGGTCATTGACGGAAAGGCATTTCTGGAAGATCCGTATAAAGGCTACTACATTTTAAACACACTGGCGCTTATGCTGGTAAGCCTTGCCATCTCGTTTGTGCTCGGACTGCTGGTAAATAAACCAACGGTAGTCAACAATATTGTGACACCGTTATCACTGGGAATGTGTTTCCTGTGCGGTACATTTGTTGACATATCATTCCTCGGAGAGAATGTTCTGAAGGTATCGCAGTTTTTACCAGTGTACTGGTATGAGGTTGTTAATCAAAAGCTTTGTGACTGTGTGACGATGACGGCGAGTATCCGGATGTTCATCTACAAGGGGCTGGGGATTCAGCTGCTGTTCGTGGCAGCACTGATTGGAATTGCACTTGCCGTGAGTAAGATGAAACAGCAGGAAGTATAATATGTTAGCGATGTAATTGCAGCGGGTGTCTGCTTTAAGTATTTCTTCTTAAAGCAGACACCCGTTAAATTTAGAATATATTAAATTAGAAATGCATACCGATCAGACAGCTCATTTCCAAAAAAATCTTTCTTACAGTTTTGTTATGGTTTTTGTAAGGTTCCAGAAAGGTTTGTTTGTTATAGTGAGAGAGTAAAAGAAAAAACAACCCCTTTATTTTTTTATAATATTATATTGACAACCTATATTATACGATATATAATATAGAAAAATATGATATATTAAAGAAAAAAACTTAATGAAAACTTAATACAAATCTTGCAGTTTTTTATGATTTGTATTGTAGAGTAATAAGTGAGTAAAAGAAGGAATTTAATTATGAAAGGAATGAATAGATTATGAAATTAATTACATTTACAGTACCTTGTTATAATTCAGAAGATTATATGTGCCGTTGCATCGATTCGCTTTTAAAGGCGGGGGACGAGGCAGAGATTATTATCGTAAATGACGGCTCGACAGACCGCACCGGTGAGATTGCGAACCAGTATCAGGATTTGTATCCGGAGATTGTCAGTGTGGTCCACAAGCAGAATGGCGGACATGGTTCCGGTGTGAATGCGGGGCTGGAGCGTGCCAGCGGACTGTATTTTAAGGTGGTTGATTCGGATGACTGGCTGGATGAGAATGCTTTATTCCACGTGATGAACAAATTAAAGGGCTGGGAGATGATTCAGTCACCTGTGGATATGGTAGTCTGTAATTATGTATATGACCATTTATTTGAAGGAACTACAAAGCGTATGGGATATGAAAATGTATTTCGGGAAAACAGACGGACCGACTGGAAGAGCATCGGAAGATTCCGCCCGTCACAGTATCTGATTATGCATGCGCTTATTTTCCGGACAGCGGTACTTAAGAAGTCAAAGGTAAAACTGCCGGAGCATACGTTTTATGTGGATAATATATTTGCGAATAAACCGCTTTCCTATGTGCAGTCCATGGTATATCTGAATGAAGATCTATACCACTATTTCCTGGGACGGGAAGACCAGTCGGTAAACGAACAGGTTCTGATGAAGCGGATTGACCAGCAGATTCTGGTTACGAAGCTTCTTGTGACCGGATTTGATATGGAAGGAATCCGAAAGTCAAACCCAAAGCTGGAGCGCTATCTGATTCGAAACATTTCAATTATGATGTCCATTTCCTGCATTCATCTGATGCTGATCGGAGACGAAGAGGCAATGGAAAAGAGAAGAGTGCTGTGGGAATTCGTGAAACAGACCGATAAGCATATTTACAGACACCTCAGATTTCGCAGCGTGAGCGGAGCAACATATCTTCCGGGGAAAATCGGAGATAAGCTGACAATGTGTGGATATGGAATTGCAAAGAGAACCTATCAGTTCAACTAAGTTCTTAGGGAGAATAAAAGAAGGGGACACTTATGGAAAAAGTATACATAGCAATGGTAAATACACCGGGAATATTTGCAACAATGATACGAAAATATTTGAAAATACCGTATGTACATGTGGTGCTGGGGCTGGATGCAGATTTGAGTGAGGCGTATAGTGTCGGCCGGCGTTTCGTGAATATTCCGGTCATCGCAGGATTTGAGCGGGAGAATCTAAATAAAATTGAAAAAAAATATCCGGATGCGGATTATAAAATCATGAGTGTTGCATGCACCCGGAAACAGAAGCTTACGATAGAAAAGGAACTGGCTGAGACATTTGAGGTACGGTATCAGATGCATTATGCGATACTGGGATTATTATTTCTTGTATTAAAGAAGCCATTTTATCAGGAAGGACATTATACCTGTTCATCCTATATTGCCCGTCTGCTTTCTGAGCACGGAGTACTGAATATGAAAAAACATTTTTCACTCGTAACACCAAAGGATTTCTATGAATTAGAGAATTTAGATGTCGTATTCGAGGGAAAAATAGGAGAACTGGTGAGGTCTGATGAAGAAGAATATCATGAGCGCACTGCTATTTATAGCACTGGTATGCGCCACCTTCTGGGTACTGTTTCGGGACAATAGTATCTGGCAGGTTGTGAAAATTTTAAAAGAAATGAATGAGCTGTGGGTACTTGCGGGCTTTGTGGCTGCGATGCTCTTTGTCTGTATGGAAGGCTTTATGATCTGGTATCTGCTTCGCATCCGAAAGAGTCATATTGGATTGCTGTCATGTGTACGCTATTCCTTCATCGGATTTTTCTTTTCAGGAATCACGCCGTCGGCGACTGGAGGACAGCCGGTACAGTTGTATTACATGAAAAAAGATAAAATCAGTCTGGCAGATGGTACAGCGGTTCTGATGACGGTTGCGGTTCTCTATAAGATGATTTTAGTCCTGATGGGACTTGGAATTGGAGTGATATGGAGAAAGCCGCTTGCCGGCTACCTTGGAAATTATCTGTATCTCTACTGGCTTGGCATGGCAATCAACATCGTTGTGATTGCGGTACTGCTTTTCGTGATGGTAAGTCCGAACGTATTCTCGCGTATCGTCCTTTGGATTGAGAAAGCACTGATTCGGATCAGAGTATTAAAGAAATCGGAAAAGCGGGAGGAGAGTCTGCACAAAATGGTGGCAGATTTCAGTGAGACGATTCAGTTCTTTCTCAATAATAAAGGCCATATTATATTTGTGGCAGTTGTGACCTTTGTACAGAGAACAATGCTGTTTCTTCCGACCTATTTTGTGTATCGCGGTATGGGTGCGGCGCAGGAGTCAACGCTCACGATTCTGCTTTTGCAGGCATCGGTCTACATCGCGGTCGATATGCTGCCGCTTCCCGGAGCGCAGGGGATTACAGAACTGATGTACCGGCATGTATTTGCGACGATTTTTGTGGGAAACAGCCTGCTTGCATCAACACTTGCCACCAGGGGAATTAATTTCTATTTCCTGCTTTTGGTCAGTGGAGTGATCGCGCTGATTTGTTACTGCATCAACCGAAAAAAATGTAAAAAAGCATCATTCATGTGAAAAGTATGGTAGAATAAAAGAATAAATAAAGCCTGAACCTTCCCTACACGGGAAGGTCTTTGGCGTTTGAGAGGAAATGGTATGAAAAAGAAAAACGTGTGCCGTGCGGCCGTTATGCTGATTGTGCTCGGAGCAGCCTTCAGCAGCTGTGGTCGTTTGAAGGATCATTCGCAGGAAAATGCAGTAGCTTCGGACAGTGAAGTGACGACGCTGGACTGGTATATCAATTATTCCTGGTTTACGACTACTTGGGGCGAGAGTCAGGTATCGAAAGCAATCACGAAGAAAACCGGAGTCAATATTGATTTCGTGGTGCCAAGTGGAAATGAAGCAGAGAAACTCAATTCGCTGATCTCATCCGATACGCTGCCGGATTTGATTACCTTAAGCTGGGAGGATGAAAGTGCGGAAGAACTCATTCGCGAGGGAAAAGTCTACGCACTCAATGAACTGGCGGATAAATATGATTCGCATTTTTATGACGTCATCGACAAGGACAGCTACAATTGGTACAAAAACGATGACGGAAATGTCTACGCTTACCCAAATTCCTCTTTTTCCCCATCGGATTATGAAACACATGATAACATTTATTCCAATCAGAATTTTATGGTGCGCAAAGATATTTACGAAGCAATCAAAAGTCCGGATATGACAACACCGGAGGGGTTTGAGTATGCGGTAAAAAAGGCAGTGGAGATGTTCCCGGAGATAGATGGTGAGCCGCTGATTCCAATCGGGTCGACCGAGTTTAAATCCGACGGCTGTGTGTCGTTTGACCGTTATCTGCAGAATTTTCTGGCGGTGCCATATGAAAAGGATGGAAAAATATATGACCGCAATACGGATGAGGAATATATCCGATGGCTGAAGGTCTTTCGAAAGCTTGCAGAAGAGGGGTATCTAAGTGATGAGATATTCGTTGATAAGCGGGCCCAGATGGAAGAAAATATCGCCAGCGGGAGATGTTTCTGTATGATCTATCAGAGTGCGGATATGCAGAATCAGGAAAATGAGATTTACGCCAGCAATCCGGACCGGATCTATATTGCGGTTGACGGTCCAAAAAACTCGAATGGTGATGATCCGCAGCTTCCGGGAGCCGGATTAAATGGCTGGACGGTCACCTATATATCCAAAAAATGTAAGGATCCCGAAAAGGCAATCAAGCTGCTGTCCTATCTTATCAGTGAAGAAGGACAGAAGATGGTTTATCTGGGAGTTCCGGGGACGATGTATGATGAAGTGGATGGAAAGGCAGTCACGAAGGAGGGAGTACGCAAACTCCTGAATGAAGACCGCTCGGAATATGACCGGGTCTATGGCGGGGACAATGCATACTGGATGCTGCAGGATAATGTGATGCAGCTGAAATGGAGCGATGGAGGTAAGACACTTCCGGGAGCGCTTCGGGAGTGGACAAGAGATTACACGGTCTATGCAGGACAGTATGAAATCAAGTTCTCGGAGGACTCCGATGAGGCTGAGATTGACAGACGGATTACGGAAGTATGGGGCCAGACGCTGCCGCGGCTTTTGCTGGCATCGTCGGATGAGGAATTTGATGAGATTATGACGGATTACCGGACGCGCAGGGATGCGATGGGATATGCCACATGGCACAGTGCTGCGACAGAAAAGATGAATCAGGCAAAAGAAAAATTGGGGTTACAGTAGATATGGAGCGATGGAAGAACTGGTTTTACAGACAAAAAATGAATGTAAAGTTCACGCTGGTAATCGGCATCATTGCGTTTATTCCGCTGGGAATTATTTTCCTTCTTTTTTATTATAACGAACAGCAGAATACGATTCAACAGCAGCTTTATACGACGCGCTCCGATATGCAGCAGACTTACAGTGATGTGCAAAAGACCGTCGAACTCTGTAATATGACAACACAGTCTTTTTTGAACAGCCGCAATCTGGAACAAATGCTGATTCGGCTGAAAGCGGGGGATGCAATCAGCACCTCCGAGTATGTGGAGTTTCACTCGGAGGACATCATGGCATTGGAGCGTCTGGTAAACAGCAATCCATACCTGTATCAAACCAGAGTCTATGCGGACAGCGGTAATTTTCCCGAGATGATGCCGATTCTGTATCGGAAAAACCGCATGATGCAGCTTCCGTGGGCACAGGAATACGAATCGGGAACCTGGCAGTTTGATTATAAGGATGTTATCTTTTCAGAATCCGTTATGAACAGCGCGCAGCATATGATGTCACTGATTACTTCCATGAATGATTATGAGCACGGAGAAATCGGGACAATCGAGGTTGCGGTCCGGATGGAGAACATCTTTCCGGAGGTATTTGCCGTCAGTGAAGATTCCTACAGCTGTTATGTGGATGCGGAAGGTATGGTGCATAACAATGGGGCAAATGCACGGAACTGCGAATGGGTCGACTATCAGTCGGCGATGCTGTATCTGATCAAGGACCAGATACGGGGAAATACGAGTGACTGTTTCATGACAAAGCTGGGCGGACAGCGGGTCGTGATCGGTTACATGCCGCTTCCGGAACTGGGTGGTTATCTGGTGACACTTGAGAGTCTGGAGCCACAGCTTCAGATTCTTTATGGTCAGAGAAATATGCTGCTTTTCGGTACGCTGATATTGTTCCTGATCGTTGTCTTTATGACCGACCGGCTTGTGAAAATCATTCTCAGACAGTTTTATAAAACACTGGGTGTCATCCGGCAGGTGCAGGGCGGTGACCTTCAGGTACGGATTCAGGACTGTGGCGAGGATGAGATGGGAGAGCTTGGCACGCAGTTTAATGTCATGCTGGATTGTATCTCGAACCTGATGGAGGAGAACATCAGCAGAGAGGTTCTTGCGAAGAACTCGGAAATCCGTGCACTGCAGAATCAGATCAATGCCCATTTCATATATAATGTATTGGAATCGGTGAAGATGATGGCGGAAATCAAGGAAGAGTATGAGATTTCGGATGCGGTGACGGCACTCGGAAAGCTTCTGCGCTATACGATGAAGTGGACATCACCGTTTGTTACGGTGGAGCAGGAGATTGAGTATATCAGAAATTATCTGCAGCTGATTAATCTGCGGTTTGATTATGTGATTCAGCTGTCACTGAATATTCCGCAGCTTGCGTATGCCCAGCAGATACCGAAAATGTCTCTGCAGCCGGTGATTGAAAATGCAATCATTCACGGAATCGAAGATCTGGCGGAGGATGCAACCATTTATGTAAAGGCGATTATTGAAGACGGCAGGATGTCAATCGAAATCACCGACTCCGGAAAAGGAATGACACCGGAGCAGGTAGAGATGCTGGAGAAGAAAATCATAGGAAAAACAGAGGTTTCAGGTGGCTCGGGAAATGGAATCGGTCTGAAAAATGTGCAGGACCGTATTCGGATGGCCTATGGAAGTGAATACGGAATCCGAGTAAATTCAAAGCCTGACTGTTATACAAAAATTATAATAACGATACCGCAGAGCATCGGGGGGAAACACAATGAAAAGTTTACTGATTGTAGAAGATGAGAAGATAATCCGGCAGGGTGTAAGGATGATGGTGTCACGCTCCAGTGTGGAGGTAGAAGAAATCATAGAGAGCAAAAACGGAGAGGAAGCATTGGAAATCCTAAAGGCGAGACATGTGGATGTCATGATAACGGACATGCGTATGCCGAAAATGGATGGAATCGCACTGGTAAAAAAGGCGGGAGAATTGAAACATCCGCCTAAGATTATTGTGCTGAGCGGTTATGATGATTTTCATTATGCTGTGGAGGTGTTAAAAAACGGTGCACGGGATTATATTTTAAAACCGATTGACCGTGAGAAGGTTCAGGAGATACTTCAGCAGCTCGAAGATGAAATTCTGGAAGAAGAAAAGGGCAGAATCGTACAGCATCAGATGACTCGCCAGCAGATGAAATATTATCTGATCCATGCCTCTGCAGGGCAGAATGAAATCATGAACATTAAGCAGCAGCTGGAGACCGATATTTTTGAGGAGTCCTATGTGGCATGCTGTGTAAGGCCTATGGAGGAGCTTATCTCGAATGATTTTCAGTTTGTGCAGCTAAACGAAATTGAAGAACAGACGATTCTGTTTGTCAGAGAACAGGACGTGCAGAGATTTGTAGAAGTGGTAATTCCCGGTGAATGCTGCGGTATGAGCGGCAGCTATTGGGGACTTGATACCATGCGGGTGGCATATAAAGAAGCGAGAGAGGCGAGAAATGCAGCGTTTATCCGATGTAAGGAACAGGTCTGCCAGCAGATACCAGACACTTATGAAGAACATATTCCGGAGGAGTTTGCAAACCACTTTGTGCAGCGGTTTGGCACGGACAGCATGGAGAAAGATTTAAACCAGTTGAAAACATATTTCTTCCACGGAAAGGTCGGAAAAATAGAAGCGCAGGAAGTGCTGAATACAGACCGTGAGATCTGGCAGAAAATTTATCAGACCTACAAAAATGTAATTGAGATGGACATCACAAACTATGCCAGATGGCGTCAGCCGCTATATTACAAAAATGCAAAGGAATATCTGGAGGGATTCACGGAGTGGCTGCTGCAGATCAAACAGCTGCTGACCGCGGAATTTGTCGATTATCGCAATAAGGAAAAGATGAATCAGGCCATGGCCTACATTCATGAAAATTATAATAAGAACCTGAACATGGCGGTAGTCTCCAATTATGTCTCCATGAATTACTCACTGTTTTCCGTTACATTCAAGCAATACACTGGTAAGAACTTCGTCAGCTATGTCAAGAGTATCCGCCTGAGCGAGGCGAAGAAGCTGCTGGCAGAGACTGAGACGAAGGTTATTGATATCAGTCAGCAGATCGGATACGATAATGAAAAACATTTCATGAAATTGTTTAAGGCTATGTATGGTGTTTCACCGACGGAGTACCGGAAAAATATCCAGATTGGGAAAAGCTAAGACTGGTGTAGTCGGCGGTACTGGTTTGGTGTCATTCCATAATATTTTTTTAACATATGTCGGAAATTACTGACGTCAGAATATCCCTGTATCACAGAAATCTCTGTGACGGGGATGTTTTTATTTTTAAATAAAAGAATAATGTCACCTTTTGACTTGTGCAATGTCATATAGTAACCTTTTATGCTATATAAGCAAATGATAAAATAAGTAAAAACAAAGAAAAGGAAGAGGATAAACATGTATAATTCAATTAAACCCGGTCAAGTATGGCTTGATACAGAAGGAAAAAGAATTCAGGCACACGGTGGAAGCGTCATTTGTGTTGATGACACATTCTATTGGTATGGTGAGAACAAAGAGCAAACTACTGGTCAAAATCAAATCTGGCACATGGGGGTAAGATGTTACTCGTCAAAAGATTTATACAATTGGAAAGATGAAGGGGTTATCATTCCTCCTGATTTGGAACATGAGACTTCACCATTACATCCAACATCTATGATGGATCGACCACATATAGTATATAACAAGAAGACGGGAAAATATGTTGCATGGCTTAAGATTATGAATGAACCACCATGTTTTACAGTTTTGACAGCAGATCATATTTTAGGACCATATGTGATGAGCAGCCCTCGTGTAAACCCATGTGGTATGGCAGTTGGAGATTTTGATATTGCTGTAGAACCAACGGATAATAAAGCATACTTGATAAGTGAACGCCCACATATTTCATTGTATGTGGCAGATTTAAATGATGAGTATACAGATGCAACCGGAAACTATTCAGAACACTTTCCACACACAGCACCGCCAGAGACAAGAGAAGCACCGGCACATTTCTATAGA
Source organism: Hespellia sp. (assembly GCA_028694105.1). Taxonomy (GTDB): domain Bacteria; phylum Bacillota; class Clostridia; order Lachnospirales; family Lachnospiraceae; genus Hespellia. The sequence goes on from JAQUUC010000046.1 coordinate 16,719, forward strand.
AATGGTATGCATTATCTGATTACTTCTGGAACAACCGGATATCATCCAAATCCTTCGGAAGTATCTGTGTCAAAGGTATGGCACGGACCATATGAGATTCAGGGTAATCCACACATGGATGACACATCAAAGACCTCATTTAACTGTCAGATTTCATCTGTATTTAAACATCCTGCAAAAAAAGATCTTTACATTGCAGTTGGTGATCGTTGGAGACCGGAACTGCCGGAGCTTGAAGGCGAAGAGTTTGCGACAGGTGAAGCATATGAAAAAACAGCACAAAAATTTCGTGAGATTTTTGATCCGGATACAGAATTTGTATTTGATGAAAACGCAGCAAAAGATATGTTTATCAATTCATCCATATCAGATTATGTATGGCTGCCGCTTCGATTTGATGGTGATACCGTTTATATTGAATGGAGAGAGGAATGGAAAATCGATGAATTCTGAGATCAGATATTGTCTACTAACAGGAGGATTAACATGAATACATTAGGAAAATGGATTACACGTGGAGATGATAAACCATTTTACACAAGACGAAAAATTGAAATAAAAAAAGAGATAAAAAAAGCAGTTGCCTATGTATGCGGACTAGGGCAGTTTAATTTCTATATCAATGGCGAGAAGGTCTCGGAGCATATCTTAGATCCGGGATGGACAAATTATGATAAGCTGATTCAGTATGTCACATTTGAGGTGACAGAGCTATTAAAAAAAGGAGTAAATACAATCGGTGCTGAAGTTGGTAACGGCTGGTTTATTATGAACAATGATCACTACACATTTGGATTCCCAGCATTGATGCCATCGAATAACCCATACCACGCATATGGCAAGAGTCTTGTATTTGCAATGAATCTGGAAATAGAATATGCAGACGGAAGCAAAGAAGTCATTACAGCTGATGATACATTCAAGATTGCAGAACATATGGTAACCGCTTCGAATGTATATGGTTCAGAATATATTGATGGACGGAAAAAACAGGCTGGCTGGAATACCACAGAATTTGACGACTCTAAGTGGGAAGCTGCAAAAGAAGTTGCCACAGAGGATGAGCCGAAAGGAGAACTTCGAAATCAGGAACAGCCGCCAATCAAAGTGATTCACACTTATGAAGGAACATACCTTCATGATTACACGGAGAAAGAGACTGGGAAGGTTCGCAAAATCTATGATTTCTCACAGAACATGTCCGGTATGTTAGAAGTGCAGATCAAAGGAAAAGCCGGCGATGAGATTCACTTCCTTGCAGCAGAGAAGCTTTCGCCGGAGGGCGATGCCGATCAGATGGCAAAGAACTGGATGATGATCGATAACTGTATTACCTATATCATTGGAAAAGATGATGAGTGGGAAACATGTGAACTGGTATTTACTTATTTTGCCGGAAGATTTGTCGGTGTGGAAATGAGTTCGGATTCAGTAGAGATTCGAGATATGAAGGGACATGCAATTACCAGTGCTTACGAAAAGAGTGGCACATTTACCTGTGATGATGAGCGTTACAATCAGATTTACGATATGGTGGAAAAAGCGGTGGAAGCGAACATGGTCAGTGTTCACACAGATTGTCCAACCATCGAGCGTTTTGCATGGCAGGAGCCGAATCACTTGATGGCACCGGCAATCATGTATATGAAAAATGGTAAGAAACTCTGGGAGAAATTTCTTCTCGATATGAGAATGCAGCAGCACACAGCGGACGACTATTTCTTTGACTTTGAAGGAAATAAATTCTATCCGGGAGATGGACTGATGCCGGCGCAGGCACCGTGTTATATCCCAAATGTACTTCCGGTTCCGGGGATGGGAAGTTTTTATGATATTATCCCATGGGGAAGCACCTGCATCTTAGGCACATACTGGCATTACATTTTCTATGGTGATAAGAAAATCATCCAAGATAACTATGATGCGGGAATGAGATATTTTGAACATCTTAAGACAAAAGTAACAGAAGAAGGATTTATCAATCACGGTTTAGGTGACTGGGGGAATCCAAGAAATGAACTTGCAAGAGAGAACATTGAAACTGCATTTTTCTATGCAGATGCGAAAATATTAGCTATATTTGCAGAGCTTCTTGAGAAAGACGAAGACAAAGCAGGTCTTGAAGCATATGCGAATGGAATCAAGAATAATTACAATGAGAAGTTACTTGTTCAGAATCAGGATGGACTCTGGTGCTATAAAGCGTGGGATCACCCGGATGAGTTATTCATGACACAGGCAAGTCAGGCACTTCCATTATACTGGGGACTTGTTCCAGAAGAAAGACGGGCAGATGTCGTGAAAGCATTCCGTGACACATTAGAAAAAGAAGGGGCGTTCATTGCGGGGGAAGTGGGACTTCCGTATGTCATTCAAACAGCTCGCGAAAACGGCATGAATGATTTGATTAGTCGGTTTATCTTAAGAGAAGAGCATCCGAGTTATTATGCATTTATTCTGGATGGAGAGACAACGCTTGGCGAGTATTGGGAGAGTAATCCGAGAAGCCACTGCCATGATATGATGGGACATATTGTTGAGTGGTATTATAATGGAATTGCCGGAATTATTCCAGAAGAGCCGGGCTTTAGTAAGGTGACGATTCGCCCCTATATGCCGGAGAGTGTGAATGTATTTGCGTGTACATTCAACACGCCTCATGGAGTAATCAAAGTGGAAGCACAGAGAAATGGTGAAAACGTTGAGCTTAAAGTGGATGTACCGGATGCTATTGCATATACGGTGGAACAATGCTAGTTGACACCGATTGTATAATCATAATAAAAGATGACTATTTATTCTTCCCAAGATTCCGGAATTCTATTGGAGTCATACCGTAATATTTTTTGAAAATATTACGGAAATTATTAACAGTGGAATAGCCTAATTGTTCGGAGATATCACTGATGGTGGTGTCTCCGTTTTCTAATAATTTGGCGGCGGTTGTCATTTTTAATTTTTGCATATTCTCACTGAAGCTTATTCCAGTGGCGGTTTTGATGATGCGCTGCAGATGTCGTTCGCTGTAATTGAAGAATTCGGAGAGCTCTTTTAATGTCAGAGTACGGTAGTTTTCCTGCATATAGCGAAGAATGAACATCAGGTTTTCATCAGAATCAGAGCGTGTAATGGATGGAATGTCGACATCCTTTTCGTGTTCACGCAGTAAAGAAGCAAAAAAGGCGGAAATGATAGAGTTGATCATGCGGTGTTTGTATCGCCTGTTTGACTGATTTTCATCATATGCGTAAAGTATGAAGTTACGTGTGTTTAATTCACCGTGTGTGTGAAAGAGCAGATATGGTGTCTCCTTCGAGTGGTACAGGGTACGTGTGAAAAATTCAGAGAGCAGATCGGTTTCAGACACAATGTCAAGAAAGGTCTGCTCGAACGTGCTGGCACGCACCAGAATATTAAACAGCAGACAGTCATCTGAAAAGGCACTGATAGCATGCTCAGTGTTTGGTGCTATAATGCAAATGTCACCGCTCGTCATTTCCAAGGTCCTGTCTGCGATATAATTGGTACAGGTTCCGTCTAACAGGCAAATCACTTCAAAAAAATCATGATGATGAAAGCTTGCCGGCAGATACCGGATATGACGATAGATCTCAACATCCTGATTATCACTGATAAAACTATCTTCCACCAGAGAGTCAAGCATCAGTTGTGGAAGCTTATGTGAAGAACGGATGGAAATTTCCTTGATAATATCTTCAATCTCAGACATTTTATGTGGAAGGTGCAAATTTCTTTCTGGATTTTTCTGATAACTTTCTTTGAAAAGCAATTCAATTTCCTCTAATTCCTTATCGACTTCACATCGAAAAACATTTGTGACCTGCATATGCGATACGCTCCTTTTTTATCATGAAAGTAGATACGATAATCTTATGTCTAGTATAGAGTTCATAGAAAATAAAAACAAGAAGAAAAGTCGGAAATGTCGTAAAAAGAGTCTTGCTGTGTCATGAAATAATCTGTTTTTCCTTCTTTTGATTTGCTAAGATACAACTAAAGAAACAACAAAGGTAAAGGAGAGAAAAAAATGGAGAATAACGGAAAATTGAAATTTACAGAACGTCTGGCCTTTGGTCTGGGCGAATTACCCGGAACAGCGAATGCAATTATCGCAGCATTCTTAACGATGTTCTATACGGACAATGTCGGGATGGCAGCAGGTGCAGTCGGAACGATGTTCTTTGTATCAAAGTTATTTGACGGTATTACAGATTTAATCGCAGGTAATATTGTAGACAAGACGCAGACGAAATGGGGAAAAGCAAGACCATGGCTGTTATGGCTATCAATTCCAACCGGACTTGCACTCGCATTGATCTTCTGGGTCCCGCAGGATGGCTCACAGACAGCAAAGATGATCTATGCATTTGTTACGTATAACCTGTTTACATCCATTCTCTACACAATGGTTGGCGTGGCAAAGAATTCATTGATGCCACTGATGACACAGGATGGTCTGGAAAGAGGTAAGTTGGCAGTGTTCTCGCTGATCTTTGGACTTGGCGGTGCGATTCTAGGCTGTTCAGCAACATTCCCATTCGTATTTGCAATGGGTGGAGATATCACAGCATGGAGAATTGTGTTTGCAATTTATGGTGCAGTAGTGACGGTCGGACTGATACTTTCATTTGCATTATCATATGAACATGTACAATCTGTAGAGGCTTCTGTAAATGATGGTCATAAAGTAGAAAAACTATCGTTTGTAGAAGGTGTGAAGAACTTTTGCAAAAATAAATATTTTATCTTTTCACTATTTATGACAGTAATTGTGAATTTTGCAGTACAAATTAATTCAAGCTCACAAACTTATTTTTATACATATTCAATGAACAACCCTTTGCTTATGACATCATTAAGCCTTGTAAGTCTTGTTCCAACTGTAATCGGAATCGTATTTTTAGCAGCACCGTCATTGAAGAAATTTGGCAAAAAAGGAAGTGTGTATGTAGGTGCAATTGGACAAATCGTAGGTTATGCACTTCGTGGTCTGGCGGCAGTAACTATGAATATGCCATTACTTATCGCTGGAACAATTATCTGTGGATTAGCAACCGGTCCTCTATCTGTACCGGTAAATACACTGGCAGCAGATGCTGTGGATTACGGTGAATTTCTAACAAATAAACGTATCGAAGGAATGGGATCTGCTATTATTTCTTTCTCACAGAAGTTAAGTACCGGACTTGCAGCCGGAATGGTAGGATGGGTACTTGCACTGACCGGATACGTAGCAAATGAGACACAGAGTGCAGTTACAAACTTTGGAATCACCACATTATTTTCATGGCTTCCGTTAGTTCTGCTTATTATTGTAATAATTTGTTTTAAAGCGTTTTATCATTACGATAGAGAAGTGGATGAAGTTATGGCTGAATTAAACAAACGAAAATCAGAAAGAAAATAAGTATCGAATGCAGCTTTTTAGGAGAAATGAAAAATGAAAGTAGTAAGTGGCAAATTGTTTGATGATAGAGCGGCAGGTTATACGGGATATTTAATTGATAATTCTGAAGAAATACATCAGGGAATGAAACGTCCGGTAATTGTTGTGTGTCCGGGAGGTGGATACTGGTTTACCTCTGATAGAGAGGCCGATCCGATTGCGTTAAAATATCTGGGAGAAGGATTTCATACGTTTGTACTGCGTTATAGTACGGGAGAAGGGGCGGCATATCCGTTGGCACTTCAGGAATTATCAAAATTGATATCTGTGATTCGCAGTCATGCAGACGAATGGATGATTGATCCAGAAAAAATTATTGGCTGTGGCTTCTCGGCAGGGGGACATCTGGCGGCATCATTAGGTGTGTTATCAGAAGAAGCTTGTATCACTGATGAAATCGGTGTCAAAAAGGGTGAGAATAAGTTGAATGCGCTGGTGCTTGGATATCCAGCATTGAGTCTGATTCCACAGGAAGTAGAAGTACCACCGGAAATCAAAGCCCTTCTTGAAACCGGAGAAATATCATTTGGACCAGATCCGGTGGAAACATTATCCGGCCAAAAGCCAACTCAGGAAGATAAAGATCGCTTTAACTTGCTGAATTATGTGTCAGAAAATGTACCGCCGAGTTTTGTATGGAATACATATACGGATGCGTTAGTTCCATTTGAGGACAGTATTACATGGGCAATTAAGCTGGAACAGTATCATGTGCCAGTGGAGCTTCATGTGTTTTCACAAGGAAATCATGGATTATCGCTGGCAAATGAAGAAACGGCAACGAAACCGGATGAAATCAATGATTCGATTGCAGAGTGGTTTCCGCTAAGTGTGAAATGGTTAAAGTACGTATTGAATGTTAAACTCGTACATTAGTTATGCAAAAAAATCAACTACTATTTTAGGATAATATTGATATAATTAATATGAGGTGAATTGAGATGAAACAAATTTATAAGAATACACGTAATCCAATCCTTCCATTAGACATCCATGTGCCGGACAGCGAAGGTCATGTGATGCCGGATGGCAAACTGTATATTTACGGAAGTTTTGATGACAGAGAGGATGTATTCTGCAGCGAGAAATATCATGTGGTATCAACAGCAGATATGAAAGAATGGGAAATTCATGATGTGTCTTTAACCGGTGCACAGATTCCATGGTTCAACAATCCAGATGCACCACATTATCCGGGAATTGATTGGAGTCATCCGACACCATTTATCCAGAAGATGCTTGGAGATATGGATCAGGCAGCGGAGAAGGAAAAGTTTGAAATGGAAGAGGAAGGCGAAAAGCCGGCACTACTATTTGCCCCGGACTGTCTGTATTGTGATGGAAAATATTATCTGTATTTTTGTATGCAGGATGACAGTGAGGGTGTTGCAGTATCTGATAAACCGGAGGGACCATTCGCGAATCCGATTCAGCTTCCCTGCGGAGGCATTGATCCGGCTATCTTTATTGACGATGACGGACAGGCTTATTATTACTGGGGACAATTATTCTCACATGGGGTGAAGTTAAATGATGATATGATGTCATTTGATGAAAATGCGGTCGTAGATGACCTTGTGACAGAGGAGGAGCATTATTTTCATGAAGGTTCTTCGATGAGAAAAATCGGTGATACCTACTATTATGTCTATGCGAATATTGAACATGGTAAGCCGACCTCGCTTGGTTATTCTACCAGTAAGTCACCACTTGGTCCATTTACCTATCAGGGTGTGATTATTGACAATGCACCGTGTGATCCGGCAAGCTGGAATAATCATGGCTCCATCGAATGTGTAAATGGACAGTGGTATGTCTTTTATCACCGTTGCAGCCAAGGCGTGCAGCAGCACAGAAGGCTCTGTATTGAGCCAATCACGATTCTGGAAGATGGAATGATTCCGGAGGTGAAGATGACATCACAGGGACCGGGTAAGCCGTTTGCGCCGGGGGAAAAGATGATGGCATATCAGGCATGTGAAGTGAGTGGAGGATGCTTTATCGGATTGGATGAGAAATACGGTGAGAAACTTACGAACATTACCAATGGAAATACAGCGACATTCCGTTATGTGAAAAGCGACGCGGGATTTGCAGATGCTGAGATTGCTGCAGCAGGAAGCGGTGTAATTAAGATGCTGGCAAATGGGATGGAAGCTGGTAAAGTCATCGTGAAAGACGGTCAGATGATGGAAAGGAACTTCAAGGCAGATGCAGGAGAATATGAGCTGGTTCTTGTATTTGAAGATGTGGATGGTTTGGAAGTGATGGAAATCACATTGAGATAGGTACGAGATAATTTTTAGTGATGACAAAAAATATTTGATGTGTTATAGTGACTATACATTTCACAGAGTAATCGCTCTGTATGTATGGTCATTTTTTCGTGACCATGTGTCCGGGGAAGCTGCCAGTGGCAAGGTCCTTCGGTTTGGCAATTCGCCTATTTTCAAGAAAAAAGATGGAAGAAGTAAAATCTATCGTTGACAACACGTGTGACACGTGTTAATGTAAAGGAGAAGAAGTTGAAGGATGGAAGGAGTTTTATATGTTAATTGTATATCCAGCAATATTTCATCAAGAAGCGGAAACTTATTGGGTAGAGTTTCCTGATTTAAGTGGTTGCCAGTCCTATGGCAGTACAATTGCGGAAACGATTGAAAATGCGCAGGAGGCATTATTGGGCTATGTTCTTACCGTGTTGGAAGAGGAGGAAAAACTACCGGCTGCTTCTGAGGTGAATTCATTAGAGTCATCAAAGGATTGTTTTGTAAGTCTCGTGTCGTGTGATCTGAATCGCTATGAAGCAAATAAAGCTGTGAAAAAGACTCTGACAATTCCATCATGGCTCAATGACAGAGCAATGGCTCTGGGTATTAATTTTTCGAAAACGCTACAGGATGCATTGTTACTCAAAATTCAAAAGTAAATGAGAAAAGACCGAGGTGATTTTAGCAACAGCTGAAATCACCTTTTCTATTATCCAAGCATTTTCATTATAGGGTATATTGCAAATAAAACTAATTGGTGTTAATATAGAATTAAATGAGTTAACATGATGTTAAATGAATTTAAAGAAGGAGAATGATTATGAGAACAGAGTACAAAGCACCGGAAAAATACGCAGCAATCCTGCGTGAACTTGCAGAGGAAATATATGCGGTATCTAAGAAGAGACCGGAACATTTCTGCAAAGTCATGAATGAAAACCGCGGAGCACTGGCGCAGTTCACTGCATTTGGAATGCCGGCTGACGGTCTGCAGCCAAGAAACCCAATTATTGTAGCATTGGGGGATAGTGTTACAGCAGGACATTTTGAACCACTTGGTAAAATGGAAGATTTCTTTGAAAAATTTGAAAGTGGCAGATTGAAGGAAGAGGATGCGATTGAAGTAACAGATGCCAGAGAATGCTATCTTGAAAAATTGCGGGGGATGCTGATTGACGAATATGAACAAACCTCTGTCAGCACCATCAATTCAGGGATTGCAGGCGATACAATCATTGGGATGCGAGATCGTCTCTATCGAGATGTGATTCAGCATCATCCGGATTTGGTGCTCAGTATTGCATCGCTGAACTGGAGTCAGGAGTGCGGAGATACTGCTAAATACGAAGAAGTGTTGTTGGATGTCGTGAAGACAATCAAGAAAGAACTGGATACAGAAATCATTCTCATGACACCCAATATTGA
>JAQUUC010000083.1 GCA_028694105.1 Hespellia sp.
TACCACAAAAGAATTATCTATGGCGGCGGGAGATAAATTCCGTGCAGCAGATGTAGACCTTGTTATTTTACAGTTATTAACTTACGCAACAAGCTACAACATGCTTCCGGCAATCAGAGATTTAGATGTTCCGGTTGTACTTGTGAATGTTCAAAAATTAAAGGCTCCGGACTATGCAAATACAGACACTCCGAAGTGGCTTGGTGAATTATACGCATGTGGTGCAGTTGGAGAAATGGTCGCTGATTTAGAACGTGCCGGAAAGAGACATGCAGTGATTACCGGTGTTGTGGAAGGCGGAGATGATTATGTGACCCGCGAAATCGAAGAGTGGTGCAAAGCGGCTCAGGTAAGAAGAAGATTCCGTTATACGAATATTGCCCAGATTGGACGTCCATATCCCGGAATGATGGATCTTTATATTGATGAAACAAATCTCTACAATAGAATGGGACTTTATACAAAACAGTTTGACTGGGAAAAAATGTGGGCAATTGCGGATGATATTACAGATGAAGCAGCGATTCGTGCAAAAGCGGAAGATATCTTAGATACGTTTGATATTGAAGGCGGCGCCACTGTCGAAACTGTTTGGGACATGGCCAAATACGTTGTCGCTTTTGAAAAATGGGTTAAAGATGAGGATCTTGCTCTAGTAGCTTCGCACTATGACGGATTTTCACAAGGCGTTGCAGGAAAACTTGACAGTATGTTAATTCCGGCCTTCTCCATGTTGATCAAACAGGGAACAGCATGCGCCGTAGAAGGTGACATCAAAGTTGCGATGGCAATGAGTATCTTAAAGACGATATCCGGTACCGGTCAGCTTTCTGAGATGTATTCGATTGATTTTAATGAAGATATTTGTATTATCGGTCATTCAGGTTCTGGAGATGCTGATATTTCAACAGCGAAGAAACCGACAATGAAGATTGTTGATGTATTCCACGGAAAAACGGGCGGTGGATATTTAACACAGTTCTACCCTCCGACCGGAGATGTTACATATCTTGGAATTACGCAGGACATGAATGGAAACTTTAAATTCGTTGTTGCAGAAGGTGTCAATGAAGAAGGTCCAATCTTCACATTTGGCGATACCAATATGAGAACAAAATTCTCGATCGGAGCAAGAGAATTCTGTAACAGATGGAGTGAAGCTGGTCCTACACATCATATGGCTGCCGCTACAGGAAGACATATCGATACAATCATGAAGGTTGCTAAGATCTTTAATGTACCAGTGGAAGTTGTAACAAGATAGTGCAGTTGGGGACGTAGTAAAATTCAATTTTACTACGTCCTAAATTGAATTTTACTCGTCTGTAAATTGACTTTTGCCCGTATGTAAATTGCATTTTGCCCGTATGAAAAGTGAAAAATTGGAGGATATATTTATGATTCGTAAAGGTTTTAAAATGAAGTTATACGATGGAATGGAAGCAGAGTATGAAAAGCGTCACAATGAATTATGGCCGGAGATGGCAGATATGATTCATGAGTACGGCGGACACAACTATACCATCTACTGGGATAAGGATACGAACATTTTATTCGGCTACATTGAAGTGGAGGATGAGGAGAAATGGGCGAAATCCGCTGACACCCCCATCAACCGCAAGTGGTGGGACTTTATGGCGCCGGTGATGGAGACGAATCCGGATAACAGTCCGGTATGTGTGGATTTACACACGATGTTTCACTTAGATTAGAATAACATTCATAAAAAGAGACGATGTTTCATTTGCTGCAAAACAGATGAAACATCGTCTCTTTTTCAATCTTTGGACACATTTTTCACAAAAACTTTACACAGATGTTCTATATAATAGTCGATGAAGAGAGGAGTGAATGTGTATGTTCAAGGAAGGAAGTATTTTCCAAAGAGTTGAGAAGAAATACCGTATGAATCCGGAACAGTATCAGGCTTTTATGGAACGTACGAAAAACAGAATCCATTTAGATGAATTCGGATTACATACCATTAATAACATTTATTTTGATACGGATCATTATGATTTAATCCGAACATCCATCGAAAAACCAAAATACAAAGAAAAGTTTCGCGTTCGTGGATACGGTCATGTTACAGAAAATGATCCGGTGTTTTTGGAAATCAAGAAAAAATATCAGGGAATTGTATACAAAAGAAGAGTCGCAGTTCCTTACCTGCAGGCAAAAGCTTTCTGGGAAGGAAGGGGAACGCTGCCGGATCACGATCAGATTTCCAGAGAGATTACATATTTTTTTAAATTTTATAGGCCTATGCCCAAGGTGTTTCTTTCCTATGACCGCATGGCGTATGTCGGAGCCGGTGACCCGGAGCTTCGCATCACGATCGACCGGAACATTCGAAGCAGAAAGGAACATCTGGACCTGACAGACGGCAGTGCAGGAAAAATACTGGACACACAGAATTATCTGATGGAAATCAAGGTCGCACAATCTTATCCGATCTGGCTTGCGGATTTATTATGTGAGCTGGAACTATATCCCATTTCATTTTCAAAATATGGGACAATTTATACGAACGCAGTGAACGACGGAGTGATTTCGGTTGCTGCAGCGGAAGATGATTTTGATGTAATCCATGAACTAAAAACAGAGAAAAGAGAGGAAAATATATCATGTTTACAAGTATTTTAAGTACAGTCGAAGGAAGTATGACATTTGAAAACGCACTGCTTTGCACTGCAGTCTCGCTGGTGCTGGGGATTGCGATTTCATTTATCTATATGAGAAGCCAGAACTCCTATACCAAAAGTTTTGCAATTACACTTGCGCTATTGCCGGTTCTTGTGCAGTGCGTGATTATGATGGTAAACGGAAATCTTGGAACGAGTGTTGCGGTACTTGGAACCTTCAGTCTGGTCCGTTTCCGCTCTGTTGCCGGAAGCTCAAGTGAGATAGCAAGTGTCTTTTTTGCAATGGCAGTCGGACTGGCAACCGGAATGGGCTTTTTGACCTTTGCGGCGCTGATTACACTGGTAATCGGGCTGGTATATTTCGTGCTTGGAATGACGGATTTCGGAGAGGGTCGGAATAATCCAAAAGATCTGAGGATTACCATTGCCGAGAATCTGGATTATACGGAGATTTTTGATGATATTTTTGAAAAATATGCGAAAAAATGCAAACTGCAGCAGGTGAAAACGACAAACTTAGGAAGTATGTATGAGTTAAAATATCATATTACTCTGAATGATGAAAAAAAAGAGAAGGCAATGATTGATGAAATCCGCTGCCGAAACGGAAACCTCACGGTTATCTGCGGGCGAATGAGCAGCATTCAGGAAACTCTGTAAATCATATAGAAGACAGAAAAGAGGTCTACATGAAAAAAAGAAAAAAATACATGGTAACAGCGATTCTTCTTATATTCGTTCTATTCCTCAGCGGCTGCAGCCAGGCTGATTCCGCGGAGACGAAGACGGCGCAGAATCAGGAGGAAACCACGACCGATGAGGACGGATCACACGCTTCGGCAAACACAGTCACACTTACATCCGGCGATTACAGTGACCGGGATATGGATGCTTCTTACGAGGAAGCAGATGCAACGAAGATCACCTGCGATACAGATCAGGTGACCATTGACGGCACAGGTGCTTCGGCAGATGGACAGATGATTACAATCTCCAAAGAAGGAAGTTACATTTTAAGCGGAACGTTATCTGATGGACAGGTCATTGTGGATGCGACTGAGAAAAATGTGCAGCTGATATTTGATAATATTCAGATCACCAGCCTGACATCCGCGCCAGTTTATGTACAGAATGCCAAAAATACGCTAATTACTCTGGCAGATCATTCCGAGAACTATATCACGGATAGCGATGAATATGTGGGAAACAATTCAGATGATGAGCCCAGTGCAGCCATTTTCAGCAAGGACGATTTGACCTTCAATGGTACCGGAAGTCTGGAGGTCGTGGCAAATTATAACAATGCAATTCAGTCGAAGGATGATTTGAAATTCATTTCAGGAATCTATCATATCGTCTCTGCGGATGACGGGATTGTCGGGAAAGACAGCGTGTCCGTACTGGATGGTACCTTTGCCATTGAATCGCAAAGTGATGGAATAAAAGCTACAAATATAAAGGAAACTGACAAAGGCTATGTTATGATTGATGGCGGAGATTTTACGATTACAGCCGAACATGATGGCATTCAGGCAGAAACGCTACTTTACATCAATGACGGTACCTTTGATATCACCACCGGTGGAGGCTATGAAAATGCGGTTACAACAGCCGGTGATGGTGATATGATGCCGGGAAACGGTATGCGCGGCGGCAGGGACAAAGCACCTTTTGAAGATTCAGATAACGGGGCGCCGGAAGAACCTATGGGTGAACCTACGGAAGCCCCCGTGGAAGAGAGCACCTCACAGGATACGACGAGCAGCAGCTATAAAGGATTGAAATCATATGTAGATGTCGTAATTGAAGATGGTACATTTACGCTTAACAGCGCAGATGATGCGATTCACAGCAACAATGATGTAACAATTAATAAAGGGACCTATACGATTTATGCCGGTGATGATGGCATCCATGCGGATCAGGCATTAACGATTGCAGATGGCGAAATCGTGATTGAAAATTCTTACGAGGGAATTGAAGGCTGTACGATTCTGATTGAAGGCGGAAGCGTGGAACTGACGGCCAGCGATGACGGAATGAATTCTGTGAATGGAAATGATGAAACGAGCAGCCGCGAGGGCATGGATACCGATGATGGTTCCACACTGACCATCCGTGGCGGCATCGTCAAAGTGACGGCGAGCGGTGACGGTCTTGATGCCAATGGCTCTGTGAGTATTACCGGAGGAACGGTCGAAGTGCAGGGACCGACAAATGGCGGAAATGGAACTTTTGATTATAATGGAACACTCACAGTTACCGGAGGAACAATCTATGTCTGTGGAAGCTCTCAGATGGCACAAGAACCATCGGAAGATTCAACACAGGGATACATCGCAGAAACATGGAACAGCACGATACCAGCTGGGACACTTCTTACAATTTCCGATCAGGCGGGAAATGAGATCGCCAGTTTTACCACCAGTGTGGAGAGTAATTGGTTCTGCATCTCTGACAGTAACCTGAAATCGGGAGAGACCTGCATCTTAAACGCAGGCGGAACACAGGCGGATGTCACGGTAAAATAAATCAGGAACCTTTTGCCTGCCTGGCAACAAAAAAACAACCTCATGACGGTCAATGTCATTTAGATAAGAATGACGCAAAGAACAGAGTATATAGAAATATGTACCCTGTTCTTTTTTTGTAAAATTTCATAAATCACTTGACAGAATAATCCAAATGTGCGGCCGCTCTAACTATC
>JAQUUC010000009.1 GCA_028694105.1 Hespellia sp.
ATGTCTGGCATTTGATAAACCGCGGGACACGCGGGGATAGCTTGTGTAAACTTGGCGCGGTAGCGCTATTGAACAAGAAGCCCCCACTTCAAACTTATAGAAGTTAAGTGGTGGGAGTATGTCACTTCAGAGATTTTATTTAGGCAATCGCCAAAATAGTTTCTGCTAAAATCAAACCAGTATCGGTCCATTTTTCAAACAGATAGGGCAACAGAACACATATTCATACACAGAAAACTGTATAAAAGAAAAAAGAAACGGAGTTAACAGACAATTGAAGAAAATATACAATAAAATTAGATAAAAGCATTGACAAAAAAGGAATTGAATGTTAACATGTAGTTACAAAGAAAGAAGAAATACAAAGATTCATGAAACGGAATCATGAATCAAAGACCAACAAAAATAACAAGTAACTTAAAAAAGATACAAAGTCCACGGATTAGCAAATCCACATACACGAGATGTAAAAAAGAGGACTTCAAAGTAATCATAATACGAGTGAAAGTTAAGTAGTTGGGACCGGTAATAAAAGTGGAAGAGTAGACATCCTGATCAGATGGATACTCTTCTACTTTTTTATGTCTGAGGTGAGCCAGGGGTGAGCCAGGGGGACGGTTCCTATGGCTCACTTTTATAAGCATGAATTAACAGATAATTCAAGAAAAAATACAAATAAATCTAAAACCAGTATTGACAAAACATGAATAGAATGATATTATCATATTAACAAATAAATAAATCTTACATATCACCAGACGAGAAATGGAGAAGAGTAAGAAATTTATGAATGGAGGTACGGACCACCAAAATATTAAGCTAAAACCAATAGCGATTGTTATCAACGGAAGATAACAAGAACAAAAAGGAAAGAAAAAGAGGTAAATGAGAATGATTGAACCACAGTAAAGGTGGGTGTTGATTGGATAATACGATTAACACCCATTTTTCATGTGCAAAAAATAAAACGGGGACACAGGGAATCTCTTGTTACAAAAAGCGTACTGTGATAAAATGATAGGCAGGATAAATAAAGCGAGGTAAGCGATGGCGAAATCATATAATCAGAAGATTAAATTGTTATATTTGATGCAGATGTTTCTGCAGGAAACGGATGATCTTCATTCGCTCTCCCGGAAGAATCTGGAAGAAAAGCTGGCATCTTATGGAATTTGTGTGGAGCGTAAGAGCCTCTATAACGATATTGAGACACTGAAATCATTTGGCATGGATATTTTATATCGGAAAGAAGCCCCTGAAGGATATTATCTTGCAAGCCATGATTTTGAACTGCCGGAGCTGAAGCTTTTGGTGGATGCAGTGCAGTCCTCCAAGTTCATCACGGAGAAAAAATCAGAGAGTCTGATTAAGAAAATCGAAGGACTTACCAGCAGATACGAGGCCAGACAGCTGCAGCGCCAGGTATATGTATCCAACCGAATCAAAACGATGAATGAGAGCATTTATTATAATGTGGATAAACTGCATATTGCAATTGCTTCGAACTGGCAGATTCTATTTCAGTACACGCAGTGGACCGTTCATAAGGAAATGAAATTAAAGCGTGGCGGTGAGACTTATCAGATGAGCCCGTGGGCACTCAGCTGGGATGATGAGAACTATTATCTGATTGCGTATGATGAGAAGGCAAAGATGCTCAAACATTTCCGCGTGGATAAGATGCTGGGAATTCAGGTGGTTAAAGAGCCAAGAGCCGGAAAAGAAGAATTTGCGAGATTCGATCTGGCGCATTATGCGAAAAAGACTTTCGGAATGTTTGCAGGGGAAGAGGAGACAGTACGAATCCGGTTTGCGAATCATCTGATCGGTGTTGTAATCGACCGCTTTGGTCAGGGCGTGCCGATTCGGGAAGACGGGGAGAATTATTTCATCGCCCGTGTCAATGTGGCCGTGAGCAATCAATTTTTTGGGTGGTTAACAGGACTTGGAAAAGATGCTATAATAGTATCACCACAGAGCGTGGCAGATACGTACAGAGAACTTTTAGAGGGGATTTTAAAAGTACAGAAATAATTAATAAAGAAAAGAGGTAATACTATGGAGACAATCACAACTCAGATACAGAATGCACTGGATAAGGTAGACCTGTCATCAACGGGTATTTCACCGGACATGGTTGTGAAGGCTGGCATATCATTTGCTGTAATCGGATTAGTTTTCGCGCTGCTCAACTGCTTTTTCGGATTGAAGATGATTAAAATATGGACAGCAATTTTGGGACTGCTGATTGGATTTGGTGTTGGATTTGGCGTCGCTGCTCATTTCGGAGCTGAGACGATGATTGCACTGGCTGTTGGAGCTGTTGCTGGAATAGTACTTGCAATTCTGGGATTCTGGTTATATCTGGCAGGCGTTTTTGTTATCTGCTGGCTGATGAGTTTTGGTACCATCATTTCGTTTACAGGAACGGATAATATGATCGCTGTGATCATAGCGATCGTGGCTGGTCTGGTAGTTGCGCTGGTAGCTTTGAAGTTCGTGGAACCGATTATTATTTTTGTGACTGGTCTGCAGGGCGGATTTTCCGCTGGCTCAGCCATTTGTGTGCTGGCATCTGTTCCGGGAACATACACCCCTTACATAATCGGAGTGATACTTGCGATACTCGGAATCGTTGTTCAGTTCATCATGGAATCCAGGAAAAAAGCAAAGCTTCACCTTGCGAAAGCGGATAAGGTCCGCGCAGAGAATTCTACGGAAAGTGAAGTCGAAAAATTAAGGGCGGCACTTGACTATACGGATAAAGTGAAAGAAGATCCCGATGCGGATGATTATTATGATGATGACGAAGATTAAGTAAAGTCCTATTTAAGACACACCTCCTTTTGTATTCTTATGACAGAGATGCGAAAGGAAGGTGTGTTTTTATGTATATTAAAAAGTCAATTATTTCAGGGATGGTGTTACTGGTCGGAGCAATTATTTTGCTGGCTGTTGCAATTGTGTACGGTTTTACGGAAGTACACATTTCCAGAGGTGCATGTGCGATCCTTTGGACGGCATGTATTTTCGGTGGAAATCTTATCATAGATAAAATCGAACAACATGAATAGATTGCACGAATTTTCACTTCGTTGTATACTAATACTATGTAAGTAAGGAGGTGTCTTTCATGAAGTTGGATATGCATTGTCATGTAAAGGAAGGTTCTGTTGACAGCAGAGTATCTTTAGATGAATATATTACATTATTGAAAGCCCATGGATTCGACGGCATGGTCATTACAGATCATGACACGTATAATGCATACAGGCATTGGAAGAATACGATGAAGGGAAAACTTCACACGGATTTTGTAGTGCTCAAAGGAATTGAGTATGACACGAGAGATGCGGGGCACATTCTGGTTATTATGCCGGAAGGTGTGAAGATGCGTCTTTTGGAGCTTAAGGGAATGCCGGTCGCGGTACTGATCGATCTGGTGCATCGTAACGGCGGCGTTCTGGGACCGGCTCATCCGTGTGGCGAGAAATATCTGAGCATTACGAATACGAAGCGTTTTCAGAAGAACCCGGAGATCATGCAGCGGTTTGATTTTGTGGAGGGCTTTAATGCGTGTGAATCTGCAAAATCGAATCAGGGAGCGAGAGATCTGGCGAAGCGATACGGTAAGATCTGTGTCGGCGGAAGTGATTCTCACAAGCATGACTGTGTGGGACTTGGCTATACGATCATTCCGGGGGAGATCACCTGTGAGACAGAGCTGATTGAAGCGATTCATGCACACGAACCGTTTAAGACAGGCGGGTCGCTGTACAGCAAAACCTTGAAGGATAAGATTGGAAAGGTAAATAAACTGCTGGTGTATTCGTTCTGGTTCTATAACCGTGGCGGTGGTATGTTAAAGCAGAGACTTCGAAATCTGAACATGGAGCCGGAGAATCCGACGGATCCGATTGATCCGATTGAATTGTATTACATGGAGCAGCAGGAACGTCCGAAACGATATAGAAAACAGTAATGTGACAAAGGATGGTTATAATATGACAGACTACAAACAGATAATATTAAATCAACGGCAATATTTTGCAAAGGGAAATACGAAGGATGCAGCATTCCGTATGGAGCAGCTCCGGCGGATGTATGAATGGATCGAGCAGGAAGAGGATACAATTATTGCCGCATTGAAATCTGATTTAAACAAAGCACCTTTTGAAAGCTATGCCACGGAAATTGGAATTGTCAAAGAAGAAATCCGCTATACGATGAATCACCTTCGCAGCTGGGTCAAGGTCAGACGCGTGCGCACACCGCTGACCCAATTCCCATCCCGTTCCTTTATTTATCCAGAGCCGTACGGAGTTGTGCTGATTATGTCCCCGTGGAATTATCCGTTTCAATTGGCAATCGCCCCGCTTGTGGGAGCTATCTGTGCGGGAAACTGTGCGATTGTAAAGCCATCGGCATATTCGCCGGCAACCGCTACAGTGATTCGGAAGATGATTCATGATTTGTTTGACTCGTCTTATGTGGAAGCTGTTGTCGGTGGGAGAGAAGAGAATGAAGGACTTCTGAATGAACATTTTGATTATATTTTCTTTACCGGAAGTGTTTCGGTAGGAAAGGTGGTCATGGAGAAAGCGGCCAGACATCTAACTCCGGTCAGTCTGGAGCTCGGCGGCAAGAGCCCTTGTATCGTGGATGAAACTGCGAATATTCCACTTGCTGCAAAGCGTATCGTCTGGGGAAAATTTTTGAACGCGGGACAGACCTGTGTGGCACCGGACTATGTGCTGGTTCACCGGAGCGTCAGAGACAAACTGATCAGACAGATGCAGAAACAGATTGTAAAGCTGTATGGAAAAGATCCGTGCTACAATGAGGATTACCCGAAGATTATTAATGAAAAACATTTTAACCGTCTAAAAGAGCTGTGGATCGGTGAAAATATTGTGACCGGCGGTGTAGTCCGCGAGGAGACGAGGCAGATTGCTCCGACGATTTTAAAAGATGTTACGTGGGGGAGCCGGGTCATGGAGGAGGAAATCTTCGGACCGGTGCTCCCAGTTATCACTTATGATTCCATGGTAGAGGTCGTGCGCGATATCAATGCGAGGCCGAAGCCACTGGCATTGTATTACTTCACAAAATCCGCCGGCAGCGAAGCTTACATTATGAAACATATTTCCTATGGGGGTGGCTGTATCAATGATGTCATCATCCATCTCGCCACATCTGAGATGCCGTTTGGCGGTGTCGGCGGAAGCGGTATGGGGGGATATCATGGAAAGGCAAGCTTTGATACATTTACACACGAAAAGAGTATGGTGAAGAAGTCTACCCTGATTGATATTCCACTTCGATATCCGCCATACAAGAATCATCTGAATATACTGAAGAAGATTCAAAAGTAATCAAAATAGAAAAGAAAGAGAGTTATAAAATGAGAGAGAGCGGTATATTACTCCCAATTTCTGCGCTTCCATCCAAGTATGGTATTGGCTGTATTTCGAAGGAAGCGTATGATTTTGTAAACCAGCTGATAGCAGCGGGACAAAAGAAATGGCAGATTCTGCCTTTAGGACCAAACGGACATGAGCAGGGGTGTGATTCACCCTATCAGTCTTATTCCACATTTGCGGGGAATCCGTATTTCGTGAATCTGGAGGCATTGATTGAATGGGGCCTCCTGACAAGAGAAGAATGTGATGCGGTGGATTTTGGTGACAATGAGAATCTGATTGATTATGAAAAGCTGAATCAGGAGCGCGATGCAATCCTGCGTCTGGCGTTCAGCCGTTTTTCAACGGACTGGAATGATGAGTATACTTGGTTTGTCCAGAACAATGGTTACTGGCTGGAGGATTACTGCCTGTATATGGCATTGAAAAAAACGGCGGGAGGACTTCCCTGGACGGAGTGGGAGCCACAGCTGCGTGACCGCCATCCGGGGGCACTTCTGGAAGCCAGAGAAACGCTGGATGAGGAAATCCGGTATCACCGTTTTGTACAGTATATGTTCTGGAAAGAGTGGAGTGGATTAAAACATTATGCAAATGAAAACGGGATCCAGATTATCGGCGATATCCCGATTTATGTGGCATTTGACAGTGCGGATGCGTGGTCGAGACCGATGCTGTTCCAGTTTACGGAGAACAATGAACCAACGGCAGTATCGGGATGTCCACCAGATGGATTTTCACCGACCGGACAGGTATGGAACAATCCGCTTTACAATTGGGAATATCATATGAAGACAGAATTTGCATGGTGGATCGAGCGCATGGCACACAACCTGCGTCTCTACGATGTGGTACGAATCGACCATTTCCGCGGACTTGATGAATACTTCTCTATCCCGTACGGCGATAAGGATGCATTTCGCGGACATTGGGAAAAGGGACCTGGAATGGCACTTTTCCATGCGCTGGAGGAGAAGCTTGGCAGGATGAATCTGATAGCGGAGGATTTGGGATATCTGACAGAATCCGTGAAAGAACTGCTTCGTGAGACCGGGTATCCGGGGATGAAGGTCCTTGAGTTTGCATTTGACGGCTCCGAGGACAGCGTCTATCTTCCTCACAAATACGAGCATAACAGTGTTGTATATACAGGAACGCATGATAATGATACGCTGCAGAGCTGGTATCTGTCTCTTAATGATCACGACAGAGAATTCACGAAGCGTTATCTGAACAATGCGAATACTCCGCTGAATGAGATCCACTGGGACTTCATACGGCTCGCGATGGCCAGTGTATCAGAACTCTGTGTTATCCCGATTCAGGATTATTTAGGACTTGGAAATGAAGCACGTATCAATGTTCCGGGCGTCGGAAAAGAAGGAAATAATTGGAAATGGCGTCTGGGCAAAGGGATGATCACCGAAAAACTGACCGGTGATATCTGGCAGATGACGAAGCTGTACGGAAGACTATAAGGGAGGATACATGAGTTTTTATTTATTACTTAGCTACTTTTTTATTTACGGAATTTTAGGATGGTGTACGGAAGTGGGTTACGCCGGTGTCAAGCAGGGGAAATTTGTAAACCGTGGATTTTTAAATGGACCGATCTGTCCGATCTATGGCGTGGGAATCTGCATTGTAGTCACACTGCTGACACCACTGAAGGATAATCTGATTTTACTTTATATCACATCTACGATTCTGGTGACGATTCTGGAGGGTGTGACCGGCTATGCGATGGATAAGATTTTCCATAATAAATGGTGGGACTATTCCAATCAGCCACTGAATATCGGAGGTTATGTGTGTCTGGTGTTTTCACTTGTATGGGGGGTGGCATGTGTGTTTGTTGTGGATTTCATACATCCGCTGATTGCAATGCTCGTGGAACATATTCCATTTATCGTACTTGTGATTGCACTCGTGATATTCAGCATTGCGCTGTTCGCAGATTTGTATGTGACTTCAGCTGCAATTTTCAAGCTGAACAAGCGGCTGGAATCTATGGATAAGATTGCAAAGGAACTGCACGAAATCTCGGATCAGCTTGGCGAAGGAATCTTCAATCAGGTATCTACGACGATGGAGAAACAGGCCGCTACCAAAGAAAAATATGACGAGACAATGGAGCGTATTGCTGAAGCCGGTCTGGAATTCAAAGAAAAGACACAGGAAGTATCGGAAGAGATGGCGGGGCGTGTTGCAAGTCTCAAAGAGAGCTATCAGGAGCTGGCAGGAAAAAGATCTGTCATTTCCAAACGACTGGTCCGCGCATTCCCGAAAATGGAGTCGCGTAAACATAATGATCAGCTGATAAAATTCAAAGAACGACTGGCATCGCTGAAGAAGTAGCGCAGCGGATTTTGAAGTATCCACTTGACAGTAAGCCTTGAAGGAAGCACATATAAACCGCTTCTTTTGGGGCTTGTTTTGGTTTGTAATTATAAAGAAAAACGAAACTTTAAAAACAATATTGACTTTTTAAATGTTATGCGTTATTATCTAGTCACTCGTCTAAGAGATTCTATATTTCAAAGAGGGAAATTCTTCCCGATTATCCAGAACGAGAAATGAATTCTATAAGAAATCGAAAGGAGGCAGGCAGATTATATCCGGTTTATTTAATGTACCCGTTTTTGTCTGTACATGAAAATTGTAAGGACAGAAATATAATTTTTTAGTGAAAAGGAGAAATGAATGAAAGTAAAGAATACAGGTTTAAGAAAAAAAGTCATGGAGATGCTTGCTGTCCTCGTGGGATTTATACTCGTATCCTGTTCTGTAGATACTGCACTTGCGAAGGAAGGTGAAAAAGAACAGAATATTACGTTTTTCGTGGAGGGAGCCGGTCAGGTGCAGCTCCAATTCTGGGATGGCTCCGAAGTTTCGGTAGCTGATTCTGAGAGTTTGTCATTGCCGGTGGGCACGTATGTGCATATGGTGGCTGAGAGTGAAGCAGAGGGTGGTATTGGCGTGAGTGTCTCAACCAGCGGAGGATATGAGGCGGAGGATTCTGTCTGGAACGCAGATTCGATTCACGAGCAGGATATTACAATCACAGAATATGAGAAACATGTACTGGTACAGTTTCAGGCTGCAGACAAAACGGAGGCAACAACATTTGCGCTGTCAGCAAGAGGGTCGGAAGAACGACCGGAAACCGGTGACCGCTTCAGTGGGACCTGTCAGGTGTCCTATGTGAATCAGACACATGTGGGAGGATCCGTTTCAAGTGTTCAGGTGAACAGCCTTAGTGGAATCCTGAGTGAAATTGGAACGCTGGATGGACTGACCTGCCAGCAGCACAGTGCGGCGGCGCCGCTGGTCGGCATGGGGTACGATTATACTTATACGGTAACCTCTGTCAATAAATCGACTGGAGAGGTAAGCGGTGTGTTCTATGCGAAGAGTCAGATTCAGCCTTCGGACGGTGTGACTGTGGTTAACGGTGCGCTGGCAGGATATCAGGCCATTGGCGGGAGCGCAACGATCCAACGATCCTATACCGGATTTGCAAAACTGGTAAAACGGTCTGCCAATCCTGAATTGACAGAAGGAAACAGCAGTTATTCGCTGGCGGGTGCAGTCTATGGAATCTATAGTGATCCGGGCTGCAGTACACAGGTAAATGTACTTACGACAGATGCAGGCGGTAATACCAACACGGTAGAAGTACCGTCAGGAATCTATTATGTAAAAGAAAAAACGGCACCAAAAGGTTATCGGATAGACGATACAGTTTATCCGGTAAATGTACAGGTGGAGCAGACAGTAACGGTGGATGTGAATGAGACACCGGGATATATTCCAGCGGAAATCCTGTTGGACAAGGCAGATCAGGAGGCTGGAAACATCGCGCAGGGGAAAGCGACGCTTTCAGGTGCACAGTTTGCAGTTCGATTCTATGAAGGATATTACACGGCGGATACACTTCCGGCGGACGCGGCTCGGGAATGGGTTCTTGAGACGAAGGAGACCCTGGAGGATGAGAGCGGTAAAATACGGTATCGGTGCAGGCTCAGCAAAGAGTATCAGGTTGCGGGAGATGATTTTTATGTGGCGGATGACTGCTGTATTCTGCCCTTGGGAACGCTGACAATCGAAGAAATCAAGGCACCGGAAGGATATAATTTGGCCGGAGAATCTGAGAAATATGTCACACAAATTACGATGGAAGATCAGATAGTACAGATTGCAGCCGGAAATCATTATATCGTGTCTGACCGTGTCATTCGCGGAGATATTGAATTCACGAAGGCGGATGAGCGGACGCAGGCGCGGATGGCAGGAATTCCATTTAAAATCACATCACGGACAACCGGTGAATCGCATGAAATCATGACGGACGAGAACGGATATTTTTCCAGCGATTCTGCATACGTAAAGCACAGCAAAAATACGAACGGAAAAAAGGTGGGAGACGGTGTGTGGTTTGGTATCGATGAAAATGGAAAGCAGACGGAGGTGAATGATGAAACGGGTGCATTTCCATATGATACGTATCTGATTGAGGAGCTGGCATGCGAAGCAAACGAAGGAAAAGAGCTTTACAGTGGAAATGTGACAATCACACGGGAGCATTTCCTGCTGGATATGGGAACAATCGATAACTATAATGAAGAAAAGCCACAGAAAATTGAGCAGCCGAAGAAAGAAGCACCGGAAAAAACAGAAGAAAACAGACCGGGAATTGTAAAGACGGGAGATGAGGTTACGCTTGTCTGCTGGATTGTATTAGGTCTGCTTACAATGTGTGGAGGGATTTTAACATTTCTTTATAAAAGCTGCAGAAGATGAGATTTCATAATATCGTACCTTTTCATTACCTTTGTTTTATGCTAAAATAGCAAACATAAGACAAAAAGGAGGTCGTTATATTATGGGAATGACAATGACGCAGAAGATCTTAGCTGCCCACGCAGGACTTGACAGTGTGGAAGCGGGTCAGTTGATAGAAGCAAAATTAGACGTTGTGATGGCGAATGACATTACAGGACCAATGGCGCTGCCGATCTTAGCGCAGATGACAGATACAGTATTTGATAAAGATAAGGTGGTTTTTGTTCCGGATCATTTTACACCGAACAAGGACATCAAGTCCGCAGAGAACTCGAAAGCAATCCGTGAATTCGCAAAAGCACAGGGACTTACCAATTATTTTGAGCAGGGTAAATCAGGGGTTGAGCACGCGATTCTTCCGGAGAGTGGAATCGTGGTTGCCGGACAGTGCATCATTGGTGCGGATTCGCATACATGTACATACGGAGCACTCGGAGCATTCTCCACAGGTGTTGGAACGACAGATATTGCAGCCGGCATGGCAACGGGAGAAGCATGGTTTAAGGTTCCGAGTGCAATTAAATTTGTTTTGACTGGAAAATTAGGACCATATGTAAGCGGTAAAGATGTAATTATTCATATCATCGGAAGAATCGGTGTGGATGGAGCCTTATATAAATCGATGGAATTTGTCGGAGACGGTATTGCCAGTCTGACAATGGATGATCGTTTTACAATGGCGAACATGGCGATTGAGGCAGGTGCCAAGAATGGTATCTTTGCTGTGGATGATCAGACGATTACTTATATGAAAGAGCACGCGACAAAAGAGTATGCGGTATATGAAGCGGACGCAGACGCGGAATATGACGAAATCATAGAGGTTGATTTATCGAAGGTAAGACCTACCGTTGCATTTCCACATCTGCCGGGGAATGCGAAGACGATCGATGAGGTTGAAGCCATGGAGCCAATCAAGATCGATCAGGTTGTCATTGGTTCCTGTACGAATGGCCGTATGACTGATCTTCGCAGAGCGGCAGCTGTATTAAAGGGACGCACTGTTCATCCGGATGTCCGTGTGATGGTGGTACCTGCGACACAGAAGATTTATAAACAGTGCATTGCAGAAGGCCTTGTTGATATCTTTATTGATGCGGGCTGCGCGTTTAACACACCGAGCTGTGGACCTTGTATGGGCGGACATATGGGCGTTATGGCGGCAGGCGAGAAGTGTGTATCAACAACGAACCGTAACTTTGTAGGACGTATGGGACATGTGGATTCCCTGATTTATTTAGCATCACCGGAAGTGGCAGCAGCATCCGCAATTGCAGGATATATTGCAAATCCGGAGAAAGTAGGTGACAGATAATGAAAGCATTAGGACGCGTATTTAAATATGGAGATAATGTGGATACCGATGTGATCATCCCTGCAAGATATCTGAATTCATTTGACGCTCAGGAGCTTGCAAGCCATGCAATGGTTGATATTGATCCGGAATTTGCATCGAAGGTGCAGCCGGGAGATTTGATTGTAGCGAACAAGAATTTTGGCTGTGGATCTTCGAGGGAGCACGCACCGCTTTGCCTGAAGACTGCAGGAGTCAGCTGCATTATCGCAGAGACATTTGCACGAATCTTCTATAGAAATGCAATCAACATCGGACTTCCGATTATCGAATGTCCGGAGGCGGCGAAGAATATTGAAGCCGGAGATGAAGTGGAGGTTGATTTCGACAGCGGGAAGATCTATAACAAGACAAAAGGAACTGAGTTCCAGGGTCAGGCATTTCCCGAATTTATGCAGAAGATTATCAAAGCAGAAGGCTTGGTAAACTATATCAATAACAAGTAGTGAGGAGAAGATGATGAATTTATTATACAAAAGTACAAGAAATGCGGATAAGACAGTCACCGCTTCTGAGGCAATTTTGAAGGGCCTTGCAGATGATGGAGGATTATTTGTTCCGACAAGTGTTCCAAAGCTTGAGGTGACAATGAAGGAACTTGCCGGCATGAGCTATCAGGAGACGGCCTATGAGGTCATGAAACAGTTTCTTACAGATTTCACAGAGGAAGAATTGAAGCATTGTATTAACAGTGCTTACGATGAGAAATTTGATACAGAAGTCATTGCACCCCTTGTGAAGGTTGGTGATACTTATCATCTGGAATTGTTCCATGGAGCAACGATTGCGTTTAAAGATATGGCGCTGTCTATTCTGCCACATCTTCTGACAACAGCTGCGAAGAAGAACCATGTTAAAAATGATATCGTAATTCTGACCGCAACATCAGGTGATACCGGTAAAGCTGCACTTGCAGGATTTGCAGATGTTCATGGAACGAAGATTATTGTCTTCTATCCAAAGAACGGTGTCAGCAAGGTGCAGGAGCTTCAGATGGTCACACAAAAGGGTGACAATACATCGGTCGTAGCGATTCATGGCAATTTTGATGATGCACAGACGGGTGTGAAGAAGTTATTTGAAGATAAGGAACTTGCAGCGGAGCTTGAGGCAGCCGGATTCCAGTTCTCTTCTGCAAATTCCATCAATATCGGGCGTCTCGTGCCACAGGTTGTTTACTATGTATATGCCTATGCGAAGCTGCTTCAGAATGAAGAGATTGCAGACGGAGAGTTGATTGATGTTGTAGTGCCGACCGGTAACTTTGGTAATATTTTAGCCGCGTATTTTGCAAAACAGCTTGGAGTGCCGATCTCAAAATTAGTGTGTGCTTCCAATGAGAATAAAGTATTGTTTGATTTCTTCCAGACCGGTGTGTATGACAGAAACCGTGAATTCGTACTTACCTCATCACCTTCTATGGATATTTTGATCTCAAGCAATCTGGAGAGACTGATTTACCTCATTGCCGGAGCCGATGCGCAGAAGAATAACGAATTGATGGCTGCCCTGAAGTCAGAAGGCCGCTATGAGATTACAGCGGAGATGAAAGAAAAGCTGGCAGACTTTGTCGGTGGATTTGCGACAGAGGAAGAGACTGCGAAGGTCATTGCGGATACCTTCAGCCAGACAGGTTATATCATGGACACACATACCGCAGTTGCGGCACACGTGTGCAAGGCTTACAAGGCAGCGCATGCGGATGCGAAGAAGACCGTGATTGCATCAACCGCAAGTCCGTATAAGTTCTCAAGAAGTGTCATGACAGCAATCGACCCGAAATATGATGCATTAGAAGAGTTTGCCTTGATTGACGAGCTGAACCATCTTTCCGGCGTGGCAGTTCCAAATGCAATTGAAGAGATTCGTAATGCCAAGATCAGACATACGAGAGAATGCGAGGTTGCAGATATGAAGGCAACCGTTAAAGACATACTGAAAGTTGAGGTATAGGAATGGATAACATGTTTGGAGCAATTGGAGTTATTATTCTTGCGTGCGGCCTTTATTGCTTTTATGCATTATTTAAAATGAAAAAGACAGGAGAGCCGAGTGATGTTATTCTGCTTTCGAAATCCGATGTGAACAAGCACTGTAAAGACAAAGCAGCCTTTATGGCGAAGTCGATCCCGATGGTTCTTATGCTTGCGGCAGTTACAACCGCTTATGGTGTGATTGATGTGATTAACTCGTACGTATATAAGATGGAAATGGTCGATTTGATTGCAGGAATCATTTTCTTTATTGTTTTAATTGTGTATATGGTCAAGACTCAGAAGTATAAAAAAGAATATTATTAAAGATTCTAGAGAAGGAAGATCCGTGTGGTCTTCCTTCTTTTGGCTCGTATGAAACATATGGTGAAAATATTAACGAATAGAATGTTTTACATTGACATTTTTTTCAATCAATGAGATAATAAATCCAAATTGATGTTAACATCAGATAACTAAATGGAGACATCATTTGAAGCAATTTACTATAAACAGAAAAGTGAGGTAGAGAAAGATGGCAAATCTTGATTTAAGCAAGTATGGTATTAATGGAACAACAGAAGTTGTTTACAATCCTTCATTTGAAGAATTATTTACAGAAGAGACAAAACCAAATCTCGAAGGATTTGAAGTAGGACAGGAAAGTGAGCTCGGTGCAGTTAACGTTATGACAGGTATCTACACAGGACGTTCACCTAAGGATAAATTTATCGTTATGGATGAGAACTCAAAGGACACTGTATGGTGGACATCAGATGAGTACAAGAACGACAACCATCCAGCTTCAGAGGAGACATGGGCAGCTGTTAAAAAGATTGCGCAGGAAGAACTCTCAGGAAAGAAACTTTTCGTAATCGATGCATTCTGTGGAGCAAATGCTGACACAAGAATGGCAATCCGTTTTATTATGGAAGTTGCATGGCAGGCACATTTTGTAAAGAATATGTTCATCATCCCAACCGATGAAGAACTGGCAGACTTTGAACCAGATTTCGTTGTATACAATGCTTCAAAAGCAAAAGTTGATAACTACGAAGAATTAGGTTTAAACTCAGAGACAGCCGTTGTATTCAACATCACAAGCCGTGAGCAGGTTATCATCAACACATGGTACGGTGGAGAGATGAAGAAGGGTATGTTCTCTATGATGAACTACTACTTACCATTGAAAGGGATTGCAGCAATGCACTGCTCAGCTAATACAGACTTAGACGGTGAGAATACAGCTATTTTCTTCGGTCTTTCAGGAACAGGTAAGACAACATTATCTACAGACCCTAAACGTCTTCTTATCGGAGATGATGAGCATGGCTGGGATGACAATGGCGTGTTCAACTTTGAAGGTGGATGCTACGCTAAGGTTATCAACCTCGACAAAGAATCTGAGCCGGATATCTACAATGCAATCAGACGCAATGCATTATTAGAGAATGTTACACTTGATGAGAACGGAAAGATTGACTTTGATGATAAGAGCGTTACAGAGAACACTCGTGTATCTTACCCAATCAATCACATTGACAACATTGTTCGTCCAGTTTCAGCAGCACCTGCAGCTAAGAATGTAATCTTCCTGTCAGCAGATGCATTTGGAGTACTTCCTCCAGTATCAATCCTGACACCGGAACAGACAAAATACTACTTCCTTTCAGGATTTACAGCTAAACTTGCTGGTACAGAGCGTGGAATCACAGAGCCTACACCAACATTCTCAGCTTGCTTTGGACAGGCATTCCTGGAATTACATCCAACAAAATATGCGGATGAGTTAGTTAAGAAGATGGAAGTAAGCGGAGCGAAAGCTTACCTCGTTAATACAGGATGGAATGGTACCGGAAAACGTATCTCGATCAAAGATACTCGTGGTATCATCGATGCAATTCTTGGTGGAGCTATCAAGACAGCACCTACAAAAGAGATTCCATTCTTCAACTTTGAAGTACCTACAGAGCTTCCGGGCGTAGATCCAGCAATCTTAGATCCTCGTGATACTTATGCTGATGCAGCAGAGTGGGAGACAAAAGCAAAAGATCTTGCAGCTCGTTTTGTAAAGAACTTTGCAAAATATGAAGGAAATGCAGAAGGTAAAGCTTTAGTTTCAGCTGGACCTCAGGCTTAATTCTTTCGTGAGTTCTGACTATTAAAAAGGCGCGTCCGTGGTGGGAGCTGTTCCACCGGAGCGGATGGGTTCATTAAGAGAAATATTAAGAAAGCAAGTGCCGTTTTAGGACACTTGCTTTTTTTGCGCAACGGGAAAGTTACCGGAACCTCTCCGTTACAAAAAACATCAATTATTAATACTGTGGTGCGGTGCATAGCTTTCCCGGTCGATCCCTCGAAATACATATCCTTCTGACTGGAAGTGTTCGATGATTTCCGGCAGCGCCTGTACTGTCGTCTCTTTGCCACTTGCGTCATGGCAGAGGAGTACGATATTATTGCTGCTGTATTTGATGGCACGCGAGTACAGCTGATCCGGAGTCAGGGTGCCGCTTCCATCCTCACAGTCCGCATTCCAGTCGTAGTACTGATAGCCCTTGGTGATGACATCCGTAGATAATTTCGTCATGATTCCGTAGGAAAATCTGGCAGATATGGTGTTGGAGGACCCGCCCGGAAAACGAACGAAGCACGGAATGTATCCAATTTGATCACTGACGAGATTTCCGATCCGTTCCAGATCTTTAAAGTATGCGTCCTCAGACGCATAGATCGTGGCGTAATCGTGGCACATTGTATGCAATCCTATGGTGTGTCCCTTGTCGGCGGCAGTCTTGATCAAAGCAG
Organism: Hespellia sp.; assembly: GCA_028694105.1. Classification (GTDB taxonomy): domain Bacteria; phylum Bacillota; class Clostridia; order Lachnospirales; family Lachnospiraceae; genus Hespellia. Next base: position 16,404 of record JAQUUC010000009.1, read on the forward strand.
CGTACTGGGTGTTGATTCCGGTTACGAAAAAGGTTGCTTTTGCATTGTATTTATCTAAGACATCAAGAACCGCCTGCGTGTTAACAGAAGGACCGTCATCAAATGTGAGATATACAACCTTCTCGGAAGATGGGGTGGAAGTTCCGACCCCGAGACCCGGAATTAACTGGAAATTCATGCGGTTTCCGTCACCATCCCGCAGAAGGCCGGGAGCGGAAGTTAAGAGTGCAATCGAAGAAAGCGTTTGTTTGTCTTTGTTTCTGACATACAGCTTTTCAGGGCTGGTACTGGCTGCTTCAGCACTGCCCCGGGAGGTGTTCCTGCTGTGCGAGGTCAAATCGTTTGCGAGACCAGAGAAAAAAAGTGTGCCGGCACTGCATCCGATCAAAAAGAATAAAGCAGCAGCCAGAATGGATTTTTCGAGGACAGATTTCTTTATATGTTTTGTCATGTTTGCTCCCTCAGGCTTCCAAATATAATGAAGCTTAAAATAGTGTTATTTGGTCTCATTATAGCATTCTTGAAGGTCGAAACATGGCACTTTGAAAAGCAATAAGAAATAAAGATACATTATCTCAGCTTATAATGCGGTTTCTTTTCGTGGAAGAATAACCAGCGGATTGTATCATCCAGAATGATACACAGACCGGATAACAGAAACCATCCCATGCTAAATAAAAGGTTCACATTTCCATTTACATAGGTAAGCGGAAGTGAGCTGTAGTCCCAGATGAAAATACCGCGCTGCCGCCAGTAAGTGCCTAGAATCGCTTCTGCGAGAGTCGTGAGCAGTGCGCCCAGAATGCATTGGAGAATCAGGCTGGTATCATTGGAGAAAAGATTATTGATCATGCCGATAAGTACAGCGATAAAACCTCCCATGATCGCCATGCGCCAATCGGCGAGACTCCATCGCCACAGACATTCAATTCCAAAATAGGCAGTGCCGAAGAACAGAAAGAGGCATACATATTTCAAAGTAATTTTCCAAAAATTCTGACGTACTACGCGATTTTTCATTTCATTACACTCCTCGTCATACAATTGCTATTAGAATGCCAAAAAACGGGGATATTATACGAGAAATACGATCAAAGTTAAAAAAGTATAAAAACATTTTGAAAACTAACTATTTTTTAGTGAAAATTATTAAAATACTGTAAAATGAAAAGGCTTATATTGACATATACTATCAATAGTACTAAGATATTAGTTAGTTATCTAACTAATTAAAATAAGGAATACAGGGAAAGGAAGGATAAATTATGTGGTGTGAGATGGAAAATGAACCCATTGAAATGCTGCTTCACCAGACCCATCATGTCTATTTACACTATATGATGGCAAAGGTTCAGCCGGGGGCGGAGAAGATGCATGGCGGTCAGGCCGGAATTTTATTTTTGTTAAAATTTAAAGGCGGGATGTCTCAGAAGGATCTGGCAAATATGCTGCGTTTATCGGCGCCGAGTGTCACAACGGCAATCAAGAAATTAGAGGCGGGAGGCTATGTGATTCGCGAGCAGGATAAGAAGGACCAGAGAATCATGCGGCTTTCGATTACGCCGGCCGGAAATGAATTTGTCGAGTATGTGATTGAGGCGGCAAAGGTTGCACAGGAGCGTGCAATGAGGAATATTTCCAAAGAAGAAGAACTGCTTCTTCGCAGATTATTAAGACAGATGAGGGACAATTTGACAGAAGGGAAGGATTAAAAAGATGGGAAAGTTATTCAAATGTATCAAGCCATACTGGAAATCAGTTATCGGTATTGTTTTGATATTATTTATTCAGGCTTACTGTGACCTGTCACTGCCGGGATATACTTCGGACATCGTAAATGTTGGTATTCAGCAGGGCGGTGTGGATGACCAGGTACCGCAGCAGATAGCCGCGGAGGATATGGAGAAGATATTGCTGTTTGTCTCAGAGGACGATCAGAGTACTGTGATGGAGGCCTATGAGGAAGATGACAGGATGTATGACGTGAAGGCTTATATCCTGAAGGAGAGTGTGAGCAGGAATGAGGAGCAGATGAAGGATCTGACAGAGATTCTTGCAGAGCCGATGATGCTGACAGCCGGATTCGAGTCGAACAGTGATACGACCCAGAAGATGCAGGAGCAGATTATGGCAAATATTCCGGACGGAATGCTTCCGGCGGATGCCACGATGTTTGATGTGATGCAGATTCTGCCCAAAGAGCAGAAGACGCAGATGCTGAATCAGATCAATGAGCAGATGAAGGATCTGCCATCTACGATTACGGATCAGGCAGCGATATCCTATGTGAAGACGGTGTATGATAGGCTGGGAATGGACATGGATCAGATGCAGATTCATTATTTACTGATGACGGGCGGTAAGATGCTTGCATTAGCACTTCTTGGTATGATTGCAAGTGTATTTGTCGGACTGATGGCTTCGAGAGTCGGAGCGAGCGCAGGCCGTGATCTTCGCGGCGGGGTGTTCCGGAAAGTGGTTGGATTCTCGAACGGAGAATTTGATAAGTTCTCAACTGCATCGCTGATTACAAGAAGTACCAATGATATTCAGCAGATTCAAATGCTGCTGGTAATGCTGCTTCGTATGGTTCTCTATGCGCCGATTCTTGCACTTGGCGGTGTATATAAGGTATTTACGACCAATGCGGATATGTCATGGATTATTGGTCTTGCCGTCGTACTTGTTATGCTGGTTGTGATTGTATTATTTACGGTTGTGATGCCGAAGTTCAAGATTTTACAGTCTTTGGTTGATAAATTAAATTTGGTAACGAGAGAAATTCTGACCGGTCTGGATGTCATCCGTGCATTTAGCACAGAGAAGCATGAGGAGAAGCGGTTTGACCTTGCCAATCAGGATCTGACAAAAACCAATTTATTTGTAAACAGGGCTATGACATTTATGATGCCGGTTATGATGCTTTTGATGAACGGAGTCTCCGTGCTGATCGTCTGGGTTGGCGCTCACGGTGTAGATGAAGGCTCGATGCAGGTCGGCGATATGATGGCATTTATTCAGTATGCAATGCAGATTATCATGGGATTCTTAATGCTGTGTATGATTTCCATTATGCTTCCGAGAGCGGCTGTTGCTGCAGGACGTGTGGATGAGGTTATCACGAGTGAGACTCTGATCCACGATCCCAAAGAGCCGGGACGTCTGCCGAAAGATGGAAAGGGTGAGGTGAAATTCGATCATGTTTCCTTCCGTTATCCGGGTGCAGAGGAGGATGTCCTGCATGATATTTCATTTACCGCAAAACCGGGTGAGACAACCGCAATTATCGGAAGTACCGGAAGTGGTAAGTCAACATTAATTAATCTGATTCCGAGATTTTACGATGTAACAGAAGGTAAGCTGACGATTGATGGCATTAATGTAAGTGCAATCACACAACATGATCTGCGCGATAAGCTGGGTTATGTTCCACAAAAGGGGGTTCTGTTTTCCGGAACCATCGCTTCCAATATTTTGTATGGAAACGAACATGGAGGAGAAGGCGAGATGAAGCGCGCCGCAGAAATTGCGCAGGCGGCGGAATTTATCAATGAGAAGAATGCTGGCTATGAAAGTGCCATTGCGCAGGGCGGATCGAATGTATCCGGCGGACAGAAGCAGAGACTTTCGATTGCGAGAGCTGTTGCAAAACATCCGGATGTATTTATTTTCGATGACAGTTTTTCTGCACTGGATTATAAGACGGATGTTACACTCCGAAGAGCCTTGAAGGAGCAGACAGCAGAGAGTACGGTGATTATCGTGGCGCAGCGAATCAGCACGATTCTTCATGCAGAACAGATTATTGTGCTGGATGATGGTGAGATTGCCGGAATCGGTACACATAGAGAACTGCTTCACAACTGTGAGGTTTATCAGCAGATCGCAACCTCCCAGCTCTCCGAGGCAGAAATCGCGAAGGATTTGGAACAGGCGAAGCAGCCAGAGAATCATGTTAAGAAAGGAGGAGAGTAATCATGAGTGAACAGACAAACAAACAGCCGAGACGCCGAGGACCAATGGGACACGGACCGATAGGTGCAGTAGAAAAGCCAAAAGATTTAAACGGAACCATGAAGAAGCTGTGGAGCTATATGAAAGAATTCAAGATCGCACTCTTCTTCGTCATTATATTTGCAATCGGCGGAACAATCTTCACAATTGCCGGACCAAAAATTCTGGGCCGTGCGACAACGGAACTCTTTAAAGGGCTGGTAAAGAAGGTCTCCGGAGAGGGTGGTATTGATTTTGATAAAATCGGCATGATCTTGCTGACGGTACTTGGTTTGTATCTGGTCAGTGCATTATTCTCATTTATTCAGGGATATATTATGACCGGGGTATCGCAGAAGCTGACATACAGACTGCGCAAGGAACTGTCAGAGAAAATCAACCGCATGCCGATGAGCTATTTTGATAAGATGACACACGGAGAAATCTTATCCCGTGTGACCAATGATATCGATACGCTGGGACAGAGCCTGAATCAGAGCGCAACGCAGCTGATCACTTCGGTTGCGACCATCATCGGAGTATTTTTCATGATGCTGAGCATCAGTCCGCTGATGACGGTAGTTGCACTCCTCATCCTGCCGATTTCCCTTGGATTCATTTCCGTGATTATGAAAAAGTCACAGAAATATTTCCGCGGACAGCAGGAGTATTTAGGAAATGTCAATGGTCAGGTGGAAGAGGTCTATGGCGGTCACAATATCGTCAAAGCATTCAACCACGAGCAGACAGTCATCGATGAATTTAATGCAACGAATGATAAGCTGTATGATTCTGCATGGAAATCACAGTTTTTCTCAGGAATGATGATGCCAATCATGCAGTTTGTCGGAAATCTTGGTTATGTCGGTGTCGTAATTCTTGGCGGGTATCTTGCAGTTAAGGGGACGATTGAGGTCGGAGATATTCAGTCCTTCACACAATATGTGCGTAACTTTACACAGCCAATCCAGCAGGTAGCGCAGGTGGCAAATATGCTCCAGTCCACAGCAGCGGCTTCTGAACGAGTATTTGAGTTCCTGGGAGAGCCGGAGGAAGACCAGACGGTAGAAAATCCAGTTTCGATCGAAGGATTACAGGGAAATGTGGAATTTAAAAATGTACATTTCGGATACAATCCGGACCGTATCATTATCAATGATTTCTCGGCAAAGGTTTCCGAAGGTCAGAAAATCGCGATCGTCGGTCCGACCGGAGCAGGCAAGACAACGATGATTAAATTACTCATGCGCTTTTACGATGTTAACAGCGGTGCGATTCTGATCGATGGTCATGATGTCAGGAACTTTAACCGCAGTGAACTGCGGGAAATGTTTGGCATGGTGCTTCAGGATACTTGGTTATTCCATGGAAGTATTCGCGATAACATTAAGTATGGTAAACTGGATGCGACGGATGAAGAGGTCATGGAAGCTGCAAAGGCAGCACATGTTCACCGGTTTGTCAAGACACTGCCGAACGGCTATGATATGGAATTAAATGAAGAGGCAAATAATGTATCACAGGGACAGAAACAGCTGCTGACGATAGCCAGAGCAATTCTGGCAGATCCGAAGATTCTAATCCTGGATGAAGCGACCAGCTCGGTTGATACCAGAACCGAAATTCGGATTCAGAAGGCGATGGATAATCTGATGAAAGGCAGAACCAGTTTTGTCATTGCACATCGGTTATCGACCATTCGCGATGCTGACCTGATTCTGGTTATGAAGGACGGGGATATCGTAGAGCAGGGAAATCATGAAGAACTGCTTGCAAAAGATGGATTTTATGCAGATCTTTATAACAGTCAGTTTGAGTCGGCAGGAGAGATTGCGTGATTCCCGACTAGACCAGCCTCTTTGAATGTGTTAAAATAGCAGTAGTATAGAAAATATTGTTACGCCACATTTGAGGAGGAGTATTTGATGTCTGAAATTACGATGGTACAGATTTTTATTGTCACAGTATCTTTGCTGGGACCATTGGTCGGCAGTTTCATTTTGTGCAGAAAATACAGAAGAATTTGCGATACATTTTCTTATGACGAAGAGAAAGCGAAAGTATTCCACACAAGAGTGCAGGTATACCAGCTGATCGTCCTGTCGTGCTTTGTCTATGGCTTAATGGAAGGCTTGTCCCTGAGACAGCAGTATGGTGCGGTTCCGTATACGGCAGTTATTGCAGGGATCGTTGCATGCGTTCTGAACTGCGTGGCCGGAGTGATACAGGGAGTGGCGGCGGCACATTATGTAACTGCTGAGATTATTACGAATCAGACCGTATTTAGCAGGGGAATTATTCGGATGGGATTGATTGAAATGATACCGGTAACAGGACTCATTTTGTACATGATTGGTCTGTATATTTAGGGGCCTGTTTTAAAAGGAGATTTGATGAGCTGGCTGTTAGAACTGGATGGAAATATATTATTATGGATTCAGGAGTATATGAGAAATGATTTTCTGACACCGATTTGGAAGGCGATTACAAGTCTTGGAAATAAGGGCTGGTTTTGGATTGTACTTTCACTTGTACTTTGTATACCCAAAAAGACGAGAGTGGCTGGAATCACAGGACTTCTTGCGCTTATAATTGGTGTACTGATTACCAATGTGTGTCTGAAGAACGTGGTAGCGAGAATACGGCCGTATGAGGCGGTAGATGGTCTGCAGCGCCTGATTCGCAGACAGAAAGATTTTTCGTTCCCGTCGGGACATTCCTGCGCGTCATTTGCGGCTGCAGCCGCATATTACAGAACCCTGCCGGGAGCACTGGCGGGAAATGGAAAGGAGGATAGAAAACACTGCGAAAAAGCAGACAGATATGAAATGCGGGGGAAAATTTGTGGCATAGCAGCACTTGCGCTGGCCGCACTGATTGCATTTTCCCGATTATACGTTGGCGTGCATTATCCGAGTGATGTGCTGGCTGGAATCCTCATTGGCTGTTTTTCGGCATGGGCAGCGAATCGAATTGTGCAGTTGAAACTGTGAAATTTCACAAAAAAATCTAAAAACATGCACAAAAAATAGCGATAGTTAATAGTTTGTCAATCTTGTGAAAAAAATATCAATAAAAGTATTGACAAATTTTTAACGATGGGTTAATATGCACTCAGGACATAAAATTCAAGACAAATGAGAAGAAAACCATGGTTAAGAAGTAGCAACAGTTAATGAAACAAAAATTCAAAAACAAGAGAAGAATTTTAGGAGGATTTCAAAATGGCAAAGAAAGAAACAGCCGTACCGGCAATCATCGACAGTGTTGAAGCACTCGACGCAAGATTAAAGGCAATGCGTGAAGCACAGAAAATTTTCGCAACTTACACACAGGAGCAGGTTGACAAAATCTTTTATGAAGCAGCAATGGCAGCTAACAAACAGCGTATCCCACTTGCTCAGATGGCGGTGAAAGAAACCGGAATGGGTATCGTAGAAGATAAGGTCATCAAAAATCACTACGCAGCAGAGTACATTTACAATGCATACAAAGATACAAAGACTTGTGGTGTTGTTGAAGAAGATCCTGCATTTGGTATCAAGAAAATTGCAGAGCCAATCGGAATCATTGCAGCAGTTATCCCTACAACAAACCCAACTTCAACAGCAATCTTCAAAACTTTGATTTCATTAAAGACACGTAATGCAATCATCATCAGCCCACATCCACGTGCAAAAGCTTCTACAATTGCAGCAGCAAAAGTAGTTCTTGACGCAGCAGTTAAGGCTGGAGCACCAGAAGGAATCATCAGCTGGATCGACGTTCCTTCATTAGAGCTGACAAATCAGGTTATGCATGAAGCAGACACAATTCTTGCAACAGGTGGTCCGGGAATGGTTAACGCAGCATACTCATCAGGAAAACCTGCACTCGGTGTAGGAGCCGGTAACACACCAGTTATCATTGATGAGACAGCAGATATCAGAATGGCAGTGAACTCTATCATTCATTCTAAAACATTTGACAATGGTATGATTTGTGCTTCTGAGCAGTCGGTAACAGCACTTGCAAGTGTATATGATGCAGTAAAACAGGAATTCAAAGTAAGAGGATGTTACTTCTTAAAACCAGCTGAGATTGAAAAAGTTCGTAAAACAATCATCATCAATGGAGCATTAAATGCTAAGATTGTTGGACAGTCAGCATTTACAATTGCAGCACTTGCAGGCGTAAAAGTTCCGGAAGCTACTAAGATCTTAATCGGTGAAGTAGAATCAGTAGATATCTCAGAAGAATTTGCACATGAGAAATTATCTCCGGTACTTGGTATGTACAAAGCAAAAGACTTCGATGACGCTCTTGCAAAAGCAGCTCAGTTAGTAGCAGACGGCGGATACGGTCATACATCATCACTGTATGTTCACCCTGCACAGACAGAGAAGATTGCGAAACATGCAGCAGCAATGAAGACTTGCCGTATCGTAATCAACACACCTTCTTCACACGGTGGAATTGGTGACTTATATAACTTCAAAATGGCTCCTTCTCTTACACTTGGCTGTGGATCATGGGGTGGAAACTCTGTATCTGAGAACGTTGGAGTAAAACACTTAATCAATATCAAGACAGTTGCCGAGAGGAGAGAGAACATGCTTTGGTTTAGAACACCTGAAAAGGTTTACTTTAAGAAAGGCTGTATGCCGGTTGCTTTAGATGAGTTAAAGACAGAACTTCACAAAGAAAAAGCATTTATCGTAACAGACAGCTTCTTATATCAGAACGGATACATTGCTCCAATCGAAGCTAAATTAGACGAAATGGGAATTCAGCATACATGCTTCTTTGAAGTTGCTCCAGACCCAACACTCCAGTGTGCACAGAAGGGTGCTGACGCTATGAAAGCATTCGCACCGGATACAATTATCGCTGTCGGTGGTGGTTCCGCAATGGACGCTGCTAAGATTATGTGGGTAATGTATGAGCATCCAGAAGCTAACTTCGAAGATATGGCTATGGACTTCATGGATATCCGTAAAAGAGTATTTAAGTTCCCTAAGATGGGCGAGAAAGCTTACATGGTAGCTATCCCAACATCTTCAGGAACAGGTTCTGAGGTAACACCATTTGCAATCATCACAGATGCAGAGACTGGTACAAAATGGCCTCTCGCAGACTACGAGCTCCTTCCAAACATGGCAATCGTAGATGTAGACAACATGATGAATCAGCCTAAGGGTCTGACAAGTGCATCTGGTATCGACGTTATGACACATGCAATCGAAGCTTATGTATCAATTATGGCTTCTGATTATACAGACGGTCTTGCACTCAAAGCAGTGAAGAACGTATTTGATTACTTACCATCTGCATATGAGAATGGTGCAAACGATCCGAAAGCACGTGAGATGATGGCAAACGCATCTTGTATGGCTGGTATGGCATTTGCAAATGCATTCCTTGGACTGAACCATTCAATGGCTCATAAGCTTGGTGCATATCACCACCTTCCACATGGTGTTGCTAACGCAGTCATCCTGACAGAAGTTATGCGATACAATGCAGAAGAAGTACCTACTAAGATGGGAACATTCTCTCAGTATGAGTACCCACATGCACTTGCAAGATACGCAGAACTTGGACGTTTCGCAGGTTGTCAGGGTAAAGATGATCAGGAAGTATTCGAAAACTTCATCAAGAAGCTTGACGAATTAAAAGATATTATTGGAATCAAGAGAACAATTAAAGATTACGGTATTACAGAAAAAGATTTCTTAGCTACATTAGATGAGATGGTAGAAAATGCATTTAATGACCAGTGTACAGGTGCAAACCCAAGATACCCACTGATGGAAGAAATCAAGGCAATTTACCTGAAATGCTACTACGGTAAATAATTGACAGGTAATTACAGACAGGCTACTTCGTATTGAAAGGCTGTCTACCATAACAGTTTTTCTTATTGGAAATATTCTTCTCACAAGTGATTCTTAAGGGTAAAGAGAATTACTATCAAAAGGCATCGCACGAAAGTGCGGTGCTTTTTGAATGCATGAAACAGGGCGCGTCATTATATCATCGGTGGAAAAATAAGGTGCGTATGCCCCAATTGCTTCAAATTCTATAAATCAGGATGATCAGGGGAGGAGTTAGAGAAATTCATTGCTGTAAGAGAGGGAAAATTGTTGTATTCTTTAAAACAAGGTATGAAAGTCGTTTCTTAAAGACAAAAGTGCAGAATGTGTCTCTAAAAAGCAGGGGAAATTATGTATATTAGAGAATTTGTGACTTTAGCTGGGAAAAACAGGGGATTGCAAACGTTAAATTCTCTAAAAGAATACGAAACAGATAATCTTAAAGAAAATATAGAATGATAAAAATTTAACAATAAAAAATAAGCAAAATAAATTGTGAAAAAATATACAAAAACTATTTACAAATGTGGTTTCAAGGAGTATGATGTGTTTAACAAATAAAAAACGAATCGCAATCAGGCGCAGGTTGAGATGAAAAAATGAAAATAATGATGGTCATAAGCAGTCAGTAAGCTGACAGTCTTATGATGAATTCAAGGAGGATTTTATCATGAAATTAGAGAAAAGCAATTTAATCGTGAAGAGACCACACAAAGAAGTATACCGCACCGAAGCAGGTATTGTAAAAGTATTCGATAATGTCTATGCGAAATCAGATATCTTAAATGAAGCACTCAATCAGGCAAGAGTCGAGGAGACCGGACTTGATGTTGCAAAATTAAAAGAGATGACAGAAGTAGACGGCAAATGGGCACTTGTTATCGAAGAGAAAAAGGGCATGACATTGGAAGAGATGATTGGTCCCGACATGAAGAATATTGATAAATATATGGAAGATTTCGTTGATCAGCAGCTTACAGTACACAGTAAGAAAGCACCATCACTTCCTAAATTAAAAGATAAGCTGGTTAGACAGATTAACGGATGCAAGGAACTTGACGCAACACAGAAATTTGAACTGCTTACCCGCCTTGAGAGTATGCCAAAGCATGACAAGGTTTGCCACGGAGATTTCAATCCAAGTAATATCATCGTAGCCAAGAATGGTAAGATGTCTATCATTGACTGGGCACATGCAACACAGGGAAATGCAAGTGCAGACGCAGCGATGACCTATCTGTTATTCGCACTGAAAAGTCAGGAAGTAGCAGATCTGTATCTGACAATATTCTGCAAGAAGAGCGATACTGCAAAACAGTATGTACAGCAGTGGCTTCCAATCGTAGCAGCAGCACAGCTTACCAAAGACAATGAGCTGGAGAAAGATTTCCTTATGAAGTGGATTGATGTAATGGATTTCCAGTAAAATTTCATCTGGACGAACTAACATTAGGAGAACGATCGCCCCATAAGTCAGCAATTACAGTTGACTTATGGGGCTTTTCACAGTATGTAAAATGAATGACATACAGAGACAGAAATTGAATAGGACTGCGTAAAGATGCACACACTAATTTCCATAAAAGCAAAGGAGGTTAGCGAGATGCATTCATTATCAGAAAAAGAATTATCCGCATTAAATGATTTGATGGCGGACGAAGAACTGCTTGTAAAGAAATTCAAGATGTTATCTGAACACAGTCAGGATCAGGAGATTCAGGCGAAATTCAAAGAGATTTCAACGAAGCATCAGGGACATTTAAATTCGTTATATTCTTTATTGGGATAAACAAAATTAATTCGATAGCAGGAGGAAATTATGCAGCCATTATATTCAGACAAAGAAGTGCTGGCAGATGCACTGACAGCACAGAAAACAACGACAGGACTTTTCAATACATTTTCGAATGAATGTGTACACGAAGAGGTGAGAAATGAACTACTCCATATTCTGGAGCAGGAGCACAGTATTCAGAATGATGTGTTTGAGATGATGCATTCGAAGGGGTATTATCCGACACCGGAGGCGCAGAAGCAGAAGGTGGATGAGGCGAAGCAAAAGTTTCAGCAGAGTGTAAAGATGATTTAGAGTGTGATTTGAGTTAGTAGAAGACGTTCGATGATAGCCTGCACATTGCCCTCGCGGACGATCCCCGGCATGTAAAAGCTAAGTCAAAAAGAAGATGTATAATTTATGGACATCGTGCCCATTCGTGCAGTTTTCTGATGAAAACTACGCTCAGGAGCACTTGAAATTTACTTTGAAAGTAAATTTCAGTCCATAGATTTTGCATCTTGTTTTTGCTTATCTCTAACACACCGTATAATGTCCGCGATGACAATGCGCAGACAATCATCTATGTTCTTCTACTAACTTAAATGCACTCGCTGTCCATGACGCCGGAAGTGTGCTGGTGAGACTGGATGCTTTATTGTTTCGCTTTGGTACTTACTCTATCGTCTCTTCTTTTTCAAACAACTCTAAAGCTTCAATGAATGCCCTTATCCACAACACACCCCGAAATTCACTCACTCCAACTTGCACCAAATATCCCAGTCGTACCAGAAGTAAATTGGCGAGCAAATATACTTCTTAGAGCTCCAGTATGCCGCCGGCGTTATGGACTGCATAATGCCTTTGAATTCGTCGGAGAAACTGGATGAGAGCCTGCGTATTGTCATCACGGACATGAAGCAGTAAGATAGAGATAAGAAAAAAATCTGTAACGTTTTCCATATATATTTCTCATATAAGTGTAGGAGGTGAAATAGTGGAAGATTTTGAAAAAGTGTATAGCTTATACTATCCCGATGTTTTCAAGTATTTGCTATCTTTAAGTAACAATTCCGATCTGGCACAGGAACTGACACAAGAAACATTCTTTTTAGCTATGAAGTCTTTTAAAAACTATAGAGGAGATTGCAAAATACAAGTATGGCTATGCCAAATTGCAAAACATTCCTACTATGCGTACTTAAAAAAACTCAAAAAATCAGTTCCTCTGGATGATCCTGATATTGTGCAATTTTCCGAAAGCAATTCGCTCGAGGTTACTTTAGCGAATGAATCAAGTGCAATGGAGATTCACCGACTGTTGCACGAATTACCCGAACCGCAGAAAGAAGTATTTATGCTAAGAATATTCGGAGAACTGTCATTCAGTAAGATTGCAGATATTTTTGGGAAAACTGAGAGCTGGGCACGAGTGACATTTCATCGTTGTGAACTACATCGGCAATTGAATTACCGAGCATCAGATATATGTGGCTTCTGGGTGCGTCCATGACACCTTTACTGCTACTTTTCAGTTACACAGCTACTTTTATTATTTCTGGAGAAGATAGTCCGGATACGGACATTTTCTTTTCCGCACCGGATACGGTGTTATATTTCCTCATAATGTTGTATGCGCCAACAACATCTGCATTAAAGACATGAGATTGATCTTTATACAGTCCTCTGTTCTTGCGATTGCTTTTCTGGGCATACTGCTTCGAAACTTCCGGGGCATATGGAGAACATTGACTGGTATATTCTTCTGTCTGTTTCTTCAATGCAATTCCATACATTGCAAGCTTATACTCCAGCATGGCATAAATTTTATCATAAGGTAATGCGTGAAGTTTCTGGTTTGTTATCTTTCCAAGGTTGTTATCCCTTCGGATATTTTTGATGTCACCAATAATAACCGTATGGATATGATTTTCCTCACAATAGTCAGCTACTGCCCTTGTCACTTTATGCAGATAATCATGAATACAGTTCTTTTTCTTCTCATATACCCTGCACAGATGGTGAGATGGTTTCGGGTATTTGATTCCCTTGGCTGCCTGAGCGCGCCCCCACTGATGCTGCAGTCTGGCAATTTCTTTGTCATATTTCTGATTGATTTCCAGATACTTTCTTCCCAGTATAAAACTCTTCCCTATTGAATCATAACAGGTGAGCAGGTTATGAAGCCCCAAATCAATGGCTAGATAATGTCCGTTATCTGACTTTATTTCGGTGTCTTTGATTTCATAAATTATGATAATCTGACACAGACCTTTTTGATCCGGTGGATATATCTTGATCTGTTTCACGTTATCTGTGCTCTGGAAAACCTTATTTTCCAGATATAAATATTTTTCACAGATATCATAAGTTTGACAAAGATAATCTTTCAGTTGTTTCGGCAGTGACAGTCGAACCCGGCTGCTCTTTGAATCATGCACGATGGCATTCTGCATATAAGTAATTGGCATACCATTCTGTTTAAAACGTGGTGGGTTGGGATTCAAAATCCCCTGACTTTTTACAAGCGCATAAAAAGATTTCCATGATTTATCCAGAAGCTTGCACACTTCCTGTGCAGTCTGGGACGGCAGGGATTTGAACCATAGGTTATCCTTTAGGCGTGACTTCTGATCATACCAGTCCGGATACTTTTCCATTCCAAGTTCTTTGTAATTACGTCGTTCATAATTGCACATGTTCCAGAGCTTATAAGCTGCATAACACATATGACCAACGATATTCGATTCTGTAGCATTCAGACGAATGCTTGTCTTGTGGGACAGCAGCATTTACTTTTCCCCCTTAATAAGATTTACTCTGATGTTCAATGTAACGACGTATATTTTCTTCTGATACAGAACCAATTGTTTCCACATAGTATGAATGATTCCATAATTGCCCTTTCCAAAGCTTCTGACGGATCTGTGGGAAATGTTCAAATAACTTTCGACCAGTAATTCCTTTTAAATATTTCACAATATCTGTAACCGATAATTTGGGTGGTGCCGATATAAAGCAATGGACATGATCGCCTTCTCCTACTTCAAACAAATGCACGATAAAACCTTTGTCCTTCGCAATCTGTTGAACCAACTCCTTCAAAAAAGATTCCACTTCTGTATTTAAAATCTTTCTTCTGTATTTCACAGACCATACCACATGGTAATTAATATTGTACACGCATGTGCGTGAATGTATAAGGTTTTCTTTCATACACATAGAATAGCACATTTTCGGCCGTAGAACAAGCGTTCTGCGATGAGTTTTGGATTTTTAAAATGGAAAAGAGGACTATTAAGTAGGACTATTAAGTACTCCAAGCAACCTATGGTTGCACGCTTTCATCTCGGAAATTGAATAACCGAGGATTCCCGCTTTATTATCCTAAACTGAAGATCATTGAAAAAATGGAGGGAAAGCTATGAAAACATCATGTGAACTGATTAGAGATTTGTTGCCATTGTACCATGATGGTATTTGTTCTGATACAACGAAGAAGATTGTAGAAGAACACCTTGCAGAATGTAAAGAATGTTCGCTTATTCTTCAAAAAATGAGTGTCAGCCTGAAAAGTACCAATTCCGTCAGAGAGGACGGCGAAGAGAAAATGTTTAGCAAAGCTGCAAAAAAGTGGAAAGTCTCTCTTTATAAATCGTTTGCTAAGGGAATTCTGCTGGCATCCTTATGTTTTATTATTTTTTCTGCCGGGCGGTATGGCTTATGTAAAGCGAATTTCATTGCGGCTGATAACAATGTAGTGGATACCACGGAATATATCATGAAAGACGATGTAAACAATATTGCTGTTGTGTTAGAAACGACCGATGGTTACTTAGGTGGAACGGTTGTCTCCGAAACAGATGAAAAGGGAAATATCTACCTTTCTATTGTGCGTCCGATTATAAAAGAAAAAAATCGGGATGAGGATAATCTCAGAATTGTATATACCGTCAATATTGAAAATAAGAATGCTGTATATTATGGCTCGCCGGATAATCGTGAGTTGTTATGGGATAAAAATACGGACCTTCCCCAAATCACAAATGAAGAAATTGCAATGATGCACGATTCCCGTATAACAGCAGAATAAATGCAATCCTTTTTGGTAAGTCAGGGAGCCTGCGCAGGCTCCCCTCAAAGTGCAGCTCCCCTCAAAGTGCAGCTATCTCAAAGTACAGCTATCTCAAAGTACAGCGGTCTCAAAGCGTAACGACCTCTTTAAATAATGCATGTTTTTCCACCTGCTCCATAACCTGCGACATCTCGCTGGTATCTCCAATTAAAATGGCACCGCTCAGTCGGTTGTTAACGAAGTAATATTTCTTATAAGTTCCTTTCTTATCATCGTGCAATTCTACCGTTTTGTAAGCAAGTTTCGGATTCTTACCGGTATCGCCGAGGGCGAAGAGGCTGGTGTCAAGGCCGTTAAAAGAGAGTACTCCGGGAACGGTTTCGTAAAGGATCTCATCCCCTGTGGCATTTGCGCCGGCTGCATATCCCATGTCAACGGCTTCTGACCAAAGCGCGTAGTTGATACCGTTGTACTGTGCGCAGTCACCTGCCGCGTAGATGTCGGAAATATTGGTTTCCATCTTTTCATTGACGATGATGGCGCGGTCGATTTCGATACCAGCTTCTTTGGCAAGAACTACATTTGCGCGGATACCGGCTGATACGATGACGAGCTGGGCCGGGAAATGTGTTCCATCGGCAAGTGTCACACCGCTGACATGTGGTGCTCCGTCAATACTTGCAATCTGCACATCGGTATGAAGTGCGATGCCTTGTTTCTCCATTTGTTTTGCAAGTACGGCTGCGGCTGCTTCATCAATCTGACGGCCCATGATTTGCGGAGCGGCTTCTAAGACGGTCACATTTAATTTGGCTTTGCGAAGCTCCCATGCGGCTTCGAGTCCAAGAACTCCGCCGCCGATGACAACCACATCTTTCAAAGAATCTTTTCGACCGGAGAGCAGGGCTTTTATCTTCTCGGCATCGGAAATGCGCCGGATTGCTATGACTTCCGGAAGCTCGTGGCCTTTGACTGGCGGAATGAAGCATTCGCTGCCGAGTGCGCAGATACATTTGTCAAAGGCAAACTGGGACTCTTTGTTGGAAGAGAGTGCTTTTACTGTAATCATTTTCGCGGAGGCATCCAGTCTGGTGACCGCAGTATTTAACAGACATACCACGTTGTTATCTTCATACCATCCGGCGGATTCAATGGCGAGAGCGTCATCATTCATATCAACCATCATGGATTTCGTGAGCATTGGACGATTGTATGGAAGGGCGGGTTCATTGGTTACCATAATAATTGACGCTGTGACGTTACGTTCGCGGATTGCTTTTGCTGCGTGAAAGCCTGCAGCACCTCCGCCGAGGATTACGAATTTTTCATCTGTTGGGTTTGTGTATCCGGTGTATGCAGCTTCGACCGGAACGAAATTCTCGGGACCGACGCCGCAGACCGGGCAGGTTTCCAGAGAAGCGTCGAAGATCTCACCACAGACCAGACATTTCACCAAGGTGTGGGTTTTGGAGCTGATGTGGTCATTTTCTTTTTTGAGGAGAACACATCCAAAGTTATAGCCGAATTCATAAGCATCGGTCTGCTCGTTTTCGCTTGGCTTGAATTTGATGCGAAAACCGTCTAAGACGTTCATCTTGGACTGCTTCAAACGTTCGATGATGTGTGGAACAGCCTCGCCGCTCCAGCCGTAGCTGCCGAATGCACTTGCAAGTTTTCCTTTGAAAATCGGTGGATACAGTCCGGTTGCCAGATCCCAGACTGGCTTTAAGGCCTCGGCCAGGATGGTAGGTGTACCGAATAGGATTCCGTCTGCAAGAGGGAGTTTCCCGGCAACCACAGCGGAATCCGTCTCGACCAGATCATAGCATTCCACCTGAATATCTCCACTGTCTTTGATGCCCTGCTCAATACAGGCAGCAAGCTCTCTGGTGTAGCCGTACGCGCTGACATAAGGGATGATGACGGTCTTCTTTGCGTTCGGAGCAGGCTCACTGCACCATTTGTAGTAGATTTCCTTTAGCTCCTCAATATGGCTGTCAAGGACAGGACCGTGGCCCGGACAGATCATTTCCACCTCGAAGTCCTTAATGCGGTTTAGGGCTTTTAGCATGTATGGATTTTTGAAGGGGCCGAGAATGTTGTCGAAATAATACTTCGTTGCGCGCAGGTAGCCCTCTTCATCGGTGACAGTACTGCGCAGAATGCCGGCATGGCTGTAGTGTGAGCCGAAAGAATCGCAGGTAAAGAGTACCTTGTCCTCAGCGACATACGTGTACATCGTATCCGGCCAGTGCAGGTTCGGCACGGTCAGGAACTGCAGTGTCTTATCGCCCAGCGAGAGCGTAGAACCCTCCTTGACCGGCATACTGTAGAAATCGTGGTTTACAATCTGTTTTAAGAAATTGATGGCTGTTCCGGTGCCGACGACCATGATGTTCGGATTCATCTCAATTAATTTTTCTGCACTTCCTGCATGATCCGGTTCCGTGTGGTTGACGATGATGTAATCAATGTCGTAAATCGGTGTGATTTCCTCCACGCGTTTGATATATTCATCGCAAAATTTTGCTTTTGCAGTCTCAACGAGCGCGGTTTTCTCACTGCCCCTGATGACATACGAGTTGTAGGTCGTACCGAATTCTGTCTCCATAATAATGTCGAATACCTTAAGTTCCGTATCCAATACGCCATTCCAATAAATTCCCGGTTTTAATTCTAAATAATTCATATGTGAACCTCCTGATGATTCTTTAAATTAGTCTTTACCTTTTCTGTAAATTATAATACTATAGAAGTAATAAAAAATCTGTTGCATATGCAACTTTTGGAAATCAATCCAAAATCAGGGAAAACAAATGAGAAATGGGTGGAATGAAAGAAGGAAATTTTATGGAAATGAGTACAAGAGCATTATTTGACCAGATATCTTCGCAGGACTGTCAAAAAATGTATGGCTGCATGGAAGTGATCCGCAGGAAATATAAAAGTGGTGAACTGATTTATACATTTCAGAACAATCAGGGACAAATCGGTATCATAGAGAAGGGAAGTGCGTGGATGGAGCGCATTGATATTGATGGAAATTCATCGATGCTTGATCATCTGGAAGAAGGAGAAATCTTTGGGGAAATCATCGCATTTGCCAATCAGTGCGGGAAACAGTTTCAGGTGGTCTGTGAGCATGAATGCACGGTGGCCTATGTGCCTTATAAGAAAATAATTACGCCGTGCGGCAAGGTCTGTGAGTGCCATCAGCGAATGATTGAAAATCTGCTGGCTATCATTTCCGAAAAGGCACAGAATTTAAGTGAGCGAATCGAGATTATCAGCAATCGGTCAATCCGGACCAAGCTGCTGTACTATTTCCAAATTCAGGTGGCAAAAGCAGGTGTAAAAAGCTTTCGGATTCCATTTTCCGTAACGACGCTTTCGGAGTATCTGTGTGTGGACCGAAGTGCGATGGCACGCGAAATCGGCAAGATGAAGGAAGAAGGAATTTTGGAAATGCATCGAAGAGATGTGACGCTGCTGAATTGACAAGAATAAATGCACGGTTATAAAAACTGGGGAAACCGTGTGAGAAATTGAGAGGAATTGAAATGAACAACGAAAGAAAATCTTTTTACAAAACGGTCATCACACTGGTACTTCCGCTTGCACTCCAGAATCTGATTAATGTGAGTGTGGGGACGGCTGATGTCGTGATGCTCGGTAAAGTGGGGGAAACAGCACTGTCGGCTTCGTCGCTGGCAGGTCAGGCATATTTCGTTATGACACTGATCTTTTTCGGGCTGACATCCGGTGCGACGATTCTGGTTGCACAGTATTGGGGACAAAAGAATATCAAAGTCATTGAACAGATTATCGGAATGACGATGCGAATCGGTATCGTTGTGGCGATTCTGTTTACGATTGTGGTGCTGGCGGCACCGGGTACAGTGATGCGGATTTTCACCAACGATCCGGTGGTCATCGCGGCGGGGATTCCATATCTGCGCATCATCGCGTGCTCATACATCATTGCGACCATCACGATTATTTATACAAATGTCATTCGCGGTATGGAGCTGGTGGTAATCTCTACCATCGTGTATGGAACTTCGCTCCTCGTGAATATCGTACTGAATGCGATTTTTATTTTTGGACTGCTTGGATGTCCGGCACTGGGAATCCGCGGCGCGGCGCTGGGTACGCTGATTGCGCGAATCGTGGAGCTTGTCATTGTGTTCATATATGACCGCAAATATAATCCGGTGCTTAAATTTCGGATTAAGTTTTTATTTACACAGAATAAGGCGCTTACGCGGGATTTCCTGAAATACGCGACACCGGTTGTGCTGAATGAGCTTGCATGGGGCTGTGGAATTGCCACGGTTACGGCCATTATCGGCCGGATGGGGCAGGCAGCGGTAGCGGCCAATTCGGTGATGCAGGTCGGCAGGCAGATGGCAATGATCCTGTCCTTTGGAATTGCCAGTGCAACAGCGATTTTGGTGGGCAAGACCATCGGTGAGGGAAACAAAAATCTGGCGAAGCAGTATGCGACCCGTTTCTGGAAAATGTCGGTGATTCTCGGTTTGCTTGGCGGACTTGTCGTACTGACCGTGATGCCGATCGCCGGAAATATCCTGACGCTGAGTGAGCAGGCGCGCGTGTATCTCAGGCAAATGACATATATCATGGCTTATTATTGCGTCGGTCAGAGTATCAATTCAACCCTGATTGTTGGAATCTTCCGCGCCGGCGGTGATTCGAAAATTGGCCTGATGATCGATATGGGAACGCTCTGGGGCGTTTCGATTCTTGCCGGATTTATCGGTGCATTTGTGCTGAAGCTTCCGGTGATGGCGGTATATGTGCTGCTGGTGAGCGACGAGATTGTGAAGCTGCCGTTTTCAATTAAAAGGTATCGGTCTTATAAGTGGCTGAATAATGTGACGCGGTAATTGAATTCATGAAATTAAGTCTTGACCTAGACTAAGGTTTAGGTATTATACTAAGCCACAATGAGACAGAAAAGAGGAGCCTGATATGGAAGCAAATGAAGTGTTAATGAAAGTAAAAAGCGGTGAGATGTCTGTGGAAGAGGCGGAAGAATATTTCCGCAGGGAGCCTTTTGAAGAATTAGGGTATGCGAAGCTGGATACACATCGCAAGATTCGTTCGGGATTTGCGGAGGTTGTGTTTTGCAGTGGCAAAGCGGATAAGCATCTGCTGGAAATATTCGAACGATTATACAGAGAAGAGGGCGAAGTCTTAGGCACCAGAGCCTCGAAGGAGCAGTATGAGATGCTCAGAGCACATATGCCGGAAGTACAGTACGATGAGATTTCTCATATATTGAAAATCGAAAAAGAAGGAAAAGTACGCATTGGCAAGATTGTTGTCTGCAGCGCAGGTACTGCGGACATTCCGGTCGCGGAAGAGGCTGCTCAGGTCGCGGAATATTTTGGAACCAACGCAGAGCGTATCTATGATGTTGGTGTGAGCGGACTTCATCGTATGCTATCTAAATTAGACACCATTCAGAGCGCGAACTGCGTTGTTGCGGTTGCCGGAATGGAGGGTGCACTGGCAAGTGTGCTTGGCGGACTGGTTGACAAACCGGTCATTGCGGTGCCGACATCGGTTGGATATGGGGCAAGCATGCACGGACTTTCGGCACTGCTCACGATGATTAATTCCTGCGCCAATGGCATTGCGGTCGTGAATATTGATAATGGCTATGGAGCGGGGTATATGGCAACGCAGATTAACCGTCTCGCTGTGAAGAAATAGACAGACAGGAGAGAATGAAAATGGGTCAGAAACTTTATTTAGAATGTTATTCCGGAATTAGCGGAGATATGACAGTGGCGGCACTGCTTGATCTGGGGGCAGATCAGGAAGTGTTGAAAAAAGCACTGGCAAGTCTTGCGGTGGATGGATATGAGATAGAAATCAGCAGAGTAAAAAAAGCAGGTCTGGATATCTGTGACTTTGCTGTGCATTTAGATGTGGTACATGAAAATCACGATCATGACATGGAATTTTTACATGGGCAGGAGCATTTGCATCACGGACCTCGTCACAGACATGAACACCGTGGTCTGCCGGAGATTCTGCATATCATCGAGCACGCAGATATTACACCGCGTGCGAAAGCAATTGCAGAGAAGATTTTTCGGATTATTGCACAGGCAGAAGCAAAGGCACACGGGGTAGAGGTGAGTGAGGTACATTTCCACGAGGTGGGGGCAGTAGATTCCATTGTGGATATCGTGGCGATCGCGGTGTGTATTGACAATCTGGATATCACAGAAGTGATTGTGCCAAGTGTCAGCGAGGGGCAGGGATTCGTGCGCTGTCAGCACGGCGTGATTCCGGTGCCGGTACCTGCGGTGGTGGCAATTGCTGAGGCGCACGGACTGGTACTGCATAGAACAGAAACGGAGGGCGAGCTTGTCACACCAACCGGGGCCGCTGTTGTTGCGGCACTGAAGACGAGCGATGTTCTGCCGAAGAACTATACGATTTTAAAATCAGGAATTGGAGCGGGTAAGAGAACCTATGACAGACCAAGTCTGTTGCGCGCGATGCTGATCAAGGAGCAGTCGGCAGACTGCGATACGATATACAAGCTTGAGACAAATGTGGATGACTGTACAGGGGAAGCCTTAGGATATGTGATGGAACGATTGTTTGAGGCCGGTGCACGCGACGTGCATTTCATACCGGTATTTATGAAGAAAAACCGTCCGGCTTACCAATTGAATGTAATCTGTCGGGAGGCACAGATTGCGCAATTAGAACAGATTATTTTTGAAGAGACTACGACCATTGGAATACGCCGTGTTGAGATGGAGCGCACGGTTTTAAAACGTGAAGAGGAAATATTTGAAACTTCAATCGGTGCTGCCCGGGTGAAGGTGTGCAAAAATGCCAGTCTGGTTCGGGTGTATCCGGAGTACGGCAGCGTTGCAGAGCTGTGTAAGAAGAATCAGATGCCGTATTTAAATGTGTATGAGTTGATACAGAAGGAATATGAAGCAAAGTAGGAGCAAGTCATGAATTATCAGGAAAAATGTGAAAAATTAAAAGCGATCATGCGCCAATACGCAAGTGAAGATGTGATGATTGCGTTTTCCGGCGGAGTGGATTCCAGCCTGATTCTGGCACTGGCGTGTGAAACTTCGAAAGACAGGAAGGTCTATGCAGTAACGCTGCACACGATGCTGCACCCGTCTGCAGAGCTGGACGAAGCCAGAGCGATTGCAGAGGAGATGGGGGCAGAGCATATGGTACTTCGGACAGATGAATTATCCGAAGCCGATATCCTAATGAATCCGGAAGACCGTTGTTACCGCTGTAAAAAGTATTTATTTGGCAAGGTGGCAGATCTAGCAAAAGAGCTGTCTGTTATGACGATCATGGAAGGGACCAACGAAGATGATCTGCATGTTTACCGGCCGGGAATCAGAGCGGTCCGGGAGATGGGAATCAAAAGCCCGCTCGCTGAAGCCGGCATGACAAAAGAAGAGGTGAGAAGACTGGCAGCGGAGTATCAGGTATCGTCATCGAATAAACCGTCGACCCCATGCCTTGCGACTCGTTTTCCCTACGGAACCGAGCTGTCCTATGAAAAGATGCAGCAAGTAGAAGCCGGAGAAACATTTCTAAAGAAATTCGGATTTTATAACATACGCGTGAGGGTGCATGAGGATACGGTGAGAATCGAGGTGGATTCTGACAAGCTGGCGGCTGCCATTTCGAATAAAAACGAAATCACAGAATATATGAAAAAGCTGGGGTATCAATACGTCACGCTGGATTTAGAAGGCTTTCGATCAGGAAGCTATGATAAACAACAAAAATAATTATACCATCTGCATCTTCTCAAAGGATTTCCACATAAGAAATCCATTCAAAACAGCGGCAGCGGCAAAGCCGAAAAAGAAATAGAATGCGATCAGTCCGGTGTAAAGTGCACCCAGTGCAAAGGTAAGGATGACCGGGAGCAGGTTGATAATCGTCATCAGCAGGGTGGCGGGGAGGCATCCGACTGCGGGGATGGCCGCCGCTTTTACAATATCAATGATCCGCATTTTTGTTACAGCTTCATTCGAAAGGTCCGCCCCCTGAACAATTCCCATATATGGAAACAGACATTCGGAAACCAATAGGAACAGTAAGCCTACAGACAAAATCACAACGATGACAACCTGTCTCAAAGGCGGGGCAAGTAATGCATTGCAGTAGACAATATCAATGTAAAAGATGACATTTGCAGCGCAGAGAATCAGAAAAAACACGGTAGAATGTTTCCAGTGACATTTGAAGGTGTGCCAGAAGGTTTTAAAAATATAACCTTCCTCCCTGCAGATACATTTCATAGCGGTGGTGGTCAGTGCAGTGAGTGAAGCTCCGGCCGTGATGATTGGGATGCATCCGGCCAGAAACAGCAGATTTAAAAATATAATATCGGTTACTTTATTGAGAAAGGTGAAAATGGGACCTTCTGCGCGAAATAATTTATTCATGGTTTTCTCCTTTGGAAGTAGTTTTGCGGTAATCACCCGGACGTCCGCCGGTTACTTTTTTAAAAATAGTGAAGAAATAGCTGATGTTCGAAAAGCCAACGGACTCGGCAATAACGGCTGTCTTTTGCGTGGTGGTGCTAAGAAGCCGGAGCGCGTGGGAAATTCTTATCCGGTTTAAATAATCGGAAAAATATTCGTTTGTCTCCATTGCAAACTGTCTGCCGAGATAAGCAGCGTTGACATCCATCTGTCCGGCAAGCGTTTTCAGTGAAAGATTGCTGTCGGAATAGTTGTTCACCACATAGTTCAATACACTCTGTGTCATAGAAGAGTAGTGGGAACCGGTGCTTTCCTTCAGCTGGTTTGCGAGTAAGATAAAATATTCAATCAGTTTCTCCTCCAGAACCGTGATGCTGTCGGACTGCCGGATGATTTCAAAAACAGCCCGTTTTTCGTGTCCGATATCGCCGCCGATTAAAAGTGAAGACTCCATTTTCTGCAGTGTATACAAAATAAATTCGATGAGATAATATTTCGAGTTCTCAATATGGTCGATTCCTGCGGTGGCAAGAATATCAGCCAGATACATATGGATAAAGCTGCGAATTTGTTCGGTGTCGCAATTTTCCAGAGCCTGCAGAAAGACGGTGTAGTCGATATCAGAGGGACTGGTCTGTTCCAGCTTAGCCAGAGAATCCTCCTTAAAAAAGCTCTCCATGATCTGCTGGCGCTCAAAGTCCTGACGGCAGGTCTTGTAGCTCTTTGGAAGCTCAGAGAGACTGTCAATATTTTCGCTGAGTGAGGTGAAAATCCCGGTATTCAGATGCTCGGCAACTGCCTGTCTGCACTTTTCTAAAAGCCGCTCGAAATCCGATGTGTCAAACTGGTCTGAGTTGTCTTTGAAAATCAGAGTCAGGGTATCTGTATTGTCAATTGCCGCGTAGCATTCGCAGCGTTCGTTACAAATTTTCTCACAGATTTCTATATCCGAAAAATCAAGCCATTTTTGTGAAGCAGAACCGGAAGCGGACAGATCTTTCGTCCTTGCCTGCAGCAACCCGATCCGCATGTGGTTGCAGCGAAAGGACAGCTTGGTGAAATGACATTTCTCCCGCAGCTCCAGCGAATCAATCCGGTTATTTAAGACACGGACCAGCACATCGTTGCGCAGAGACTGCATAATCTCCTGAAACTGCCGGCTGGAGGAGGATGCTTCGTCTAAAAGCCGGACGGTCGACATGACGGTCTGAACCAGTTCATCCTGATCGACCGGTTTCAGCATATAATTGACGGCGCCGCTCTGCAGGGCTTTTCTCACATATTCAAAATCATTGTAGCCGCTTAAGATGATAAAACGCGGCTTATATTCTAAACGTTCACACAATTCCATTAATTCAATGCCATTCATATTGGGCATGGAAATGTCCAGCAGAACAATATCGGGCCTTAGGGATTTGATTCCCATATAGGCCTTGATGCCATCCTCGGCTTCCCCCACAATCTCAATCCCGTAGACCTCCCACTCAATCAGCTTCATGAGACCAGAGCGGATATTGGGTTCATCATCAACAATCATCATTTTATACATGTTGTTCCATTTCCTCCTTTTCTGCCGCCGGCAAAGATACGGTGACAACGGTTCCGCGGTAAGGAGCACTGTCAATGGCAAGTCCGTACCGGTCTCCGAAAAGCAGCTGTATTCTCGCGTTGACATTGCGGAGTGCCACACCGAATTCATTTTCGGTGACGCTGCCCTGAATGTGTGCGCGCAGTTTTCGTAAGGTACGGTCTTCCATGCCGATGCCGTCATCTGCCACGATAAGTTGAAGCTGTTCGTCTGTTTTCCTGAATGAAATCGTAATCTTAAGTGGCTGTGCGT
The DNA here is from genome assembly GCA_028694105.1 of Hespellia sp. Taxonomy (GTDB): domain Bacteria; phylum Bacillota; class Clostridia; order Lachnospirales; family Lachnospiraceae; genus Hespellia. The sequence continues at coordinate 42,460 of JAQUUC010000009.1, forward strand.
TCTGCGACAGACTGTGCGTGATTGCATTTTCCACGATCGGCTGCAGGGTAAAACGCGGCACGCCAAGATATAAGGTCTCCGGAGGAATATCCATATGAACATGGATGCGGTCACCGAAGCGGAATTTCTGCAATTCCAGATACGTGTCGATATAGTCGATTTCATCCTCCAGATAGACGATGTTCTGATGGAACTGCACCATCCAGCGGAACAGATTTCCAAGGTTTGCGAGCATTTCCGAAACCTCATAGTCATCCTCTTCGAGAGCCTTCATACGGATGCTCTCAATTGTATTTGAGAGGAAATGCGGGTTGATCTGTGTCTGGAGTGCATAGAGCTCTGCGGTCCGCTTCTGGGTCTCTGCGAGATAGGTCTTCTTAATATAGGTATCGAGCGTGTCGGACATGGTATTAAAGGCGCGGCTGAGATATCCAATCTCATCATCGGACTGGACTGGAAGCTTCAAATTAAAATCACCCTGACTGATATCTTCCATTGCCGAGCCGAGCTGTCTGAATTTCTTCTGATAATATTTATGGAGCAGGGTGACAATCAGAATCAGACAGGTGATACATAAAAGTGTGACCAGAGTAAGCCGCACCAGAATCGTATTGATATTCTGCTGCAGGATGTTATCGGAGACGGAGCCGATGACACGCAGACCAGATAAGCTGAGTGTCTTATCGCCAATGATATCGGCCTCCGGAATGAGATCATTGTCATAAGGCTGTCCAAGAAGTTCGGTATCATTCGAATAAATGATATCATTTCCCGCATTCACAATCAGATAGTTGCCATCGGCGGAGGCTTCAATCTCATTATAGGTCTGATCGATGCTCTCCGGAGAAAAGCTGACCATGAGATATCCAATGATTAGCTGTTTGGCAGGCTGGTTCATATCGTACAATTTCGCTATGAAGGTAATTGTGTTTTTAGATGCTTTTTCCGAATTTAACGTTAAATAGGGTGGCTCTGCGTCATAAATGGCGGTAATGTTATCCGTTGTTTTAGAAAAATCCTGAATATATGGAAGATTTGGATAATCATAACTGACATAGACCTTGCGCCCGCCGCCGTTGGATTGCGAAAATGTATTCTTCCCATCGGCGGTAAAAAGTATCGCGTCGCAGATGGTATTGTCAGAATAGATGAGCGCATTTAAATAAGCGGTAATCTTACTTAAATTCTCCGTCTGATAGATTTCGGTAGAATTACTCCGGGTATTCGTAATGATGCTTGCAATATAGTCCGTTGAGTGGAGAAGCGTGCGCTGATTATACATCATATTATACTTGTTTAAGGCAAAATCTTCAATCCGGTTCGTCGCTTCACTGACCAGAAGCCGGTCTTTTTCCTTCAGGCGCTGTGAAAACTGCACCATTAGTATAGAACTGGAAATGAGAGAGCTTAAGATAATCAGGATAACCGTTAAATAGGTAATCTTGGTAAAAATGCTCCGTGTTCCGAATCCATGTGTTTTTTTCATAATGACGGCTCCTTTGTTCTGAATAATAGAAAGTATGATTTCTGAATAAATTCTATAATAAATGAACAAAGAATGCAATGGAACCTATTATTTTTGAAATACTTCTACAATTTTTTGAATTGAAGAGGGGGACAGATTGAAATATAATGAAATTACAAAAACAAATCGATTTGTTACATGTAAAAACAAAAAACATTAAGGGAAACCTTTAGGAGGGAACTATGAAAAAAAGAAGAGCACTTATCGCACTTGCCCTTAGCGTATGTGTAATCGCATCCAGCCTTATGGGATGTGGCAAGAAAGCAGACACAGGAAGTACAAGTGACAGTGGAAAGACGAAAATTACATTCGGAGTATTTGAGACAGACAATATCACATCGGAAGTATGGCAGAACATGATTGATTCATTTCAAAAAGATCATCCGGATATCGAGGTGGAAAAAGTACTTGCAACAGGTGATGACCGTCAGGCATTCTGGAAGACGATGCTCAGCAGCGGAAGCTTCCCGGACGTTGTAATCGAGGCAGAACAGCTTGCAACTATGGACGGCATTTTCACAGAAGTGCCACAGGATGTACAGGATCTTTTCGAGGACTCCACACTTTGCCAGTACAATGGAAAATGCATCACCGTACCAAGTTTCAAACAGTACAAAATGCAGTGTTATTATAATAAATCCGTTTTCAGTGAGTTAAATCTGCAGGAGCCAACCACATGGGATGAATTCATGAACGTATGCCAGACAATCAAGGATGCAGGAAAAACTCCTCTGATGTGCGGCGGTACAGGCGATATCTGGGCAACAGGCGAGCCATTCTGGATTGCAGAAGGCGATACCGCATTACTTGCGAAATACCCGGATTTCAACAAGGACTTAAAAGATGGTTCTAACAAATGGAACAATGATACAACTATTGATGTTCTCTCAAAATGGCAGGACATGATCAACAAGGGTTACTATTATGATGGCGCAATGTCACTTAGCTACAGTCAGGCAGCAGAGGAATTCCAGAAGGGAACAGCTGCAATGATGGTTGATGGTTCATGGGCAGCAGCCGGATTCGACGCAGAAAAGAATGAAGACTTTGGTGTATTTGCAGTTCCTACAATGGACGGAAGCAAGCTTACTGTTGCAGACTGTTCATACTGGGGAGTTTCAGAGACTTGTGAAAACAAAGATGCAGCGTTCCAGTTCATCAAATATGTATTCGATGAAAATCCTGACGTATACAAAGAGTACTTACAGTCAGACGGTTTATATTCTACAACAAAGAACGCAGTTACATATGAGCAGGGTGCTGTTACAACCAAATTTATCGACAACATCAAGGATAGTGAGACCGTTCAGGAAATCGTAAAGCTTCCGGGCGAAAATGCAGCTCCAAGCGGAATGCAGTCATTTATGGACAAGTCATTCCAGAACATTTTCAACGGTGCCGATGTTAAGACAGAGGTTGAAGGCTGGGATACAGAGTATCAGAGATTATTAGATGCACAGTAAATCGATAGAGTAAAAGATGATAGGATGAGCTGCCGTAAATTCAATGAAGTGAGAAAAGAATTTGCTGCGGCTCATTTTATGCAAAAAAAGAGGAATGTAAAATGAAAAAAAGAAATATGTCGATTGGATTTGCAGTACCGGCATTCGTGATTTACACTATTTTGCTGGTAGTCCCGATTTTGATGGCATTCTATTTCAGCCTGAATAAATGGAACGGCTTTAATCCAATGCAGTTTATCGGAATCGAAAATTATATCAATGTTTTTAAAGACGCAAGACTCGGAAATGCCGTGGTCAATACGACCGTGATTTCCGTTGTGGTCGTCATTGCAGTGAATGTTCTTGGTCTTTTTCTTGCAATGCTGGTAAATACCGCATCTGCAAAGAGTAATATTTTCCGTACCGTATTTTTCATTCCGTTTGTACTGAGTACAGTTGCCATTTCATTTGTATGGAAAAGTATTCTGTCTTACAACGGTGTGTTAAACGGTATTCTGATCTCTCTCGGACAGTCGGATCTGATTGGAAACTGGCTTGGAAAGCAGGGCCCGGCAATCATCTGTATTATTCTGGTAGAGATATGGAGAACCCTGGGATACCATATGATGTTATATTTAGCAGCTCTGCAGACGGTACCGCATGAACTGTATGAGGCATGTACGGTGGATGGAGGAAACCGCTGGAATAAATTCAGAAATGTAACACTTCCACTCATCATTCCGGGTATGTCTGTCAGCTTTCTGATGAGTATTATCAACGAGCTGCGTATGTATGATGTCGTGAAAATCATGACCGATGGAGGTCCGGGCTACGATACAGAAACGATTGTCTACAATATTGTATCGCAGGGCTTCTCCAACAGCATGGTTGGATATTCTTCCGCGATTTCCGTTGTACTATTCCTGGCAATCGGAGCGATATCAATCTTTATTGTTACAATGATGAATAAGAAGGAGGTGGAAATGTAATGAAAGGGAAAAACAGAGTAGTTTCTATTATTCAGACGATTTTTTTAATTGTTCTTGCACTGATCGTCGTACTTCCAATCTATATTGCAGTATCGAATACCTTCAAGCTTTCAGATATCATTCTGGACCAGCCGCTTTCACTGCCGATTCCGCCGACAATTCAGAACATTGTGAGTGTACTGAAAAGTCCAAATACAAATATGATTGAAATGTACAAAAATTCCATCATCCTGATGGTGGCAGGAACGCTGCTGACAGTTGTTGTATCTTCCATGGCAGCCTATTATCTGGCAAGAATCAAATCAAAGCTGTCCGGATTCTTACGAATCTATTTCCTGATTGGAATTATGGTGCCGTATGTTATCGTGTATCTGCCACTTTGTATTCTTCTTCGGAATCTGTCAATTCCGTTTGGGGTGCCGATTCTGATTTTCGTGTTTGTCTCGGGAAATATTTCATTTGCGACATTCATGTACACGAACTATATTCATTCACTTCCAATTGAACTGGAAGAGGCGGCAGAGATTGACGGTGCGAGTAAATTTCAGGTGTTCTGGCAGATTCTGTTTCCACTGCTTCGTCCTTGTACTACGACGATTGCAATCTTTGTCGGGCTTGGAATCTGGAATGACTTTCAGACACCGCTGTTACTTGGACAGGTAAAGACGATTACCGTTGGAATCTATACAGCAGTCGGACCGTATTCTGCTAACTGGGGTGTTGTATTTGCATATGTATTCTTTGCAGCAATGCCGGTTATTGTTGTTTATCTGCTGGCGCAGAAGAACTTTGTAAATGGACTGACCGCAGGAGCACTGAAGGGTTAAAAAGGAGTTATATTATGGAAAAAAAAGGCTATGTGGTGACACATACACATTGGGACCGCGAATGGCGTTACCCGATCTGGGAGAGCAGAATCTATCTGGCTGAGATGCTGGATGAGTTATTAGAAGTACTTGAAAATGAACCGGATTATGTCAGCTTTCTGTTTGACGGACAGAGCGTATTTTTGGAGGATTATCTGATGCTCCGTCCGGAGAACGAAGAGAGACTGAAAAAGCAGATCGAGCAGCACAGACTGCTCATCGGACCATGGTATACACTGCCGGACCTCTATCCGGTCAGTGGCGAGAGTCTGGTGCGAAACCTTTTGAAAGGAGACCGCGTCTGCCGCAGGTACGGTCATAAACTAAACGTGGGCTATGAGTCCTTCGGCTGGGGACAGCCAAGCCAGTTCCCACAGATTTATAAAGGCTTTGGCATTGATCTGATTATCGTGGCAAAGCGCGTGAGCGAGAGAAGGGCACCGGAGAGTGAGTTTATCTGGGAAGGTAAAGACGGAACCCGGATTCTCACGACAAGACTTGGCAAAGAGGCCCGTGCTAACTTTTATATGAATACATACATGGAGGCAATGAGTGACCGGACCTATCAGTCAGATGAATTCCGCTATGCCTACGGCAAGACGAGACTGTATCACAAGGCTGACAAGGTGGGCAGTGAGCAGGATCACTTTATGTTAAATCACAGGGAGGAAGTGCATGAGGGAAAACTGCGTGAGCTGGCCATGCGCTCATGGAACGCCATCGATGCGACAGTCTTAAAGAAGGACCGCATTTTAATGGACGGTTCTGATTCCACCTGTGCACAGACCCATCTCTTAGAGCTGATTCACAAGATCAATGACGCTTTAAAGGAGGATCAGATTGAGCTGCATCACGCCAATATGGAAGATTATGCAGCACTTCTAAAAGATAAATTAAGCAAAGAAGAGCTTCGTGTCATTAAGGGCGAGCTGCGTGACGGTCCGGCACCTTCCGTATCCGCAAATGCACTGATGACCCGTTATCCGGTCAAAAAGCTGCATAAGGCAGCAGAGAGCGACCTGATGAAACTGGCAGAACCCCTTGCGGTAGCCGGAAGCATGGCAGGACTTTCTTATAACAGAAATTATCTTGAAAAAGCAAGAGACTACCTGCTTGGTTCCCAGTCACACGACAGCATCAACGGCGTGGTGCAGGATAAGACGGTTCGTGATGTGATGTATCGTCTTGACCAGTGTGTGGAGCTCTCGGACTGTGTGAAGGACCGTGTGATCCGTCATTTTGCAATGAATATTGCAAATGGAGACTGCGGTGAGGAGGATATTTTAATTCTTCTTGTCAATCCACTTCCACAGAAGCGAAATGAGGTTGTGGAACTGGTGGTTGACACACCGAGAGAGCAGAATATCTGGGATTTTGATGTGTATGACATGCAGGAAAACAGATTAAACTGCGCACACATTTCCAGAACGGAAGCAGTCACACCAACGGTAAACCGTCATACAAGACCGGAGCCGTTTTACGCAGACCGCCATGAAATCATACTCGAAACCGGAGAGATTCCAGCGTGTGGCTATAAGGTGGTCAAAGCTGTGAAAAAACAGGGATTTGCCAGAGAACAGAAATTCTGGCCGCCAACCAGAATGAGTGATGGAGGAGAGCTTTCCAGCGCGGCCAACGTCATGGAAAACCGTTACCTCAAAGTAACTGTGCTTGGAAATGGAACGGTTCAGATTCTGGATAAAGAAACCGGATATGAAACCGGGGAGCTGAATTACCTGCAGAGTGGCGGAGATGTCGGAGATTACTGGATTCATTTCCCACCATATCACGATCAGGTATATACAAGTCTCGGTGTTCAGGCAGACATCTGCCGGGAAGAGAATACGGATGTTCAGGCGAGCATCTGCGCGTCCTACACATTGAAGGTTCCTGCATCCTGCATGCGTCCGGAGGGCGGGATTGCCGGTGAGAGCAGAAGAAGCGGAGAAATGACAGAGATTCCGGTACACATCCGCTATACCTTAAAGAAAGATGCCAGAGAACTGGATGTGAAGCTGAAGGTGAAAAACACGGCGAGAGATCACCGTATGTCTGTTGAATTCCACCCACAAATCGTGACGGATACTGCCGATGCAGGAGGACATTTCACCGTGGATCACAGACCGGTTACTGCAGACAATGAGATGGCAGACCAGAGATATCCGGAAATGGATAAGCTGCCAATGCAGGGGTTTGTGGATATCAGTGATGGAGAGGAAGGTTTTGCTGTTATTTCAGAGCAATTGCTGGAATACGATGCGTCTCATTCGGGTTATCTCTCCTGCACCCTTTACCGTGCAGTCCGTGATATTATCTGTACGGAATTTCGAAGCGGCTCGTCTTATCCTTCTCAGGAGGGCGGTCAGCTGTTAGAGACGATGGAATATGAATATGCAATTCTTCCGCATCAGGGCAATTGGGAAACAGCGCACCTTCCAATGCTGGCAGAGCGCGCAGCGTCCAAAGTAATTCCGGCGCAGTTCAGCCTGGACTCAGAGGAGAGCGGATTCCTTCCGATGGAAAAGAGCTTCCTGGAAGTGACAGGGGCAGAGGTTTCCTGCGTGAAATTTGCAGAAGATCAGAATCATGTGATCCTTCGAATCTATCACAGAGGAACGGCTGATTCGCGCGCAGAGATTACATTTACCGAGCTGGTAACAGCAGCCTTTCTTGTGAATATGAATGAGGAGCGGGAGAGCGATTTGGCGGTAAGAGACAACAAAATCTGCGTGGAAATGAAACCGGATCAGATTATTACGATTGAAGTTGAGAGGTAAAGGAGGATTCAAATGAGTCAGAAAGTATATCCGGGTGTCGGGAACATCAGTGACATGATTGCACTGGATGCCACGGAGGATAAAAGTTTCATTGTAGGAAAGGATGGCGTAAAAGAAATTTTTACGCCGCTGGACCGGAAAGTTGAGTTCATTGCATACGAGGACAAAACCTTGTGCAATGTTAAATCAGCGCTAGGGTACCCGGCAATCTATCAGGTGCCGGAGGCATCTTATGAAGGTCCCGCGACTGCAATCCTGATGGATCTGGACGGAACCAGTGTAAAGAGTGAATCCTTCTGGGTATGGATTATCGAGCAGAGCATTGCAAAACTGATGAACGATCCGCATTTCTCGCTTAAGACAGAGGATGAGCCATATGTATCCGGCCATTCTGTATCAGAGCATCTGCAGTACTGTATCGACAAGTACTGTCCGGACAAAGCACTTGCAGACGCCCGGAACATGTATTTTGCGACAACAGAATATGAGATGAAGGAAATCCTCGAAGGACGTGGAAAACAGGGCGCATTTGAGCCGGCACGCGGTCTGAAAGAATTTTTGACAGAGGTAAAAGGAAATGGTATCCGCATCGGTCTGGTGACCTCGGGCTTATATACAAAAGCGATGCCGGAAATTATGTCGGCATTTCAGACACTTGATATGGGAAATCCACTGGAATTTTATGATGCAATTATTACAGCGGGACAGACATTTTCCCATACACAGACAGGCACGATCGGAGAGCTGGCACCAAAACCGCATCCGTGGCTGTATTCCGAGACGGCGAGAGTCGGACTTGGACTGTGTGGGGAAGAGAAGAGCAGAGTACTTGGATTTGAGGATTCTTCCGCAGGAATTGTATCGATTCGTCTTGCCGGTTTTGAGGCAGTCGGAGTTGCCGGGGGCAACATTGCATCTGGCGGTGTGGAATCACTCTGTATGAAACAGGTGGATGATCTGATGGATTCACTTCCGCTGATCTTAGGCAAATAATCAGGGAGATGGTAGTATGGCAATATTAAAATTAAAACCGAGCTGCAAGAATTATCTGTGGGGCGGTGAACGGCTAAAGACAGAATTCCACAAAGAGTACGGGGAAGATAAACTGGCAGAGACATGGGAATTGTCCTGCCACATCGACGGCGAGTCCAAAATCGCAGAGGGTGATTTCGCAGGCAGGACACTGCAGGAATACATTGAGTGGGAAGGCAGACGTGTTCTTGGAACGAACTGTATCCCATTCCAGAATTTCCCGGTGCTGATTAAATTCATCGATGCAAAGCAGGATCTGTCGATTCAGGTCCATCCGTCCGATGATTATGCGCTCCGTGAGGAAGGACAGTATGGCAAGACGGAAATGTGGTACGTGGTCGAGTGTGAAGAAGGCTCTTGTCTGTATTACGGATTTTCGAAGAAGCTGTCCAAAGAAGAGCTAAAGCAGCGCATTCAGGAGGAAACAATTCTGGAGGTCATGAATAAGATGCCGGTGCAAAAAGGTGATGTATTCTTCATCGAAGCCGGAACGGTCCATGCAATTGGAAAAGGCATCGTCATTGCCGAGATTCAGCAGAATTCCAACATAACGTACCGCGTGTATGATTACGGGAGAGTAGGAGCAGATGGGAAAAAGCGGGATCTCCATATCGAAAAAGCATTGGAGGTCGCAAACCGCGACCCGAAGGTCCGCAGTGATTCCTTTGATCCGCATCTTGGGATGTGTCGGTATTTTGCCGTGGATAAGCTGATGCTGGACGGGCGAATCCTGAGCAAGATGACCGGAAGCGTGGATGAGACTTCGTTTCTGCATGTGCTGGTATTAGATGGAGAGGGAAGTATTAGAAACGCAGAGACGGTTGCCTTTGAAAAAGGGGATAGTATTCTGCTGACTGCCGGAACCGGAGAATTTGAAATACAGGGCAAGTGCGAGGCACTGCTGACAACAATACCGTGTTAGAGTTTGGCTGGCAGAAAAAAACGGCGGGTACGTTCGATTCGAACGTACCCGCCGTTTTTGGGTCTCCAGCACCACCAACCTATTTATTCTGATATGTCAACGCCGCTTCCACAAATCCCTTGAACAGTGGATGTGGTCTGTTTGGACGGGATTTCAGCTCCGGATGCGCCTGCGTTGCAAGAAACCAAGGATGCTCCGGAATCTCAATCATTTCCACGATGCGTCCGTCCGGTGAAAGGCCGGAGAGCAGCATACCGTTTTCCGTTAATACATCGCGGTAGTCATTGTTGACTTCGTAGCGGTGACGATGGCGCTCTGCAATCTCGCCGGTTCCGTATAATTCGTATGCTTTGGAGGACTGGTCAAGTACGCAGGGGTAAGATCCGAGTCTTAGAGTACCGCCGATGTCCTCAATGCCGATCTGGTCTTCCATGATATGGATGACCGGGTGCGTTGTGTCTGGCTTTAGCTCGATGCTGTGGGCATCCTTGTAACCGACAACATCGCGGGCAAATTCTACGATTGCAAGCTGCATACCGAGGCATAAGCCAAGGAATGGAAGGTTGTTTTCGCGGGCGTATCGGATGGCTTCAATCTTGCCGTCGATTCCGCGGTCACCGAATCCGCCGGGGACTAAGATGCCGCTGACATCGCCAAGTATTTCTGCTGCATTTTCCGGTGTGACAAGCTCGGAATCGACCCATTTGATGTTGACCGTGGTGTGACTGAAGATTCCGCCGTGTTTTAAGGCTTCAACGACACTGATGTAGGCATCGTGCAACTGGATATATTTACCGACTAAGGCAACGGTCACTTCGTTCGTAGGAGTGCGCAGACAGTCTACCATATCCTTCCAGTCGCTTAAGTCCGGTTCCGGGCACTCAAGGTGCAGACATTCACATACGACGCTTGCAAGGTTTTCTTTTTCCATGGCGAGCGGTGCCTCGTACAGATATTCCACATCCAGATTCTGGAGTACGTGATTGGCAGGAATGTTGCAGAAGAGGGAAATCTTTTCTTTCAGCCCATCGTCGAGCGGTTTTTCGGAACGGCATACGATGACGTCCGGCTGGATTCCCATGCCCTGAAGATCCTTAACACTTGCCTGAGTCGGTTTTGTTTTTAATTCCTGAGAGGCACGCAGGTAAGGAATTAATGTGACGTGGATCAGGATGGCATTTTCATGTCCCATGTCGTGCTGAAATTGACGAATCGCTTCTAAGAACGGCTGACTTTCGATGTCACCGACCGTACCGCCGACCTCGATGATTGCAATCTCCGTGTCCTTTGCCGCCGGATTGCGGTAGAAGCGGCTCTTGATTTCATTGGTGATGTGAGGAATGACCTGAACGGTTCCTCCGCCGAAATCTCCGCGGCGTTCCTTTTGCAGGACAGACCAGTAGATTTTACCGGTTGTGACATTGGAATTCTTCGTTAAGCTTTCATCGATGAAACGCTCATAGTGACCGAGATCAAGATCGGTCTCTGCGCCATCATCGGTCACGAAAACTTCGCCGTGCTGTACCGGGTTCATGGTTCCCGGGTCGATGTTGATGTATGGGTCGAATTTCTGCATCGTTACGGTATATCCGCGCGCCTTAAGAAGACGTCCGAGAGATGCTGCTGTGATTCCTTTTCCGAGTCCTGATACGACTCCGCCTGTTACAAATACATATTTTACTGCCATATGTTCCTCCTTTGATGAAATGTGAAAATAGTAATTTATATAGTGAATCATTTATTTCAAAAAATACTTATCGAGTATACACCTTCTGTGCTTTGAATTACAGTACTTTTTGAAAAAAATCCTGAAAAAATAAATAGAAAAAGGGGACAAAAATCCATTGCAGAATTTTTGTCCCCTTTGACAAGTTCCTACTATCTAAAAATAGTATGTTTCATTTTAAAATTATTCCCTGAAAACAGTTTTAGTGGAAATGACGGTCTGTTTCATAGACCGGGTCACAGGTCAGGTTAATGCCGAGGCGTTTCCACATCTTGATATCGACGGTTGCGAGCATAACAGAAGTATGAACTTCACTGCCGGCAAGATTCGGAACCTGCATGAGTGCTGCTTTTGCAGCCGGATCTGTTGCGGCACTGGTGGAAAGAGCAATCAAAACTTCGTCAGTATGAAGTCTTGGATTCTTACTCTTTAAATAATCAACCTTCAGTGTCTGGATTGGATTGATCGCCTCCGGTGAAATCACATGGACTTTATGGTCAACTCCGGCGAGTTCCTTCAGTGCATTGAGAAGCAGTGCAGCGGAAGAACCGAGAAGCGGTGTGGTTTTCCCCGTGATGATGCGTCCGTCCGGAAGTTCCATTGCAGCCGCAGGCTCTCCAAGTTCATCGGCAAGCTTCAGGGCAACATCGACAACAGGACGATTGTGAACAGTAATACCGCATTGTGTCATCAGACGCTCGATTTTTAAGGCTTCTTCCTCGGTGCAGTTACCTTTTAACAGATTGCACACGGAAGTGTAGTAGCGGCGGATAATCTCCTGACGCGAGGCCTCCTGACATACCTCATCATCGCAAATACAGTTGCCGGCCATGTTAACACCCATATCGGTTGGCGATTTGTAGGGGCTGGCACCGTAGATTCGCTCGAACATGGTATTCAGAACCGGGAAGATCTCAACATCACGATTGTAGTTAACCGTTGTCTTGCCATAGGCCTCCAGATGAAACGGGTCAATCATGTTGACATCATTTAAATCTGCGGTCGCAGCTTCATAAGCGAGGTTGACCGGATGCTTGAGTGGGATGTTCCAGATTGGAAATGTCTCAAACTTGGCATAGCCTGCGCGCACACCGCGTTTTTCTTCGTGGTAGAGCTGTGACAGACAGGTTGCCATCTTGCCGCTTCCGGGTCCCGGAGCGGTGATGATTACAAGTGGTCTGCTTGTCTTAATATAATCATTCTTGCCATACCCGTCCTCACTGACGATGTGGGAGAGGTTGGATGGATATCCGTCAATTAAATAATGTGTGTAAACTTTGATGCCAAGATTTTCCAGACGGGTCTTGAATAAAGCGGCACTGTTCTGACCGGAATACTGTGTGATGGTAACGCTCCCGACAAACAGTCCGTTCTCCTGAAATTCATCCATCAGACGCAGAACATCAGAATCATAAGTGATGCCCAGATCCCCGCGCACTTTATTCTTTTCGATATCCTTGGCGCTGATGACGATAACGATCTCAGCCTGATCGCTTAATTGTTTTAATAACTGAAGTTTACTGTCCGGCTGAAAACCCGGCAGAACGCGTGCAGCGTGGTAATCATCAAAAAGCTTGCCGCCGAATTCCAGATACAGCTTGTTATCAAACTGGTTGATTCTCTCGCGGATATGCTCTGACTGCATAGCGAGATATTTCTTATTGTCAAATCCGATTCTCATAACATACCTTTCTTTCCTAAAAAATGAAAAACGAATTGCATAGAATTCGTTTTTTATAACATTCTTTATTAGTATACTAAAAAAAAAACAAATTTACAAGCATGAGAATGCCTTAAGTTTACAGTATTTTCATAATGTTTTTATTGATTTATGAGGAAGCACTACTTATAATGATAGTAATTGATGCTTAGGAGGAAAGACATGGAGAACAAGAATAATAACGATAACCGCAATCCAAAGAATAAAAAGCAGAGCTGGATGGTTATTGTGATTACCACAATTATTACCGGTCTGATGGTGATGGCTCTATATACGATGATGCAGAGTCAGGGAGCAGAGAAGATTTCATATAACAAGTTCCTTAATATGATTCAGGAGAAGCAGGTCGAGAAAGTCACGATTGGAAATTCACGTATTTATATTACATCGAAGGATGCCGCAAAAAATAGTGCGGCGAGTGAACTCAGTGAACTGTTGGGAACGGAGAAGGTGGAAGCCGAACCGGATTATTATACCGGAACCGTTGACAATGATAAGCTGTCCGAGACTCTTTATGATGCCGGAATCGAATATGAACAGGAGATACCGGACACCGCATCGTCCATGATGCTGGAAGTATTTATTACGCTGATACTGCCGATTCTTGTGATTGTTGTTGTATTTAACTTTGTCATGAAGCGGATGTCCAAGGGCGGCGGCATGATGGGGATTGGCAAGAGCAATGCCAAGGTGTACGTCGAGAAAGAGACTGGGGTGACATTTGCGGATGTCGCAGGTCAGGATGAAGCGAAAGAATCGCTGCAGGAGGTTGTGGATTTCCTTCACAACCCCGGCAAATATACCGGAATCGGAGCGAAGCTTCCGAAGGGTGCCCTTCTGGTGGGACCTCCGGGAACTGGTAAGACACTGCTTGCAAAGGCGGTAGCCGGAGAGGCGAAGGTTCCATTCTTCTCGCTCTCAGGTTCTGCATTTGTAGAGATGTATGTCGGTGTCGGAGCATCCCGTGTGCGTGATCTGTTCAAGCAGGCACAGCAGATGGCTCCCTGTATTGTATTTATCGATGAGATCGATGCAATCGGTAAGAGCCGTGATAACGGAATGGGAAGTAACGATGAACGTGAGCAGACATTGAACCAGTTACTTGCTGAGATGGATGGTTTTGATACTAATAAGGGATTGTTGCTTCTGGCAGCGACGAACAGACCGGAAGTACTGGATCCGGCACTTCTGCGTCCGGGACGGTTTGACAGACGTATCGTGGTTGACAAGCCGGATTTAAAAGGCCGTGTCGATACACTGAAGGTACATTCGAAGGATGTTAAGATGGATGAGACGGTCGATCTGGAGGCGATTGCGCTTGCAACCTCCGGAGCGGTTGGATCCGATCTGGCCAATATGATTAATGAGGCTGCGATCAATGCCGTAAAGAATGGCAGACAGGTCGTGTGCCAATCAGATTTATTTGAGGCAGTTGAGGTTGTCTTAGTCGGTAAAGAGAAGAAAGACCGTATCATGAGTGCGGAGGAGAGACGGATTGTCTCTTACCATGAAGTTGGACATGCGCTTGTCAGTGCACTGCAGAAGGATTCCGAGCCAGTTCAGAAGATTACGATTGTTCCGAGAACCATGGGTGCACTTGGATATGTAATGCAGACACCGGAGGAAGAGAAGTTCCTTAATACGAAGAAAGAATTAGAGGCAATGCTGGTCGGCGCTCTGGCGGGCCGCGCGGCAGAGGAGATTGTCTTTGAAACGATTACAACCGGAGCTTCCAATGATATTGAGCAGGCAACCAAGATTGCCAGAGCGATGATTACACAGTACGGTATGTCAGAAAAGTTTGGCCTGATGGGCTTAGAATCCATTCAGAACCGCTATTTAGACGGACGTGCAGTGATGAACTGTGGTGACGAGACAGCGGCTGAGATTGACCGCGAAGTTATGAAGATGCTCAAAGAAGCATACGAAGAAGCGAAACATCTTTTAAGTGAGAACCGTGAAGCACTCGATAAGATTGCAGGTTTCCTGATTCAGAAGGAGACGATTACCGGCAAAGAATTTATGAAAATCTTCCGTGAAGTAAAAGGAATTCCTGAGCCGGAGGAGGAAGAGAAGATTACTTCTGACACCGTACAGCCAAAAGAAGGCAGAATTGTAATGAAGGAAGAGCCGGAGTGGATGAAAGAGGATGACGCCGTTGCTGGTGAAGATACAGAGAACAGCTAGAATTTTAATGAATGAGAAACCGGAATGAGAGCGAGCTGGAGATATGCGGCGAAAGATACCGCACATCCCCGGCTCGCGCTCATTCAAAATCATACCTTGTCCTTTCCACGCGAAAACAGTATAATACATATATGGAAAATAATAATTTTGTGATTGAAGATGAATTGAAAAAGTTACCGGGAAAACCGGGTGTCTATATTATGCATGATGAGTCGGATCAGATTATTTATGTCGGCAAGGCAATCAGTCTGAAGAATCGTGTCAGACAGTACTTTCAGAGCAGCAGAAATAAGGGCGCCAAGATTGAACAGATGGTGACGCACATCCGCCGGTTTGAGTATATTATTACGGATTCGGAATTGGAAGCACTCGTTCTTGAGTGCAATCTGATTAAGGAACACAGACCAAAATACAATACGATGCTGATGGATGATAAAACCTATCCGTTCATCAAAGTGACGGTGGAGGAGCCATTTCCGCGTGTGATGCTTGCCCGCAGGATGGTGAAGGATAAGTCAAGATATTTCGGACCGTATACCAGTGCAGGAGCCGTAAGGGATACAATTGATCTGATTCGAAAGCTGTATCAGATTCGCAGCTGTAACCGGAATCTGCCGCGGGATACGGGGAAAGAAAGGCCGTGCCTGAATTATCATATCAAGCAGTGCAAAGCGCCTTGTCAGGGATACATTTCCGAGGAGGAATACCGAAAGTCAATTGATGAAGTCATCCGGTTTTTGAATGGAAATTTTGATTCGATTCTGAAAGAACTGGAAGAGAAGATGCTTCATGCATCTGAGGCGATGGAATTTGAGAAAGCGATTGAGTACCGTGAACTGATGAACAGTGTCCGTCAGATTTCCCAGAAACAGAAGATTACGGACAGCAGTGGTGAGGACCGGGATATCCTTGCAGTTGCAACAGAGAATGAAGACGCGGTGGTGCAGGTGTTCTTTATCCGTGGAGGCCGCCTGATTGGCAGAGACCATTTTTATCTGCGCATTGCAAAAGGAGAGGAGGCTGCGGATATCATTTCCAGCTTTATCAAGCAGTATTATGCTGGAACACCGTATATTCCGAAAGAATTGATGCTGCAGACCGATGTGGAGGATGCTGAGGTACTCGAAGAATGGCTGACGAAGAAGCGTGGGCACAAGGTGTCGCTGCAGGTTCCGCAAAAGGGAAAAAAGGAGAAGCTGGTCGAGCTGGCGGCAAATAATGCGGCACTGGTTCTCAGCAAGGATAAGGAACGCCTGAAACGTGAAGAAGGGCGAACCATTGGTGCGGTGAAAGAGATTGAGAAGCTGCTTGGAATTGAGCGTATACGCCGGATAGAAGCGTTTGATATTTCCAATACGAATGGATTTGCATCGGTAGGTTCGATGATTGTATATGACCATGGTAAGCCGAAGCGGAACGATTACCGCAAGTTTAAGATTAAGGGTGTGCAGGGAGCGGATGATTATGCCAGCATGCGGGAAGTGCTGACCAGAAGATTTCAGCACGGGCTGAGTGAGCGGGAAAACAGTCGTGAGATTGGAAGCTTTACGACATTTCCGGACCTGATTATGATGGATGGCGGCCGGGGGCAGGTGAATATTGCGCTGGAAGTACTGGATGAGCTGCGGCTGAATATTCCGGTTTGTGGTATGGTAAAGGACGATCACCATCGGACGAGAGGCCTTTATTATGATAACGTGGAGCTTCCGATAGACCGAAGCTCGGAAGGCTTTAAATTGATTACACGGATTCAGGACGAGGCACATCGATTCGCAATCGAATTTCACCGAAAGCTGAGGAGTCAGGGGCAGGTCCACTCGATTCTGGATGATATTCCGGGGGTTGGACCAACGCGAAGGAAGGAACTGATGAAGCAGTTTATGAGTCTTGATGCAATCAAGGCAGCGACGGTGGAGGATCTTGCAAAATTGCCGGGCATGAATGGAAATGTTGCAAAGAATGTGTACAACTTTTTCCGTGAATGATATAATGAAAGAGAGAAAAACAAAGAAAGAAGGTATGATATGAACATGAACAATAATGAGGTTAAGCTGAAAGACATCGTTGAAAAAATGGAACTGAAGAATATGACACCCGATGTGGAACTGGATAACAAGAGTGTTGCGGTACCGGATGTTAACAGACCAGCATTGCAGCTTGCCGGATATTATGATCATTTCGATTCAGAACGCATTCAGCTTATTGGATATGTAGAGTACTCCTATATGCAGGGAATCGATGTTGAACGCAGAAAAGATATTTACAAAGATCTGTTAGCCTATAACATTCCGTGCATCATTTTCTGCAATGGAATGGAGCCGGACAAAGCTCTGATTGAGGCAGCACTTGTCTCAGACACTCCGATATTTCGAAGTGAAAGAACAACCTCCTCATTTATGGCGGAACTGATCCGCTGGATGAATGTTCAGCTTGCACCTTGCATTTCCATTCATGGAGTTCTGGTGGATGTATATGGTGTCGGTGTTCTGATTATGGGAGACAGCGGTGTTGGCAAAAGTGAGGCGGCTCTGGAGCTGATCAAGCGTGGTCACCGTCTGGTTACCGATGATGTGGTTGAGATTCGTAAAGTCAGTGAAGACACACTGGTTGGAACAGCACCGGATATCACACGGCATTTCATTGAACTTCGGGGAATCGGTATCGTCGATGTTAAGACGCTGTTTGGTGTGCAGAGTGTTCGTGAGACGCAGAATATCGACCTTGTAATTACGTTAGAAGAGTGGAGCAAGGATAAAGAATATGACAGACTTGGACTGGAAGAGGAGTATACAGAATTCCTTGGAAACAGGATTGTATGTCATACGATTCCAATCCGTCCGGGACGTAATATTGCAATCATCGTTGAATCAGCAGCCATCAATCACAGACAGAAACAGATGGGTTATAATGCCGCACAGGAACTGTACCGCAGAGTGCAGGAAAATCTGGCAAAGAAATAGAAAATGTATGGCAGGATATAAGTGTATTACATAATGAAAAAGGAACGTTCCATTTGGGACGTTCCTTTTTCATTATGGTTTATTTATTGTGTTGGTGTAGTGACATCACCACCGCCAGTGTCACCGCCACCGCCGCCAGTATCACCACCACCAGTGTCACCGCCATCGCCGGTTCCCGGAGTTGTCGGTGTAGTGCCGTCTCCGCCATCAGAAGGCGTAGTACCGTCACTCGGTGTTGTGCCATTCGTTCCGTCTGCAGGCTTCTCGGTTGTATTTGGCTTCGGTGCAACATAGTGCCCGGAGCAGGTCGTTGTTGGAAGTCCGTCCTTTGCAAAGTATTCAGTAATACCGTTACAGCTTGAAGATGCAAGCAATCCAGTCTGTGAACAAATGGTTGCCTGCTCGACAGAATCCGGCATTGTAAATTCCTTATATTCTAAGCCTGAATGGATACGTTCCATAATATTCTTCCACATCCGTTCATGCCATCCAACAGTACCCAGAGGCATGTTACAGTCATAACCGCCCCAGACCGTACATGTGTAGTAAGGCGTATAAGCGGAAAGCCAGATATCTTTGGAACCGCCGTTACCGTCATCCGATGTACCAGTCTTACCTGCTACCGGCATGTTATCCAGCTGTGCAGGAGTACCAGTACCCTGAGTGATAACATCTTGCATCGCACTTGTAAGAAGTGCTGCAGTAGAATCTTTGATGACTTGACGGGAATCCGGAGTATTATCAATCAGTACGTCTCCGTCATGATTTAAAATTTTGGTGTAAAGGATTGGCTCATTATATAAGCCTCCGTTGGCAATGGCTGCGTAAGCAGCTGTCATCTCAAGGTTGAAAACACCTCTTGTGATACCGCCGATTGCAGTTACTTCCGCAATATCGGTGTATCCGGGATAATCAGGATCATTGTCACCCACTAAGGTCGAGAATCCGAAATCTTTCAGGTAATCAAAGCTTGTCTGGAGACCGACAGCAGCCATTGTCTTACAAGCAGCTACGTTGATAGACTGCTCAATGGCTTTTCTTACAGTTACCGTTCCGCGATATCCGGAATACCAGTTCTTAATCGGAGCACCTTTATCCTGCGTTTCATATTCCTCATCTACGAGTGTGGTTGCAAGCGTACTTGTATTGGTGTCGATTGCAGGCGCATAAGCAGCTAAAATTTTAAAAGTTGATCCCGGCTGTCTCGGTGCTTCTGTTGCACGGTTGTAGGAGAGACTGGATTCTTTGGTTCCACGTCCGCCAACGATTGCTTTTACCTTGCCGTTATGCTGATCCATGATTACAATGGAAGTCTGCGGCTGTGGTGTAAGCGTAACCTTTTTATCCAGATAATCACCCTCTCCGACATTAAAGGTTGCGATGTAAGAATCAACGGCAGCATATGCATTCTCTTCGGAAGAGAAAATCAGGGGATACGTGTCTCCGGTCTGTGATTTCAGGAAATCGGACAGCATCTGTGTGCTGTAATTCTCAACAGTGCCATCTGCACGTGTAACGGTTGCGGCAAGTTCTACGCCCCAGTAAAATTCGTAAGGGTAGTTGTCAGCATTTGCAGCCTCTTCATCGGCAATTGCCTGCATGTTCGGATCCTGCGTTGCCGTAATGGTAAGTCCGCCGCTGTACAGTGCGTTATATGCCTGCGTGTAGGAATATCCGAGCTTATTTCTCAGATCCTTGATAACCTGCGATGATAACTGGTCGATAAAGTAGCTGTACGGTGAATCATCCGTAGAAGAAGTTGCCTGAATACGAGAATACACATCGTCGGCCATCGCTTCATCGTATGCTTCTTGTGTGATTAATTTCTGCTCCAGCATATCATTCAGAACCTTCTTGCGTCTTGTTGCATTCTTGTCCGGATTGACAACCGGGTCGTAAAGAGTCGGATTCTGAGTGATTCCGGCAATCACCGCACATTCTGATAAAGTCAGATCACTCACATTCTTGTTGAAGTAACGCATGGATGCAGACTGTACGCCGAGACAGTTCTGTCCCAAGTTGATGGTATTCATATAAGCTTCCAGAATCTGCTCTTTGGACATCTGCTTCTCAATCTCGACTGCTAAAAACTGTTCCTGCAGCTTACGTTCCAGACGATCATAGAATGTCTTTTCCTCTGTAAACTTCGTGAACACATTGTTCTTGATGAGCTGCTGTGTCAGAGTACTGGCTCCTTCGGAAAAATTTCCGCGGGCAATACCGACAACTGCGGCACGAAGAATACCCTGCATATCAATTCCGTTATGCTCATAGAAACGGGAATCTTCAATTGCGATAAAAGCATTGCCGAGATTGTCCGGAATCTCATCAAGTGTCTTATAGATTCGGTTCGAACCACCGGTAACAAAACGTTCCAGTTCGGTTCCGTCTTCTGCGTAAACAAATGTGGTATAACCCTGTGGAACAACATCCTCAGGCGAAACATCAGGAGTGTTGTCCAAAATTCGCTTTGCGAACAATGCAGCGCCGGACACGCCGACAATCATTGCAATCAGTACACAGATCACCAATGCTTTAAACAGCCGGACACCCACTCGTTTCTTTTTCATATTTGTTTTAGAAGAAATATCTTTTTGCCTTTTCAAGGCACCTTTTTTTCCATAATTCATGAATAATATCCTCCTTTATTCATACTGCTTCATTATACCAAAGATATCTTCTATAATAAAGAAAAAGTTGAAAAGTTCATATATTCTTAAGGATATTTTCAAGAATTGGAAGAAATGTGATACAATATGAGCACACGATGTGCGCGCAGGCCATCAGCCTTGCGGCCGATGACAAGACAGAAAAGTAACGGAGGAATGGAATACAATGCTGACAGAGTACAGAGCTGTTGTACAGAATGGAATCGGAGAAATTATCGAAAAGAAATCACGTTTTATTGCAAATGTCATTTCAATTGCAACAGAAGAAGAAGCAGCGATGCAGATTGAAAAGATAAAAAAGCAATATTGGGATGCCAGACACAATTGCTGGGCATATATACTGGGGGAGGACCAGCCGCTGGAGCGTTTCAGTGATGACGGAGAACCGGGCGGAACTGCAGGCAAACCAATTCTGGAAGTAATCCGCGGAGAAGAACTTAGAAATGTACTGATTGTGGTAACCCGATACTTTGGTGGAACGCTGCTCGGAACCGGAGGGCTGGTCCGTGCGTATACGGGCGCATCAAAAGCGGGGCTCGCAAACAGTGAAATTGTCACGAGAATGTATGGATATCGTTTGGAGATACAGACAGACTACACCGGACTCGGAAAGATTCAGTATATTCTTGGAAGTCGGGGGATTGCAATTGCGGCTACTGACTATACGGAGGCAGTCAGAATTGAGATTCTTGTAAAAAAAGAGGATGAGAAGCAATTGATTGCAGAATTGACGGAAGGAACGAATGGACAGGCAAAAATCGAGCGTGCAGGAGAGTGCTGGATTGATGTGAATATAAAAAGAATCCCTCATTGATGCGGGCATCTGAGGGATTCTTTTATATTCATGCAGTGTTTACTGCCATCACGCAAAGTCTGGTTCAATCAAACCAAAAGAACCGTCTTTTCTTTTATATACTACGTTGACTTCTTCCGTCTCTGCATTAAAGAATACATAAAATGCATGTCCCAGTAATTCCATCTGGATGCAGGCATCTTCAGGATACATTGGTTTGATTCCGAAACGTTTGGTACGTACGATCTTGATGTCGGAATCATCGGAATCGATGTCTTCATCATCTAAAAATTCTTGTTTGAAATTGCCGGTTCCCTGGCTTCTTGCTACTAATTTGTTCTTATACTTACGAAGCTGTCGTTCAATAACCTCTTCGACTAAGTCGATGGATACATACATATCGCTGCTTACCTGTTCAGAACGAATAATGTTACCCTTAACCGGGATGGTTACCTCGATCTTCTGTCTGTCATGCTCTACGGTGAGTGTGACAATGATCTCAGTGTCAGGAGTGAAATACCTTTCTAGTTTTCCTAGTTTCGATTCAATGGTGTCTCTCAAGCCTTGTGTAACATCGATGTTTTTGCCGCTAATAATAAAATTCATGCTGCTCAACTCCTTTTATTCAGATTTATACAAACATGTGAAATGCAATTGTTAAAACCATGTTTGTATCATGTAAATATTATATCATGCAGAATCTTTAAAGTATAGAATAATTGGAGGAAATTTTATAAATTTTCTGAAAACAGTTTTTCAAAACGAAATAAAAATCTACTTCAAAGTACTTCGGCGTCTCATTCTGGAATCCAGAATTTTTTTGCGAATACGAAGCGACTCCGGTGTTACCTCCAGAAGCTCATCTGTATCGATGAAGTCAAGTGCTTCCTCAAGACTTAAGACACGGGGTGTCGTAAGCTTCAGGGCATCATCCGCACCGGAAGAACGAGTGTTGGTCAGATGCTTTGTCTTGCATACATTCAATTCGATATCATCCAATTTACCATTCTGTCCGATGACCATTCCGGAATAAACCTTTTCGCCGGCACCGATGAAGAGAGTACCACGCTCCTGAGCGCTGAACAGACCGTAAGTTACTGATTCGCCAGTCTCAAAGGAAATCAGGGAGCCCTGTTTACGATAAGAAATCTCGCCCTTAAACGGAGCATATCCGCCAAAGGTAGTGTTGATGATACCATTTCCCTTTGTGTCGGTCATGAAATCTCCGCGATAACCGATCAGACCACGTGATGGGATATTGAATTCAAGACGGGTATAACCATCCCCTGTCGGTCCCATGTTCTGAAGTTCACCTTTACGCTGGCTGAGTTTGTCGATGACCACACCGGTAAATTCATCCGGCACATCGATGTAAGCGATTTCCATAGGCTCTAATTTTTTGCCGTTTTCATCTTCTTTATATAATACTTCCGCTTTACTTACGGAGAATTCATATCCTTCACGACGCATATTCTCAACTAATACAGATAAATGAAGCTCGCCACGTCCGGCTACCTTGAAGCAGTCTGTGTTCTCTGTATCCTCCACACGGAGGCTGACATCTGTGTTTAATTCACGGAATAAACGCTCTCTGATCTGGCGGGAAGTGACAAATTTACCTTCCTGACCTGCAAACGGGCTGTCATTTACCATGAACTGCATTGCGATTGTCGGTTCGGAAATCTTCTGGAACTCAATTGCCTGCGGGTTCTCAGGCGAGCAGAGCGTATCTCCGATGGAGATGTCTGAAATACCGGAGATTGCAACGATGGATCCGACAGTAGCTTCCTTGACATCCACTTTATCCAAGCCGTCAAATTCATATAACTTGCTGATCTTAACCTTCTGGCATTTGTCAGGGTCATGATGATTGACAACGACCATGTCCTGGTTGACAGCAATGGTACCATTATCTACTTTACCGACACCGATACGGCCAACATATTCGTTGTAATCGATGGTGCTGATCAGAACCTGCGTATCTGCATCCGGGTCACCTTCCGGAGCCGGGATGTAATCTAAGATGGTCTCGAATAATGGAACCATGTTCTGCATGTCTTCGTTTAAATCAAGTACAGCAACACCGGCTTTTGCAGATGCATATACAAATGGACAGTCAAGCTGCTTATCAGAAGCACCTAAGTCCATGAGAAGTTCTAAGACTTCATCAATGACATCATCAGGTCGTGCCTCGGGACGGTCAATCTTATTGATGCATACGATAACCGGCAGCTTTAAGCTTAAAGCTTTTCTTAAAACAAATTTTGTCTGAGGCATTGCGCCCTCAAATGCGTCTACAACAAGGATTACACCGTTTACCATTTTCAGTACACGTTCTACCTCACCACCGAAATCGGCATGTCCGGGTGTATCGATGATGTTGATTTTGGTTCCTTTATAATGCACGGCTGTATTTTTGGAAAGAATCGTGATACCTCTTTCACGCTCAATGTCATTGGAATCCATGACACGCTCCGCAACCTCCTGATTTGCACGGAATACACCGCTCTGTTTTAATAATTCATCCACCAATGTAGTCTTACCGTGGTCTACATGGGCGATAATTGCGATATTTCTAATGTCTTCTCTTTTTATCTTCATTCTTTTAGTTCCTACTTTCTTGCTTGGAATCTTTACTTATTGATATACAACTTTTTAATTCTACCACAATTTCGCTTATTTTCAAGGATTTTCTTATAAAACTAATAGAAAGCTAACGTAAATTTGACGAAAACAGGATATTTCCGACGAGATGTCATCTTTTGTCGGAAGTTGTTTCAGAAGAATTTTTTGAAAAAGTTCTAAAATATTTCCAAGCTTCATAGACTTAGTATTGACTCAAAAATACGATCACGAGGAAGGGAGAATTACAAATTATGTCAGATAAGATCATTGAAAACAATCAGGTAACAGTTATGGGAGAAGTAGCAGGACCGTTCACATTCAGCCATGGGGTTTTTGGCGAAGGCTTTTATATGGTAGATGTGCTGGTCAAACGTTTGAGCAATTCGGATGACCGGATTCCGCTCATGATTTCGGAACGACTCATCGATGTCACTCAGGATTATACCGGCTGCTTTATCAAGGCGAGCGGGCAGTTCCGTTCTTACAACCGCCATGAAGAGCAGAAGAATCATCTGGTTCTGTCTGTATTTGTCAGAGAATTGGAGTTCATAGATGAAGAACTCGATGGAGCAAAAACAAATCAGATTGAACTGGAAGGCTATATCTGTAAGGCACCGATTTATAGAAAGACGCCACTGGGGAGAGAAATTGCAGACCTTCTCCTTGCAGTGAACCGTCCGTATGGAAAATCAGATTACATTCCATGCATCTGCTGGGGAAGAAATGCAAGATACGCTTCCGGATTTGAAGTGGGCGAGCATGTCCGCATTCTGGGCCGCATTCAGAGCAGAGAATATTTGAAGAAACTATCAGAGACTGAGACGGAAACCAGAATTGCATATGAAGTGTCAGTCAGCAAGCTGGAATGTCTGGAAGAGGCGATGGTGTAGATTGCAGGTTTGGCAAATAAAAAAGAATGCCGGTATTTTTATCGGCATTCTTTTTTATTTGCGTATGTTAGGCGGGGCGGTCGATTCGCGAAGAACAAACGAAGTTTTTAAAATGGTCGATTTTGTAGAAGCGTGCGTGGAGGAGGCCATGGAAAGAGCCTGCTGAGCAGCTTCGTATCCGATTTCAGTAATTGGCTGTGCAACAGTGGTAAGGGGCGGATAAATGTATTTGGCAAAAAAGATATCATCAAAACCAACGACCGACAGATCACGGGGAATGTCAATGTTAGCACGTCTTGCCTCGAGATATACACCCATAGCCATGACATCATTACATGCGAAAATGGCGGTGACTCCCTGATTCCAAAGATAGAAAAATGCATCACTTCCGCTTTCTACATGGAAATCTCCACTGTAAACAAGCTCGTCCTCGAAGGGAAGTCCGGCATCGGACAGAGCCTGCTTATAACCCTGCAAGCGCTGTGAACTGCGCTTGGAATGGTTCGTTCCTGTAATACAGCCGATACGTGTATGTCCAAGATCTGTCAGATGTTTGACCGCCTGATATGAACCGGAAAAGCGGTCAACAGAAATAGAAGAGACATCTATTTTCTCGAATTCCCGGTCGATAGACAGGAGCGGAGTGTTGGTGCTCTGCGCCAGCTCAAGGATTTTTTTCTGCTCTTTTAATGAGGAAATGTTGGAATGGATAACAACAAGTACATCAACGCCTTTGCTCAGAAAGGTTGTGGTATAAGTCAAATCCTTTTTGGGGTTATCGGAAGTGTTGCCATAAATGACGGTATAGCCGTGCAGCGAACATTCCTCCTCCATAGATTTTGCCAGTTCGGAAAAGTAATTATTGTTAATATCGGGAAGAATCAGACCGATGGTATTGGTCTTTTTCGTCTTCATGCTTACTGCGGTCTGGCTGGGAATATAGTTTAACTTTTGGGCCGCTTCGAAAATTTTCTGTTTGTTTTTTTCGGAAATACGGTTCGGTTTATTATTTAAAACAAGAGAAACAGTTGTAATTGATAATCCGCATTCGTGGGCGACATCTTTTATTGTGGTTGCCATTGCACCCTCCTTTGATAAAACGTTTTACTCTATTTTATTGTGAAAATTATACAATAAAAATAGGGAAAAGTCAAGTGAAACAGAAGAAACATAGGGAAAAATCACCAAAAATAAAGCGAGAAATAAAAGAAAAGTTGACAAATTGTATGCGGAAGAGTAATATAATAAGCATAAAAGATAAAACGTTTTACCAAGAAGGAGACTATTATGAGGGTGATAAATTTTGGATCGTTAAATATTGATGATGTATATACGGTTGAACACCTCCCGAGAGCAGGTGAGACAATCATCAGCAAAGCTTACTCAACAAGCTGTGGAGGAAAAGGACTGAACCAGTCGGTTGCTATTAGAAAAAGCGGCTGTCCGGTGTGGCATGCGGGACAGGTTGGAGAAGACGGACAGCCATTAATTGATCTTTTAAATGAATTTGAAGTGAATACAGAGTTTTTATACAAAGTAGACGGGAAATCCGGAAGAGCAATCATAGAAGTGGATGCGGAAGGGCAGAATAACATCGTATTGCTGGAAGGAGCGAACAAGACCATATCAGAACAGAGGATGAGGGATGTGTTAGAACATTTTGAAGAAGATGATGTTCTGGTATTACAGAATGAAATAAATGGTTTGGAATTCTTACTGGAAGCTGCAAAAAGAAAAAAAATCAAAATCATTTTTAATCCCGCTCCATTTACAGAAGATGTATTACATATGAATCTGGAAAACGTGGATTGCCTGATTTTAAATGAGACGGAAGCAATGGGTCTTACAGACTCAGATAGTGCGGAAGAAGCAATTCAAAAGTTAAAAGAAATGAATTCGGATAAGGACCGAATCGTAACTCTTGGTAATAAAGGAAGCTGCCATATTATCGGCGGGACTGTAAAATATTTTGGCACTTATAAAGTGAAGACCGTGGATACAACCGCAGCAGGAGACACCTTTATCGGATATTTAGTCGGAAATATGGTGCAGGGTAAAACGATGGAAGAAGCAATCATGAAGGCAGCTAAGGCATCAGCAGTAACTGTCGCATCCGCGGGAGCATCCATTTCCATTCCGACATACGAAGAGGTTGAAAAAGCACCGCTTGCATATCAGGAATATCAGCAAGAGGCATAGAACGTTAGTAAAGAATTATTGATCTCTGGCCAAGACGATAATTCTTGAAAAAATATAACACAAGGTAGTGCAAATAGCGCTGCCAACAAGGAGGATAAAAATGAGTAGAATACCAGTACATATTGATGTAGACACAGGAACCGATGATGCAATTGCACTCTTATGTGCGCTTATGAGTGAGGACAAGATTGATATCTTATCATTCTCGGCAGTAGCGGGAAACGCACCACTTGACTGCACAACAAAGAACACGTTGGATATTGCTGACATGATGGGAAATAAAGCACCGGTTGCAATTGGTGCGGCAGAGCCTCTTATCCGTGATCTGAGAGTTGCAATTTCTCATGGAAAAACCGGACTCGGAAATGTTGTCATTCCATCGGCAACAAGACCTTTTAGTGAACTGAGCGCATACGACCAGATTTATGAGTCAGCATGCAAAGCAGACGGTGAACTTATTTATCTTGGAACAGGACCACAGACGAATCTTGCACTGGCATTAAAAGTACATCCGGATTTAAAGGACAAAATCAAAAGAGTTGTTTTGATGGGTGGCTCGTTAATCGGCGGAAACACAACACAGACATCAGAGTTTAATGCATATGTTGACCCGGAGGCAATGAAAATAGTAATGCGTTCAGGGATTCCTACGACAATGGTTGGATTAGATGTCACATTACAGACAGAACTTCCTGTCTGGGTAATTGAAGAGCTTCGTAAACTTGATAACAAGTATGCAAAGCTTGCAGTACAGGTTATGGATTTCATGCTGATCCGCAATAAAGAATATGGTTTTGATGTAGCCAATATCCATGATGCACTTGCATTCTGTGCCATTGTTTATCCGGAAGTCATCAAAACAAAGAAATATTTTATTGATGTTGCGACAGCGGAGGAAATGGTGAGAGGAATGACCGTTGCAGACTTTAGAGATGTCATCACTGACAAAGAACCAAATGTAGACTGTGCCGAAGAAGTTGATGTACAGGGTTTCTGGAATTGGATGGTAGATTTATTTAAATCAAAGGAAGCGTAACAGACAATGAGATAAAAAGGGCGGAGAATTGAGCCCGCCCTTAAAAGAAAGGAATGAGACAATGAAAAAAATACAAAATAAATGGATTCTGCTATTTGTCATTTGTCTTGGCGGAGGTATTATTTATATTTTCCCATACCTTCAATATACATTTTACGATAGCATGATGGAGGCATTGAAATTCAACAATACACAGATGGGAAATATCATGTCTGTATACGGAGCATTGAATCTGGTCGCTTATTTTATCGGTGGTGTGGTGGCAGATAAATTCCCGCCAAAATATCTGCTGACTTTCTCCCTTGCGGCAACAGGTATCGTGGGCTTCTGGTTCGCAGCATTTCCATCTTATACAAGTATGCTGATTATCAGTGTTATCTGGTCGATCACAACTGTTTTCTCATACTGGCCGGCAGTAATTAAGGCGGTAAAGCTTTTGGGAAACAGCAATGAACAGGGGCGTCTGTTTGGTTTTAGAGAAGCACTGAACAGTATGATTTCTATGATCCTTTCATCTTTGGCACTCTTTATTTTCAGCCACAGTGGAGAAAATTTTAGAAATGTGGTTATTTTCTATAGTATTGCATACATTATTGTGGCGCTGGTAACATTCTTACTGCTTCCGAATCAGGAACCGGAAGAAGCGGACGAAAAGAGACCGGGAATCTTTGAGGGAATCGGTTATGTATTGAAATCACCTACTGTATGGATTATCGGATTTGTTATCTTCTTTGCATATGGAATTGGTTCTACCATGGGCAGATTAGCACCGTATCTGACCGCCGTGTTCAAGATGGGAGCAACAACAGCAGGTATCGTGGCAATCCTTAACACGTATGCAGTTGGAAATGTCGGTGCGGTAGTTGGAGGAATCGTTACAGATAAAATCAAATCTTCCATCAAATTTATTCTTTGGAGTTTTGTGATTATGGCAGTACTGCTTGTGGCATTTGTCCTGACACCGGGACTTCCGAGTCTCTTAATGGTTGCAGTGGTTCTGGGTCTTTGTATCCGGCTGGTACAGACAGCGGTTCGCGGTGTATATTTTGTTCCGCTGGATGAAGCGAAAATTCCGAACAAATATGTAGGAACGGCAGCAGGTGTTGTCAGTGTAATTGGTTTTGCACCGGATGCATTCCTGTTCACTATCTGGGGAAAAATTATGGATGCAAACCCGGGCGAAGCAGGATATAAGATGATGTTCGGAGCTTTGATTGGATTTTGTGCAGTAGGATTTGTTTTGACGCTGGTTTTGAAAAAAATGTTAGCAAAGAAAGCTGTGAACGAATAGACTGGACGATGAATAAAAGAGGCAGAAGCAGCGGTTTGTGCTGTTTCTGCCTCTTGGTTACCGGTGAATCTTTACTCGCTATGAAAATGAAGTGATTTGACAGGAGGACTACGTATGGACTTGCTAAAAGAAATGATCGATTTGATTATAGGAAGAAAAGAATTCTTTTTGAATCTTCTGTGGGAACACTTTTACATTTCATTTAGTTCAATCGTGATTGCCAGTGTAATCGGGATTACACTGGGGATTGTAATCAGCGAATACCGCGGCAGTTCAAAAATCATTCTTGGAGTCATTAACTTTATTTATACGATTCCATCCATCGCACTGCTTGGTATTTTAATTCCATTTTCCGGCATTGGAAATGTGACTGCAATGATCGCGCTGTCAATCTATGCATTGCTTCCGATGGTCCGAAACACATTTACTGGAATCACTAATGTTGATGAACGTGTCATCGAGGCTGCGCGCGGAATGGGGAGTACAAGATTTCAAATTCTATATAAAATCAAAATACCAATTGCGCTTCCTGTTATTATGTCCGGTTTTCGAAATATGGTCACTATGACAATCGCACTCGCAGGAATTGCATCCTTCATTGGTGCAGGCGGACTGGGAACTGCGATTTATCGTGGAATAACAACGAATAATACTGCAATGACACTAACGGGAAGTCTCATGATTGCAATTCTGGCATTGGTGGTTGATGGAATGCTGGGTTTCTTCGAAAAAATGAGTGGCAGACGAAACCGGAAAAAAAGAAAAGTGAGAATCATCCTTTGTGGAGGAATGATCGCACTGCTTATAATTGGTATCGCTGGAAATATGATACGTTCAAATCAGAATAGTGAAAAAATAGTTCGTATTGCAACGAAGCCGGTAACAGAACAGTATATCATTGGGGAAATACTAAAGGAAATCATTGAGCAGGATACGGATATTACAGTGGAACTGACGCAGGGAATCGGTGGCGGAACCTCAAATATAATGCCCGGAATGCAGAGCGGGGAGTTTGATATGTATCCGGAATATACTTGTACGGGATGGAATCTGGTCTTGGGACATACCGGAGTCTATGATGAAAGCATGTATTCGAAACTGCGAAAAGAATACGAAGAATCTTATGATTTTACATGGAAAGGGCAGATGGGATTTAGTAACGCATATGCGCTGGCAGTGTCGAAAGAGGTGGCGGAAAAATACGGTCTAAAGACCTGCTCGGATTTGCAGAAGGTTTCCGGGCAACTGGTATTTGGAGCGGAGTATGATTTCTTTGAGCGTCCGGATGGATATGGGAAAATGTGCGAGATCTATGGGTTTACATTCAAAAATGTCAGGGATGTCGATATCGGTCTGAAATATCAGGCGGTCAATGAGGGAAAAATAGATGTGATGGATGTGTTTACAACGGATGGACAATTATCCAAGGCACAGGTCGTGATATTAGAGGATGATAAAGGGTATTTTTCGTCTGCAAAGGAAGGAATTGTCATCCGCAGGGAGGTATTGCAGAAGTATCCGGAACTGGAAACTGTTTTTAAAAAGCTGGAGAACACCGTGGACAACGAAGCGATGGCTGAGATGAACTATCAGGTGGAAGAGGGGAAAAAAGATACGAAAGATGTGGCACATACCTTTCTTCTGGAAAAAGGCTTGCTGAAAGGAGCAGAAGAGTAATGGAACCAATCATCAAATATCAGGATGTAAAAAAGGTATACGGGGAAAAGACAATTGTAGAACATTTTAATCTGTCAATAGAAAAGGGGGAATTTCTGACAATTATCGGAAGCTCCGGAAGCGGGAAGACAACGATTCTGAAAATGGTAAATGGACTCATCATACCGGATGAAGGGACTGTTTTCGTTGAAGGAAAGGACATCCTAAAAGAAGACCTGATACAGCTTAGAAGGAATATCGGTTACGCGATACAGGGAAGTGTCCTGTTTCCAAATATGACGGTGGAAAAAAATATTGCATATGTTCCGAATCTTTTAAATGATAAAAAGGAAAAAACAAATCAGGCAGTGCAAAAGTGGATTCGGATTGCAGGACTGGAAGAAGAATTATTAAACCGATATCCGGATGAATTGTCAGGAGGGCAGCAGCAGAGGGTTGGGATTGCAAGAGCGCTTGCAGCATCCCCTGAAATATTGCTTATGGATGAACCGTTCGGAGCGGTGGATGAGATTACAAGAGGAGAATTGCAAAGAGAAATTAAAAGAATCCACGAAGAAACGAATATTACCATTTTATTTGTGACCCATGATATTAATGAAGCAATGACTCTTGGAAGCAAAGTCCTGGTCATGAATGCAGGAGCTATTGATCAATATGGCACACCGGAGGAAATCATGAGTTTACCAAAAACGGATTTTGTAAGAAAATTAGTTGCAAATTCAAGAAAATAAAGCGTGAGAACAAAGAATAAGAAGCATGAAGTTCATTGACATTGCATATATTTAATGATAAACTTTTAAGAAGTATTTGGAAGCTTTACTTAGAATATATATCGAATGTCAGGAGGATTATAATGACAATTTTTAAAGGGGCAGGAGTGGCAATTATTACACCATTTCATGCAGACGGAAGTATTAATTATGATAAATTGGACGAACTGATTAACTATCACTGTGAGAATGGTACGGACGCGATTGTGATTTGTGGTACCACAGGAGAGTCTGCTACGATGACAGAGGCAGAGCACATGGACTGTATTCGTTTTACGGTCCAGCAGACGAAGAAGCGTCTCCCGGTTATCGCAGGAACCGGATCAAACTGCACGAAGACTGCAATTGATCTTTCAACGTCAGCGGCAGCAGCCGGGGCGGATGGAATTCTGATTGTGACTCCTTACTATAATAAGGCAACACAGGAAGGTCTGAAAGCACATTATAAAGCAATTGTACGCGAAGCCAGGGTTCCGGCTATTTTATATAGCGTGGCCAGCAGAACCGGTGTCAATATCGAGCCTGCAACCGTGGCGTCCCTTGTAAAAGAGGAAGAGTACATTGTCGGAGTGAAGGAAGCATCCGGCAACATTTCTCAGGTTGCCAGAATCATGCAGATGACAGACGGCAACATCGACCTCTATTCGGGAAATGATGATCAGATTGTGCCATTGCTGTCTTTAGGCGGAAAAGGTGTTATCTCTGTATTGTCGAATGTTGCACCGACTGAGACGCATGAGATCTGTGCCAGATTCTTTGCAGGGGATATTGCCGGAAGCCGTGATCTGCAGCTGAAAGCGCTTCCACTGATTGAGCAGCTGTTCTGCGAGGTGAATCCGATTCCGGTTAAGAAAGCAGTCAGCCTGATGGGTATGGAGGCAGGACCGCTTCGTATGCCACTGACAGAGCTTACAGAAGCACATACAGAGAGCCTTGCAAAAGCAATGCGGGATTTTGGAATTAAGTTAGCCTAGACTGGAAGTGTTCCGATTGCGAACATTTTTATATGAAAACAAAGGATACCGTAGTTGAGTTAAACTCAATTTTATGGTATCCTTTTCCTATATGGTGATAAAGCAAACAGATCACGCAAGAATTGCAGGAGGAAAGATAATGATAAAGTTAATAATGCATGGATGTAACGGGAAAATGGGACGCATGATTACAGGAATCATCCGTGAAGACAAGGATGTGGAATTAGTGGCAGGCGTGGATAATTACACGGGTGTACCGAATGAGTATCCCGTTTTCTCTGAGATTGGGAAATGTGATGTGGAGGCAGATGCTGTGATCGACTTTTCCAATGCAGGAGCGGTCGACGGATTACTGGATTACTGTGTGGAGAAGAATCTTCCGGTTGTTCTCTGTACGACAGGCCTTTCGGAGGAACAGATCAAAAAGGTGGAAGAGACAAGTAAGAAAATCGCGGTTTTGAAATCAGCGAATATGTCACTTGGAATCAATCTTCTTCTGAAACTGTTGAAGGATGCGGCCAAAGTATTGTCACCGTCAGGCTTTGACATTGAAATCGTGGAGAAGCATCACAACCAGAAGCTGGATGCACCGAGCGGAACTGCAATTGCACTGGCGGATTCTATCAGCGAAGAGTTGGATAATGGATGTGAGTATACATACGACCGCAGCCAAGTTCGCAGAAAACGTGAAAAAAATGAAATCGGAATCTCCGCAGTTCGCGGTGGCACCATCGTGGGCGAGCATGAAGTGATTTTCGCGGGCGAAGATGAAGTAATCGAATTCAAGCATACAGCATATTCCAGAGCCGTCTTTGGAAAAGGTGCGGTGGAAGCAGGCAAATTTTTAGCGGGCAGACCGGCCGGGATGTACGATATGTCAGATGTGATTGGACTATAGCTGGTAAAAGTCGGTGCCGGAGGCCTTTGGTAATATCCGCCGGTTCTAACATGAAATATGGGGAGGAAATGTACGATGAAGGATTTGGAATTACGGTATTTGGAACGATTATCGGATTTATATCCGACGATTGCCGCTGCATCTACGGAAATCATTAATTTGCAGTCAATCTTAAATCTTCCGAAGGGAACCGAGAATTTCCTGACAGACATCCATGGAGAGCACGAGGCGTTTTCGCATGTGCTCAAGAACGGATCTGGCTCTGTGAGACGTAAGATAGACGATGTATTTGGAAACACGCTGACAAAGAAGGATAAGCAGTCACTCGCGACCCTGATTTATTACCCAAAAGAGAAGATGAAGCAGGTTAAAAAGACGGAATCGAACCTCGAAGACTGGTACAAAATCAATCTGTTCCGTCTGATTGAAGTGAGCAAACGCGCGGCGAGCAAGTATACCAGATCGAAGGTCCGCAAGGCACTTCCGAAGGATTTTGCGTATGTAATCGAAGAACTGATTACGGAGAAGGCCGAAATCAATGACAAAGAGTCCTATTATAATGCAATCATCAGCACGATTATCAATATTGGAAGAGCAGAAGAATTTATCGCAGCTATTTCCGAATTGATTCAGCGTCTGGTTGTAGATCATTTACATATTGTCGGTGATATTTACGATCGTGGTCCGGGCCCGCATATTATCATGGAAAAACTCATGACATATCATTCCGTAGACATCCAGTGGGGAAATCATGATGTACTTTGGATGGGTGCGGCAGCGGGACAGCGTGCCTGTATCGCAAATGTAATCCGTATCTGCGCGCGTTATGGAAATCTGGCAATTCTGGAGGATGGCTATGGAATTAATTTACTTCCACTGGCAACCTTTGCACTGCGAAGATACAAAGGCGATCCATGTGCCTGCTTCGCACTGAAAGGACACGAAGAAACCACAGCCGGAGAGCAGGATATGAACCAGAAGATGCACAAAGCAATTTCTGTCATTCAGTTTAAAATTGAGGGGCAGGTCATTGCCCGAAATCCAAGTTATAAGCTGGAAAATCGCAATCTTCTGGATAAAATGGATTTGGAAAAGGGAATTATCCGGCTGGACGGAAAAGAATACCAGCTGCTTGACAAGAATTTCCCGACACTTGATCCGGATCATCCTTATGAGCTTTCCGAGGAAGAGGAAGATATCATGGAACGTCTGGAACAGGCATTTCTCAGTTGCGAAAGCCTGCAGAAGCATATGCGGTTTCTGCTGACAAAAGGCGGTCTTTACAAGGTGTATAATAACAACCTGCTGTACCATGGCTGTGTTCCACTGAACGATGACGGAAGCTTTAAGGTTGCTGAAATCTATGGCAGGAAGTACAAGGGAAAGGCCTTGTACGAAGCGCTGGACAGTTATGTGAGAAAGGGATTTTTTGAAATCGATCCGGTTGAAAAAGAACGCGGAAAGGATATGATGTGGTATATCTGGCTGAACCCGAATTCTCCGTTGTTCGGTAAGGATAAGATGGCAACCTTCGAACGCTATTTTATCACAGAGCCTGAGACTCATGTTGAGAAGAAAAACCCGTACTATTTCCTGATTGAAAATGAAACCGTAATGGACAGTATTCTGGTGGAATTCGGTCTTAACGTGGAGGGTGCGCATATCGTCAACGGACATGTGCCGGTCAAACAGAAGAACGGAGAAAGTCCGGTCAAATGTAACGGCAAGGTGCTTGTTATCGATGGCGGATTCTCTAAGGCGTACCAGAAACAAACCGGAATCGCCGGATACACATTAATCTATAATTCCTATGGACTGCTTCTTGTTGCGCATGAACCGTTTGAGTCAACCGAAGCTGCGATTGAGAAAGAGAGTGATATCCATTCCGAGAGCCGTCTGGTTCAGCGGGCGATGGTGCGTCGTCTGGTAGGAGATACCGATGCCGGCAAAGAGCTGCGTGAGCAGATTGCAGATTTGGAGAAGCTGCTGGAGGCCTACCGGTCGGGGCAGATTGTGGAGAAGCTTTGATGTTCGAACGAGTCGGGGGTGTGCTGTGAAAATCACAGCACACCCCCGACTCGCTCTTGTTCAAGATACTGAAGTAAACAGAAATTTAATTCACCCGCTTCTTTCCCCAGAAGAATAATGCAACCGTCCCGGGACCAGTGTGGCTTCCGATGGTTGTTCCGACGCTGTTGATGATAACCCTGCCGTTTAATTTCGGGAAGGTTTTTTCTACGAGATCGGCTACAGCGCTGGCGTCTTCGTAGCAGCCGGCATTGGAAATGTAGCATTTGCCACTGTAGTTTATGCCGTCATCGGCATTTTCTTCCATCTTTTTCACGATTTCTTTGATGACTGAGCGTTTGCCGCGAATCTTAAATCGGGGAACCAGATGTCCTTTATCATCCATGTTGAGCAGTGGACAGATATGGAGTGCGGTTCCAAACCAGCCCGAGGCCTTGGAAATACGTCCGCCCTTCACATAAAAGGTAAGGTCGGTTGAGAAGAACCAGTGATTTAGATAGAGCCGGTGATCAAGTGCCCAGTCCTTCAGGTCATCGATGTTCATGCCGTCTTCGCGCAGGTCTGCGAGCTTATCCATAAGGAGCCCGTATCCGGAAGACGCACCGTAGGAATCGACGATATAGATCTTGCGGTCCGGAAACATTTCCGCCAATTCTTCTTTGGCAATGTTTGCGGAGTTATATACACCGGAAATTCCAGAAGAAAGGCAAACGTGCAGAATGTCCTTTCCGTTCTGTAAAAATGGAGTGAAATAGTTCACGAATTCTTCCACATTTACCTGAGAAGTCTTGGTCTCAGCTCCGCCGGCCATTCTTTTATAGAATTCATCAAAAGCCATGGATTTGCCGAGGTCATCGGCGTATTCCTTTCCATCCATGGAATAATGGAAACAAATGTAGTGAATATCACGTTCGTTAAAATGTTGTTCTGATAAGTCTGCCGTAGAACAGCAGCTCAAAATGTAATTGCTCATAGTAGACCCCTTTCTGTACCATATTTCTATAGTTAATAATACGCTAAAATGACAGTGGAATCAATGAAAAAACCAAGGACACGGGAATAATTTTTATTAATAAAAAAATCTTGCTGTATATTTCCAGTAAAAACGGAGACATTATAATCATACAATAATTTTGAAAGGGAGATTTGAAATGAAAAAAATGAAAAAGTTACTTTTATTAGTATTTTGTGTAGGAATCATTGGAAGTATGACAGCGTGTGGAAGTGATAATGGCACAGATAACGGAAATGTCAATGATGCGACAAGCGGACAGGATTCAAACAAGGGAACAACAGATAACAGCGGGACAACTAATAACGGAGACGGTGTCGTGGACGATGCGGTTGATGACGTGGAAGACGGCGTCAATGACATGATTGATAACGGCACAGAAAACAATGGCGGAACCAATGGTGATACAACGAATAATAACACAACGAACGATGATGCAAACCGATAAATAAAAAAGTGACAGTAAAAGAACGGAACTTTCCAAAAGCAGGAGTTCCGTTCTTTTATTTCACTTTTTTTATTGCAGAATATATGATAGAATATAGAAACTGAAGGTTTTCATGAGTTAAAGCGTGAAAGACCCGCCGGAAAAAGAGTTTATTTGTATAAAAAAGGAGCAGCAAAATGAAGGTTCAAAAACAATTACTGATGGGAAATGAAGCGATTGCCCTTGGTGCAATCCGCGCAGGCGTGCGCATGGTTGCCGGGTATCCGGGGACACCATCGACGGAAATATTAGAGACGATTGCAAAGAAGAATGACGGAAGTATCCATGTAGAATGGTCGGTCAATGAAAAAGCAGCGATGGAAGTAGGTGCGGGTGCCGCTTATGCAGGCGCGCGGGCCCTTGTTACGATGAAGCAGGTTGGCTTAAATGTTGCCTCGGATCCTCTGATGAGTCTGGCGTATGTCGGAGTCAAGGGGGGCATGGTGATTGTATCGGCGGACGATCCGGGACCGATTTCCTCACAGACCGAGCAGGATACCAGACTTTTCGGACAGTTTTCCAAACTTCCGGTCTTCGATCCGTCTTCTCCGGAGGAGGCGTATGAGATGATTGGAGAGGCGTTTGAGTACTCCGAGAAATACAGCACACCGGTATTATTCAGACCGACAACCCGCGTCTGTCACGGCCGCGCCAGCGTGACCTTACTGCCGGATATGGGAGTCGCAGAGCCGGAAGGGTTCGTGAAGGATACACAGCGCTGGGTTATTTTCCCGAGACTTTCGTATCAGAATCACAAGAAGATCGAAGAGCGGAATGTAGAATTGTCGGACGTATTTTCCTCTTATAAAAGGAACAGACTGGAACCGGCAGAACGCTGTAAAACGACAGCAGACCGGACTGGAGCAGAGACAGAGGCGGCAGTCAGAAGAGGAATCGCAACGGGCGGAGTCAGCTATGCCTATGTGAAAGAAGTTCTGACAGAAGATGCCTGTCCTTGTAATGACATTTCCGTGCTGAAGGTGGGAACACCACATCCCTTCCCGGAGGAGCTTGCGCTTGAATTTTTGAAGGATTTGGACGAGGTACTTGTATTAGAAGAGCTGGAGCCGGTCATCGAACGTGCACTTCTTGTGATTGTCGGGAAATATCATCTAAAGACGGTCATTCGGGGAAAGCTCACCCGCGACACCAGAGTGGCAGGTGAGAACAGCGTGGAAAGTGTGAGAGAAGATCTGGCAAAATTCCTGCCGGAAAAAGCGGAGGAACTGCTTTTAACAAAAAGCACCGCAGAAAAGAGCACAGATGCTGTGATGCCGCAGCTTCCAGTCAGACCTCCGGTCCTTTGCGCAGGATGTCCGCACCGCGCCTCCTTTTACGCAGTGAAAAAGGCCATGCGCGGAAGAAAAGCGGTATTTTCCGGAGACATTGGATGTTATACACTTGGAAATGCAAAACCACTCGATATGTGTGATACGTGCCTTTGCATGGGCGCGGATGTCACCATCGCACAGGGCTTACATATTATAGAACCGGACACGACGAATTTCTCATTCATTGGAGATTCCACTTTTTTTGCGTCCGGAATTACAGGCGTGGTTAACGCCGTGTATAACCAGACCGACATCATTCTTGTCGTACTTGATAACTCGACAACTGCCATGACTGGGCATCAGCCGCATCCGGGAACCGGAATGACGATGATGGGCGATGTTGCAGCGAAGATCAGTATCGAGAAAATTTTAGAAGGAATCGGAGTGGCGGATATCGTGAAAGCCAACCCGCTTCATTTAGACGAGGCTGTGGCAGCAGTGGAAAAGGTGAGAGATGAAAAGGGTGTCCGGGTTATTTTGTTCCAGTCACCCTGCATTGCTGTGACAAAACCAAAGACACAGTATCATATTGAAGATGAAGTCTGCACGAAATGTCAGATTTGCATCAAACA
This sequence comes from Hespellia sp., assembly GCA_028694105.1. Classification (GTDB taxonomy): domain Bacteria; phylum Bacillota; class Clostridia; order Lachnospirales; family Lachnospiraceae; genus Hespellia. Next base: position 81,858 of record JAQUUC010000009.1, read on the forward strand.
GATCGGGTGTCCGGCCATTACAGTTAATGATGGCAAAGTGAAGATTGAAAAATCACTCTGTTTTGGATGTGGTCTTTGCAGCCAGATCTGCCCGAGTAAAGCAATTGTGGAGGTGACGGATCATGAATAATCAGAATATTCTTCTCTGCGGAGTCGGAGGACAGGGGACGGTCCTTGCCTCGAAATTAATCGCATATGCAGCGATGGCATCCGGAAAGGAGGTCCGCGCATCCGAAACCATCGGGATGTCACAGCGCGGCGGCTCGGTTGTCAGTCATGTGAGAACCGGAACGGACATTCAGTCACCGCTCATTCCACATAAAAAGGCAGATGTTATCATCGCGTTTGAGCCAGCGGAGGCAGTCAGATGTCTCCCTTATCTGAAAGACGGCGGAACGGTGGTCGTAAATCAGAAAGCGGTCAAGCCGACAACGGCGGCCCTGAGCGGACAGAATTATGAAGGGGCTGAGATGATCGCTTATCTGAAAACACAGGTGACGAATCTGACGGTACTGGACGGCGAGTGCATTTGCGAGCAAGTCGGTTCATCAAAGGTTCTGAACATCGCGCTTCTCGGTGCGGCAATTGCAAGCGGCGCACTTGACATTACAAAAGCGCAGATGCTCGAGGCGTTAAGGAACAACGGAAAAGAGCAATTCTTTGAAATGAATAAACAGGCATTGGAGCTGGGAGGACAACGGGAATCATGAGGATGACAGAATTACAATTTAATTTGATCAAAGAGAATTTGAAGACACTGACGGCAAAGGACTGCTTTTACCGTGAAAAATTCAAAGGCATTGATGTAGAGGAAATCCAGAATCAGGAAGATTTCGAAAAGCTGCCGTTCACATGGAAGGGAGACCTCCGCGAGGCCTACCCACTGGGACTGCAGGCGGTGCCGGACGAGGAAATCGTTCGCATCCATTCTTCATCGGGAACCACCGGAACACCGGTTATCATTCCTTATACACAGAAGGATGTCGACGATTGGGCGAAATTATTTGCGCGCTGCTACGAGATGGCGGGGATTACCTCGCTGGACCGCATCCACATTACTCCCGGATACGGACTGTGGACAGCCGGAATCGGATTCCAGCTGGGAGCCGAGCGTCTGGGCGCAATGACAATTCCGATGGGCCCCGGAAATACAGACAAACAGCTCCGCATGATGCAGGATATGAAATCAACCGTTCTGTGTGCAACATCTTCTTATGCGTTACTGCTTGCAGAGGAAATCGAAAAACGTGGAATCGGTGACAAGATTCATCTGAAAAAAGGAGTCATTGGTTCGGAGCGCTGGGGAGATAAGATGCGTGCGCGTATCGCAAAGGAGCTTGGCGTACAGCTTTATGATGTCTACGGGCTGACCGAGGTTTACGGCCCCGGGATCGCCATGAGCTGTGAGTATGAGTGTGGAATGCATTACTGGGACGATTATCTCTATTTTGAAATCATCGATCCAAAGACAGGACAGCCGGTGCCGGATGGAGAGATTGGCGAGCTGGCTATCACAACACTTCGCAAACAGGGCGCACCGCTGATTCGTTACAGAACACACGACCTGACCAGATTTATTCCGGGCGAGTGTAAATGTGGCTCAAAATTCCCACGTATCGACACCATCATCGGAAGAACCGATGACATGGTGAAGGTGAAGGGTGTCAACATTTTCCCGAGCCAGATTGAGGAAATGTTAAAGGATGTGCCGGAAGCATCCAGTGAATATCAGTTTATGCTGGATCATATGAATGGAAAAGATATCTGCACGTTATTCGTGGAAGTGAATCCGGGAGTGTCAAAGGAACAGGCAGAGGCAGCAGTACGTGAAGCGTTTAAGGCGAAAATCGGGATTGCCGTTATCGTAAAACCGGTATCTATCGGAGATCTGCCAAGAAGTGAAAAGAAATCGACCAGAGTGTTCGATAACCGGTATTAGTTGTGCGAAAGAGTTGATTTCCAATAAGAAAGAGGAAGGTACTATGAAATTCAGACCATGCATCGATATTCACAACGGAAAAGTAAAGCAGATCGTCGGCGGGTCGCTCCACGATAAGGGGGACGAGGCAAAGACGAATTTCGCCTCAGAACTCGGTGCCGATTATTATGCCAGGATGTACCAAAAAGACGGATTGAAGGGCGGGCATATCATTTTGTTAAACCCTGTTTCATCGGAATATTATGAAGCAACAAAAGCACAGGCACTGCTTGCTCTAAAATCGTATCCAAAGGGGATGCAGATCGGCGGAGGTATCACAGCCGAGAATGCGAAAGAATATCTGGATGCCGGAGCGAGCCATGTGATTGTGACTTCTTATGTATTTCAGGGAGAACATATCAATTGGGAGCATCTAAAGAAATTAGTGGCAGCAGTCGGAAAAGAACACGTGGTGCTGGATTTGAGCTGCCGGAAAAAAGGAAATGCTGCGGCGGAAGCAACGAAGGAATATTATATTGTAACGAATCGCTGGCAGACGTTTACGGATGTGAAGCTGACAACAGAAGTTCTGGACGAACTGGCGGATTACTGTGATGAATTTCTGGTTCACGGTGTGGATGTGGAAGGAAAGGCATCCGGAACGGAGGAGGATTTGGTAAAGCTTCTCGGTGACTGGGCGAAGATACCGGTCACATACGCAGGCGGAATCGGAAGCGAAGAGGATTTGAGGCAGTTCGAACGCATTTGCGGTGGAAAACTTGACTTTACAATCGGCAGCGCACTGGATTTGTTCGGCGGGACAATACCCTACAATAAATTGGTTGAATAACCAAACCGATAGTGTTAGAATGTACAGTAGTAAACTTTTGATATAAGGAGCACATAATGAGCATATTTACGAAAATATTCGGAACGCACAGCGAGAATGAATTAAAGAGAATTTATCCAATTGTGGATCAGATTGATGCACTAGAACCAGAAATAAAGGCTTTATCCGACGCAGAACTGAAGGATAAGACCAGAGAATTCAGGGAAAGACTGGCGAATGGGGAGACATTAGATGACCTGCTTCCTGAAAGCTTTGCAGTTGTCCGGGAGGCGGCGAGCAGAACACTCGGAATGAGACATTACAGAGTACAGCTGATCGGTGGTATCATCCTCCATCAGGGACGTATCTCGGAGATGAAGACTGGTGAAGGTAAGACTCTTGTGTCTACACTGCCAGCCTATTTGAATGCACTGACAGGAGAAGGCGTTCATATCGTCACAGTCAATGATTATCTGGCAAAGCGTGACTCAGAGTGGATGGGACAGGTTCATGAGTTCCTTGGTCTGAAGGTCGGTGTTGTCCTGAATGAAATGGACAACGATGAGAGACGTGAAGCATACAACTGCGATATTACCTACATTACAAATAATGAACTTGGATTTGATTATCTGAGAGATAACATGGTCATTTACAAAGAGCAGCTGGTTCAGCGCGGTCTGAAATTTGCTGTGATCGATGAGGTCGATTCCGTACTCATTGATGAGGCGAGAACACCGCTGATCATCTCCGGACAGAGTGGCAAATCAACGAAGCTCTACGAGGCTTGTGATATTCTGGCAGGCCAGCTTGAGCGCGGCGAGGCGAATGGTGAATTCTCCAAGATGAACGCCATTATGGGCGAGGATATTGAAGAGACGGGTGACTTTGTTGTCAATGAAAAAGAAAAGACCGTGAACCTGACCGAAGATGGTGTCAAAAAGGTTGAAAAGTTCTTCCATATTGAAAACCTTGCGGATGCAGAGAACCTGGAGATCCAGCACAATACGATTCTTGCACTGCGAGCACATTACCTGATGTTCCGTGATCAGGATTACGTTGTGACACCGGATGATGAGGTTGTGATCGTAGATGAATTTACCGGACGTATCATGCCGGGACGCCGCTATTCTGACGGCCTGCATCAGGCGATTGAAGCCAAGGAGCACGTAAAGGTAAGAAGAGAAAGTAAGACGCTGGCAACAATTACGTTCCAGAACCTGTTTAATAAATACGAAAAGAAGAGTGGTATGACAGGTACTGCTCTGACAGAGGAAAAAGAGTTCCGTGATATTTACGGAATGGATGTTATCGAGATTCCAACCAACGAGCCGGTAGCCCGTATCGATATGGAGGATGCAGTATACAAGACCCAGAAAGAGAAATTCGAGGCAGTTGTTCAGGAAGTGGAACGAACACATGCAGCCGGACAGCCCGTTCTGGTTGGTACGATTACCATTGAGGTATCAGAGCTCCTCAGCAGAATGCTGAAGAAAAAGGGAATCCCTCATAAGGTACTGAATGCAAAGTTCCATGAGCTCGAGGCTGAGATCGTAGCAGATGCCGGTGTGCATGGTGCGGTAACAATTGCCACCAACATGGCCGGCCGTGGTACCGATATCAAGCTTGATGATGATGCGAGAGCGGCAGGAGGACTGAAGATCATCGGTACAGAGAGACATGAATCCCGCCGTATTGATAATCAGCTGCGTGGTCGTGCCGGACGTCAGGGAGACCCGGGTGAGTCTCGCTTCTACATTTCGCTGGAAGATGATCTGATGCGTCTGTTCGGATCGGAGAAGCTGCTGGATGTGTTTAACACACTTGGCGTGGAGGATGGCGAACAGATTGAACATAAGATGCTCTCCAATGCGATTGAGGGCGCGCAGAAGAAGATCGAGAATAACAACTTTGGTATTCGTAAGAATCTGCTGGAATACGATCAGGTTATGAACGAGCAGCGTGAGATTATCTATGAAGAGCGCCGCCGTGTATTAGATGGAGACAGTATGCGTGATGCCATCTACAGCATGATTACAGAATATGTAGAGAACACCGTAGATAAATGCATTTCCGCGGATATTGATGCGGAAGACTGGGATATGACAGAGCTGGATGTCAGCCTTCACGCAACGATTCCGTCCATGCCGATTCCTACCAAGGATGAAATTGCCGGAATGCAGCAGAAGGAATTAAAGCACATGCTCAAAGAGCGTGCGGTGAAAGCATATGAAGCAAAAGAATTAGAGTTCCCGGAGCCGGAGCAGATTCGTGAAGTTGAGCGTGTTGTCTTACTCCGTGTCATTGATCAGAAGTGGATGGACCACATTGATGATATGGATCAGCTTCGTCAGGGCATCGGTCTGCAGGCATATGGACAGAGAGATCCTCTCGTAGAGTACAAGATGGTCGGATATGATATGTTTGGTGCGATGACACAGGGCATTTCCGAGGACACGATCCGTACACTGTACCATATCCGTGTAGAGCAGAAGGTAGAGCGTGAACAGGTTGCCAAGGTGACCGGAACGAACAAGGATGAGAGTGCGGTCAAAGCACCGAAGAGGCGTGAGGAAAAGAAAATTTATCCAAACGATCCATGCCCATGCGGCAGCGGCAAGAAATACAAGCAGTGCTGTGGAAGAAAACCTGCTTAGAGAGGTCCAAAGAACCGGCTGGACTTCTCTGTGTAAGATAGAATAAAAATGAAAGAGGTGATGTAGGTGGTATTGTTAGATGATTTAAAATTCCGTTTGAGTGCATACGAGGAACCACTGAAAGATTTGAGGGATTCACTTTGACGTTCCTGGAAAGCGCGAGCGAATCGAGGAGTATCATAGAAAGATAGAAGAGCCTGACTTCTGGGATAAACCGGAAGAATCTCAGGTGACAATGAAAAAATTAAACAGTCTGGAGGCGTCTGTGAAACGGGTGGAAACGCTGGTCACAGACTATGAGGACATCGGCGTCTTAATTGAGATGGCCGAGGAAGACGGCGATGAGGAGACCATTGCGGAGATCGAGGAAGAGCTGGCCCATTTTGAAGGGGAGTTCGAGGACCTTCGCATTGAGACACTGCTGTCCGGAAAATATGACAAATGCAATGCAATTGTTACGCTTCACGCAGGTGCCGGCGGAACCGAATCCTGTGACTGGGCAGGTATGCTCTACCGCATGTATACGCGCTGGGCAGAGAAGAAAGGATTTTCACTGGAGGTGCTGGATTTTCTGGACGGTGATGTTGCCGGTATTAAAGGTGTGACCTTTGAGGTGAATGGCGAGAATGCATATGGATATCTGCGCTCTGAGCAGGGTGTGCACCGTCTGGTCCGCATTTCCCCGTTCAATGCGGCGGGCAAACGGCAGACCTCCTTCGCATCCTGCGATGTGATGCCGGATATTGAGGATGATATTGACATTGAGATTGCAGATGATGATATCCGCATCGATACCTACCGCTCGAGTGGTGCAGGTGGACAGCACATTAATAAGACGTCTTCCGCAATCCGTATCACGCATATGCCGACGGGAACCGTTGTGCAGTGTCAGAATGAGCGGTCCCAGCATCAGAACAAAGAGAAAGCCATGCAGATGTTAAAGGCGAAATTATATTTGCTGGAACAGCAGAAGCAGGCGGAGAAGATGTCGGGCATCCGCGGAGAAGTAAAGGATATCAATTTTGGAAATCAGATCCGTTCTTATGTTATGCAGCCATATACGATGGTGAAAGATCACAGAACGAATGAAGAGAATAGTAATGTTGCAAGTGTGATGGACGGCAATATTGACTGCTTCATCAATGCATATCTGAAGCAGGCACAACCGCCCAGTTAAGAAAAGGAGTCAGAAATTATGGTAAATATTGCAGTACTTGGATATGGAACAGTCGGTTCCGGTGTGGTTGAGGTAATCAACACCAACGGAGCGCGTATCAATCAGAGAATCGGTGATGAGTTAAATGTTAAATATGTGTTGGATCTCCGTGATTTTCCGGGGGACCCGATTCAGGATAAGGTGGTACACGAATTTGATACAATTGTAAAAGATCCGGATGTCCAGATTGTTGTAGAGGTTATGGGTGGAATCGAGCCGGCATATACATTTGTAAAACGTTCCCTTCAGGCAGGCAAGAGCGTGGCAACCTCAAATAAAGCACTGGTTGCAAAGCACGGTGCGGAGCTTCTTTCGATTGCGCGCGACCATAATATCAACTTCCTTTTTGAGGCGAGTGTCGGCGGCGGAATTCCAATTATCCGTCCGCTGAATTCTTCCATGACAGCAGATGAGATTGAGGAGATTACCGGTATCTTAAACGGTACGACCAACTATATGATGTCAAAGATGTTCTATGAAGGTGCAGATTATAATGCTGTCTTAAAGGAAGCTCAGGACAATGGATTTGCAGAGCGCAATCCGGAGGCGGATGTTGAAGGATACGATGCATGCCGTAAAATTGCGATTTTATCCTCATTGATCTCCGGTCAGCAGGTAGATTTCGAGGACATTTATACAGAAGGAATCACAAAAATCACATCCGAGGATATGATGTATGCAAAAGAGATGGGGATGACAATTAAGCTGCTCGCTTCCAGCAGAAGAGACGGCGATCATTTACATGCAATCGTTGCACCGCATTTACTCGGAAGAGACCATCCACTGTTCAATGTCAACGGCGTGTTCAATGCGATTTTCGTACATGGAAATGTGCTCGGAGATGCGATGTTCTACGGCAGCGGAGCCGGAAAGCTTCCGACAGCCAGCGCAGTCGTCTCTGATGTGGTGGATGAAGCAAAGCATTTACACCGGAATATTATGACGATGTGGAAGAGCGAAAAAACAGAACTGCTTCCGATTGAGGATACGAAGAAGCGCTATTTTGTACGTATTGGTGGTGAAGCAGATGTGATGAAAGCATATCTCGAGAGCAAATTCGGACCGATTGAGGTAGTGGAGGTCGAAGGACTTGAAGGTGAATTCGGCTTTACGACCGGTGTTCTTTCTGAGGGAGAATACAAGAGAATTGCGAAAGAATTTCCGACAATCAAGGGCATGATCAGAATTCAGGAATAATCACAGGTAAGAAAAAGGAAATGAAAAGATAGGAGTAATCTGACCGATGAAATATATAGTAGTACTAAGTGATGGAATGGCAGATGAGCCATTGGAAGAGCTGGGCAAAAGAACACCGCTCGAGGCAGCGAAGACAGAGAATATGGATGAGCTTGCAAAGGTATCTGAGATCGGACTGGCACAGTCTGTACCGGTTGGCATGAGCCCGGGAAGCGACACCGCAAATTTATCCGTGATCGGATATAATCCGAGAATCTATTATTCCGGACGTTCGCCGCTGGAAGCACTTAGTATCGGTGTTGATATGGAGAAGACCGATGTGTCGTTCCGCTGCAACATCGTGACGCTGTCGGAGGAAGACTGTGCATATGAAGACCGCACAATCATTGATCACAGTTCCAGTGAGATCAGCACAGAAGATGCGGCTGTTCTCGTGGAGGCTTTAAAAGAAGGTTTGAAACGCGAGGGGTATGAGTTCTATGTCGGTACCAGCTACCGTCATCTTCTGATCCAGAAGAATGGCAGGATCGTGGAGCTGACACCTCCGCACGATATATTAACGAAACGGATTGGGGATTATCTTCCGGGTGATCCGATTCTTCGCGAGATGATGGAGAAGAGCTATGAGATTCTGGAAAATCATCCAGTCAATGTTCAGCGCCGTGCACAAGGCTTAAACCCTGCAAACTCTGCATGGTTCTGGGGCGCAGGCACCAGACCGATGCTCGATTCCTTTGAGAAGAAGACGGGCAAAAGAGGCGCGATGATCTCAGCGGTCGATCTGCTCAAGGGAATTGCTGTCGGTGCAGATATGCACAATATTTCCGTGGAAGGCGCGAATGGCGGACTCCATACGAATTATAACGGAAAAGCCAGGGCAGCGGTAGATGCGTTACTAAAAGATGGTTACGATTTTGTCTATATCCATGTGGAAGCACCGGATGAGATGGGACATCAGGGCAGCTGTGAGCGGAAAATTCAGGCAATTGAATTCATTGACGAGAAGATCGTCGGATATATCAGAAAAGAGATGAAGGCAGCGGGCGAGGATTACCGCATGATGATTCTGCCGGACCACCCGACACCGATTGTAAAGAGGACACATACGGGGGATCCGATTCCATATCTGCTGTTTGATTCTACAAAAGAAGTGATCGGAAATGACGAGTACAGTGAGAAGTCTGCAAAGAAGAGCGGCATTTTCTGCGAAGAAGGTTATACACTCATCGATCATCTGCTAAACGACTAGGAGGATACCATGCTGATAGTAAAGAAATTCGGTGGCAGCTCGGTTGCCGATAAAGAGCGTATCTTCAATGTGGCGAACCGCTGCGTGGAAGAATATACAAAAGGAAACGATGTCATTGTCGTGCTTTCAGCGATGGGAGATACGACAGACGAACTGCTTGACAAGGCGAAGAGCATCAATCCGAATGCATCCAAACGAGAGCTTGATATGCTGCTTACAACCGGAGAGCAGATATCAGTTTCCCTGATGGCAATGGCAATCAATTCACTCGGAATACCGGCAATTTCACTGAATGCGTTTCAGGTGGAGATGCATTCGACATCCCGATATGGAAATGCAAGATTCAAACGAATTGATTCGGAGCGAATCCAGCATGAGATCGACTCGAAGAAGATTGTGGTAGTCACGGGTTTTCAGGGTGTCAATAAATACGAAGATTATACGACGCTTGGCCGGGGCGGATCGGATACGACCGCAGTTGCCATTGCGGCAGCAATGCATGCAGATGCCTGTGAGATCTATACAGATGTAGAAGGCATCTATACGGCAGACCCCAGAATTGTTCCAAACGCGAAGAAAATGGCAGCCATCAGCTATGATGAGATGCTGGAGCTGGCATCACTCGGAGCGCGGGTTTTACACAATCGTTCGGTGGAGATGGCGAAAAAATACGGAGTGCAGCTTGTGGTACGCTCCAGCTTAAACCGCGAGGAAGGAACCATCGTCAGGGAGGGATCAAGAATGGAAAAATTATTAGTGAGTGGTGTTGCCACAGATAAAAATACAGCAAGAATTTCAGTGATTGGAATTGAAGACAAGCCGGGAATTGCATTCCGCATTTTCAACACACTGGCAAAGAACAACATCAATGTCGATATTATTCTGCAGTCTGTCGGACGTGACGGAACGAAGGATATTTCCTTTACGGTTGCGGAGGATGATATCAAGGAAGCGATTCGTGTGCTGGAAGAGAACAAAGAAGCACTTACGATTCGTGAGATCAAGCACAAAGAGGATGTGGCGAAGCTTTCGATCGTCGGTGCTGGAATGATGAGTAATCCGGGTGTCGCAGCGCAGATGTTCGAGGCGCTTTTCACGGCGGGTGTCAATATCAATATGATTTCCACTTCAGAAATTCGTATTACGGTGCTTGTCGATGAGCATGATATCGACCGTGCGATGGTTGCCGTGCATGATGGATTTGGTCTGGGTGACTAACTGCAAACAATCAGATTACAGAGAATCAACGAAGTTTCTTAGGGAGCTTCGTTTTTCTTTGTCCATGTCACGGTATTTCAGAAGAAGATAGGTTTCATCAGAATTCAGATAAAGCGTGGTCGCGGTAGAGAGATCCAGCGCGATATTGCGCGAATGGTTTGAGGTGGCAATTTCATTTCCGATATTCTGATTGACCATCTCATCGATGGAAACGTGATAGAGTGAGCAGAGTATAAGCAGTGCTTCCAAATCGGGATTGCGTTTCATGGTTTCATAGTTCGAGTATGCCTGTCTGGAAATGTGCAGAATATCGCTCAGATTTTCTTGTGTGAGCTTGTGTATTTTACGAAGTGTCACCAAATTTTTCGATAATTGCATATTTGGCATAAAAATCCCCCCATTTCAAAAAATGCTGTAAATTAACAAAAAGTATAGCAATATTTGTGGAAATGAGGGGATTTAAGTCGGAAAGAGTCTACAAACTCCTGCTATTTACGGCTCAGAGTGCTGTTATGGTAGTCACTTGAAAAGGTGACGTCCGTGCCAAACCATTCCGGCGGTGTAAATGCATTCGCAGTGGTCTCATCCGGAAATTCTACCTCGGCAAGCTTTAACGGGGCAAGATCGCCCTCGAAAATATCGAGTTCGATGGTGAGTGTACCGAGCGGTATTTCGTAGCGGGTCTTGGCAATCAGCCGTCCGTCGATCTTTTCGCGGAGATGTTCATAGGAAGTTCTGGTCAGGGGAAGATTGTATTCTTCGCGAACCATCAAGCCCTTTGATTTGTAAGTGAGAATATAGTCATCGTTATCTCTGCGCACACGCACAACCGGTTCGGTGGAGAGATAGCCCTGCTCAATCCGGCGGCTGACACATTTGCTCAAGTCCACAGGAACCTCAGCTATCAGATATTTTCGTTCAATTTCCATTCTTGTAACCTCCTGAATAATTTGTTATGATAATACCGTGGTTTTAGACCACAATATCATGAGCTTATTTCAGTATAACGAATAGACAGGAGGAAATCAAATGAATCAGAAAGTATGTGTGTTTCTCGCCGATGGATTTGAAGAAATCGAAGGCCTGACGGTGGTTGATATATTAAGAAGAGGGCAGGTCGAGACGGAGACTGTATCGGTGATGGGGAGATTAGAGATTCAGGGCTCCCACGGAATTGAAATCAAGGCGGACCGCCTGTTTGAGGAAATGTCCTTTGATGATGCAGCGATGCTGGTACTTCCGGGCGGGATACCGGGAACTCCGAATCTGCAGGAACATCCGGGGCTTACCGGACTTTTGAAGCAGTTTTATGAGGAGGAGAAATATCTGGCGGCAATCTGCGCGGCGCCTCGCATTTTCGGAGGCCTTGGTTTTCTGAAAGACAGACCGGCATGCTGCCATCCGTCGCAGGAGGATGTCTTATATAGTAAAGAAGTGTCGAAAGATAAGGTTGTTGTATCCGGTCATATCATTACCAGCCGCGGTATGGGAACCGCAATCGAGTTCGGACTCACACTGCTGGAGCTTCTGACGGACAAAACCACTGCAGAACATGTGAAAAATGGGATTGTATATTTTTAGTCTTTATGCTATACTGTCTTAATGACTGCAAATGTAGGTATACACTACGTTAGGCATATAATTCAAGGAGGAATTAATTCAATGAGTTTACAAGTAGAAAAAATGGAACACAATATGGCAAAGCTTACGATTGAAGTAGAGGCAGACAAAGTAGAGAAGGCGATTCAGGCTGCATATTTAAAACAGCGCGGACAGATTTCAGTGCCTGGATTCCGTAAAGGTAAAGTACCCCGTCAGATGATCGAGAAGATGTACGGAGCAGAAGTATTCTATGATGAAGCAGCGAACAGCATGATTTCAGAAGCTTATGCAGAAGCATATGATGAGTGTGAAGAAGAGATCGTATCTCAGCCGACAGCTGATATTGTTCAGCTTGAAAAGGGAAAACCTTTCATCTTTACAGCAGAAGTAGCATTAAAACCAGAAGTAACTCTTGGTGAATATAAAGGATTAAAAGTAAGCAAAATATCTACACGCGTTACAGCAAAAGAAGTTGACGCTGAGGTAGAGGCAGAACAGCAGAAGAATGCCCGTACAATTGAAGTGACAGACCGTGCCGTAGCAGATAAAGACGAAGTGAAATTAAACTTCGAAGGATTTGTTGACGGAGAAGCTTTTGAAGGCGGCAAGGGAGAAGACTATCCACTGACTATTGGATCAGGCACATTTATCCCAGGCTTTGAGGAGCAGTTAATCGGTGCTGAGATCGGGAAAGAAGTAGAAGTAAAAGTTACGTTCCCAGAGGATTATCAGGCAGAAGACTTAAAAGGAAAAGAAGCTGTATTTAAATGTACAGTCAACACTATTTCCGCAAAAGAATTTCCAGAGTTAGATGATGAATTCGCATCGGACATCTCTGAATTCGATACATTAGAGGAATACAAAGCAGATGTCAAAAAGAACATCAAAGAACGCAAAGAAAAAGAAGGCAAGAACAAGCAGGAAGATGAAGTTGTAGATAAAGCAATCGAGAATGCAGCAATGGATATTCCGGAAGCTATGATTGATATGCAGGTAAGACAGCTCGCAAATGATTTCGCACAGAGAATTCAGCAGCAGGGACTTACAATGGAGCAGTACATGCAGTTTACAGGCATGACACAGGAGAAGATGAACGAAGAACTCCGCCCACAGGCTGAGAAGCGCATCAAGACAAGATTAGTGTTAGAGGCTGTTGTGAAGGCAGAGAACATCGAAGTATCAGATGAGAGAATCGATGAAGAGATCGCGAAGATGGCAGAAACTTACAAGATGGAAGCTGATAAGATCAAAGAAATCATGGGCGAGAACGAGATTAAGAGCATGAAAGAAGACATCGCAGTACAGGATGCCGTTACATTCTTAGTTCAGAACGCTACTGAGGAGTAGGCGATATCTTGTGAAAAAGAGATATGCAGGAATGAGTCAGGGGAATAAATATTAGGAGGGTTTTATTATGAGTTTAGTACCTTATGTCATTGAACAAACCAGCCGTGGAGAACGCTCTTACGACATTTATTCAAGATTATTAAAAGAGAGAATTATATTTTTGGGAGAAGAGGTAACGGATGTGTCAGCAAGTGTCATCGTTGCGCAGCTGCTCTTCCTCGAGGCAGAGGATCCGGGAAAAGATATTCATTTATATATCAACAGCCCGGGAGGTTCTGTTACAGCTGGTATGGCAATTTATGATACGATGAAATATATCAAATGTGATGTGTCTACCATCTGTATGGGTATGGCGGCCAGCATGGGAGCTTTCCTTCTTTCCGGTGGAACGAAGGGCAAGCGTTATGCACTTCCAAACGCAGAGATCATGATTCACCAGCCATCAGGCGGTGCGCAGGGTCAGGCGACAGAGATGCAGATTGCAGCAGAGCATATTTTGAAGATTCGTAAGAAATTAAACGAGATTCTGGCAGCAAATACAGGTCAGGATTTAGAAGTGATCAAGATTGATACAGAACGTGATAATTATATGTCAGCTGATGAAGCAAAAGCATATGGTTTGATCGATGAAGTAATCGAAAATCACTAATCATTGATGAGGTGAGTATATGGCAGGGAAATCTATGGATGATGCAATCAGATGTTCATTTTGTAATAAAACACAGTCTCAGGTCCGAAAGTTAATCGCAGGACCGAACGGTGCTTATATTTGTGATGAATGTGTAGATGTATGTTCTGAGATTATTGAAGAAGAATTTGAATTTGACGAGCGTAAGGAATATGAAGATATCAACTTGCTGAAGCCGGAAGAAATCAATGCATTCTTAGATGAATATGTAATCGGGCAGGAAGACGCCAAAAAGGTTCTTTCTGTAGCAGTTTATAATCATTACAAGAGAATCATGGCTGACAAGGATATTGGAGTAGAACTTCAGAAGAGTAATATTCTGATGCTCGGACCAACCGGATGTGGCAAGACATTACTTGCGCAGACATTGGCGAAGGTCTTGAACGTTCCGTTTGCAATTGCAGACGCAACGGCACTTACAGAGGCAGGATACGTCGGGGAGGATGTAGAGAACATCCTTTTGAAGATTATTCAGGCTGCCGACGGAGATGTGGCAAGAGCAGAGCACGGTATTATTTACATTGATGAGATTGACAAGATTACCAGAAAATCCGAGAATCCGTCCATCACACGTGATGTGTCCGGTGAGGGAGTTCAGCAGGCACTGTTAAAGATCATCGAGGGAACGATTGCTTCGGTACCGCCGCAGGGGGGAAGGAAGCATCCGCATCAGGAACTGATTCAGATTGATACAACAAATATTCTGTTTATCTGTGGCGGAGCATTTGAAGGCATTGAGAAGATTATTGAGACCCGTATGGATCAGAAATCAATTGGATTTAATGCTGTGATTGCTACAAAACATGAGCAGGATGTCGATAAATTATTGCGTGACATTCTTCCGCAGGATCTCGTGAAGTTTGGTCTGATACCGGAGCTGGTCGGTCGTGTGCCGGTCACCGTATCGCTTCAGCTGCTTGACAAAGAAGCGCTGGTCCGTATTCTTACGGAGCCGAAGAGTTCGATTGTAAAACAGTATCAGAAGATGCTGGAGCTGGACGGTGTGAAGTTATCATTCGATAAAGAAGCTCTTACTGCGATTGCTGAAACATCCCTGGCACGCAGAACCGGAGCAAGAGGACTTCGGGCAATCATGGAGAACATTATGATGGATACGATGTACAGAGTACCGTCAGATGAGACGATTAAGGGTTGCCGGATTACAAAAGATGCAGTAGAAGGAAAAGGCGAACCATTGTATGAAATGGATGGGGAAGAACGTCAGGATTTCTTATCATCTGAAAGCGCATAATAAAAGCGGGTGCATAAGCACCCGCTTTGTTACTATAGAAATAACGAATCATTTTTGAAACTACAATAGGAGGAAACTATGGAAAATCAAATCATAAGCCTGCCAGTGGTTGCACTTCGGGGACTTACGATTATGCCGGGAATGGTAGTACATTTCGACATAAGCCGCGATGCTTCTATTGAGGCAGTAGAAGCATCCATGAACCATGGAGAGCAGAAACTGTTTTTGGTGACACAAAAATCAACGGAGACAGAAAAACCGGGGGCGGAGGATGTGTTCCGCGTGGGAACATATGCAACAATCAAGCAGGTCGTGAAGCTTCCGAAGAATATTTTCCGCGTACTCGTATCCGGTGAGACACGGGGAATCCTGCAGGAGATGCAAGAGGAAAAGCCATATTTGCGCGCAAAGGTCGAGATTATCGATGACAGCGATTATATAATTCCGGAGGCTATGAACGAGCCTGCGATGGAGCGTGGACTCAGGGAAATGTTCGTGGAATATGCGGCGAAGAGTACAAAGATGTCGAAAGAGCAGGTTGCCCAGATCACGAATGTCAAGGGTCTGAAAAAGACGATGGATGAGATTGC
>JAQUUC010000084.1 GCA_028694105.1 Hespellia sp.
ATGTCTCGTTGTACGAAGGCGAGATTCTTGGGATTGTAGGTGAATCCGGATCGGGAAAATCGACATTGATGAAAAGCTTGTATTTTGATTTTGATATTACAGAGGGAGAAGGGTATCTGAAGAATTTCGAGGATGGAACATCTGATATATTCGCCCAGAGTCTGCAGCAGAAAAAATATATTAAAAACCATATTATGGGAATGGTATATCAAAATCCGATGCTGGGTCTGCGAATGGATTATTCCAGTGCAGGAAACATCGCAGAAAAGTTAATTGCGGCGGGACACCGCAGCTACGATGGAATGAATGAGCGTGTGGCAGAGCTTTTGGATGCAGTGGAAATCCTCCAGTCCAGAAAGAAAGAACCTCCGAAGAACTTCAGCGGCGGAATGCAGCAGAGAGTCCAGATATCCAAGGCGCTCGCAAACAATCCGGCAATCTTACTTTTAGATGAGGTAACAACCGGACTGGATTTATCGGTTCAGGCAAAGGTGCTGGAGCTTATCCGTAAAATTCGGCAGGAATTTCACATTTCCATTATGCTGGTTTCCCATGATCTGGCAGTTATCCGCATGCTGGCGGACAGAACCATTGTGATGCTCGACGGAAAGATTATTGAGCAGGGTCTGACGGATCAGATTCTGGATGATCCGCAGATGCCGTACACGCAGCAGCTGGTACATTCACTACTATAGGGGGAAACATTTGATGCGAAAGATTTTAAAAAACGGAAAAATTGTTCTGGAAAATCAGGTTCTGGAGAACTGCGAGCTTGTGATAGAAAACGGCAGGATTGTAGGGATTACACCGCAGGAGGACAGAAATCCTACAGCAGAAGAGATCGATGTCGGGGGCGCATATATTATGCCCGGAATCATCGATATCCATTCTGACATGATTGAATCCTTTATTCAGCCGAGGAGCACGGCAGTTATGGATTTTGCCACGGGACTGCGCGAAGCCGAGCGTGTTCTGATGAGCTGTGGGATTACCACGATGTTTCATTCCATTTCCATGTACCGTGAAGGGGCATGGGATGTGAAGGAAATCCGGCAGGCACCACAGGTAAAGAAGCTGGCGGGTCTAGTGGGAAGCTACCGTCATGAGCCGAGGCTGATTCGACACAGATATCACCTAAGATACGAGATTGATAATATAGCCTGCTATGAAGATGTCATGGAGATGCTGCAAATGGGTATGGTGGATCTGCTGTCGTTTATGGACCACACGCCGGGGCAGGGACAGTATAAAAATCTAGAAATATACCGCAAACATCAGCCGAACGAAGGCAGGGACATGACGGAGGAAGCATTTCAGGAATTGGTCGGACAGGAGCTTGAAAAAGAGATGGTATCTTTTGAAAAGCTAATGGAGCTGGCAGACTGCGCAAGGGAACATGGAATTAAGATTGCAAGCCATGATGATGATACGGTAGAAAAACTGAAGGTAAATGAGAAATTAGGCGTGACGATCAGTGAATTCCCGATCACCATGGAGGTGGCAAAGGCTGCTGCAGAAGAAGGCTTTGAGACTGTACTTGGGGCACCGAATATTCTGCTTGGAGGTTCTCATTCGGGAAATCTGTCGGCACTTGAGGCAATGAAAGCAGGTGCGGCTACGGTTCTGGTATCGGATTATTATCCACAGGCACTTCTGCAGGCGGTCTTTTGGTTGTACCAAAAGGAAGGAATTCCCCTCAGTGAGGCTGTTCGGTATGTCACACTGAATCCTGCAAAAGCAGTAGGAATGGAGCGGGAGCTTGGCTCTATAGAGGTGGGCAAAAAGGCTGATCTTCTGTGCGTGAACCTGGAAGAGGAATATCCACAGCTTAACTGTGTGTTTGTAGATGGGGAATGCATTATGAACTGTCAATACCGCAAGGCGGATTAGGAGGAGAAGATGGAACAAATATTAGAAATACAAGGATTGGCGAAACAGTTTTTCCTTCACGAACAGGGACGGGAAATTAAAAGCTGCAAGGATATTTCCTTTACGTTAGCCAAAGGAGGATTTATTGGAATTGTGGGAACATCCGGAGCGGGGAAATCTACCGTATTACGATGTATCTACCGGACCTATCTGGCAACGCAGGGAAGTGTGGTCTACGATTCCCTCTCTTATGGAAAGCTGGATTTAGTGACAGCTGACGAACGCCAGATCATACATCTGCGCAAAGTGGAAATCGGATATGTGTCACAGTTTTTGACAATTATGCCGAGAACAACCGCAAAACAGCATGTGATTGACGGAGCATTGGATGCCGGATTCTCATATGAGGAGTCGGTGGTCAAGGCAGAGGAGATGCTGCGCTATTTCCGCCTAAATGAAAATCTATGGGATATCTATCCAAATACATTTTCCGGCGGAGAAAAACTTCGTCTGAATCTGGCACATGCGATGGTAAAAGCACCTAGACTTTTATTATTGGACGAGCCTACCGCTTCACTGGATAATAATACGAAGCTGTTAGTGAAGGAGCTGCTGATGAAATTGAAAAAAGAAGGGACATCCATGGTTGGTATTTTCCATGATCTGGAATTTATGGAAGGCTTGTGCGATCAGGTGTATAACATTTCTCAGGGCAGTTTTCAAAAATCCGGGGAGGTATCCTGATGTATGAGGCAGATTTACACATTCATACATCGGTCTCAGACTGCAGTATGGATGCGGAGGAAATTCTTGAGCTGGCATCAATGCGGGGGCTGACGCATATCGCATTCACGGATCATGACACAACACAGCATTCACGGGAGCATGTGGATCTGGCAAAATGCTATGGAATCACTGCAATTTCTGGTGTAGAGATGTCCGCTTACGATTTTGCAAATGAAAAGAAAGTACATATTCTGGGATATGGGTATCAGTCCCATGCGCACATTGAGGCAATTGGAAAAGAAACCTTAAAACGGCGGGATGAGAACTGCCGGAGGCAGATCGAAATTCTGAAAGATCTGGGGTATCAGATCGAGATATCTGAAATCGAGAAACTTGGCGGGAGCTGCATCTATAAACAGCATATACTGGATTATCTGGTAAAAACAGGACAAAGTGAGACCATATTTGGAACGGTATACCGGACTATTTTCAAAAATGGTGGTCCCTGTGATTTTGACATCATCTATCCTGCGGCGGAGGATGCGGTCCGGGCGATTAAAGCGGATGGCGGATATGCGGTACTGGCGCATCCGGGGCAGCAGGATAATTATGCGGCACTTCCCGGACTGGCAGATGCAGGACTTGCGGGAATAGAGTGGAATCATCCATCTAACGGGCAGCAGGACAGAAACAGAATTGAAGAGTTATGCAAAAAATATCATCTGTTTATGACAGGTGGAAGTGATTTTCATGGAAGATACGAGAACACGAAGACCGAGCTGGGGCAGTATCAGGCACATGAAAGCAGCAGCGTGATCTTCCAGAATCTGTGGGAGAAAAGGCCTATGTGCGTGAAAAATACTTAGGCGGAAATTTTACATAGATTCAACAAAAAGACAACATAGATTATATGAGAAACTGATACATTAGAGTGGTAAAAAATGAATTCAATTATGGAGGTTAATTATGAAAAAAATTGTGGTATTGGCGATGGCAGCAATGTTAGCAGTGACAGCATTGACCGGGTGTGTTACAAAGGCAGAAGGACAGGCAGACAGCACGACGACAGTGGCAGACAGTGATGAGAACGTACTCAATGTATATACGGCATTGGAGGATGAGCAGGTAGCAGATTATCTGACTGAGTTCAAGGAGCAGAATCCAGATGTGACAGTAAATGTGACAAGGGAATCGACAGGAGTGATTACATCGAAGCTTTTAGCGGAGAAAGAGAATCCAGTAGTGGATGTTGTGTGGGGACTGTCAGCAACAAGTCTTCTGGTTCTTGCGCAGGAGGGAATGCTCGATGCCTATGCACCGGAAGGCGTAGACAGAATTCTTCCGGAATTTAAGGATGACGCAGAGGTGCCGACATGGGTTGGAATTGATGCATGGGAAACAGCGTTTATTGTAAACAAAGAGGTGTTGAAATCAAATGGAATTGATACGGTGCCGACATCTTACGAAGATTTATTAGATCCCAAATATAAGGGACTGATTGCAATGTCGAATCCGGCATCTTCCGGAACCGGTCTGTTAACTGTAAACGGAATCTTAAACTTGTATGGCGATGAAGAGGGCTGGAATTATCTGGATAAGCTTCATGAAAATGTAGCAGTTTATATGCATTCCGGTTCACAGCCGGCAAAGGCAACGGCAGCAGGTGAATATGGAATCGGTGTTTCTTTTGGCTACCGCTGTATTCAGTCCGCCGAGGAAGTAGGAAGTGATATCTGTGAGGCTGTATTCCCAAAAGAAGGCTCCGGCTGGGATTTGGAAGCAAATGCACTGATCAAAAAGGATAATCAGAAGGAAATTGCCAAGAAATTTCTGGATTGGGCAATCTCAGATAACATCATGGAAAAATATGCAACAAACTACCCAATCGTTGCAACAGGTGTGGGTGACAATATTCCAGAGGGATATGCAGAGAATCCGATTGACCAGTTGATTCCGGATATGGATTTTGCAAAGGCAGCGCAGAACAGAGAATCGATACTGGAAACATGGACAGAGCGCTATGATGCTAAGAGCGCAGAGCAGGAATAGGAGTAAGACAATATGAGTGTGAATTTGAGAATTAGTAATGTCTCGAAAGTATTTGAAAAAAACATAGCACTCAATAATGTGAGTTTGGAAATTCAGGCAGGCGAATTTGTCTGCCTGCTTGGTCCATCCGGATGTGGAAAATCGACATTATTGAGGCTGATTGCAGGGTTAGATAGGCCAAATGAAGGAAGCATTTATATCAATGACCGTAATGTGACAAATCTTCCGCCTGCGAGAAGAAACTTTGGAATCATGTTTCAATCCTATGCATTGTTTCCGAACCTGACTGCTTATGAGAATGTTGCATATGGTCTTCGCAACAAAAAGATGAGAAATCAGGATATTGAGGCACGGGTAGACAGACTCTTTCACATGATTAAACTCGACAGTGCAAAAAAAAGACTCCCATCGCAGTTGTCCGGAGGAGAGCAGCAGCGTGTAGCGCTCGCAAGAGCACTCGCGACAGAGCCG
Organism: Hespellia sp.; assembly: GCA_028694105.1. GTDB lineage: Bacteria > Bacillota > Clostridia > Lachnospirales > Lachnospiraceae > Hespellia. The sequence continues at coordinate 5,116 of JAQUUC010000084.1, forward strand.
GATATTCTGTTGTTGGACGAACCGCTTTCGGCACTGGATGCCAAAGTGCGAATTTCTCTTCGCAAAGAAATCTGCAG
>JAQUUC010000085.1 GCA_028694105.1 Hespellia sp.
ACAAATATCGATAGATTTTGAAAAAGCACCCTTAGGGAGCTCTATTAAAGTTACCCTTTTTTACCACCGATATTAAAAACTAATTTTTTGCTAACTTATGGTTGACTTTTCATAGCTGGTCTCCTTTCTCAAAATCCTTGTGCTACAAGTATACAACATATGGATATGACATGACAAGTAAAGAAAATCCTCTCTCTGTACGACAAGTGTGGAAATTATTTCGAAAATGTGAGACAATAGGAAATGCAGAAAAAAGCACCCGCTTTACGGTCATAAGATCCGGCCGGCTGTTATAAAAAATTATGTAAAGGAATTTAGAAAGTAAATGAAAAAGAGACAAAAGAGACAGCCATTTAAAGAGGCATTTAAAATGGAACTCAGACAGAATAAAAGTACGTTTATTGTATATTCAATTTTAAGAATTCTGGTAATACTGGTAATGATTCGACAATTCTTCATCGGAAACTATGAAGGATTTTTCCTGTGCATCCTGACCTTGCTGCTATTTGTACTGCCACTGATTATTCAGATGCAGTTCCGGATCGAGCTGCCGTCGACATTGGAAATCATCATTATGCTGTTCGCATTTTCCGCGGAAATACTTGGAGAGATTAATGCATTTTATATCATCATTCCATTTTGGGATGCTATCTTACATACACTGAATGGATTCCTTGCGGCTGCAATCGGATTTTCACTGGTGGTGTTATTAAATGACAGTGAACGTCTGGAATTTGAATTGTCACCTGTGTTTATTGCAATTGTGGCGTTCTGCTTTTCTATGACGATTGGTGTGCTGTGGGAATTCTTTGAGTGTGGTATGGATCAGATCTTCCATTTTGACATGCAGAAAGATACAATCCTGAATTCCATTTCCACGGTTATGCTGGATCCGGCAGGCGGCAACCGGGTGGTACATATAGATGGAATCAGGGAGGTTGTGGTGAACGGAGAATCACTTGGACTTGGCGGATATCTTGATATTGGCCTGCTGGATACGATGAAAGATCTTTTTGTCAATTTTGTCGGGGCTGTCATATTTTCCGTTATTGGGTACTTCTATGTGAAGAATAAGGGAAAAGGAAGAGTGGCAAAGAGTCTGATCCCAAAGAGGAAGAAAGCGAAAAACGATTTTTTACAGATTCAGCTGGACAAAGCGGCAGAAGAGAAAAAAGAATATGCAGAATTGAAGGAGGCAGACCATGGAAAACGAGACTAGAACAGTAGAATATTCGCTGACAGAGACAGTGCATTCGCTCAGACCGACAGATATTAACGGATACGGAAGACTATTTGGAGGTCAGCTGATGCAGTGGATTGATGAGATGGCAGGTATCGTGGCAAGAAGACACAGCAGCGGACAGGTGACGACGGCCTCCGTCGATAATCTTGTGTTCAAAAAGGGCGCGTATATCAATCAGATTCTGGTTATGATTGGACGTGTGACCTATGTGGGACGCACTTCAATGGAAATCAGAGTTGACACTTATGTAGAAGATGAACATGGTACAAGAGCTATGATCAATCACGCTTATGTTGTCATGGTCAGTATTGACAAGGACGGAAGAGCACTTTCGGTTCCCGGACTGGATGTTAGAACAGAATCAGAACGGGCCGAGTGGGAAGGCGGAAAAAGAAGATACGCATTACGAAAAGAAAGACGGAAGGAAGGGTATTAAAACTCTTCTTTTCCGTCTTTCTTTGCAGGTCCTTTCCAATCAATTTCTGAATGACTTTGTGTGAGCTCTGGATTTATTTCTTACCCGATAAAGAAGAGCCATAAAAGGAAAGTCCAATCAGCAGCCCGACCAGCAGCGCGATTGCAAGTACCGTTACCATCGGAGGAAAGAACATGCTGACCAGAACCAGCGCACCTTCCACCATGAAAGTAATTCCCATCATGCGGGAGAATACACGCCATACGGATTCATTTTCCGGCTGCGCCGGTATGTTAATCATGTTGCGGTTGTTATAAGAAATTTTTGGAATATAATTGCCTGTTACGATAAACAGCACTCCGAGAAGCAGGCACACAACCTTACGGATGTCGATTGCATTTCCAAGAGCAACGGCCATGGTTACGATATAAAGAACCATTGTAAGTACCGGAAGAAACCAGACTATGACTTTCATCATCTTCGGAAGAGGTTCCTCTGGATTACGCTTTCTGGAAGTTCCAAGCAGACAGAGGATCTGCAGCAGCACCATCAGCACCGGTATTCCAAATACGAAAAAGTTCTTTCCAGCCCAGCCGTTTGGCTCATTGTTCAGGCCCCAGTGGATGGCAATGCGCGCCGGAAGCTCACTGTAAAATCCAAGGCCCAGCAGAATCGGAAGCAGTGTGATGATACATGTTAAAACGAGTGTTTTTTTATCTAAATTTTTCATGATGATTTCCCTCCTAAGCTCTGTATCCAGATGAGGACTTCCTCAAATACAGAGATATTTAATTCATAATAGATAAAGTTCTTATATTTTGACTCGGTAATCAGATCCGCCTTTTTCAGCTGTGAGAGGTGGTAGGATACCGTTGCCTTGGTAAGGCTGAACCGGTCGGCAATCTCTCCGGCAGATTTTCGCTCGGTCTTTAACATCTCCAGAATCTCCCGCCGAATCGGATCGGAAATTGCCTTGAGTGTATCGGACATTGCCATAGGAATCACTCCTTTCTGCTTAAAAGCATTTAGAAATATCTCTAAATAGATAGTATTACATCGAGGGGAAAATGTCAATGCGTATTTAGAAAAAAATCGAAATAGATTTGCGAAAACGAAATGACGTGTTATTATATAAGAAAAAGCAATCAAAAAAAAAGCGATGAAGGCAGGAACAATTGATGACAGAACCAAAAGAAACCATCGACTATCAGCTCATCCGCAGCAACCGCAGGACACTCTCCATCGTCATTGATGAGGGAGGAAATGTCATTGCAAAAGCACCCCTGAGATTACCGAAATACCGGATTGAGCAGTTTATCAATGAAAAATCAGAATGGATTCAAAAGAAACAGATAGAAATAAGAAACCGCAGGGAAAACCATGCGGAGGAAAAGGCCTTGGAGATTGATATGACAGCGCCTAATGGACTGACTTACCGCGAGTGGGCAAAACGTGTGATTGTCAGGCGTGTTGCTGAACTGGCGGAATTGATGCAGGTATATCCTGCGAAGATCACCATCCGTCAGCAGAAGACACGCTGGGGAAGCTGCAGCAGGAAAGGAAATCTGAACTTTAACTGGCGTCTGGTGCTGATGCCGGAGGAAGTGATGGATTATGTGATTGTGCATGAGCTGTGTCATCTGCAGTATATGAATCACTCGCGGGAATTCTGGCAGTATGTGGAGCGCATTATGCCGGATTACCGGAGGTGGAAGGAATGGCTGAAGCGGTATTGAACATCCGGACTAGCTGAGCGGTTTTGTAAACAGCTCATGCCGCGGATAATCCTTCACAATGTAGAAATAAGTAACCAGCAGAAGTATCGTTGCAAGTACCCATGCAGCCGGGCTTGCCAGACAGATTCCCAGATAACTTCCGAGGGAAGCTGCGACGACTGCAACGACTCCACGTCCGACCAGCTCAGCAATGCCGGCAGTCATTGGCAGCAGCCCGTAGCCCATGCCCTGAATTCCGTTGCGGTAGATGTTGACTAATGCAAGTGGTATGAAGAAGATGCCTGCACATTTCAGGTAAATGTCAACAAATTTCATGATCTGATCCACATTTTCGGACACGAAAAGCAGCGTCATATATTTGCCGACCAGCATGATAAGTGCCATTGAAAAGATGGAATAGATAACTCCAAGCTTCGTCGTTGCGGCAAAGCCCTGGCGGATACGGGCCTTCTTCCCGGCACCCATGTTCTGGGCCGCAAAAGTGGAAATGGCAACGCCGAGGGATACGAATGCCTGTGAGAGCATCTGTTCAATCTTGCTTGCAGCGGTAAAAGCGGCAACATAAGTAGAACCGAGACCGTTGAGCGCGGACTGTACCATGGTCGTTCCAATGGCGGTGATGGAATACTGAAACGCCATCGGAAGACCGATACCCAGCTGGTTCTTCACAATAGTTCCACGAAGCTTCCAATCGTCTTTTTTCAGATGAAGAATCGGAACCTTTTTTATAATATAAAGAATGCAGAGTATGCCCGATACTCCCTGCGAAATCACGGTGGCATATGCAGCTCCGGCAACTCCCATATGAAAGTTGATGATCAGTATTAAGTCGAGAATAATATTCAGCACAGCGGAGATGATGAGGAAATACAGCGGTGTCTTACTGTTTCCCAGTGCGCGCAGGATGCTTGCGAGCAGCATGTACAGAACCTGCGCGAAAATACCTGCGCAGATAATCATAATGTAGGTGTAAGCATCCTCGAAAATGTCAGCCGGGGTGTTCATCAGGTGCAGAAGTGGCTTCATGCCAAGCATACTGATGATGGTCATAAGGATGGAAATAATAATCGACAAGGTTCCGGCAGAGCCTACGGTACGGCGCATCGCATCCATGTCACCAACGCCGAAACGCTGGGCGGTCAATACGGTGATTCCGGTTGTGAGACCGAGCAAAAAACCGATGATCAGAAACATGATGGTACCGGTGGAACCAACGGCGGCAAGTGCTTTCGTTCCGACGAACTGACCGACGATAATGGTGTCGACCATACTGTAAAATTGTTGAAAAACATTTCCGATAAAGACGGGAATGGTGAAGTTTAAAATGATTTGCATTGGATTACCAACGGTCATATTTTTTTCCATAATTATGCTCCTGTTTCTTCTATGAAATAGAACCCGGATGGGTGTGTTTTCTTTTGAGTCAAGATACAGAATAACAATATTGTCGGCAGATGTAAAGAACTTTTGAAAAAAGAACCGTAGCATTTGCACAAAATTGAGAAGAATTTACCAAGAAGTTTGGTTGAATCATATATATGATTATGGTATGTTAGACCTAACGAAATAAAATGCGGAGCAAGGGAGAGTGAGTTGTAACAGCAGAAATGCTGTCTATGATTGTACTCTTTTTTATTACAAAAATGAAATCTCATATAAATGGAGGATGAGAAGATGGCAAAATACGTAATGGCATTTGATTCAGGAACGACAAGCAACCGTTGTATTTTATTTAATGAGAAGGGTGAAATCTGCGGACTGGCGCAAAAAGAGTTCACACA
>JAQUUC010000047.1 GCA_028694105.1 Hespellia sp.
GCACTGAAGGCGGCAGTTAGTAACTTTAATGCAGGAGCAGAGTTAAAAGGTACCAGCATTAGCGGTATGAAGCAACAACTGAATGATTATCTTACCGTTATTGATGCAAACATCACAGCAAACGATGCGGATGTGGAAGACTTTCAGACACTTTCTTCCACGGCAGGCGGTGAGGTGATTGACGGTACGGCTATCCTGGATGAGTGGGACAGCGCAAAAGAAGGAAAGGCCTCTGCGGAACGAGCCGCAGACAATGCAAGAGGCTGGGCATCGTTTTTTCGCATCATTGATGCTCAGACAGCAAACATTTTGGAGAATAATGCCAAGGTCTACGATGCCCAGGCAGATACCTGGCAGGAGATCATTACCTGGTGTCAGGAACAGGCTGACACATTTGACCAGATAAAAAGTACAACAGATGGATTGTTTGTAACAGGGCCTACTATGCGTGAGACGGCAGCATCGGCATTGGCTGATATTGCAGGAGCTTTTCGAGTAAATGGGTATTCACCCAATATGAATGCAGGGTGGAGAACAAGTATTCAAGAATTAAGTGTTGAACGACAAGTTATAGACAAAGCCAAAGAGGACTACGAGGCTGGTAAAATCAGCAAAGAGACTTTTGAGTCAATTCGGGGAGGTATCATTGGTACGACATCAGCTTTCCTAAGAGAATCATTAGTTGCGAAGGTACAAGAACTAGGGGCAGACGCTACGGCAGATGCAATCTATACATGGATAAAAAATAATACTACTGCATTTATGAATCGAGGATTAGTAGCTGCTTATGCACAAGGTGGGGAGGCATTATTTAGTGAAACTCCATCATGGGCAGCAACTGCAGTAAGAGGGTCTGCAAAATACGCAGCTCCTGCGATAGGAGCGGCGCTTGATTTTGGCCTGCAAGTGGCAAGTGGTGAAAATGCAGTGGACGCTGGTGTAAAGGCAGTATCGCACACGGCAATAGGTGTTGCGGGCGCTAAAGCGGGATTGGCAATAGGAACAGCTATTGGAGGTCCTATTGGAGCTGCTGTTGGCGCAGGGGCAGGATTTGTAATAGGGGGAGTGGGCAGTATGGCATTTGACTACCTTTATGATAATAAAGATGTAATTATAAAAGAGGTGAGTAGTATAATTTCTGATATAGGACAGGCTACAAGAAGTTGGTTTGGAGGGATAGGAGATGCGATTTTCACATAAAACACAATATATACAGATCTATAGAGAAAGTGATTATTGTGCTATATACTATGATCAGATTAATGAAAATTTTGTTGAATATCGTACATCACAAAATAGTGGGGCGTATTACAAATATATCCTACTGATTCCAATTGTTCTATTTATAAATAGAATAACGGATAACTATTTTCAAACAATACTGGCAACATATGGGAGTGTAAAAAATATATGTCTTATATTAGCTGTTGTACTCACATATGTAGTTAGTGTGGAAATAGGATACTACATAGATAGGACAATTAAAGTGAAGGGACGAATACGATTATCTTTAAATGTTGAAGAGAAATACGTTGAGAAGGGGAAAATGCAGTTAAAACAGCAGGAAGTTATTGCTTTTTTTATGCTTGTTTTTGCGCTTGTCCTAATGGGGTTATTCTATATATTTAATAAGTTTATTTTATGGGTGCTGGCAGAAATATTGCTTGTGTGTTTTGTGGGAACAATTCAATCAGTTCATCCGATATCAAGGAAACATTATTATAGTCAGTTTAATAAATAAAAAATGGAGGAAAACAAATGGAATTATTATCAATTGGTTCAGTTGTGAAATTAAAAAAAGGGACACAAAAACTCATGATTACTAGTCGGGTACCACTTACAAATGAAAGCGGTGTAATTGGTTATTATGATTATGGTGCGTGCCTGTTCCCTAATGGTCAAATTAATCAGGAATCAATATTTTTTAACAATGAAGATATTGATGAATTGTTTTTTAAAGGCTATGTAGATGAGGCAGAAGAACTTTATAGAAAAAAATACGAAACTGAGATTACAAAAGTTCAATATCCAAGACTAAAAGTAAAAATATGATGAAAATGGTGATTATTTTCAACAAAAAGAAATACAGGTTCATAAATTTCCAAGAAGATATTTTTCTAGTTGATACAAACTGAAGACGCGAGCATGTTAAACTATATCAATAGCCAGAGACAGGAGATTGAGAAGGAAAATGGAAGATAGGAACAAGGAGAATTACATCATTCCGGAATTTGGTGAGAAGTATATGTCCACAATTAACAGAGAGCATGTGCAGAAACTTTACAAGCATGCAGTAGAACGGTCAGAAAGTGTTGCCAGTCTCGTGAAAACTGTGATGAATACTTCCATGAAATATGCATTATCAAAAAATGTAGTTGCACAAAATACCGCAGAAGGTGTGAATCTTCCGAAATGTGTGAAGAAGAAAGAGTACCGCATACGAAAAATCGATGTGAAGAAGACACTGACTGTGGAACAAGTGATACTCTTGCTGGAAAAGAGCAAGGAGACGAAGATATATCTTCATATCCTATTCGCAGTGATGATGGGCTTGCGAAGAAGTGAAATCAATGGGGTGAAATATTCGGATATTGATTACCTGCATCGTACTTTAAAAGTTCAGCGTCAGCTTGGAAAGAAACCAAATACAACGAAAGATGATGTTGCACCTAAGATGCTGACCAAACAAGATATACCACCAAAAACAGATTCAAGTTACCGAGAATTGGATATCCCGGATATCGTATTTGAGGCGATTTTGGAACAGCGTAAGATTTATGAGGCGAATCGTAGAAGAAGACCAAAAGAATTCCGTGATTTGGATTATATCTGTTGTTCATCCTATGGCAATCCAAGAAGCAAGAGCTTCCATCATCAATATTATAAGGAACTGTTGCAGAAATTGGGACTTCCGGATATTCGTTTTCATGCACTTCGCAGTACGATTACTACAATATTAATGAAGAACAATTTCAACTTGAAAGGCATTTCGAAAATGCTGGGTCATGCGTCCGAGATTATTTCTGCAGATGTATATGGAGATACGCAGGAGATTATTGAGGATTGCTTGGATGTGTTAGAACCATTTATTATGGAAGTGATTCCGGAGGAGATGGATAGCAGGTATTATGACTACTCAGATATTGGCGTGATGGAAGAGTACTATGACGAGCTGATGGTGGGATAATAACCAAAAGAAACGAATATTAAAGTGCTTACAACGTGACAGCAGCGTGTTATAATTAGAGAAAGATAGAGCATAATAGAAAAAGGAGGTTGATATAGTGTCAGATATTTTATGTAGAGATGGATTGACAATAGATGTGTTAAAAAAATTATCTTTCAGATCAGAGTTGGGAATTAACCTAAAGAAAAACTTGCATTATTTTGATAAAGATGCATTGTTTAACGAATTAATCAAGGTTAATAGTTGGTATGATTCATTTGAACAACTGCATGAGTTAGCATTAGACTACAGAATTAAAAGTATACAATCAGCGATATTAAAATATGAAAGATATTATCCTGATCATCAGGCAAGAAAAGTGTTTGACGATCTATTGGGTTTCCGTTCTCTGTGTGATAATTATGAAGATGTGTTACTGTTAAAAGAAATACCAGAATTACGAATTGCAGATATGTCACAAGGAAAAGCAAAAGATGATGGATATAGAGGCATTCATGTATATTTTCAGAAGAATGGAAATCATTATCCTATCGAAATACAGTATAATACATATTACGATAGGCAGTTTAACAATTGGCTGCATAAATATGTATATAAGAAAAAATATGATGATTCTGTAGGATATCACTTGCGCGAATTATATGAGAGTGCTAAAATTCTATCAGAAAATGATTTTAAGGAGGCGTTAGAACATGTGTTATTTGATTGCTAAGAATATAGATGATGTGGGTTGTGTTGCGTTAAAAACGACACATGGGAAACATCTTTCAGAATTTAAAAGAAAAGTAGAGAATAAGGTTGGATATGAAAAAATTCAACTCGTAACGATTAGTAGACCTTCTGCTTATGGAGAGTATGAACCGTATCAATTTGCTAATTCAGAAGATGAATTTGAAAAAATGGTAGTGAGTATGTAGTTTATTAGCTGAAAAACACAAAATGAAGAAAAAATAAGGAATCGGGATTACACGAATTTTTGTGTCCCGGTTTTTTAAAATTCAAAAACCGAACAAATGTACGCATGAGATATTTACTTTTTTATGCCACCTGTGCTATAATGAAAACCAGTCAAACCCAGAAGAATAAACGCTTCTGATGTTGTTAAAAATTATCTTATATTGTTGAGTGTTATTTTGTCTCGAAAAATGGATTTGTGACTTTTATTCGTGTAATTGCTATTTTTTCAAAAATCATCAAATTTCTTACACGAATCGAAATCCAAATTACTACAGAAAAAGGTTCGCAGGACCTTTTTCTGCATGCATGGCAACGATTTTTTGGCGAATAGAGCACTTTTTGAAAACGTCAAAAAGTCACAAATGGAGGTGCAAAAAGAGCATGTCATTATTCAATTTGAAATCAGAATACAGCCCGACTGGTGACCAGCCGACCGCCATCAAAGAACTCGTGGAAGGCTTTAAATCGGGCAATCAGGCGCAAACGCTACTTGGTGTCACCGGGTCGGGTAAGACCTTCACGATGGCGAATGTCATCCAGCAGATGGACCGCCCGACATTGATCATCGCACACAATAAAACGCTGGCAGCACAGTTGTATGGCGAGTTTAAAGAATTCTTCCCTGACAACGCAGTGGAATACTTTGTATCCTACTACGACTATTACCAGCCGGAGGCATACGTGCCATCCTCAGACACATACATTGCGAAGGATTCTGCAATCAATGATGAGATCGACAAGCTGCGCCACTCGGCAACAGCAGCGTTGTCCGAACGGCGGGATGTCATCATCGTGGCATCTGTATCCTGTATCTATGGTTTGGGCAGCCCAATCGACTATCAGAGCATGGTATTATCACTAAGGCCGGGGATGATCAAGGATCGGGATGAAGTCATCCACAAATTAATTGACATTCAATACGACCGCAATGACATGGATTTCAAGCGAGGAACCTTCCGTGTCCGCGGTGATGTTGTGGAGATTTTCCCGGCGGCATCCGGTGAATCGGCAATCCGCGTAGAATTCTTTGGCGATGAGATTGACCGTATTACGGAGATGGATGTGCTGACAGGGGAAGTACTTAGTGTGTTAAATCACATAGCAATCTTCCCTGCGTCTCATTATGTTGTAGATAAAGACAATATGAATCTTGCCGTCAAGGCTATCGAGGAGGAACTCGAAGCGCGGGTGGCAGAGTTTAAACGAAACGACAAATTATTAGAGGCTCAGCGAATCGCAGAACGTACTAATTTTGATATAGAGATGATGAGAGAGACCGGTTTTTGTTCCGGTATTGAGAACTATTCAAGACATTTGACCGGATTGGAACCGGGGCAGCCACCACATACGCTGATCGATTATTTCCCGGAAGATCTTATGATCATGATTGATGAGTCACATATGACCATTCCGCAGATTGGAGCCATGTATAACGGAGATCAGGCGAGAAAATCCACACTGGTGGATTATGGATTCCGGCTTCCTTCAGCGAAGGATAACAGACCGCTCAATTTTCAGGAGTTCGAATCAAAGATCGATCAGATATTATTTGTATCAGCGACCCCCGGCAAATATGAGAATGAACACGAACTTCTACGCACCGAGCAGGTAATCCGGCCAACCGGACTTCTGGATCCGGAAGTATTTGTGCGACCGATTGAAGGACAGATTGATGATCTTATCGGTGAGATTAACAAGGAAGTTGCCAAGAAGAATAAGATTCTGGTCACAACGCTTACCAAGACGATGGCGGAAGATCTGACCGATTATATGCGGGAATTAGGTATCCGGGTCAAATATTTACATTCCGATGTGGATACACTAGAACGTACGGAGATTATCCGGGACATGCGAATGGATGTCTTTGACGTTCTCATCGGCATCAACCTGCTGCGGGAAGGTCTGGACATTCCGGAGATTACACTGATCGCGATTCTCGATGCGGACAAGGAAGGGTTCCTGCGTTCGGAGACATCACTTATTCAGACGATTGGGCGTGCGGCGCGAAATGTGGACGGACACGTTATCATGTATGCGGATAAGATTACGGATTCTATGCGTGCGGCGCTTGATGAGACGGCAAGGCGCCGTAAGATTCAGATGGCATATAACGAAGAACACGGCATCACACCGCAGACGATTCATAAGGCAGTGCGTGACCTCATCAGCATTTCCAAGAAGGTGGCGGCAGAAGAGATGCGGATGGAAAAGGATCCGGAATCTATGAGCCGCGAAGAATTAGAAAAATTAGTCAAAGATGTGACAAAACATATGAAAAAAGCAGCAGCAGAGCTCAATTTCGAGGCGGCAGCAGAGCTGCGTGACAAGCTGGTAGAGCTAAAAACGCAGCTGAATCATATGTAATATGGTGAGCACAGCAGCAAAACTGAACAGCAGGAAAGGGTAAATCATGCAACAAAAGAAAGAAAACAGACAATACATTAAAATCCGGGGAGCGAACGAGAACAATCTGAAGAATATCGATATTGATATTCCGAGAAACGAACTGGTTGTACTCACGGGACTGAGCGGTTCCGGTAAGTCCTCCCTCGCATTTGACACAATATATGCAGAAGGCCAGAGACGCTATATGGAATCTTTGTCTTCTTACGCAAGGCAGTTCTTGGGACAGATGGAGAAGCCGAATGTCGAGAGTATTGAGGGGCTGTCACCGGCAATTTCAATTGATCAGAAGTCAACGAACCATAACCCGCGTTCGACGGTCGGAACCGTGACGGAGATTTATGATTATTTCCGGCTGCTTTATGCGAGAATCGGGATTCCACACTGTCCGGTCTGTGGCAAAGAGATTAAGAAGCAGACGGTGGACCAGATGGTCGATCAGATTATGGAGATGGAAGAAGGAACGAAAATTCAGTTACTTGCACCGGTAGTTCGCGGTAAGAAGGGACGCCATGAAAAGCTGTTGGAACGTGCAAAGAAGAGTGGGTATGTGCGTGCACGTGTAGATGGTAATTTGTATGAGCTGACCGAAGAGATTACATTGGATAAGAACATCAAGCATAATATTGAGATTATTGTAGATCGTCTTGTTGTCAAAGCTGGTATCGAGAAGCGTCTCAGTGATTCCATCGAAAGTGTGCTTCAGCTTGCGGAAGGTCTGATGGTTGTTGATGTGATTGGAGGAGAACCGATCAACTTCAGCCAGAGCTTTTCCTGCCCGGACTGCGGAATTAGCATCGAGGAGATTGAACCGCGAAGCTTTTCATTTAATAATCCGTTTGGAGCCTGCCCGACTTGCTTTGGATTGGGATACAAGATGGAATTCGATGTGGATCTGATGATACCGGATCAGCGTCTGAGTATCAATGAAGGAGCGATTGTTGTAATGGGATGGCAGTCCTGTAATGATCCAAAGAGCTTTACCAATGCAGTTTTGCAGGCGCTTTGTCAGGAATACAATTTTGACTTGGACACACCGTTTAAAAAGTATCCAAAGAAAATCCGAGATATTATTATTCACGGTACCAATGGAAAAGAGGTCAAAGTCTATTATAAGGGCCAGCGTGGAGAGGGAGTCTACGATGTAGCATTTGACGGGTTGATTAAGAATGTACAGCGAAGATATCGAGAGACACATTCGGAGACGATGAAGGCCGAATATGAGGAGTTCATGAATATTACACCGTGTCCGGATTGTGGCGGACAGAGATTGAAGCCGGAGGCACTGGCGGTGACGATCGGCGGTAAGAATATTGCGAAGGTGACCGAGTATTCGATTGGGAAGAGCATGAATTTCCTGAACAAATTAAAACTAAGCAGGCAGCAGCACTTGATCGGAGACCAGATTTTAAAAGAAATCAATGCGAGATTACAATTCCTGCTCGATGTAGGTCTGGATTACCTGACACTATCACGCGCGACTGGAAGTCTGTCCGGCGGTGAAGCGCAGCGAATACGTCTGGCAACACAGATTGGTTCCGGACTTGTTGGGGTTGCATACATTCTGGATGAGCCGAGTATCGGACTGCATCAGAGGGACAATGACAAGCTGCTTGGAACCTTAAAACATTTGCGCGATCTGGGCAATTCGCTGATTGTTGTCGAGCATGATGAAGATACCATGCTGGAGGCGGATTATGTGGTTGATATCGGACCCGGTGCAGGAGAGCATGGCGGTGAAGTGATTGCAGCCGGAACTGCACAGGAGATTATGAACTGCAAAGAGTCTGTCACCGGAGATTATTTAAGTGGGCGTAAGATGATTCCGGTACCGAGAGTCCGTAAGAAACCAGAAGGATATCTGCGGGTATACGGTGCGAGACAGAATAACCTGAAGAACATTGACGTGAAATTTCCACTCGGTGTGATGACATGCGTAACCGGTGTGTCAGGTTCCGGCAAGAGTTCTCTTGTAAATGAGATTCTGTACAAGACACTCGCGCGAGATCTGAACCGTGCAAGAACGATTCCGGGAAAATTCAGCAAAATGACCGGAATCAACAAACTGGATAAAGTAATTGATATCGATCAGTCACCAATTGGAAGAACACCGAGATCAAATCCGGCAACATACACCGGTGTATTTGATATGATCCGTGATCTGTTTGCAGCAACTGCAGAAGCGAAGGCGAGAGGATATAAGAAGGGGCGTTTCAGCTTCAATGTGAAGGGCGGACGATGTGAAGCCTGCTCAGGGGACGGCATTTTAAAGATTGAGATGCATTTCCTGCCGGATGTATATGTTCCGTGTGAAGTCTGTAAGGGAAAGCGGTACAACCGCGAGACGCTCGATGTACATTATAAAGGGAAAAATATTTATGAAGTGCTGAATATGACTGTGGAAGAGGCTGTGACATTTTTCGAAAATGTTCCGAGTATTCGCCGCAAATTAGAGACTTTGAATGATGTGGGACTCTCTTATATCCGTCTCGGACAGCCATCCACAACGTTGTCTGGTGGTGAGGCGCAGCGTGTCAAGCTGGCAACGGAGCTGAGTAAAAGAAGCACCGGAAAGACGGTTTATATTCTGGATGAGCCGACAACAGGACTTCATTTTGCGGATGTCCACAAATTAACCGAAATTCTGCAGAGACTTTCGGGGGATGGAAATACCGTCATTGTGATCGAACATAATCTGGATGTAATCAAGACCGCAGATTATATTATCGATATCGGTCCTGAGGGCGGCGACAAGGGCGGAACTGTCGTGGCATGTGGAACACCGGAGGAAATCTGTGAGATTCCGGAATCTTACACCGGCCAGTATTTGAAACCAATGTTGGAAAAAGCGCAGAAAATGGCAGAATAGCAAGAAAAACAAATGTGAAAGAAATATAAAATCGAAAATACCCTCTTTCCAATTTTATGTATTTCCTTTATAATGGATGAGCACACAAAAGAAGTGTGATCTGACAAAAGAGAAACGAAGCGAATGTTGAATATAGAGAAGTTATGAAGGGAGAATCCATATGGCAGTAGATATTGGAATCGATTTGGGAACTGCAAGTGTTCTCGTATACGTGAAGGGGAAGGGTGTAATCCTGAAAGAACCATCAGTGGTTGCATTTGACAGAGATACAAATGTAATAAAGGCAATTGGAGAAGAAGCAAGACTGATGCTCGGAAGAACACCGGGCAATATCGTGGCGGTCAGACCGCTGCGTCAGGGTGTTATTTCCGATTACACCGTGACAGAGAAGATGATTAAGTATTTTGTGCAGAAGGTACTTGGAAGACGTACATTTAAAAAGCCGCGTATCAGCATCTGTGTTCCAAGCGGATGTACGGAAGTGGAGAAGAAGGCTGTGGAAGAGGCAACATTTGCAGCAGGGGCACGTGAGGTTCATCTGATTGAAGAACCGGTTGCAGCTGCGATTGGAGCTGGAATTGATATTTCCAAACCCTGTGGAAATCTGATTGTCGATGTGGGTGGCGGTACTGCGGATATTGCGGTTATTTCCCTCGGTGGAACCGTGGTCAATACGTCAATTAAGATTGCGGGAGATGATTTTGATGAGGCTATCGTGCGTTTTATGCGCAAAAAGCATAATCTGCTGATCGGTGAGAGGACTGCAGAGGACATCAAGATTAAGATTGGCACCACCTACCCTCTCGTAGAAGAAGAGAGCATGGAAGTGCGCGGGCGTAATCTGGTTACCGGTCTGCCAAAGACGGTTACCGTTACATCATCGGAGACGGAAGAGGCACTTCGTGAGACAACCGGACAGATTGTAGAAGCAGTCATTGGCGTGCTTGAGAGAACACCGCCGGAATTATCTGCAGATATACTGGACCGGGGGATTGTTCTGACCGGAGGCGGCGCAATGCTTCGTGGTCTGGAAGAACTGATTGAAGAGAAGACCGGCATCAATACGATGACGGCGGAAGATCCGATGAAGGTAGTAGCGATTGGAACCGGACAGTTTGTTGAATTTATGAGCGGAAGAAATGATTTTTAATTTAGAATATACGAAAGCGGGATTACATTGGAATCAGTAACCGGATATGTCGATCATATCGTCTATAGAAATGAAGATAATGGGTACACGGTGTTTAACCTCTCCAACGATGACGGAGAGGTTACTTGCGTCGGGAATTTTAATTACCTTGGCGAGGGGGAGCTTTTAGAACTCTCAGGAGAATACATAAATCACAGTGTCTATGGAACGCAGCTGAAGGTGAGTTCCCATCAGGTGAAGGAACCGGAGGATCTGATCTCCATCGAACGCTATCTGGGGTCCGGGGCAATCAAAGGCCTTGGAGCAAAGCTGGCCTCACGCATCGTCATGAAATTCAAAGATGATACGTTTCGCATCATTGAGGAAGAGCCGGAACGGCTGGCGGAGATCAAGGGAATCAGCGAGCGGATCGCCCGTGAGATTTCCGAACAGGTGGAAGAGAAGAAGGACATGCGAAAGGCCATGATCTTCCTACAAAAATACGGTATTTCCACAACACTTTCGGCTAAGATTTATCAGTATTATGGTCCCCGTATTTATACTGTAATAGAAGAAAATCCTTATCAGATCGCAGATCATATCGATGGAGTCGGATTTAAGACTGCCGATGAGATTGCGGCAAAGGTAGGAATACATACAGATTCTGATTTCCGCATCCGAAGCGGATTATTCTATACACTCCTCCAGAGTGTTCAGGAAGGGCACGTTTATCTGCCACAATCCATTTTACTGAGAAGAGCCGGACAGCTGCTTGGCGTAGATGCAGCGGATATGGAGAAGTACGTCATGGATCTGTGCGTGGAGAAAAAGGTGATCCTCAAAGAAGTGAAAGATGAGAATAATCCGGACGGGGCGCCAGCGGAGATTCGCGTTTATCCGGCGCACTATTATTTTTTGGAATTAAATACAGCAAAGATGCTGCATGATTTAAATATCGACTGTGAACTGCCGGAGAGTGTGATTGAGACCCGATTATCAGACATTGAAAAAGGCGAAGACCTTTCTCTGGATGAAAAACAGCATCAGGCGGTTATCGAATCGGTCAAGCACGGACTTTTAGTTCTGACCGGAGGACCGGGTACAGGAAAGACAACTACCATCAACACAATGATTCAGTTTTTTGAGCGGGAAGGAATGGACATTTTTCTGGCGGCGCCGACTGGACGCGCTGCAAAGCGTATGACGGAAGCAACCGGCTATGAAGCACAGACCATTCATCGTCTGCTGGAGGTGAGCGGTAATCCGGAAGAAGAAGGAAATATCAATGGATTTGCGAAAAACCGAGAGAATCCATTGGAGGCAGATGTTATTATTATTGATGAGATGTCCATGGTGGATCTGCCACTGATGCATGCATTGCTGTCCGCGGTGATTGTCGGAACCAGACTGGTCCTGGTGGGCGATGTGAACCAGCTGCCATCGGTAGGAGCAGGGAGTGTGCTCAAGGATATCATCGAATCGAAGCGGTTTCCGGTCGTAAAGCTGACGAAGATTTTCCGACAGGCGGGCGAGAGTGACATTGTCGTAAATGCACACAAAATCAATCAGGGAGCCCCCATTGAATTAAATAATAAGAGCAGAGATTTTTTCTTCTTAAAGCGCAGCGATGCCAATATGATCATCAGTAACATCATCACACTGATTCAGGAGAAGCTTCCCCGGTATGTGGATGCAGATAAGAACGATATTCAGGTCATGACTCCCATGCGGAAAGGTCTTCTTGGTGTGGAGCGTCTGAACCATATCCTGCAGGAATATCTGAATCCACCGGATAGGCAGAAGGCAGAAAAGGAATGGGGGGATAAATTATTCCGTGTAGGCGATAAGGTGATGCAGATTCGGAATAATTATCAGCTCGAGTGGGAGATCACTACAAAATTCGGACTTACTGTGGATAAAGGCATGGGAATTTTCAATGGTGATATGGGAATTGTCACGGAGATCAATACCTACCGTGAATTATTGACCATGGAGTATGATGAAAAACGGAAGGTGAATTATCAGTTCAGCCAGCTGGATGAACTGGAACTTGCATACGCCATCACTGTTCACAAATCACAGGGGAGCGAATATCCGGCAGTTATCATCCCGCTGCTTCCGGGACCACGCATGCTCTATAACCGTAATCTCTTGTATACAGCAGTAACCAGAGCAAAGAAATGTATAACAATCGTAGGGAGTGAAGAGACATTTCAGGAAATGATACAAAACAGCAGCGAACAAAAACGCTACACCAGTCTGGACGAACGAATCGCGGAATTCTAAAAGCTGGCTTTGATAGAATTCTGGACATATTATATCCGAGAACCAATCCGTTTACCGGAAGGGTGGAAATGAAAACAGATGGAGCACCAGAGCACCTCAAAATCCGAGGGCCGCATTGTATGCGGTGCGGCAAACCGGTACGCCGTGAAGAAACAGAATATTGCAGAGACTGCACTAAGACAGACTTTTCTTATGACCGCGGGAGAAGTCTGTTTTTACATCAGGAGCCGGTCAGTTCTGCAATCTATCAGTTTAAGTTTCACAATAAGCGGATTTACGGCTCCTATTTCGCAAAGGAGCTTGCAGAAGAATACAGGGAGCAGATTAGAAGATGGAACATCCGTGAAATCATACCGGTTCCGCTGCATCCGAAAAAACGCAGAAAACGCGGATATAATCAGGCGGAGATTCTGGCAAAAGAGCTGGGAAAGCTGTTGGAAATACAGGTGAATACCGACTGTGTTTACCGCATCATCAACACCAGACCGCAGAAAGAATTAAATGATAAAGAACGGCGGAGAAACCTAAGAAAGGCATTTGCAATAGACAGTGATTGGAAACCGAGAGGAAACGTGCTGGTTATCGATGATATCTATACGACCGGAAGCACCATTGATGCAGTGAGCCGGCTGCTGAAAAAGCGGGGAACAGAGCATGTCTATTTTCTGACAGTTAGTGTAGGGCAGGGGGATTGAGACAACTGCTTACAAAAAATTACCATATGATTGGACAACCACTTTAGGTATATGTTATACTTAGAAATAATGTTTTATGTTAATTTCCAATTAAAGGAGAGTTGTATGATAAGCGAAGAACGTGTAAGAATTATGACGAAGATGTCATTATACGAGAATCGGACGGGAGCACAGGATCTGAAAATCGGCAACTATTATAAAAAGGATTATTCCAGTTTTCATACTTTGGTCACGGTATTGTGGGTTACAGTCGGCTACGTGATTATTGCAGCACTGGCGATTGTCAGCAACATGGATGCGCTGATGAAAAATCTCACGATGAATAAGATGATTTTTCTGGTGATTGTGGCTGTGGGTGGCTATCTGATTATTCTGATTGCATATGTGATCGGTGCAGGCATATTTTACAAGAACAAACACAACGGCGCGAAACGCCGTCTCAAACAGTATTACAGAAATTTATCCCGTCTGGGAAAGATATACAAGAAGGAGAGCAGATAATGAGTACAATATTAGTCTGGAAAGAACAAGTACAAACCCTGTATGCGAGATATTCCACATACATTGATAAAGCTTTAAAATTCATTTTAGGACTTGCCGTGTTCGGTGTCATCAATGGGAACATTGGATACATGAAGATCGCATCTTCCGCATTGGTGACAATCGGGTTATCAGCGGTATGTGCATTTCTTCCACTGACACTGATGGTGGTTCTTGCATCACTTTTAATTCTTGCACATCTGTACTCACTCTCATTGGCAGTTATGGCAGTGACGGCGGCGATATTTATCGTCATGTATATATTCTACTTCCGATTCACCCCCAAGAAAGCGTGGCTTGTCCTTCTGACACCGGTTGCATTTGCATTTAAGGTGCCTTATCTGATTCCGGTCGCACTGGGACTTGTCGGAACTCCGGTATGTGTCGTGCCGATCGCATGCGGAACGGTTGTCTACTATATGCTTCATTACGTACATACATCATCGGCAGCATTAAAGGGCGGCGGAACAGACGGACTGATTACAAGCCTGACAACATTTGCAAAACAGGCACTTGTGAACAAAGAAATGTGGATTATGGCTGCGGCATTCACCATCTGTCTGCTGGTTGTCTATACAATTCGGAGACTGTCTGCGGATCATGCATGGAAAATTGCAATTATCACGGGAGCGATTCTGGACATCATTGTGATCGCAGCAGGTTCTATGGTGCTGAATGTAAAGATTTCCTACGGCGCTGTGATTCTGGGAAGTATATTGGCAGTGGCACTTGGATTTGTGCTTGAGATCCTTTTCTTCTCGATGAACTACACACGGACAGAACGGGTACAATTCGAAGATGATGAATATTATTATTATGTAAAAGCAGTTCCGAAACTTGCGTTATCAGCACCGAAGAAGCAGGTGACAAAAATCAATGAACACAAAGATACCGCAATCATTGATACAGAGGATATCAAAAAGGTTGCCAGCAAACAGGCAGTTCCAACGCCAAAAAGAAAACAGACGGCTTCGTCGAACTGGCAGCGGCAAAGTGCAGATGAAATTCTGCTGACAAGAAGTCTGAACAAAGAGCTGAATGAAAGACAGTCAAAAAAGTAACCATATGAAAGCGGTTACGGAGAAGTAGCAAAGCGGATTTCGAGTATCCGCCTGAATGAAATTGAAATGACACAAAAAGGAGGTGGCAATGTGAGTCAGCGAATCGCGCAGTTTTTCGAATCTTATGTAAAAGGTGTATATTTCCCGAATATTCGTGTCGTAGATATCATTGAAATCATAATTGTTGCCTTTGTTGTATATGAGATTATGGTCTGGATTAAGAATACAAAAGCATGGATGCTGGTCAAAGGAATTATCGTATTGGGATTATTTATTCTTGTAGCTGCGATTTTGCGTATGCACACGATTCTCTTTCTGGCAAGGGGATCCATCGGTGTGCTGGCAACAGCAGCTGTTGTTGTATTCCAGCCGGAACTTCGCCGGGCGCTTGAAAAGCTTGGAGAGAAGAGCTTTTACACCAATTTCCTTGTGTTTGATAAAGGGAAAGAGAACCAGCGGTTCAGCGATGAGACAAAAATGGGGATTGTCCATGCCTGTCAGGCGATGAGCAAAGTCAAGACGGGAGCCCTGATTGTAGTGGAACAGGCCATCCATTTAAACGAATTTGAGAATACAGGTATCGAGCTTGATGCTAAAGTGTCAATGCAGGTACTTTTAAATATTTTTGAGCATAATACACCGCTTCATGACGGTGCAGTTATTGTGCGCGGCAATCGCATCACCTCGGCAACGTGCTATCTGCCGTTATCTGAGAACATGCAGATTAGTAAAGAATTGGGAACCAGACACAGAGCGGCGCTTGGTATGAGCGAAGTCAGCGATGCTTTGATTATTGTTGTATCTGAAGAGACCGGATGTATTTCGGCTGCACTTGGAGGGAAGCTTATGAGAAACATTACAGGTGAGCAGCTGGAAGAAAGTCTGGCAGAGATTCAATATCGTAATGTCGGAACGAAACGGTCATTTATCAGGAAAGGACGGAAGAAGAGTGAAGCATAAGTTTACCAACAGGTTAATGAATAACTTCGGGCTAAAAATCATGGCGCTTTTCTTCGCCGGACTACTTTGGCTGGTTGTGGTAAATATTGACGATCCAGTTGATTCACAGGTGTACTCTAATATTCCAGTGACGGTCAAAAATGAAGATGTGATATCCAGCAAAGGCAATATGTATCAGATTCTGGATGGAACAGATACGGTGAGAGTTACCGTGAGTGCAAAACGCTCGATATTGTCAAAAATAAAGGCAGAAGATATCGTTGCAACTGCGGACTTCAACGACATGGAATTAGTATCACTGGTGCCAATCACCGCCTCCGTTCATGGATATGACGGAAACAGTGTATTGGCAACGGCAACGCCTCACAATATGCAGGTAAAGGTTGATGCAGTGAAAGGCAGCGACTTCCCGCTGACGGTCAGCACGACCGGAACACTGCGGGATGGTTATGTGCTCGGTTCAACAACGACGAGTCCGGAGATCATCACCATCCGCGGTTCAGAGTCTCTGGTAAACAGCATTGATAAAGCGGTTGCCAGAATCAGTATTTCAGGAATGTCAGAATCAGAGACGGTAAATGCGGATCTGGTGCTGTATGATGCAGATGGAAATGTAATTGATCAGACCCTGCTGACTAATAATCTGGGTGAGAAGGGGCTGACGGTAGATGTCGAGATTCTGGATACGAAGGATGTTCCGATAAGGGCCAGTGTGTCGGGTACGCCGGAAGAGGGATACGCATATGACAGCTTGTTATGTGAGCCTGACACGGTGAAAGTCTGCGGAACAGCGGAAGATCTGAAAAAACTGGATGAGATTGTGATTCCATCATCAGAGCTGGATATCAGTGGATTGACAGAAAAGAAGCAGTATACGATTGATATTTCAAACTATTTACCGGAAAATATAAGCCTGGTAGATGATTCCGGCAACGGCGCAACAATCATGATTACGGTTACAGTGGAACCTCTTGGCACAAAAACCATTGAATTTCCGGTAGAGTCGATTATTGTAAGTAATCTGGCAGATGGATTGAAATTGGAATATACGACAACAGACGATCTCCCACTGCAGTTTCAGGGCTCACAGGATCTTCTGAGCAAGTTGGAGATCAAGAGTGCAGTATTTATAGATGTAAAGAGCTATATTACCGCCGGAGAGTACGATGTTCCGGTTACAGTTGAGACACCGACAGGAGTAACGCTGGCTAACCAGCTGACTGTTAAAATCAAACTAAGCAATAAAGAGTAGCATTTGGAGGATGAAATGGTTTCACAAGAAGTAGTAATTAAAAACCCGACAGGTCTGCATCTCAGGCCTGCAGGATTATTCTGCAAGATCGCAATGCAGTTTAAGAGCAAGATTACATTTGAGATTCATAATAACGTAGCAAATGCAAAGAGCGTACTGAGCGTTCTCGGCGCATGTGTCAAAAGCGGTGATCAAATCAGAATCATTTGTGAGGGCGAGGATGAAGAAGAGGCACTGAGAGAGATGGTGCAGGCAGTCGAAGATGGATTAGGAGAATAAGTAATCAGGGGAGAACAAAAGATGGCAGATCGAAATCCAAATCGTAGACAGTTAGAATACGAAGAAATACAGAACCGCAAAAAAAGACAACTGGAGCGTCAGCGCGAGATGCAGCGCCGCAAACAGGCAGACTATGATACTTTGACAGAGAGTCAGAGAGAGCAGATGGAATACCGGGAACGAAAGAAAAGACGGGAAGCGCAGCAGCGGCGTCTGGAAGAAGAAAAAAAGAGAAAAGCACAGAGAACAGCATCTTCAAAGCGTCCACGAGAGTCTGCAGAGATTCTTGAAGAGAGAAGAAGGCAGGCCAGAATACCTAAGAATGGCAGTACCTCCAAAACATCGGGAAAGAAAGCCAAGAATAAAAAAGCACAGAATACATCAGATAAGAAAATACGCGCGAGCAGAAGAAAGAAGAGTGTCTTAGGTATGATTCTTTTAGTCATACAGCTTTTGGCTAGTTTGTTATTTATGTTTTCTGTTATACTGTTAAATATTTTACCTGGGAAATATCTTGCGGCGATAGCCGGTGTATTACTGGTATTTGCGCTGCTTGTATGGCTCACACAGAGACATCCGAAAAAACGGGGAATTTTCGGAAAACTGCTCAGCATTGTTTTATCGGTACTTCTGTTCTTTGGATCTTATTATGTGATTAAGACGAATGGATTATTATCAGATATCTTTGGCAATAACACGAAGACGAACGAGATGGTAGTTGCGGTATTAAAAGATGATCCGGCAGAGAGCCTTGCAGACACGACAAATTATTCATTTGGTGTACAGTATGCAAATGGTGCAGAAAGTACGGAGGCAGCAGTGAAGGATGTTCAGGAACAGGTGGGCGGAGCGATTGAAATGGCAGAATATGATTCTGTACAGGCGCAGGCACAGGCACTTATGGATGGTGAAATCGATGCACTGATTTACAGTTCAAGCTATACAAGTCTTATGGATGATGCTGTTAGTGGATACAGTGATAATGTCAAGATTATCTATAAGAATAAGGTGACGGTTGATCTGGGAACAACATCGGGAAGTGTTGAGACAATTACAGAACCGTTCAGTGTATATATCAGTGGTATTGATGTGTACGGAGATGTGGCGCAGAACAGCCGGAGTGATGTGAATATTATTGCAACGGTAAATCCGAAGACACATCAGATTCTTTTGACCTCCACACCTCGTGATTATTATGTCACGATTCCGGGAGTATCAGACGGAGAATATGATAAGCTGACACATGCCGGTATTTATGGCGTGGATACTTCAATTGCAACGCTGGAGAATCTGTACGATGTGGATATTGATTTTTACGCGAGATTAAACTTTACTTCTCTCATCAATATTGTGGAAGAGCTGGGAGGATTGGACGTGTATTCCGAATACACTTTTACGACCAGCGAAGATTCCGGATGTGTATTTGATGTAGTAGAAGGATATAATACGTTAAATGGAGAACAGGCGCTTGCATTTGCCCGTGAGAGACAGAATGTACCGGGAGGCGATGATCAGCGAGGAAAAGACCAGCAGGCAGTTATCACTGCGATGATCAGAAAGATGCTGTCACCTGCAATGCTGATTCAGGCAAATGGATTGATTGACAGCCTGAGTGGCAATATTGAGACCAGTATGTCTTTGGATCAGATGCATGGACTGGTAAAATCACAATTAAGAACGAATGCACAGTGGTCGATTACATCCGTGGAACCGACCGGAACCTACGATAGCAAATACTGCTATTCCGCACCGGGACAGCCGCTGTCAGTTACAGTACCGGATACGGAAACCGTAACGGCAATTGCACAGCAGATTAACCAGGTGGAAGCAGGAGAAGCATTAGAAGGAGCAGAGACTCTGAATTAAGATGAGTTCATATGCGCATCGAAAAAAGGAAGAGGCTGAATTTATTATGGGAAATAAAATGACTTTAAAAAACTCAAGAGTGCGGATGTTCATCCTGTTTCTGGTTGATATTGGAACGATTATAGCAGATTCATATCTTGCGATGATTCTGCGGTTTCAGATAGATGGCATGTGGGTGCCAGTAGAATATATTACCAGTGTGCACCGGTATGTCATAATCAATGTCATTACAACACTGATTATTTTCTGGGTTTTGAATTTATACAACCGCGTGTGGTCGTATGCAAGTATGCATGAGGGTGGCTTGATTATCTGCGCGGGTCTGCTGTCGACGACATTTCAGGCATTTGGTCTGTCGCTGCTGTACCTGCCGGTTCCAAGAAGCTATTACCTGTTCTACTTCTTCTTTCTGACGATGACGACTTTTGTAACAAGATTTTCTTATCGAATCTTTCATGTAATGAAACGAGGAATCAAGAATTCTAAAAAACAGGCAATTAACACCATGGTCATCGGTGCCGGAGAGGCCGGCAGTATGATCATCAACGAGATGAAGAACAGTCGTTATCTGAGCAGAAATGTAGTCTGTGTTATTGATGATAATGAAAATAAAAAAGGAAAGTATATCAACGGAATTCGCATCGCCGGTGGCAGAGATGTTATTAAGGAATGTGCAAAACGATACGAAGTCGATGAGATTGTACTCGCAATTCCTTCGGCAAGCACGAAAGATACCAGAGATATCCTTCGCATCTGTAATGAAACAGAATGTAAAATGAAAGTTCTTCCGGGAATGTATCAGTTTATCAATGAGGATATTACGGTGTCTAAGCTGCGTGATGTATCCATCGAAGATTTACTCGGAAGAGATGCAATTGATATCGACATCGATAGTGTTGCCGGATACATCAAGAACAAGACAGTGCTTGTTACCGGCGGCGGCGGTTCGATTGGAAGCGAGCTTTGCCGTCAGATTGCAGCACATGATCCGAGAATGCTGATTATCTTCGACATTTACGAAAACAGTGCATATGATATTCAGATGGAATTGCAGCACAATTATCCAAAACTGAAATTAGAAGTACTGATTGGTTCCGTTCGAAATACAAAGCGTATCGAGAGCGTGATGGAGCTTTACCGACCGGATGTAGTCTATCATGCAGCAGCACATAAGCACGTGCCGCTAATGGAAGACAGCCCGAATGAAGCAATCAAGAACAATGTCTTTGGAACATATAAGACAGCAAGAGCAGCCGACAAGTGCGGTGTGAAAAAATTTGTGATCATTTCAACCGATAAAGCTGTAAATCCAACGAATGTCATGGGTGCATCCAAGAGACTGTGCGAGATGATTATCCAGACCTTCAGCAAGTATTCCAAGACAGAATATGTAGCTGTCCGTTTCGGAAATGTCTTAGGAAGCAATGGCAGTGTTATCCCACTGTTCAAAAAGCAGATGGAAGCCGGCGGACCAGTAACCGTTACACATCCGGATATCATCCGTTATTTCATGACAATTCCGGAGGCAGTGTCACTTGTAATGCAGGCAGGTGCATACGCACACGGCGGGGAAATCTTTGTACTGGATATGGGCGAGCCGGTCAAAATTGCCGATATGGCAAAGAACCTGATTCGTTTATCGGGATATACGCTCGGAGTCGATATGGAGATTAAATACACAGGACTTCGTCCGGGTGAAAAGCTGTATGAAGAGCTCTTAACCAAAGAGGAAGGTCTTCAGAAGACGGAGAATGATTTGATTTTTATCGGAAAACCACTGGAATTCGACGAGGTACATTTCCTGAGTAAATTGAAAGAACTGGAGCAGGCTGCGGTTGATGAAGCTCCGAATGTGAAGGAACTGGTGTCTGAGATTGTGCCGACTTATCATATCAAAGAAGAAGATAAGCGGAGAGATGAAGAGATATATAAGGAACTGGTAGGGTTAGGACAAGCAAGCCATGAAGGACCGGTAGTGGGGGAATAGACGGAGTGTTTATAGCTTGTAATTCTTGAGGGGGAATATGAAAAAAGCACATGTAAGGTATTTGAAAAAGTTAGCTTTATTGGTGGTTTTAAGCGGTGTGTTTTCCTTTTTTCCATCTGTTTTTGTACATGCGGCTGACTGGGGGAATGCAAAATGGATATGGCAGGAATCAGAACAAAGCCAAAATGAAGATTTTACGATAGAATATGATACCAATATTGAAAATTATGCATCTGGTTTTGTGTTTGGGGCAGATGCGGAATCGTTGAACAATGGTTTTTTATGGCAGTTTATCATTTCTTCGAATCGAATAATATTTAAACCACAACATTATGAAAATGGAAAGAGCACTAGTCTTGGTCAGGTGGATATTTCTAAAGTGCTATCTAATCCTCATCAGACATTTCATGTTACAATTAGACGAAGCGGGAACAAAATCGAAACACTGATTAACCAAAAGCTAATTGATACCAGAACAATAGGTTATGATTTAATTGTTGGTGAGATTGGGTTCCATGAGAAAATTGGACAGCAGACGGAAAGTGCGTTTTTTGATAATGTTTGTGTATATGGAAATGATAACAGTCTTATCCGAGGCGAAGATTTTACTTGTGAATGGGTATATGGTGGATATCTTGCAAATGATAAACTCTATTTAAGTGGAAAAGATGTATTTCTTGCATCAGAAACTAATACACATAGAGCTGAAACATGGATGAATTTCCGGAAATCCATAGAGCTGGACACAGTGCCCGACTCATTGACTGCTAATATTGCAGTAGATTCAAAATACTGGTTGTGGATCAACGGAGAGCTTGTTATATTTGAAGGCAGCGTAAAACGGGGACCGACAGTAAATGACACATGGTATGATACTGTAGATATAACGCCATATCTGGTGCAGGGTAAAAATGAAATAGCCGTTTTAGTCAATTACTACGGAATCAGTGGATTTGATCATAATAGCAGCGGCAAAGGTGGTTTTATTTTCTGTGCGCAATCAGATGGATTTCAACTGGTGTCAGATGAATCATGGAAAGCAAAACGCAATAATGCATATAAAGCAATCGTTGATCTTTCGCTAAAACCGAATTATCGTTTAGCGGAAGATAATGTTAATTATGATGCAAGAGACGAAATCTCCAGTTGGACAGATATGGGATTTAATGATTCAGACTGGAAACAAGCTGTAACTTTAGGAAATGCAGGGGATCAGCCGTGGAACAGTCTTTATGAACGTACGATTCCTCAATGGAAAAATAGTGGGCTCATCGATTATGTTAATTCCAGCGAATATGAGTTGTATACCCAGAAAGCAACAACGAAGGAAGTTACAATCGATATGGAGTTACCATATAATGCCCAGGTTACACCGTATCTTGAAATTGAGGCACCGGAAGGACTCGAAATAAAAATACAGACGGATCACTTTTATGCAGGTTCCTATGCAGTGGATAAGAGCATTCGTCATTCATATATAACAAAAGAAGGCGTACAATCCTTTGAAGCATATACTTGGATTAACGGGGAACATGTGTATTATACGATACCTGCGGGTGTACGTATTATTTCATTAAAATATAGAGAAACTGGATATGATTCTAATGTGGCTGGCTCGTTTACATCGAATGATTCAAGTTTGAATACATTGTGGCAGCAGGCAACAAGAACTCTGTACGTAAATATGCGAGATAGTTTTATGGATTGTCCGGAAAGAGAAAGAGCGGCATGGACAGGTGATTTCACAGTAGATATGGGAATTATGGCATATTCTATGGACACAAGTTCATATGCACTCTATGAGAAATGTATTACAGCGATGGCAAATTGGGCTCGTGAAGATGGAGTACTGGAGACTGTTGTGCCTGGAAATTATCATACGGAATTACCGATCCAGATGCTGACCGGAATATCGGGGATTTATGAATACTATATGTATAGTGGAAATGAAGAGATTTTGGAGAGTGTTTATCCGGCTTTAAAAAATTATCTTGCTATATATCAAATAGGAAGTGATGGTTTAATTGTACACAGATCCGGAGGCTGGGATTGGATGGATCATGGTGGCAATATAGATGCAAAACCAATTGAAAATGCATGGTACTATATGGCATTAAAGAGTATGCTGAATGTAGCAAATACGATTGGAAAACCAGAAGATATTTCCTTTTATGAATCACGCATGAATAGCATAGAAGCTAATTATAATCAAAAGTTTTGGACTGGTAAATCTTATTACTATTCTACAAGTGACGGACAGCCAGATGACCGAGCAAACGCACTTGCGGTTTTATCCGGACTGGCAGATGAAACAAAGTATACGGCGATTACGCAGGTATTGATTAAGCAAAAATATGCAACTCCTTATATGGAAAAATTTGTTTTGGATGCTTTGTGTGAGATGGGTCAAATGGAAGCAGCACAGACGAGAATTAAGGCGCGTTATGCCGAGATGATAAGTACTGGTTCAACATTATGGGAGGATTGGGATAGAGAGTCAGGCTCATCCAATCATGGATGGAGCGGAGGGCCACTTATTACAATGTCGCGTGATATGGCTGGAATATCTCCGGAAACGCCAGGATACGAGAATTGGTTTATACAACCTGATATGGGAAAACTGAACCAGATAAATTGTACGGTTCCGACAGTGAATGGAAGTATTTGTGTTGATATGACAAAAGAGGAGATTGAAGATGCAAAACAATTTAATTTGAATATCACATCTCCCGATAATACGGCCGGTACGGTTGCGATTCCGGTGCAAAATACAGAATATGCAGTCATTAAAGTTGGGGATAGCGTTATCTATGATAAGGGATCTGTAAGTGATGAAGTTGAAGGTGTCACTTATGTATCAGCAGATGAAGATTATATATATTTTTCTGTTGTTGGTGGGAATTATACATTTCAATCAGAAGAACCCAAAATTCCGGATGTGATTACAAATGTCTACATGCAGAATATTGGATGGATGTCGGAAGTTACTTCTGGGAAGACTGCAGGAGTTGAAGGCAGTGGGCTTCGTATGGAAGCTATTATGATTAAAAGTA
>JAQUUC010000048.1 GCA_028694105.1 Hespellia sp.
ATAATCTCATAAATGCATTCTTCTGCGGTATAGTTCTCAAAGACGATGCTCAAATAGTCGATTTTGATTGATAGTTCTTTTCTTCTTATTTTGCAGTTTCCTCCTCTTACACCCCATATCTGTACAGCAACACTCAATTTGTGACGCTTTTTTGAAAAAAGTTTATTTTCTTTTTTTTGAATGTAATTGAGGAATGAAACCCTTCCTTCTCTTGCCGGATGCTATCATAAAAACAGACTCCCAGTAAAGGATGCTTCGCACCACTCACGTGGCAAAAGTCCTTGACTGAAAGTCTGCTTTTATTATGTTCTGCACTCAAGAGAAACAAGGTATTTTATTGCACGGTTACCGTGCGCTCGAAAAACTGCTGTAAAGCCCACAGTTAAGCCTTTTTTTGTTGCCTGTTCTGTATCCACAGGGCGGTGTTACTTATCGCCCACACAAGGATTGTCGCTAACGTTCCAACCATCAAGCCACTCCCTCTGCTTACACTTCGTACGCAGGTCGTGGCTTGGTTTCGTTTTCATGTATAAAAAATATCATGCATTATCTAAATATGGAGACCGAATATTTTCAACAAAAAGCCTTGTATTTTCTATACTTTTGCGAGCATTTTTCAAATCTTTTTCAAATCCAAAATACATATAATAATCATATCCAAAATGAATAAATGAACTGTCACTTATCAATTTTCCCCAAATCATTTCTCTAAGTATGAGTTTTGTCACTAAACCAATTTTCTCAGTACATATTGGCATTCCATTTTTCAGAGAATCATAAAATTCTTTAGCTTTTGTTTCTGATAAATCTGGGTATTCTTCATATACGTTTTTTTCTAGTTCTTCAATTACAAAGTTATCAATTTCAGACTCTTGCATTGCCAAAATAATCGCATTTATATACTTTTTTTCATACTCAAGATATTCTTCAAATGTAAATTCCGTGTTATTAAAACTCTTTCCCACGTCACTAATAGTTGTCCACTCATTATTAACATATTTTTTGTTTTTCCTATATTTAGGATTATATTTTGTTACTCTCCAATAATACATCTCAATCTCCTATTCGATTCAAATTTCC
This sequence comes from Hespellia sp., assembly GCA_028694105.1. Taxonomy (GTDB): domain Bacteria; phylum Bacillota; class Clostridia; order Lachnospirales; family Lachnospiraceae; genus Hespellia. Next base: position 1,081 of record JAQUUC010000048.1, read on the forward strand.
GTCATATGTACCGCTTCTTGTGCTTCTACTTCCTAAGTTTTTCACTGAATCTGCTCCTTTCCACACACCACCATTATGTGAATCCACATCTTGTGTTATATATTCTGGTTTCTTTCCTTTTTTATTTTTATAAACTGTTTGACCGTGTGACCTTTCATTGGTTTTTTGATATCCCAACTCTTCAGCAGCCTTGTCTGCCTCCTTATTAGTCATTTTTCCTTGACTTTCAGTTCCACCAGCTCCCTCTGTTGCTTCATTTTCTTCTTGCGATTCACTGTCATCAAAGCCACTACGGTCTCCTTCATTCGCATCTCCGCCAGCCTCGATAGGATTTGCAAACTAGACCAGACTAAAAATACCAGCACATACAAGAACACCAGCTACAACACGCCAATTATTTAGTGTCTGCTGATTAAACCGTTTCTAGTGTATAATCAGCAGACACTACTTATGAATTGTCCTTTTAAGTCAGCATTGTATTTCGTTTCTTTCAATATCTACCAAATCTGTAAATAAACAATCAAATACTATCACTTCTCCACATTCTTTATACTGTGTCTCTATGTCTGGAACTAAAGTTCTCACGACATTACTAGTCAATTTCTTATACTTATTTTTCGACAAATATTCATCTATTTTTCCAATCACTCTAGCATCTTTTTTTCTACTCATTGTTATTGTAGAAAAATTCCACCTTTCCTCAGCCTTCAAGTATTCGGTTTTTTCTAAAAACATGTAATAATATGGTTCTAATACGCTTATAAAAATCCGTAAGTCTCTTCTTGTCCCATCTAAATTTTCAATTAAAACTTTGTCATCATCCATAATACTCACGTTTTCATGTAATAAAATTTTGTATTCATAACAGCATGATTCATCGTCCGTCCAGTCTACAACTTCATATCCTTCTGCAATCTGTCGAAGCCCATATAGCTTTTTATTATTTTTTCCTTTTTTATTACTAATTTTTTTTTGACGATGTAGTGTCTTGTCCTCATCTGTACTCTCTGAAATCTTTGGATAATAATTATAAATAGTCTTTAAAATGTTACTTATTACCATTTTATTCCTCTTTCTTATAATCCACATCAAACTCTTTTGTCTATTTTCTATTATCTTGCTTGTCAAATCTTTTATCATTCAACAATTTTTTTGCTTTTTGGGCAGACTTGTCACCTTTTTTCGCTGCTTTTTCAATGTCCTCCAGCGTCGAATCACGCCATTCTTCTGGAAACTCTCTATTAATTGCCCCCTTTTTTTCTCCCGAGATAATTTCGCCTGCTGTTTTTTGAGACCTATCCTCTTCAGCTTCACTATCTCCCTGCGGGCTGGTTTGATGGTTGATATAAAAGTGACAAATCCTGCTTGTTTCCTACAGTTTACCACATTTTTCTTATGAAATCATTCCCTGCTTTTGGCATCGCTCCTTATCCTTGTCATAAAAGCGGTAGGACAGATTTGATTTTCCATCCCCTATGTGCACGGTCTTGGCTGTTCCATCCTCAAAACTGCTTTCTGCAAATCGGTAGCTCCTGCTCTTAGATACGAACTCCTCTTTATCTGCTCAATCGTGAAATAGGGTATCTCATTCCTGTCATCAATGGCAACATCCAGTCTGGTAAGATGATAGTGGTTCGTTCCAGCTTTTTTCTGACAACGACGAAAGAAATCACTGTAGCTATGTTTCATGGTACACAGATAACTGTAATAGTCATCACATCCACTTCCTGTCAGCACCAGATAGCATCCTTTCCCTTCTGGGTTTGTCGGACTTCGTTTCCTGTCTCCGTATATCTTGATGGTTCCGAACTGATACAAACTTGTGTAATCTTGATGCTTGATTCTTGCTTCCTGCACTTGAAAGCAGATAAACGGTAGACCGATAATCTCATAAATGCATTCTTCTGCGGTATAGTTCTCAAAGACGATGCTCAAATAGTCGATTTTGATTGATAGTTCTTTTCTTCTTATTTTGCAGTTTCCTCCTCTTACACCCCATATCTGTACAGTAACACTCAATTTGTGACGCTTTTTTGAAAAAAGTTTATTTTCTTTTTCTTGAATGTGATTGAGGAATGAAACCCTTCCTTCTCTTGCCAGATGCTATCATAAAAGCAGACTCCCAGTAAAGGATGCTTCGCACCACTCGCGTGGCAGAAGTCCTTGACTGAAAGTCTGCTTTTATTATGTTCTGTACTCAAGAGAAACAAGGTATTTTATTGCACGGTTACCGTGCGCTTGAAAAACTGCTGTAAAGCCCACAGTTAAGCCTTTTTTGTTGCCTGTTCTGTATCCACAGGGCGGTGTTACTTATTCGCCCTACGCACGGCTTGTCCGTTGGACGCAAGGAGTGGCTTGGTTTCATTTTCATGTATAAAAAGTATCATGCATTATCTTAATATGGAGACCGAATATTTTCAACAAAAAGCCCTGTGTTTTCTATACTCTTTCGAGCATTTTTCAAATCTTTTTCAAATCCAAAATACATATAATAATCATATCCAAAATGAATAAATGAACTGTCACCTACCAATTTCCCCCAAACCATTTCTCTAAGTATGAGTTTTGTCACTAGACCAATTTTCTCTGCACCTATTAGCATTCCATTATTCAGTGAATCATAAAATTCTTTGGCTTCTGTTTCTGATAAATCTAGGTATTCTTCAAATGTAAATTCAGTGTTATTAAAACTCTTTCCCACATCACTAATAGATGTCCACTCTTTATTAACATTTTTTTGTTTTCCCTATATTGGGATTATATTTTGCTATTCTCCAATAATACATCTCAATCTCCTATTCGATTTAAATTTCCGTCTTATGTATAGAGACTTCTGCCTAAGAGCTCGAAATTGTATTGCTATTATTGAACTACCAGTCCTATTTCTTGACCTGTATACAATATTATTGCCACCACTATCCGCACTAAGCTTTATCATCTATCCATTTTCTGAATATTTTTATAATCATTTCTAATTTTGTACAATCACCAAATCCTTCAAAAACTTCATTAGAAACAGCGCACTTAAACCAATCATCATCGCCATTATCCCTCTTTACTGACTCTGGTTGTAAATTGGCATATTTAGTTTCATGCAATTCAATTTTTACATGCCATCCTGGATTATCCAATGTTTCAATTATAATGCCATATAAATGTTCCCACAAACCATCGCAATTTATTTTGTACCATTTTTGCAACCATTCTAAATCACTCATTTGCATTCTCTCCTTTATTCCGGAATATCAGTTACCGTATCACCTATAGGCTGACCTTCATCGTTATATTTATAGTTATGACGGTGCGGATTAATATACTCACCTGTATCTTTATCATAATGTGCCCTCCCCGTCAGATCATCTCTATACTCCGGTCTTCCATTTTTACCATATTTTGTTCTGGACATTACGTTCCCTTGATTATCTACTTGTTCATATGTTGATCCTGGTTTTCCTGTTTTAGGCGCTCTCGATTTCCCACTTGTCACCTCACTTGATTCTTCAGCTCCACTATCTCCCTTACTCGATCCACTACCACTATTCGATTGAGAGATGCTTATTTCTATTTTTCCAGTTGATACAACATTCACCGCTACTCCTGTAGCTGCAATTCCAACTCCTACTGCAACAGCAATACTTGAAATTCCGCCAGTCACTGTCTCTGCAGCAAGTCCACCTCCAATAAGTCCTGCTCCAGCGGCAATAAGTCCTGCTCCTAAATTTTGTCTGAAATCACTTATTGTGCTTGATCCCTTTCCCATACTAAGAGAAATATTGAAGCCACCTGAATTCATCAATGACTTTGCTTTGATAATGATAGCTGTCAGTTCTGCCAGAAAAACAGTTCCTTCCACAATTGCCGAGCCAGCATCCTTCGCTTTATTAGCTGCTGTACAGAAGTGTTTATACGTATTATCTAACACCTTACTCCACGACACTCTAATATTGCCAGCTTCTTTTCCTTGCGATGGGCCTCTCAGATAACTACTTGCCAGACCGCCTGAGCCAGAAGAGCCTGAATATCCTGATTGTCCACCATAACTAGTATATCCACCAGTGGACTGTTTTGAGGAACTTCCACGGCTGCTTTTCGTTGAACTGTTTGTTTTTTTACTTACACTACTTGAGTTCTTATTCGGGCTGCTAAAAATATTTTTAACGGTGTTGACTACCTTTTTAGCCACTTTCTTGACCGTATTAACGACTTTCTTTGCAGCACTCTTTATACTGCTCCATATGCCATGTCCACTCGGATCACTGAAGTTCACCGGATTGTTCTCGGCATACGTATGCAGATTCCGGCTGAGTGGCTCCATCAGGTCACCGAGATAACTGTCTTCCGTTAAGAAGTTTCCATTCTGCGGATTGTAATAGCGTGCTCTTAAGTACTGGTTTCCGGTTGTGACATCCGTATATTCTCCATTGTACGTGTATGGGTTTTTCGTGTCAACATTTCCTGATACATTTGTGTTGCCATATGCATCATAACCGTATGTTGTTTCCAAATTTCCGGCTGCATTCGTTAAGTTAGAGACCGAACCCGTTCCGGTATAAGCGTACGTATAAATATCACTTCCGTCACTGTAATCTAAACGCTCGTTACCATAGGTATATATTTCCCTTGTCTTTCCATTCTCATCGTAGGAACTGAGTACCTGCGCATTGGTCTGGTTCACATCATTGACATAATTCCGCACTTCGTAATAATCATAAGTGTCTGTCACTACCTTATATGGAATCAGCGCTTCACTTGTCTCGCTTGGATAAGTCACATCCCCATCACCCGGCATGTTCGTAATGCCCTCCGGATTGACCACAAGACCTTCCTCATCGGCACGGTCCTTGGCTATCTTCCTGTGATATGCCGATACCAGATCCTCCCAGATATCTTTCCATGTCTGTCCTAATGATTCTTTTGATATATTGAATGCCTGCAGGAAGTTCTGTCCAAATCCATACCAGAACAGTGAGCCTTCTTCTCCCTGCGTCGATGTTTTTGGAGATTTCTTCTTTTCCCTGAACAACTGGTACTCCTTGGTATCTTCTGTCCGGCTGGCAGTAAACATCCGGTTATCGTCTCCATCATACAGTGCTGCCATCAGAAGCCCTTTGTCATCGCGTACTGCAATCAGACGATTCTCTGTATCGTAAGTGTATTCCAGCGTCTTCTCATCCGGATCTAGCGAACGAATCTGATTACCGTTGGCATCATATACATAGTTCGTGTCTTTTCCATCTTCACTGCTTGTAACCAGACGATTCGCTGCATCAAACGTGTTTTTTGTGATGCTATCCGCAAGATTCTCTGCACTTTTCTGAACAGAGACTTTATTGCCTGCCTGATCGTATGCATAGGTAACTGTTTCTAACTGCTTGCCATCTTTATCTGTCGTAATGACGCTGTTAAGCTGTCCGGCATCATCATAACCATAGCTCTGGATTTTTGTACCTTCTGCTGTCTTGATTTCTTCCGTCAGTATGTAACCTGATAAATCATAGGTATAAGTGTAGACGGAGATTTCTTTTTTCTTTGCGTCTAGGTTCTTTACTTCTGTTACCTGATGTGCTCCGTTATAAATCAGCTCTGTTCTTGTCTGATTGGCACGGATCACTTCGGTCATATTGCCAGCTTCATCATAGGTATAAGCTGTCTCTTTTCCTTCCCTGTCAGTCACTTTCACAAGGCGGTCCAGTGCATCATATTCATACCGCACATCGCTTCCGTCCGGATAGGTCAGCCTGCTGAGATTTCCATAGCTGTCATAATTGTAGAGAATGACACTTCCATCACCCTGCTGTATTCCGGTAATACGTCCGTCCTCATCATACTCATACGTTGAAGTTCCGGTCAGATCGGACATGGATACCCGTTTCCCTTCCGGGTCATAAGCATAAAGTACCGTACCATCTGCTTCTGCGGAATAGTCGGTTGTCAGCAACTGGTCTAACTTGTTGTAGTCATAAATAATGGTATCGCCGTTCGGCCTTGTAAGTTTCGATAACTGGTTGTTCAAGTCATACTCGTATGTCTCTGCCTGTCCCAGTGCATTCGTCTTGGATGTCGGGTTGGACAACAAGTCATAGGTATAGGTGGTCTGATTTCCATTTCCATCTGTATAAGACGCCATGTTTCCGACACTGTCATAGTTGTAGCTGTTGCTGACAGTATGTTCTCCACTTCCCACTACTGCCTGCGTCAGCTGATCTGCAAGATCATACGCATACTGTGCACTTCTGCCTGCCCCATCGGTCAGGGAAGTCAGATTGCCATTTCCGTCATAGGTATAAGAGGTCACAGCTCCTGCTGCATCTGTGGATGAAATAAGCTGTCCGATTTTATCATATGCATAGGTAGTCTCTGCACCTGCTGCATCTGTCTCTTTCGCAACGCGGTTCATCACATCATAGTTGAATTTGGAAGTTTCATTTAATGCGTTTGTCACCGAGGTCTGGTTTCCGTTTGCATCGTATTCATAGCTGGTCTTATGCTCTCCATTGACTGTTAAGCTTGCTACGTTGCCAGCCGCGTCATACTCGTATGTTTCGACTCTTCCACTTGGATTTAAGGTCTCTTCCAAGCGGTCCAACTTATCGTAGGTATAACTTGTTGTATTTCCCATTGGAGATGCAACACTAGCCAGATTTCCATGATCGTCATAGGTATAAGAGGTCTTCTGCTCCAGAGGGTTTTCGATTCCGGTCATACGGTTCAGGATGTCATACTGGTAGCTGATTGTTCTCTCTGACTGATCTGTTTCTGTGATCAGATTTCCTGCGGTATCATATGAGTAGTTCTTTTTTAATCCTTGTGGTGCACTCTGCTCTAAGATTCTTCCAAGCTTATCATAAGCATAGGTATACTCTGCACCATTTGGCAATGTTCTCTTTACGGTCTGCCCGTGTAGGTTGTTCTCATAAGATACTTCATTTCCAAGTGGATCAACCTCTTTTGCGAGTACACCGTTTGCATCGTAAGTATAACCATATACTCCACCATTTGGCAGCGTCTTGGATAACAAACGATTCATAGTATCATAGGTGCTGCTTGTGGTATTACCCTCTGCGTCCGTGTAAGCGGTCTGGTTGCCAACTGCATCATATTCGTAGGTCTCATCCAGTCCTTCGTTATCCCATGTATGGTTATACATCGTGTTGAAAAATGTTATCAAGAGCGGAAAGTACGCAAAAAATATCGCCAGCCATTTCTTGGCTGACGATATTTTTTCTATCTGATTAGTCTTCTACCACTTTTACTTCCACGCGGTCCAGCTTCCAGATATCATCCACATATTCCTGAATGGTTCTGTCAGAAGAGAACTTCCCGCAGCAGGCCGTATTCATCAGTGCCATCTTAGACCATCTGTTCTCATCTCTGTAAGCTTCTTCCACTCGGTTCTGTGCATCTACATAAGAGCGGAAATCTTTCAGAATAAAGTAAGTATCCGCACGGTCTGTACAGTTGGTATTCAAAAGTGAATCATACAGATTCTTGAACATCTTATGATCGCCGTTTGAATAAGTACCATCCATGAGCTGGTCAACCACACGCTTCACATCCCAGTCTGAGAAGTAAATCTCAGTTGGCTCATATCCGCCATGGTTCTCAAAGTTAATAACCTCATCCGAGCTCAGTCCGAAGATAAATGCATTCTCAATTCCGACTTCCTCAACAATCTCAACATTGGCTCCATCCATGGTGCCAAGTGTCGGTGCACCGTTTAACATGAACTTCATGTTGCCGGTTCCGGAAGCTTCCTTAGAAGCTGTGGAAATCTGTTCGCTGACATCTGCTGCCGCGAAGATCCACTCTGCATTGGATACACGGTAATCCTCAATAAATACAATTTTAATCTTTCCATTGATGCTTCTGTCATTGTTAACAACATCAGCAACAGAGTTGATTAACTTGATTGTCTCTTTTGCTCTCTGATATCCGGCTGCTGCCTTTGCTCCGAAGATAAATGTTCTTGGATAAAAGCTCTTTTCCGGATGCTCTTTGATCTGATTATACAGATACATTACATGTAAAATGTTAAGGAGCTGTCTCTTATATTCATGAAGACGCTTCACCTGCACATCAAAGATAGAGCGAGGATTGATCTCAATACCATTGTGCTCTAAGATGTATGCTGCAAGGCGTTCTTTGTTCTTATACTTAATCTGCATGAATTCGCGGCGTGCATTCTCGTCATTTACAAGTGGCTTTAAGTTCGCCATCTTGGAAAGATCTGTAATCCATCCGTCACCGATCTTCTCTGTTACCCAGTCAGCAAGGAGTGGGTTTGCGTGAAGCAGGAATCTTCTCTGTGTGATACCATTTGTCTTGTTATTGAATTTCTCCGGCATCATCTCATAGAAATCTTTTAATTCCTGATTCTTCAGGATCTCCGTATGAAGTCTGGCAACACCGTTTACAGAATATCCTGCTGCGATTGCAAGATGAGCCATCTTCACCTGTCCGTCGCGTAAGATTTCCATCTGGGCAACCTTGTTCTCATCACCCGGGTACATCTGGCGGATCTTCTCAACAAAACGGCGGTTGATTTCCTGTACGATCTGGTAGATACGCGGAAGCAGTCTTGAGAATAAATCGATTGGCCATTTCTCCAGTGCTTCTGCCATGATGGTGTGGTTTGTGTAAGCGACCGTCTTGGTTGTAACTTCCCACGCCTCATCCCACTCAAGACCTTCCTGATCAATGAGCAGTCTCATCAGCTCTGCAACCGATACGGTTGGATGTGTATCATTCATCTGAATGGTAACTTTTTCATGCAATTTGCGCACATCATCATGTTTCTTTTTGTATTTTGCAAGCATAGCCTGAAGTGAAGCAGAGATGAAGAAATACTGCTGTTTCAGACGAAGCTCTTTTCCTGCGTAGTGGTTATCGTTTGGATATAATACCTCGACGATATTCTTTGCAAGATTCTCCTGCTCTACGGCTTTGTGATAATCACCGCGGTCAAAGGAATCCAACTGGAAGTCTGTGATTGCCTTTGCGTCCCAGATACGGAGCGTATTTACCACGTGGTTGCCATATCCGACGATTGGCATATCATATGGAATCGCGAGTACAGACTCATAATTTTCCTGGATAAAGTTCTCTTTTCCTGTGACTGGATTCTTCTCAAAACGAATGTCCCCGCCAAAACGAACCTCTTTCGCGTATTCTTCTCTGCGAAGCTCAAACGGATTTCCTTCTTTTAACCAGTTATCCGGTGTCTCTACCTGATAGCCGTTCTCGATTTTCTGTTTGAACATACCGTAACGGTAGCGGATACCGCATCCGTATGCCGGGTAGTTCAGTGTCGCAAGTGAATCCAGGAAGCAGGCTGCAAGTCTTCCAAGACCACCGTTGCCTAAAGCTGCATCCGGCTCCTCGTCCTCAATGACATTTAAATCAATGCCCATCTCGGCAAGTGCTTCCTGCGCACCCTTATATTCGGTTAAGTTGATTAAGTTGTTACCAAGTGCACGTCCCATTAAGAATTCCATCGACATATAATATACGGTCTTAGGATCTTCCTCATCATATGTCTTCTGTGTTGCCAGCCAGTCATCAATAATCTCATCCTTTACTGCATAAGATACTGCCTGAAACAACTGCTGAGGGGTCGCCTCATCGATTGTTTTACGAAATAAATTTCGTACATTGTGCTTTACCGCTTTTTTGAAAGCGTCTTTGTCAAATTGTTTGTTCATGTTTTACACCCTCTCTACACCCATGGTGACTTTCTCACCATTGATGCTCCACTCTTTTGTATACCCTGATGGAGTACTGTTTTCGACTTCTTCTGCTAATACTTCGCTGCCAATTGCCTGACCATGCTTTGCATATACTGCATTTGCTTTTTCGCTTCCTTCATATGTGACGCGGATCTTATCCATCACCTCAAAACCGGCTTCTTTTCTCATGGTCTGAATCTTACTGATTAACTCTCTTACAAATCCCTCTTCCAGAAGTTCTTCGGAAAGGTTTGTATCAAGAACAACCGTAATGCCATTATCATTTTCGGAAATGTAACCTTCTGTCTGCGCCATATCAATGAGGAGATCTTCCTTCAGAAGTTCCACATTTTGTCCGCCTACATCAAGTTTTAATGCACCCGTCTCATTTACCTCGTCCATGGCGGCATTGCCGTCCAGACTGTTCAGCGCATTTTTAATTCCACCAAGTAGTTTACCATATTTTGGTCCAACTGTCTTCAATTGTGGTTTAAATGTATATGAAGTAAAGTCGCGAACATCATCTGTAAATTTTACATTCTTTACATTCAGCTCTTCTGTTACAATTTCCTGATAAAATTCAGGCAATGTGAAGTCTGCTTTTACGAACATCTGGCCAATCGGCTGACGGTTCTTGATGTTTGCGCCATTACGGCAGGCACGTCCCATAACAACAAGTTTTAATACATTTTCCATGTTGTCTTCTAAGTCCTGGTCGATATGAGCTTCATCTGCAACCGGGTAGTCGCATAAATGGATACTCTCCGGTGCGTCCTTGTCAATGCTGCATACCAGATTCTGATAGATTTCCTCTGTCATGAACGGAATCATCGGTGCAGCGACCTTCGATACAGTCACAAGTGCGGTGTACAGTGTCATGTAAGCGTTGATCTTATCCTGCTCCATGCCCTTTGCCCAGAATCGCTCACGGCTGCGGCGCACATACCAGTTACTCATATCATCCACGAATTCCTGCAGTGCTCTTGCACTTTCCGGAATCCGGTAATTGCCAAGATTTTCATCCACGGTCTTGATGAGTGTGTTCATCTTTGATAATAACCATTTATCCATAACCGGTAATTTGTCATAATCCAGTGTATATTTTGCAGCATCAAATTCATCGATATTGGCATAGAGCACGAAAAACGCATACGTGTTCCACAGTGTACCCATGAACTTTCTCTGTCCTTCCATTACCGCTTTTCCGTGGAAACGGTTTGGCAGCCATGGTGCTGAGTTTACATAGAAATACCAGCGGATTGCGTCTGCTCCGTACTCTTTCAGCGCATCAAACGGATCGACTGCATTTCCTTTGGACTTACTCATCTTCTGCCCATTCTCATCCTGCACGTGGCCGAGAACAATGACGTTCTCATATGGCGCCTTATTAAACAGTAATGTGGATTCCGCCATCAGTGAATGGAACCATCCGCGTGTCTGGTCAACGGCCTCGGAAATGAACTGTGCCGGGAACTGCTGTTCAAATAATTCCTTGTTCTCAAATGGGTAATGGTGCTGTGCAAATGGCATTGCTCCGGAATCGAACCAGCAGTCTAATACTTCCGGCACACGGTGCATCGTCTTGCCACATTCCGGACATGCAAATGTCACTTCGTCAATATATGGTCTGTGAAGCTCTACTTTTGCATCCTCAGGATTTCCCGTCCGGCCTGCCAACTCCTCACGTCCGCCAACACATTCCAGATGTCCGCATTCACATTCCCAGATATTCAGTGGTGTTCCCCAGTAACGGTTACGGGAAATTGCCCAATCCTGAATATTCTCCAGCCAGTTTCCAAAACGGCCCTTACCAATCGAATCCGGAATCCAGTTCACGGTATTATTATTGCGGATCAGGTCATCTTTCACCGCCGTTTCTTTGATATACCAAGACTCGCGCGCGTAGTAGATCAGCGGTGTATCACATCGCCAGCAGTGTGGATACTCATGCTCGAATTTCGGAGCAGCGAAGAGCTGTCCTCTTGCCTCTAACTCTTTTAGTACTTCCGGGTCGGCCTTCTTCACGAATAATCCTGCAAATGGAGTCTCTTCTGTCATCTCACCCTTGCCGTCCACAAACTGTACAAATGGAAGGTCATAAGCTCGTCCTACATTTGCATCGTCCTCACCAAAAGCAGGCGCGATATGAACGATACCTGTACCATCTGACATCGTAACGTAAGAATCACAAGTTACGAAGAATCCCTTCTTGTTCTGCTTATCTGCAACTGCTTTTGCACAGTCATAAAGAGGCTCGTATTCTTTATGCTCTAAATCAATTCCTTTATATGTCTCTAAGACTTCATAACCCTTCGTTCCCGCTTCTTCATCCGCGAACCCGCCAAGTACTCTGTCAAGAAGTGCTTCTGCCATGTAATAGGTGTATCCGTCAGCAGCTTTCACTTTTACGTATACGTCCTCCGGGTTCACACAGAGTGCCACGTTGCTTGGAAGTGTCCAGGGTGTTGTTGTCCAGACAAGGAAATATGCATCTTCCGATGCCGCTTTAAATCTTACAATTGCAGAGCGCTCTTTGACTGTCTTGTAGCCCTGCGATACCTCTGCTGTTGAAAGAGGTGTGCCACAGCGCGGGCAGTAAGGAACAATCTTGAAGCCTTTGTAAAGAAGTCCCTTGTTCCAGATTTCCTTTAAAGCCCACCACTCAGACTCGATGAAGTTATCATCATATGTGACATATGGGTTTTCCATATCTGCCCAGAAACCAACCGTTCCTGAGAAATCTTCCCACATCCCTTTGTATTTCCACACAGATTCTTTACACTTCTCGATGAATGGCTCCATACCATACTTCTCAATCTGGTCTTTTCCGTCCAGCCCAAGTGCTTTCTCAACCTCAAGCTCAACCGGAAGGCCATGCGTATCCCATCCTGCCTTACGGGGAACCATATAGCCTTTCATGGTGCGGTATCTCGGAATCATATCCTTGATAACACGCGTCAGAACATGCCCTATATGCGGCTTGCCATTCGCAGTCGGAGGTCCGTCATAAAAGGTATACATCTCCCCCTCTTTGCGATTATCCATACTCTTTTGAAAAATATCATTGTCTTTCCAGAACTTCTCGACTTCTTTTTCTCTGTCCACAAACTTCAAATCTGTTGAAACTTTGCTGTACATCGTTATCATCCCTTCTTTTTATTATTTTCGCACAGTGCGTATCCCCGGAGGGTTTTTAGGTTTAAAAAAACTCCATCCTGCAAAAGGACGAAGTTAAAAAATTTCGCTATACCACCTGTTTACAAACATACCAACATATGCGCTCCCTATAACGGTGGATCCCGGCACATCCTACTAATCGTCTGCAACGTTCAGAAGTGCAACTCAGAAGTGATCTTCAAACAAAACTTACTTGTATCAGGATTCCACCATCCCCGACTCTCTGTGACTTTTGTTCATGTTCTACTGTCTTCATCATTGTTTTTCACGTATGCATCATTATAGTAAAAAATGCGCAAAAAGTCAAGGGATTCTTTGAATCCGGTCTTTTATTTTTACTTGACTTTTCCTGAACCTGTCACTTCAATCCCCGTCACTTTTCCATCCCGGACAATCACCTCATATCCACAGTTCTTTCGGTCTTTATCTGTGATTTCATAATACGTGTAGCTGCTCACTTCTTTTTTGTACTCATAATCCGCAATCGCCTTTTCCAAATCTTCCTGCGACATGCCCATCTGAATCCCGTCTGCGATTTCCATCTCGACATCACAGTCCTTCACATTTGCCGCAAGATTCGACACCAGACAGTCCCCGATGTCAGCATCTATCTCCCCGGAGTTACGTGCTTTTACCCAAAGTGTCTGATTATCTTTCATTAAGGTGACTCTGCCCGTCTTTCCGGGTTCGACCGCCAGATTTGTCGCGTCCGCTACCATACTCCAGCCATTTTTAACAAATTCCGAGACAGGCACCGGCAGCTGATACAGATTTCCTGCAAATGACATGGTGTATTCAAAGAGATCCGAACTGACTGCACTCGGTGCCTCATATGTCTCGTCCTCGGTCTCTTCTGCGGCATCCTCGTCCGGAGCTTCGCTCTCTTCAAACTCTTTTGGCATCACCGGATTCTGTATCGTAATCTCCGCCAGAACATTTCCATTCGCCGCGTCAAAGCCCAGCTCAACAAAGCTGTCCCCGTCCTTCGCATACGTCATGGTCGGAAATGTTTCGCTCTCTGTTTCCTTTGTCGGTTCACCGTAAGCTTCTTTTACTTCCTCCGGAGTAGATACGCCCAGCTGGATCTCGTCTGCCAGAAGGATTTGCGTATCCTCATCCTTTATATAATTGCGGTCAAACATCAGTCCGCCAAGATAGGAATCTGCAGTGCTCACATCGCTCACATCAAAATTGGTCAGATATGCCAGCGTCCGGTTATCTCCCCGTTTAAACCAGTCGGAGAGCAGCATCGCTGAAGGAGAAACCATTTCCTCTTCATCTCCGCTGTACGACCATCCGCTCTTCGTATACTGCGCATACTTCATCGGAAGCTGATAAATCTCGCCATTTACAGACACCTCAAAATGATAGATATCCTCCGAAAGCTTTGTTTCCTTCTCGTCCTTTTTTGAGGTATCCGTCTCGGTTTTTGTTTCTTCTGTTTTTTTCGTCGCGTCCGACTGTTCTTTCTGATTTAAAACTGGTTCGCCGGACCATTTTGCACATGCTTGGCACCCACAAGCGGTCATAACAAGTATACTTGCCATGACCGCCATAATCACAATTCTTTTTTTCATATATTTCCTACGCTTCCACGCGACCTGCTGCCACGTCTTCAAATTCCTGTATCATTTCCTCGGAAGGAGCCTTCGTGCAGAGACTCGCAATTACAATCAGTGCCAGACTAATGAAGAATCCCACCAGAAGTGAGTAAATTCCCGTTGTCGCACTTAATGTCTCCCCGCCTATGATTGGAAGGTAATCCCAGACCAGAACCGTAGCGCCGCCGGACACAATTCCTGCAACCGCGCCTGCGAAGTTCGTTCTCTTCCAGAAAAGCGACATCAGAACAATCGGTCCGAATGCCGAGCCAAGTCCTGCCCATGCATCTGATACAAGTCCCATGATGCTGCTGTTCGGATCCCATGCAATCAGATAAGCCAGAATCGCAACAACGGCAACCGTGATACGGCTGATAACCAGAACGGTCTCTTCTTTTGCATCTTTTTTGATCACACCTTTATAAATATCCTGTGATACCGCAGATGCTGTGACAAGGAGCTGCGAATCTGCCGTTGACATGATCGCTGCCAGAATCCCGCATAAGAAGATCCCACCGATAAATGCCAGATGATAATGTTCTGTGAACACTTTGGTGATCATTGCCATAAATACGCTCTCTGTTGACGCTGCACCCTCTGAGCCGAGAATCGTAGGGAAGAGAAATGCTCTTCCGATAATGCCGATAAAAATTGCCATTCCCAGTGATACCAGTACCCAGACAATTGCGATTTTTTTCGATTTCTTTAATTCCTTCTCATCTCGGATTGCCATGAACCGAACCAGAATATGCGGCATTCCGCAGTATCCAAGTCCCCATGCAAGCTGTGATAAAATATCAATAAATCCCAGTGGTTTTCCATCGCTCTCGAATAAATTCAGGAACGAAGAAGCACCGCCGGTTACGCCACTCTGATTCAGAATGTCAGGAATATTTCCAGAACCAAGAATGAAAAATGCAACGATAGGAACGATCATCAGTCCAACGAGCATCAAAAGTCCCTGAATAAAGTCCGTGACACAGACTGCCATAAATCCTCCCATAAAGGTGTATGCCAGAATTACAAATGCACCGATTGTCAGTGCAATATGATAGTCCAGTCCAAATACTGTGTTAAATAATTTTCCGCCGGATGCAAGTGCCGATGCCGTGTACACCAAAAAGAAGATTGCAATCACAACTGACGAAATCAGCAATAATACATTTTTTGTGTCGTGGAATCTATTTCCAAAAAATTCCGGTAATGTCAGGGCATTGTTTGCCCGGATTGTGTACTTTCTCAATCTTCCGGAAATCACGATCCAGTTAAATACGGTTCCGATAAACAGTCCGATTGCAATCCATGCCTGGCCGGTTCCCATGGCATATACCGCTCCCGGCAGTCCCATCAGGAGCCATCCGCTCATGTCGGAGGCCTGTGCGGACATCGCCGCCACCCAGCCGGAGAGACCTCTTCCTCCAAGAAAATAATCCTCCGTATTGCTTGTTCTCTTCATATAGATACCACCGATTACAATCATCATCATCAAATAGCAGACAAATGCAATCAAAATTGCGATAATATCCGAATTACTCATTTCATTTCCTCCCAAATTCACTTTAGTTCTTTACTTCATTAACTTCTCTATTATCTAAGAAAAAGGACGTTTTGTCAACCAAAACGCCCTTTTTATCATATTTCTCCGTTTTCTCTTCTCTGACGCATCCGGTGTCTGCGCTTTGCCCTCATGATTCGCTTCTTCCGCGCCCGAAGCATCAGACATAAAATCACAAACAGCACCACGATCAAAATTGCAACTGCGAGAAGAATGTTCCATATCGTAATCTGAGATCCTTCTTTCTGTGTCTTATCTGCAATTTTGACACTCACACCGTGCTTTCCGGATAATTTTTCATAGCACGCCTTGCTGACTGTCACCTCGGTGTGACCGACTGGCTGATCCTTATACGTATAGGAGACTGTTGCCAGATGCTCTCTGCCTTCTCCTTCCAGCTCGAGCTTCGCCTCCAGCTCTGAAAACTCGACATCCTTCGGAACAACGACATAGGCGTCCTCTTCCTGAAACGATACGATATCCTCGGAGGTCTCATTTTCTTTTAGTGCTAATTTTTTGAAATTAGCAAAACCATAATCACACATTGCCCGTGTGTCATCGTAAATCTGTGCTTTTCCATTTGACAAATCCACGCACACCAGCTGGAGTGTTCCGTTATCTGCCATGGACACCAGCGTTGATTTCGCAGCATCAGTGTATCCGGTCTTCCCCGCTTTGATGTATTCACAGTAATGACTGTTCTCCGGAAGCATCATCTTATCATGCTGCGTAATTCCAATCCGCGCCTCCGACATATTCGTCGCCGGAATATCATGTATCAGGTTACTCTCAATATTTCGAAACGCTTCTATCTGATAAACTGCCGCCCCGATGAGTGCCATATCATAAGCACAGGTATAATGGTTCTCATCCTGAATTCCGTTGGTGTTGACAAAATTAGAATTCACACCGCCCAGTTCCGTCACTTCTTCATTCATTTTGGAAATGAAATCCTCATATCCGCCATCTGTGACCGACTCTCCGATTGCGTGCCCAAATTCATTCGCCGAGGCGAATAGAAGTCCATACAGCGCATCCTCCAGACTCATCTGTTCTCCGCTCTGAAGACCCAGACTTGCATAGCTCCCGTCCATTCCGTCATAAGAGCTGTCGGAACCGGTCACCACATCCGTCAGCTCTGCGTTCTGCAGCGCCACAAGCGCCGTCAGCAGCTTCGTAATACTCGCCGGATAAAATGCTTTCTCACTGTTCTTCGCATATAAAATGGCTCCGCTTTTCATGTCCATCAGGATTGCGCCTTCGGCCCACACCTTCGGACCTTCCGGCCAGCCTTTGACTGAATCTGTCTGCGGCGCCTCGTCATAAATCTTCTGCCAGGCTTCCTCCTGCTCCTTTTTTGCCTTCTCTTCTTCTGTTAATTCTTCCTCTGCCCCATTCTCTTCTGCCGCCTGCTCATTCTGCGTCGCATTTACCCGCATCACCGGCATCGTAAGGAACATGACTGCTGCAAGTAGCCAGATCAGACCTTTCTTCCACATAAAATACGTTCTCCTCAAACTTTCTTCAGGAAATCTCTCCTAACACCTCATTTAATAGCTATTATATCTTTCTCTGAAAATAAAAACAACCTTTATATGAATCTTCTATTTTAAAATCAGCTTTTATGAGCTATAATACTTTTATGTACATTCAAGATGTAAACCGACTACTAAGGAGGAAATAACATGAACTGTCCCAAATGTGGCGGACCACTTCGAATCAGTAAAAAGGATTCAGGCTTTGGTCTGTGTGATCACTGTAAAAAGAAATTTCGGCTCCCGAAGGAGCCCTCTGAAAAAAGTGCAGCGGATGCTGCGATAGATACTGTCTCTGTAGATGCGGTACCTGCACAGAAACCGGCCAAACAGATTATGGATGAGACGAAGGTTATGAAGGCGATTCAGTCCATTGACGGGGAACCCGAAAAGAAAGAACCGAAGCCTGAGCGTAAACCTGCGCCTGAACGCAAAGCTGCGCCTGAGCAAACGCCTAATCGTAAGCCAGCAGCTAAAAGACGTCCTTCTCCAAGTGAGGATGAGACCGGTAAAAAGCCGGGTTCCGGTAAAAAGCCCGTAAAAAAACGGCCTCAGCAGCCTTCCCAGAGCGGCTATTATACCGATGACCAGTATGAGGATGAGCCACACCACAAGAAGAAAAAATATGCCAATATTCCACCTTCCAAAGTGCGCAGCTCCAGAGAAGATGAGATGCGTTCCAGCTACGATGATTTACTCGCCATCGAAAATGAAAAGCAGGGACTTGGAAGCAAAATACTTACCATTGTTCTTATTCTTATCATACTAGCATTAATCGGATGCGGCGTATTCTATCTGTACAACCGCGTCAGCGGCGGTGCATCCTCTTCCGCAATCGATACTTCTTCCAATACGAAAACCGTGGAAGCCGCAGATAATGGTGATGTTGTTTTTGAGGATGATATGATTGAAGCCGTGATTTAGCTTTTAACTTTTCACTTCTGAATATTGATAAATTAAGAAGGCCGAAGGAGCCTGCTTGTCAGAGCCTGTTTATGGGCACTGCCAAGCGGGCTCTTTCGGCCTTCCTGACTCTTTAACGAAATAAAAACCTACTTCTTCTGTACCGCCTTGCAGATTACAGCCACCGCTCCGAACAGTACCCCGGCCACCGGCCAGATAATCCAAGTCTGGTGCCATGCCATTGTCACAAAGCTGATTCCCAGATAAATTGCCACAACCACCATCCAGTAAATGCTTCCTACTATCTCGATTAATTTCCCCGCACGTTTATTCTCTCTGGTGTAATCACCGTCCTGAAGAAGCTGGTCAAAGCTTCCCTTGATCATTCCATTAGATACAAGTATAAATACACCGATTGATACCAGCACAAGAAGCGCATCCACCGCCACTACATAATACAGATCAATCGGATTTATAATTACCGTTGCAAATAGCGGAATTACAGATAAAATGCAAAGGATTACGCCCACACCCGTTTTTAAGTTATAAGTTGGCTGATAGCTCTTCATCCGTTCTATTACAACACCTCTCACACCATATTCCAACTCAAAATCTTCCTTCTCCAGAAACTCAAATGGCTTTAATTGGTATCCGGTCAAAATGAAAATTACAACCGCAATTGCAACCAATATCAGCAGAATAATCATACCTATTCCACCCGCAGCATCTTCTGCGAGCGAAAATCGTTCCATCTCAGACATCGCACCTAACAGCAGCAAACCAATTGGCGATAAGATACAAAGCATAACACCATATGCAATTTTGGAAGCAGCTGCCTTCCTTGTATCCATAAATTCATTTGCCTCAGCAATTGAAACCCTGCGAAGACCATTTGCCGGCTCATCACCCTGCAGATATTCTTCCTCCGCCACTTCATCTTTTAATAAATAATCCGTAGTCACACCGAACATCTGACTCATTAAGAGAATTTTATCCAGATCAGGAATCGACACACCGCCTTCCCACTTCGAAACCGACTGTCTGGAAACATTGCATTTCTCAGCGAGATCCTCTTGTGACCACCCATTTTTCTTTCTCAACCGTAAAATCTTATCTGCTAAATTCATATGATCCCTCTTTCCTTTTCCCTTCGATATCGTACTCATAATATACCGTTTTTTACAGTTGCAAACCAGCAAGTGCGCTTGGAAATATGTCACCCGGCAGTTGCATGTTGCCATGGGGACGGTTCTTCCGGCTCAAAATGTTGCCATGGGGACGGTTCCTGTGGTGCTAAAAAAAATAAACACAGGCAATGTTGCCATAGGAACCGTCCCTCTGGCAACATTAAAACACCAGCTGTACCAGCAGCATATAGACAGCGGTTCCTCCCGCGATTGATAACAGCATCTGCCGCTTCCATTTGTGGAGCACTGCCACAACAACAATTGCGATTGCTTCCGGAAGCCCGTGCGTCCCTGTAAATACACTTACATTTCTTAAACAGTAAATAATCAGCAAACCGAAAACTGCCCCCGGAAGAACTTTTCCAAGATACTGAATATATTTTGGTGTCGGCTTATTTGATTGAAAAACTACAAATGGCAGGAATCGTGTGATCATTGTTCCAAATACCACCATTGCAACGGTAATAATCTGCTGTGTTATTGTCATGCCGCCTCACCGCCTTTCTCAAGAATCCTGCGGCTTCCCGTCAATAAGAGGAGGATGCCGATCATAGAAGGTATCATAAAGTTTTCCGCCTTGAATATAATCAGGCACAGTACGGAAATCCCCAAACCAATTAATTCGCTCGCATGTTTTTCTTCCTTCATCCATTGCTCCATGAAAATTACAACAAACATTGCCGTCATAACAAAATCCAGCCCTTTTGTATCAAATTTCAAAAGTGAACCGAAAATACCGCCCAGCGTAGACCCAAAAAACCAGTAAAAATGATTCAGCACAGTCACCGCGAACATAAACCACCCCCGGTCCACATCTTCCGGTATCTCCGCCGTATAATTAATCGAAAATGACTCATCGCACATTCCAAAGATTAAATAAAATTTCTTCCATCCCATACCTTTAAATTTATCAAGCATCGCAATCCCGTAAAACAAATGTCTTGCATTGATCATCAGCGTCATCGCCAGTGCCTGCAGTGGATTAAATGCCCCTAGTAGAAGATTTACGGTTACGAATTCAATCGATCCTGCAAAAATTGTAATACTCATCAGCATCGGATACCAAAATGAAAATCCCGATACATTCATGTAAATTCCATATGTAAGCCCCAAAAACCAGAATCCAGCAAAGATTGGTAGCGTATGCGGAAATGCAGCCCTAAAAGCTTTTTTTATCTTATGATTCATTGTCTGCTCCGTCTCTCTTTTTTCACTCTATTTTATCATAATTGACCACAGAAAAACAGCATAACCCTATATTCCGGGTCTATGCTGCTCGATCTGGGTGTTAGTGCACCATAGGAAGCGTCCCCATGGCTCACTCTATAGTGCACCACAGGAAGCGTCCCCATGGCTCATTTAAGCGGTCAATAATGCCCTCCAAGTATTTACTCCGACAATTCCATCCACTGCAAGAAATCTGGCACTCTGAAAATTTCTCACCGCATTTTTTGTCAATATTCCAAAAATCCCATCTGCATTACCACAAGGAAAGCCCAACGCATTCAATCGCTCCTGCATAAGCCTAGTGATATTTCCACTTGCTCCATAACGCAGCTGCGGACACCCCGCCAAGGTTTTTGGTCCATAGATTCCGTCTACTGTCTGCTTTGAGAATCCCTGCGCATTGCATTCCGCCTGCAGCCTTGCAATCCAGCTGTTTTTACTGCCTTGGGCTGGTGCAGCATTTCCGCCCTGATTTACATCCTGACTTCCGCTTATAAAAGTAGCTAGTGGGAAATATCGTCCGGGGCAGGTTGTTGCATTTACATCCCGATGTCCCTGAACTTTCGAAATCCCATATTTTCTTTTTAATTCAGCAATCAGCTCTATTCCAGCCTGCCTCTGCACCTCATTCATTCGCTCAATCTCAAAATCACCTTCAAAACAAACACCGACACTGTCTGCATTTGCTCCGGATGCGTGTGCTCCCACATACCTTTCCGGCCGCAGACGATACACACTGCCGTCTTTTCTGACTAGGAAATGATAACCGGCTCCGGCCCAGCCGTTTTCTTTATGCCAGCGATGAATGTCTGTGGCACTGCACCGAACCGCGGCAGCATGATGTACAATAATTCTGTTTGTCGTATTTCGAACCGTCATATTTCCAAATGATAAATTAGTTTCCTGAATTTTCATTATACGTTCCCTCCGATTCTAATTTTCTGATTTTTTCCTTTTTCAGATATGCCATATTAATTAATTCTACTCCAAAAAAACTAAACCATCCCAATGTAAGCTGTGTACTGAGTTCCTGCCCTGTCTGATACTGAAATATGACAGCTGCAGCAGTATATATCACAACCGCCAGTACGCAAAACATAATCATACATTTCATATAAAGTCCCTGTTTCAACTTAAGCCCTCTTATCCAACTATGGTTCTTTATATAATACGCGGCAAAAATATTTCGGTGCAGCAAAAAACCCTCACATCATAACGAAGTAAGGGTTTTCTCTAGTGAAGCATCGGGGATTCGAACCCCGGACAACTTGATTAAAAGTCAAGTGCTCTACCACCTGAGCTAATGCTCCATATTCAATTTATTACAGTAAAAATGCCCAGAGCCGGAATCGAACCAGCGACACGAGGATTTTCAGTCCTCTGCTCTACCAACTGAGCTATCTGGGCATATGCGTCTTAAAAGCTTGTATGTACTACTAACTGTAACACGCAAATTGCGGGAATAGGATTTGAACCTATGACCTTCGGGTTATGAGCCCGACGAGCTTCCAGACTGCTCCATCCCGCGATATATTATATTATGCATCATCTTGAAATAAGATGAAGCCGTTGATCGGACTCGAACCGATGACCTGCTGATTACAAATCAGCTGCTCTACCAACTGAGCCACAACGGCAGCTTATAAAATAGCCGTATAGGCTAATGGATGGAGAAGGATTCGAACCTTCGAAGGCGGTGCCAACAGATTTACAGTCTGCCCCCTTTGGCCACTCGGGAATCCATCCATAAAATTATTCATCCACAAACAATTCTTTAAACAAATTATTTTGTGAAATGGGACCTACAGGGCTCGAACCTGTGACCCCCTGCTTGTAAGGCAGGTGCTCTCCCAGCTGAGCTAAGATCCCACGTGTAACAAAGTAAGTGCGCAATCGGAAGAATGTATTGTGGAAAGCTTGCTTTCCTAAGAGACATTCTGAACGAATGCATAAGCGACGCAGTCGCGGGATGACGAACAGTATGTTCGGCATACAACACTTACGAAACGACCCGGAAGAGACTCGAACTCTCGACCTCCGCCGTGACAGGGCGGCGCTCTAACCAACTGAGCCACCGGGCCATAATACTTTTATGTACCTTCAAAACTTCATACAAAGATTAGTAAACATCCATTTACCTATTCCGTTTGGTTATGCCCTCGACCTATTAGTAACAGTCAGCTCCATACATTACTGCACTTCCACCTCTGTCCTATCTACCTTGTCGTCTTCAAGGGGTCTTACTAACT
>JAQUUC010000086.1 GCA_028694105.1 Hespellia sp.
TAACTTGACGTTATGGGATATCTCATCTTGAGGGTGGCTTCACGCTTAGATGCCTTCAGCGTTTATCCATTCCCGGCTTGGCTACTCTGCTATGCCTTTGGTAAGACAACAGATACACCAGCGGCCTTAGACATCATAAGGTGGAAAGAGTAACTCGTCGAATAATAACCCTTCATCTAAAATCTTCTGCATGTCTTCCGGATTGAAAATGTCACCTTGTCCTATTCAATTACACTGGGATAAATTACACTGGGATAACACCAATTACTACTGCAACAATTATTGAGATAATGCTCACCGCCCAAACCCATGGCAGAGAATATTTGATATGTTCACCAATATCAAGATCCAGCACCCCTAACCCAAGGAACACCGCCGGTGTCAGAGGACTTATCGTAACGCCTACATTTTCCGCGATCAGCAATGTTCTCGCAACAACCTCTGGATCAATTCCGAAATTGCCACAAACACCAATTACAACCGGAAGTAGTCCATAGTAAAATGCATCTGTACCGAGACACATGATCAACGGCACTGCCAGTGCTGCGATGATAAAATGTGTGTATGGTCCTAGTGCTGTTGGAATAATTGCAACGATGGTCGCTGCCATGCTATCCAGGATTCCTGTACTTTTTAACACGCCTGTAAAGATTCCCGCTGCAAACAATGTTACAACCATGCTCATCGCACTTGTGCCATATTCCTTCAATTTTATGTTCTGTGATTTCAAATCCGGTATATTCACAATCAGTCCGATGGCCAGTCCGATCATGAACACAAATGCCGATGGCAGTTTATCCATTACGAGCAACACCAGTACCCCGACCGTAAGCATGTAGTTCGCAATGAGCTTTACTTTTGGTGTTTTAGCAGTCTCTGGAGATTCAGCTTCATTTTCCACATGAGTCTCAGGCATGTCTAATGCCGCATTTTCTTTTTTCTTCCCGACCTTTCCCTGTAGAAATGCAACAACCAGTAACAGCACAATCATTAACACCTGTACCGGAATTAACGGATGCCACAAATCAGAAGGGCTCACATTCAACACGGTGGCTGCCCGTATCGTCGGGCCTCCCCATGGCACCAGATTCATAACTCCAATTGCCAGAGATATGATCAGCATCAAAGCGCGCTTATCTAACTTCATACGTTTAAAAATTGGGAGCATTGCTGTCGTTGTAATAATGTATGTCGTTGCTCCTGACCCATCCAAATGCCCTACAACCGCAATCAACGCTGTTGCGATCATAATTGCTGTCACATTTTTTCCTGCGACACCTGTCAGCTTATTAACAATAATATCAAAGATTCCCACATCACTCATTAAGGAAAAGAAAGAGATAGAAAATACAAATAATGATACGGTGCTGACCATGCCCTCTATACCAGTCTTGGCAAATTCACCGATCTCTACAATACTAAACCCACAAATAAGTGCTGCGATTACTGGAAATAGAATAAATGCTACTGGCGGCAGTAATTTTTTCTTAATAAGACAGAACACCAGCGACAACACCATAATAAATCCAATCAATGACTGAAAAGACATAATTTTCCTCCTTTGTTTTCGTATGCCCTGCGCTTATCAGCAAGCGATATCAAGTAACGCTACATACTGCTGTCCGCCATGCATATCCCTCTCGTCACGGCTTCCTTCAATCGGCACCCGTGGAAGGCTGATCTTGGCTACTTGTATGTGTTTCAAGCAAAAAATCTGCAAATCTTCCGGTTCTACATGAAATACGTCGGCAATATATGTCCTCTCGCGTTCAAATGCTGCTACCACTTTTTCAGTGTCTTCTACGTTGTTACAAAAAGCATCGATTGTCAGCCAAAATGGGCCTGCGTTTTTGCTACGAATATATTTTACAGTTGTTTCAATTGTATTCATTTTTGCACCTCTCTCTGTAATACTTATACAGTCTCATACGAAATTCGAACCAGTTTCATTGGATCTTCGACAGATATGGTATGATACAGCTTAAATTCATAAATTGCACCGCGCTCCATCTCTGCCGGTGAAAAAATAAAACTGTAGGAAGGCATTTGCTTTCCTTCAAAGATATTGTGATGGAGCAGCAGTGGATTGAACGCCTTCATAATCTGTGTTGCCATCTCCTGCGTATCTGCTGTAACCGTCATCATCATCAGGATTTCATTTGGAACATATCCTTGTGGCACCTCCATTCCCGAAACTCCATTATAGCCATAAGGACGTAACCAAAAGTCATAACTATCGCGTGAAATACCAGCTTTCTCCAATTTTACCATACCGGTCTCTGACACGGATTCTACCCATTTCATCGGATCCTGCATCACTTTACGATCCCGAATCCCCGCCATGCTGACCGTCTGATATCCCACCGGTCCAGATCCTTCCAGTTTCAGAGTATATGGAAGGTATTCAATGGTTGTTCCTTCCACACGCACTGCTGTTTCTGATAACGCTGTATAGGTTGTATTAACAGTGTCAATCCGAATACCCGGTTCAGTCAACTGAATTGGATTAGAATTTTCATAAATCAAATGCGCTGATACCGAATAAGGTGAAACGGTACTTCCAGGCTGAACCGAACGAATGATAAATCCTTTTTCATCTACTTCCATGAATACGCCGCCCTGCAATCCTGCGCTGGTACATACACCTCCGCATTCCACTGTCTTTGCTGCATGCCAGCAGGATGCTGCGTCGCAGCCTTTCATCAGCGGATATGCTGCCATAACTGCCGTATCAGTGGAGCGTCCTCCAATAATAATGTCTGCCCCATTTTTAAATGCCTCCTCATACGCTTCAGCTCCGAGCAGTGCTACAATTGTACTGCACTCGTCAAAAGTTTTTTCAGAAATTTCCGGTGCTCCGTGGAGTGCATGAATCTTTCCTTGGCGATACTCCTGTTTGATTACCTCTTTATCCTGCTGAGAATAAATTTTTGCAATCTTTTTATGAATACCTGTTTCCAAACAAATTTCCTGTATCAATTCATATGCGGTATCGACACCCTCATCAGAACCACAGGTTCCTGCAGAACCAATTGTCATTGGAATCCCAAGTTTATGTGCTCCTAATACCATTCGTTTCAAGTCACGTTTCACATCACGAATGGAATATTTTCCGTGTCCTGACCCCAAATAATAAGGGCCGGAATCAGTTGAACCAGCATCACTTGAAATGATATCCGGATTCATTGCAAGACCGGCTTCAAATGCTTCTTCTGTACAATTCAGACCAACTGCGCCATAAGGCACAAACACCTTTACATTTACCATTTTTAATACCTCCCGTATCTGGTTGATTTTTATGACTAAGAATATTACTGCGTGATCACTTTTAAGCTTGACTTTATTATATATGCGTTTTACAATAATGTAAAATTCCAATTTTAATATCTTACCATAACATTGATGTTATGGTAAATAAGAGGTGCAAAGATATGATTAACGAAAAACAAATCCATTATTTACTCACTGCTGCCCAAGAACATAATATTACCGCTGCAGCCAGAAAACTTTATATCTCCCAGCCAGCTTTAAGCCGTATGATTCTTGATCTGGAACATACACTTGGGACCCCGCTTTTTATTCGCGATCACGGGAACCTCTATCTCACACAGGTGGGTGAGATTTATATTCGCGGCTGTAAAGATGTACTAGCGGTTTCACGCTCCGTGGAGAAACAGATTTCTGATATCAACGATAGTCAAAGTGGCCAGATTCGACTGGGTGTAACTTCTCTGACCGGAGAATTCCTATTGCCTTTTCTCCTCAATACTTTTGAGCAGCAATTTCCTCACGTTGAGCTTGTATTGATTGAAGAACGTATGTCAACGCTTCAGGAGATGGTCAAAATGGGCAAGGCCGATCTTGCTTTCGTTTATCAGACGAACGAACAGGATCTAGGCTACCTTATGGTTCTGGAAAATCCAATTTATCTTCAGGTTCCATCCTTTTTTATAAAGGGATCCAATATCTGGAAAGCAGGCACGGACAATCCTGCGCTATCTCCTTCTTCCTTGTCCGGTCAGCCAATGATTCTTCTAAAAAAAGGGCGTGGAATGCGTGAAGTTGCAGACCGTTTTCTCATGCAGTATCAGATTACCCCCAGTCGGATTATCGAAACAGAGAACATCCATCTTGCCCAAAGTCTGGTTACTCTGGATAAAGGGTTTACTTTCGTTCCCAGTATCGCCATCTGGCAATCCCGTCCGAATGACAGTGCAGGTTTTTTCTGTGAAATCGAACATTATCCTATGTACCGCAGTCTTTATTGCTGCTACAGAAAATACGGATATTTAACAGAAGCTGAGCGCTTTTTGATTAATCTGATTCCTGATATAAAACAAGGGGACGGTTCCTGCGTCTGATTCGATTTTTTCGAATCAGACAGTGCAACCGTCCCAATATCATTTAGATAACACGAGCAAGAGGCCTTCTTCTGAATAGCCTTGTTTAGTTAAGCTTGCTTGCAGGATTCTCCGCCCGCTTTCAATAATCAGCACCACCCGTCTAACGGGTGGTTTGCTCTGAGGCTATAAGCCTCTGTTACCGGCCAGCGCCTAAAGACGCTGGCTTTCACTTTGTTCAAGCCACTACGCCATTGACTCGTCGCTGCCCTTT
>JAQUUC010000049.1 GCA_028694105.1 Hespellia sp.
CTGATTACTTTACACCAAACCAGAAAGAAGCCATGAAGATGACTGGAACAACAGATGTGTGGGATGCGGCGGAGTGTCTGTCAGAATATTTTGAGGAAGTGATTATTAAGCTGGATAAAGATGGATGTCTTTATTTAGGAAAAGGACAGAAACTTATCGTGATGCCGATGATGGGTGTGGAAGCAATTGACTCTACTGGAGCGGGAGATGCTTTTCTGAGTGGATTTATGTATGGCTTATATCATGACCGCCCGATCCCGGAATGCATTGCATGCGGAAATGTGACAGGAGGAACCTGTGTGCAGAAAGTAGGATGCCTAACTGCGTTTGTAACAGAAGAGGTGTTGCTAAAGCGGGCAGGCGAAGTTAGCATACGATTAGTAGAGAGAGGGTATCATGAAAATAATTATTGAAAAAAATTATGAAGAGATGAGCCGGACAGCAGCCATGTTGTTTGCAGCTGAAATTATGGAGCATGAAACGACAACACTTGGGTTAGCGACCGGATCGACACCAATTGGTTTTTACAGAGAACTGGTAAAATTATACAGACAGGGAAAACTGGATTTCTCAGGGGTGAGTACATTTAATCTGGATGAATATGTTGGACTCAGCCCGGAGCATGAGCAAAGTTATCATTATTTTATGAAAGAGCAGTTGTTTGAGCATGTAAATATTAGACCGGAAAATATTCATGTGCCGGAGGGAACTCTGGATTTAAAGCAGGATGCAGGTGCAATCTATGAAGAACAGATACGAAGTGCAGGGAAAATCAGAATACAGTTGCTTGGTCTCGGAGAAAATGGACATATTGGATTTAATGAGCCAGCAGATGAATTTACGAAGACAACTGGAAAAATTTTGTTGACAAATAGTACGATAGAGGCAAATAAAAGATTCTTTGAATGTAGAGAAGATGTGCCAAAAGAAGCTGTATCCATGGGAATTGGAACAATTATGAGAGCAGAGAAAATCGTACTTTTGGTAAATGGAAAGAAAAAAGCAAAGATTTTAAAAGAAGTGACAGAAGGTGCGGTTACAGCTCGTGTACCAGGAAGCATTTTGCAATTTCATCCAAATGTGATTGTCATTGCAGATGAAGAAGCTGGAGAATACCTGACTGGAGTATAAGGCTAGGCACTGTTTGGCAAGTCCGCAGGAAAGGATAAAGCCATAAAATTTACCGGTTTACACTTGTCCTTGAAATGGAAATTTCAGGGATGGGTGTTTTTTATTTGCCACAGCATACAAAAATTCTTGCAAAGGAGAAGAAAATGGACGATACTGTAAGAAAAATGTCAGAATTATATCAGGAGAATTATCACATTTTCTGATATGATAAGTTTATCAGATCTGAGAGAGACATCAGTAACAGGAGGAGCACATGGAAACATATCGAATTTTGGTCGTGGACGATGATCGGGAAATCGTCCGGTCACTTGGAAAGTTATTGGAACTGGAAGGGTATGAGGTGGATAAGGCCTATGATGGAATGGAGGCTATGGATATTCTGATGGCAAAACGGATTCATCTGATCCTGCTGGATGTAATGATGCCGAGGCTGAATGGTCTTGCAGCACTCATGAAAATTCGAGAGAAAAATAATATTCCGGTGATTATGCTGTCCGCAAAGACGGAGGAGAGTGACAAGGTGCTCGGGCTGTCCATGGGTGCGGATGACTATGTGACGAAGCCGTATAATACGGCGGAACTGATGGCGAGAGTCAAATCGCAGCTGCGCAGGTATTTTTCGCTGGGAGCAGCGGTGTCGGTTCCGGATGGAGCGACATTGAAAAATGGCGGACTGGTGCTGAATCAGAATACAAAAGAAGTGTCCGTGGACGGAGAAGCGGCTCATCTGACGGCGACAGAATATAAGATCGTGGAATTTTTGATGATGCATCCGGGATATGTGTTCTCGGCAGAGCAGATTTACAATCAGGTGTGGAAGGAAGATGTACTTTCCGCAGAAAACACAGTGATGGTACACATTCGGCGTATTCGTGAAAAGATTGAGATTACGCCGAAAAATCCAAAATATTTGAAGGTGGTGTGGGGAATTGGTTACAAAATTGAAAAAATTGACGAAACGTCAGCGTGAGATTCTGATTTCTGCGGGATGGATATTTTTGGTGGCTTTTTTATGTCTGATCAAGGCACATGCTGTTTATTCGCAATTATATTACGGGTATTCGAATCGTATAGAGACCATGTTTCACATATTTGTCATATGTGGAAGCATTGCAAGTGTGTTGGCGGCTGTTGCACTTTTACGGGCAAGCGTAATTTATCTGAAGGCGTATCCGCCCCGGGAACATATGAAGCGAATCAAAGCAGACTCGCTGGGAGTCGAGTGGATTGTAATTGCAGAGATTGCAGCAGCATTGCTCTGGTGGAAAGGAACAGCGGAAAACTTCGATTATCCGGAGGTGTTTGGTCTGTATATGGCAGACTCTGTCTCTCGAATCCTGCAATATGTGCTGACGATGTTCGTGCTGACGGGAATCATCTATCTGGGTGGCATCCTACTGGTTCGAAAAGGAATATACAAGAACTGGAAGGAGACATCATTTATCTGCAAGGCAATTCAGAAGTATAAAATGCGCACTCCGCTGGAAAAGCAGATTCTGCATCGCAGCCGTTTTTATCTGGGTATCGTGATTGTGATGGCGGTAGGAAGCTTCTGGTGTGCATATATGCTTTGCGAGGGTCCTGCAATGATACAGGAAATCGTGGCGAATATTCAGATTGGCCTGACGGCGGCAGGTGTGCTGGTTTTTGTAATATATTACGTGAGAAATCACATTTATACAGATATTGGAAAGCTGTCACAGCAGATTGCTGCTATGGCGGAAGGAAAAGAAATTCCAGAGACTGCCATCCTGCCGGAAACATCACTTCTCGCATCATCGGCATCACAGCTTGGCAACATCGAACATGCGATGAAGAAAAGCATGGATAAGCAGGTACAGGCAGAACGGCTTAAGATTGATCTGGTTACAAATGTGTCGCACGACCTGAAGACACCGCTCACTTCCATGATTGGATATGCTGATTTGCTAAAGAAGGAGGATCTGAGTCCGGAAGCACGGGATTATGTGGAGGCAATTTCGGTAAAGCAGGAGCAGTTAAAGGACATGATTCAGGATCTGTTTGAGCTGGCAAAATCCACCAGTAATTCGGAGAACCTTCAAATGGAACCTCTGGACATGGAGAAGCTGGTGCAGCAGATTCTGGCGGACATGGAGGATGCAGTTACAGAGAGCAGCTGTGTGTTCCGAACCACATTTACAGAAACTCCGGCGTTGTTTTTGGGGGATAATCGAAAAATGTACCGCGTGGTGCAGAACCTCGTTGAAAATGCGTTGAAATATTCGATGAAGGGAACCAGAATTTATGTCACGGTCGATAAGGAGCCGGGATGGATTCAGATGGAGATGAAGAACATTGCGGCGAAGGAGATGAGATTTACGCCGGATGAAATTATTGAGCGGTTTAACCGCGGAGACGAATCGCGAAGCACGCAGGGGCATGGACTGGGGCTTGCGATTGCATCGAGCTTCACACAGAACATGGGCGGAACCATGAAAGTGGAGATTGATGGAGATTTATTCAAAGTAACACTGCGATTTCCTGAAAGCGTATAAAAAGTTTTCACTCTTCCTGCGAAATTTGTGCGTCTGAGATAGTTGGCAGATACCGCGTAAAGTGGTATGATTTGTTCAGACGCACATGATGAAAAAAAGAGGTTGCAGAGCATGGAAGAAGAGAAAAGAAATCTACAGAAAACACAGCAGAATTTGAATCAGGAGATTCAGGGGATGATTCAGCATTTTCAGACGACACTTCGCCAGAATAACATCTCGAACTGGACATATGATATCACACGGCATGTGATTATCCTGAATCCTTATACCTATTATGCTTTTGAACGGACAGAGAAGAATGAGATATTAAACATACCGGAGAGCCAGATTGCAGCAGGCTTATGTCATCCGAATGATATAGAGATCTTACGACGGTTATACCGGCGTCTTGACCAGGGGGAAAAGCATGTGGAGGAAAATCTGCGCTTTTTAGACAGCAGGCTCAAGATCTTCCGGTGGAAGAAGTGCGTGTATACCGTGATTGAGAATCAGGACGGAAGTACATCTCTGGCAGTTGGAAGTGCAGCGGACATCACGGAACAGATGGAAGTGAAAAAGAAGTATGAGGCGGCGGTGGAGTATCGGAAACGTACGCAGACGGATAATCTCTTATTCTCGGGACACTGCAGCATCACGGAAAACCGTATCTTTGAAATGTCTGATTTTTCGGGAGTGCATTTGATTCGCAAATTTGGAAGCAGCAGAGATGAATTTTTCAGGGGGCTGGAATCTCTGATCCTGGATCAGGCAAAGAAAAAAGAGTTTCATTCCATGTTCATGAATGAGAGTGCAGCCAGAAATTTTGAGCTGGGCATATCAAAATCGGAGATCAGCTGTGAAATCAGTCTGGATGAAAAAAAGAAAAAACGCGTGTGGGTCATGATCCATCTGGAGGTGGCGAAAGCACCGGAGACGAACGACATTGAAGGTTTTATTACGGCATTTGATGTTACAGAGGCACATATGCAGGAGCAGATGATAAAGACGGTCGTGGAACTGGACTATGATTATGCTATGATCGTGGACATTGAAAAAGGAACATACCGGCTCAATTCGGCTTCTACGGTACGGTCGATGGCAGCGACACCTGTGAAAGGCGATTATGATAAGGAAATTCAAAAATATGCCAGAAAATTTGCACGGCCGGAAGATTATAAGATTGCTTACGACGAGATGCGCATTCCGTTTGTTCAGGAGCAGTTGAAAACACAGCCGGTCTACAGTTTCAAGGTGCGGCTGATAAACGAAGACGGCAGTATTTTGCATAAACGAATGAAGTTTTCGTATCTGGACAAGGAGCATACACAGATACTGGTTACCCGCGTGGATATCACGGATATTATAGAAAGCGAAGAGAAGAAGCGGGAGGAGCTGACGCAGGCACTGAAGCTGACAGAGCAGGCAGCGCAGGCAAAGACCAGTTTTCTGGCGCGCATGAGTCATGACATTCGGACACCGATGAACACAATTATCGGGATGTCGGCGCTGGCAAGAGATGAGATACATAATCCGGAGGCGATAGATGATTACCTTCACAAGATTGATACCGCGGGAAAATTCCTTCTGGGTCTGGTAAATGACTGTCTCGATCTGGAGAAGATTGAAAATAACCGGATGACGCTCAAGGAAGAGCGGTATAGCTATCAGGATTTCCTAAATGCGATTCGGACGATGTTCATTCCTCTTTGTGAAGCAAAGCACATCAATCTGATTATAAAAGACAGCGGTATTGCGGTGGATATTATAGCAGATCGTGTTCGGTTTGAGCAGATTTTTTTCAACCTGTTATCTAATTCCGTAAAATATACACCCGAAAAGGGTACGATCGTATTTCGCACGCTGCATAGTGTCATCCATGAGAATATCATTTCCTGTGATTTTGAAGTGCGGGATAATGGAATTGGGATGAGCAGGGAATTTCAGCGGAAAATGTTCGAACCGTTCGAACAGGAATCAAATGAAATCGTCACTCAGTCGCAGGGCAGTGGTCTTGGTCTTTCAATTGTAAAAAATATTGTAGAAATGATGGGCGGAACGATTGAAATTTATAGTGAGGAGGGGAAAGGAACTTCCACGGTGATTCATCTGGACCTGAAAATGGCGGGAGATGAGCTGCAGCCAAAGGAACATATGGAGCAGGCAGATGCTTTTGGAAATCTTCAGGGGAAACGAATTCTGTTATTTGAAGATCATCCGCTGAATACAGAGATTGCGACCAAGCTATTACAGAAAAAGGGTATGATTGTGAAATGTGCGGAAAACGGAAAAGAAGGTCTTGAAATATTCAGAACGGCAGAGGAATATTATTTTGATGCGATTTTGATGGATATACGTATGCCCGTGATGGACGGATATGAGACGACAAGATGCATCCGGGCATTACCACGCGCCGATGTGCAGACGATCCCGATTATCGCAATGACAGCAAATGCGTATGAGGATGATGTGAGGAAATGTCTGACGGCAGGAATGGATACGCATTTGTCAAAGCCAATTGATCCGCAGCTTTTGTACCGTACGCTTGCAAAATTTCTGAAAAAAGCGTAAGCGGAGAAAAATGAAATGGGAAAGAAAAACTTACAGCGATTGTAAGTTTTTTTTACGTGTACCAGATGATATGATGAAGACAGAGAAGAAGGAGGTACACATTTATGCAGAATATTCTTGAGATAGAGTCCTTACGAAAATATTATGGAAAAAACAATAGTCAGACAAAGGCATTAGACGGAATTACATTTCAGGTGATGCAGGGAGAGTTCCTTGGCATTATGGGCAGCAGCGGGTCGGGAAAATCTACGCTGTTAAACTGTATTGCAACGGTTATCAAACCGACCGGAGGACGGATTGTCATGCAGGGAGAAGAAATCCAGCATTTGAAGGGAGATAAGCTTGCGCAGTACCGCGGACAGATGATCGGGTATCTCTTCCAAAATTTTGAACTGCTGGATAATCTGACCGGACGCGAAAATATTCTTCTGCCATTATCACTTCACCGTGTTCCGGAAGCGGAGAGTAACCAGAGATTAGAAAAACTGGCTTCCTATCTGGAGGTTGTGGATGTATTGGATAAATTCCCCTCCCAGATGTCAGGGGGACAAAAGCAGCGGATTGCGGCGGCGCGTGCCCTGATCCTCGATCCTGCCCTGATTCTGGCGGACGAACCGACCGGCGCACTGGACTCGAAGAATGCCAAGGCGTTGATGGAAAAGATGACAGGTCTTAATCGGGAGCAGAATGCGACGATTCTGATGGTAACCCATGATTCCAACGCGGCAAGCTACTGTAAGCGCATTCTGTTTATTCAGGACGGAGTGATTTTTCACGAGCTTCGAAGAGATGTTCCGCGGGAGTCACAGCAGGCATTTTATGAGCGCATTTTAAAGGTAATGGCTCAATTAGGAGGTGGCAGTGCAAATGTTCTTTAAATTAGTGTCACGTAACAGCAAAAGAAGCAGAAAAGAAAACGGATTGTTCTTTGCGTCACTTTTGATATCCATTGTTGCATTTTACATGATTCAATCCTTGTCGCATCAGGATGTCATGATTTTTCTGGCTAAAATGGAAAGTGATGCAGTAAGTAAGCTGCTGATGATGATACCACTGTTTTATGGCCTGACCCTGATTATTTTGTTCTTCCTGATCTATTTTGCAAGTAAATTTCAGATGGAACGGCGCAGGCATGAATTCGGTGTATATCTGATGATGGGAATGAGGCGGTCGCGATTATTTCTCATGCTGCTGGCAGAGGACTTTCGCAGCAGCGTGACTGCACTCCTGATTGGGCTTCCGATTGCCGTTCTTTTATCGGAACTGGTCAGTCTGATTACGGCGCGGCTTGTGGGGCTTGGAATCGTGGGCCATCGTTTTTCAATTTCACTGACGGCGATACTGATGACTGCAGCAGGTTTTCTATTTATTAAACTGACCGCAGTTTTGATTTTAAGCGGCAAAATCGCAAGGCAGGAAATTGGCACCCTTTTGGTGGAAGCACCGGAAGTGGGAAAGAAGGAAAAGCCGCAGGTGGTATACGTGGCGGCATTGATTACTGGCGTATTGCTTCTTGCAGCGGCATATGGGATGGCAATCAGTGGGATTGCGTGGTCCTCGGTTCCGAGAATGGGAATGACGCTTCTCATGGGATTGTCAGGAACGCTGCTCTTCTTTTTCGGTCTGCGGTCTGTGATGGGCTTTTTTGCCGGTCATATGAAAAAAGGAAAGGAGCTGCAGACCTTTACATTCCGGCAGCTGGAGGAACATGTGATTTATCGTTCCAATACACTGGCAATCAGCTCACTGCTGATACTGGCAGCATTGTGCTGTTTTGCAGCAGGAGTGGCAATGGTGCAGACTCACAGCGGCTCAGAGCAGCACACGCTTGACTATACATTTACAGATCATAGCGCAGAAGAGGTCAGCCGTACCTTGTCGGAATATAATCTGGAGTCACAGTTTTCGGAATTGTTTGATATAAAGATTGGGTTTGTCAGGACAGAAGAGAATGACTATGACAATTCATTTCAGATGGAGAGCGTCATGCAGGCACTCCGGGATATGCCAAAGTCAAGAGGGCGTGATACACTTTTAAATAACCTTGGATATGAGGAGTCACCGTATATGATTTCTTTGTCCGGCTATAATCAGATTCTTGCACTTGCAAAGAAGCCGGCAATCGAGTTAAAAGAGTCGCAGGCAACCGTCTATATTGATCCGGAGTTTGCGATCTATGATATGGATCAGCTCCTGAATCAGATTATGAAAAGAAATCCGGAGGTACAGATTAGAGGTGAGAAATATCATCTGACAAATGAGGTGCAGACCTTAAGTATTGTGACAGACCGTTCCATCACGCTTTCTTTTGCACTGATTGTGCCGGATGAGGTCTTCGAAGATCTCACGGGCGGAGAATACAGCAGTTATGTAAACGGAGTCCTGAATCCGGATAAAATAAAAGGGAAGAGTCTGCTGAATGCAATATCAGAAACGAATCAAAAGCTGGATAGGACAGGGCTTGTCTATGAAAGCTACCTGCAAAATATGGGGCGGCAGTTATTTTATGTGGTTGCGGCAAGTTATATTACGATTTATCTGGCAATCATTTTCCTGATTATCGCAAATACAGTCATCGGGGTTCAGTTTTTGACGAGCCAGCAGAAAACCGGAAAACGGTACCAGACGCTGATCCAGCTCGGTGCAACCTACCAGACCGTGTGTGATTCGGCGGGAAGACAGATCAGATGGTATTTTGGCATTCCGACAGTTGTTGCGGTCATCAGCAGTATCGTCGGTGTGCGCGCGCTGTTTAGCGGCCTGCTGTCACCGGGCACGCAGGGGAGTATTCCAACGATGATGCTGATTTCCGTGGCTATGATTTTGCTGCTTGGTGTGGTAGAATATATCTATATTAAAGCTGTGAAAAAAGCGAGTAACCGTAATATTTTAAAACTGATGGTGCCGGAGCGGGAGGAATAAAAATGAAGCGTATCGTGGTTGTGGAGGATGAGGCTTTCATGCGGGAAGAGCTGGAAAATCTGCTTCAAAAGGCAGGCTATGAAGTGCGTGCAGTCGATTCGTTTGAGCATGTGGCCAAGAACCTGCTGGAGATGTCCCCCAACCTGATTCTGCTTGATCTGAACCTTCCGAACCTCAGTGGTTTTCAAATCTGCCGGGAAGTGAAGCAGAAAAGTCCGATTCCCGTAGTGATCCTGACTTCGCGGGATCAGATGCGGGATGAGCTGCATGCACTGGAGATCGGGGCGGATGAGTATCTGACGAAGCCCTGCCGGAAGGAGCGGCTGCTCGCCCGTATCGCAAATGTACTAAAGCGTTATGAAGGGCGTGCGAATCTGCTGGAGGGGGAAGGGTTTCTTCTGGACCGGCAGACTTATACGCTGTATATCCACGATGCATCGGTCGTACTCCCGAAAAATCAGGGGAAGCTGTTAGAAGTGTTCCTGCTTGGCGGACAGAAGGTGGTCACCAAGGAGGATCTGTGCGATGCACTTTGGGGCACCTCGGAATTCATAGATGAAAATGCGCTTCAGGTGAATTTAACAAGGCTCAAAAAGACAATGACGAATCTGCAGATGCATCAGAAAATCGTACCGGTGCGCGGCGAGGGCTATCGGCTGATGATGGAGGATGGAACCGATGAGGCATAACGGGAAGATATTAAAGAGATATGCAGTCTGGCTGCTTCTGCTGCTGTTCATAGACGGACTGTCAGCTGTGCTGCTGTGGATTACGGATGCGCAGGCATTCGGAGCTGTTTTGGCCGTTATGATCCTGACAACACTGCTCCTGTTTACAGCGGTATTTTGTGTAGTCTGTTACCACGACCGCAAAAAAGAGGCGGCATTTCTGGATTTCGTAAACCAGCCGGATGAATATTATGAAGAGACACTAAAAAAGATTTCAAGTGAAGCGGAGCAGGAGATGATTTCCCAGCTTGGACAGACACTTCGAAGCCGGGCTTCTGAAGCAGAACAGATGCTCACCCGCGTATCTGAGTACGAGGAGTACGTGGAAATGTGGGCGCATGAGACGAAAACTCCGTTATCATTACTGACACTTCTGCTCGACAACCGCAGGGAGGAGATTCCTGAAAATATGGTGCATAAGCTGGACTTTGTTCGAAGCCGTATGCAGGAATCCGTGAATCAGATGCTGTTCTATGCAAGGCTGCGGGGCGTGAAAAAGGATTATCTGTTTGAACCGGTCAATCTGGAATTATGTGTGAAAGAGGTACTGGAAGATTACAGACCACTGTTGGAGGAGAAAAGCATCGGAGTCACCTGTCAGATGCCCGATACGTTCGTCCACTGTGATAAGAGAGGTCTGGGCTTTTTGCTCAGCCAGATCATCAGCAATGCCATCAAATATAGTGACAGTGAAAAAACAGCAGAGATAAACATCCATGTAGCAGAGGATCAAAAAAGTAAGATCCTGTCTGTCTGTGATAACGGAATCGGCGTGCACGCGTGTGACCTGCCGTATATTTTCGAAAAAGGATTTACCGGAGATTCTGAGGACGGAAGAAGAAAAGCAACCGGGATGGGGCTATATCTCGCTAAAGTCATTGCCAATGACCTTCACATTTCGCTGGAGGCAGAATCAGTGTGTGGGGAAGGATTTGAGATGAGGATTGGATTTCCGGTGGTGTAATGATTCGTTAGGAAGAAAATAATTAGATAAAATAAAGGAAGAGACATTTATATTCAGATAATAACATGCTATACTTAAATTGAAATACAGTACCCCGTTGGAACACGTTTCACACAGTAACGGAAGCAGTTACTTTTACACCGGAGGGATGGCGTATGGCAAAAGATTTATTTGGAGGTTTAGGTGGCTTAGGCGATGGACTGGGAGGTCTGATGAAGGGACTGACCAGTATGATGCCTCAGGATGACCCGAATGTGCAGCTTATCAAGGCACAGACGGAGGCGGGTGATCTTGCAAAGCAGGAGATGGAGCTGTATGTGGAGATCGGAAAACAAGCGGTTCAAAAGTACGGAATGGAAGAGTTTGGAGAGCTTGCCGATAAGATGAAACTGGTGCAGACGAACCTTGCAGCAGCGAGAGAAAAGCTAAACAGTGCGAAAGGAGAACAGGAGGCAAAGGAGAAAGCAGATAAGGAGCTTCGGGACAGCCGAACCTGTCCGGCGTGTGGACATGAGAATCCGGAGGGCGTCAAATTCTGTCAGGAATGCGGTGCCAAGGTGGGAATTAAGAAGAATATCTGCCCGTCCTGCGGGATGGAGAATCCACAGGGGGTTAAGTTCTGTGGTGGATGCGGAAGCAGGCTGGAGGAATGATGTATGGCTGAGTATAAAAAGATCTGTATCCATTGTGGAACATTGATAGAAGGAAGTTCCCGGTTTTGTCCGCAATGTGGCAGCAGAAGTCCGTTCGGCTATCACTGTCCGAGCTGCCTTCATCCGATTCAAAAGGGGCAGCAGGTATGTGCCGGCTGTGGGAGAACGCTATATATCACATGTCCATTTTGCGGGGAGCAGACATTTGTAGACGAAAAATGTGAGAAATGTAACCGAAGTCTTATGGTCAAGTGCGATAACAGACGATGCGGGGAGCAGCAGTTTTTCCAGAATACAAAATGCACCTCGTGTGGAAAGAAAATCAAAGCGGTACTACATGGAAAGTGAGGTGATTTGCGATGCTGAAAGCATTTACCAGAAACTATGAGGATAATTCAACAGAGGCTGGTTTCCAATTTACATTTTATTGTGATATCTGTAATGATGGATATAAAAGTTCTTTTATCGAATCCGAGACCTATAAACGGGGAAAGAGTTTGCGCGGGCTTGCACAGGGCGTGGGAGTCCTTGGCCGCATGGTAGGCGGAAAACTTGGAAATATGGGATATTCACTGGAACGAGGCGGATAAGAAGCGGATCATTTTTTGTGTGAAGTAAAAAGAATAGAGTCTGGTATTTCGGTACATTCTATCTGAGAGACATTCTGATAAAACGGAGGATAGAATATGAAGAAAAAGGATATGAAAAAAGTATCGGAAGAAAATCAGCAGATGATTGATGAGTTTGATTATATGGCAAATGCGGCGTCTGCAACAGACTGCACCGGTCTCATCCCCGCGGGGGAATGTGAGGAGGAAGAATTAGATCGCTATCAGTCGATATACAAATTCGGTGCGCCGACAATCGACCGGGTAAATGCACCAAAAGATGAGATGAAAAAATGATAACAATAAAAAAAGTCGCTTTTGAGGGACTCACTTAGGGATTTACAAAAAAGTAAATTTTGAGTGACGCCTTCAAGTGGGGACAAACAAAAAATGGCCATGCAAGAGTTGAATGCTCAAGCATGGTCATTTTTATAGAAGTTTAATTGCCAGCATTATTTCATCAACTGATTTATAACGATTATCGAGATTTGTGGATAGTCCCTTTTCTACAAAAGTTTTAAGTTTCATATCTTTAATTGCACTAACATTTGTTTTTCCAGACATCACGAAATATATTAGCCTTGTAATTGCATATGTTTCATGAAGAATTCCATAATTAAAGAATCCCTCAGTTACAAGGCTTGGATCATTGAAACATCCCTTAAATTCCGTATTTACAGTGGTTAGAATATTGGATGGGACTAATATCACGATGAAGCAGTCCTTTTGAGTGAATATACTTAAATGCTCGTAAAATCTGTCCAGCAATACCTTTCTTATCTTCTTTTGATAATTGCGAGTTGTACTTTTCGTAGTATTTGTCCAAAGTAAAATTCATATATTCCATAATATATTCATTCTTTACATCGTCAAAGAAAAACACATCCGTAACATATGGAGAAGATAAATTTTTCATTTGCTCATATTCTTGTTTGAACCGCTCTAGCTCTTTTTCGTTTAGTTCTTTCTTAGCTCGCTTGAGAACAAATTTTCTATTATAGAATGGATCCCAATATGAAAATACTTGAGCATAGGATCCTTCACCTATAAGTTTTAAGTTAGCATATCGTTGCTTTTCGTGCTCATTTCCAATGGATATAGCATCAAGCTTATGTATAATTGGCAACGTGTAATACAACTCGATTTTTTTCATATTAGCAGGCAATTGACTGCCACCACTTTCAGAGAGAAATTCTTCTGATTGGGTTACTATATTTTCATAATATGAATCCAGTTCGAATGCATATCCGCTATCCTTTAAAGTTCGTTGTAAACCTCTCAAAATCGTAATTGACTTAATCAAACTTCGACTAGGTTCAGCCCAAAAATGAGCTCCATATTCATTCGTTGGCAACCTGCTATTCATGATTTTGTAGTTTGTAACAAACAAGTGATGGATAGTCGAAAATATTTCTTGAAGCTTTTGATGCGAAAACGATTCATATAACCACATCCTTTGATTGTAAATTATGCCATCAATAACCATTGCTATTAGTAGATTATTTACTTTTTTTCTTTGCTTCTTTTTCTAGATTTTTAATACTATCCAAATATGCCTGTTCCACAGGAGCAATAGTTTTTTCTTGGTATTTGCGATACTCGATTTTCGCCTTTTCCACCGCTTGTGTGTGGCTGACTGTACCACTGTTTTGAAGTAGCTTTCTGTTACCGGAAGTTAGAACGGAATCAAGCTGCTGCACATAATCACTCATATACATAGGCTTATGCTCGATAGCATTGATTTCAGCCAAATCAAAATAACCGGATACAAGGTTGTTCAGCACTTGCAGTTCGCTTTCTTCCAAATAGTTCTTCGCAATAGAAATATCTTTCAGCGCAGGGAGTTCCCCGGAAAATGAAGTCAATCCCATGAATGGCTTTTCAGCATTGGCTCTTTCGTATATGACTTCTGCAGCAGTGTGACCATGAGCAGCAAAGTGCAATTTGTTTTGTACAATTTTGAAGAAACGCATGGAATCTTCACTGTGAGGATTGTAATCCACACTTGTAGCATAGAGGTCAAGCACTTGCCTATAAAGCACTTTCTCAGAAGAACGGATATCCCTGATACGGTCGAGCAGTTCTTTCCAGTAGCTGCCACCACCGTTGCCTTTGAGCCGCTCATCGTCCATTGCAAAGCCTTTTTTCATGTACTCTTTCAGAATACCTGTTGCCCAGATACGGAACTGCGTACCACGGACAGACTTTACACGATATCCAACGGAAATAATGACATCGAGATTATAGTAATCAACCTTGTATTCTTTACCATCAGAAGCAGTGTAGGCAAATTTTGCCCACACTGAATCCTTTATCAGTTCGCCTTCCTTAAAAACATTACGGACGTGCTTGCCAATGACACTGCGGTCACGCTGGAATAATTCCGCCATTTGGTCAATGGATAGCCAAACGGTATCGTTATCAAAGGTGGCTTCAACTTTTGTCAATCCGTCATCCGTTGTGTACATGACAA
Source organism: Hespellia sp. (assembly GCA_028694105.1). Lineage (GTDB taxonomy): Bacteria > Bacillota > Clostridia > Lachnospirales > Lachnospiraceae > Hespellia. Next base: position 14,543 of record JAQUUC010000049.1, read on the forward strand.
TATTTGTATTTGGTTTATTGTTCATAAGCTAGTCCTCCGTTGTGAGTGTTTTAATTTTGTTATCAAGCCATGCAATAGCAGTTGCTTCGTCTTGCTCAAACTCTTAGTATGGTGGCAGAACCTAAAACACCATATGGAACAAAGAAATAATGATAAAAATGACCATGCTTGAGCATTTCTACTCTTGCATGGTCATTTTCTGTTTTGCACCCGCTTGAAGGTGTCACTCAAAATTTACTTATTATTGTAAATCCCTAAATAAGTTCCTCAAAAGCGGCTTTTTTTGTCGGGCATACTCTGTCATTCATTGATATGATTTTTGATAGCCTGAAAACTTTTTTTACTGATGACATGCTCCATGCGGCACGCATCATCGGAAGCAGTCTGTTCGTCGACACCGAGTCTGACCAGCCATTCGGTCAGGAGTGTGTGTCTCTCATAGATCATCTTTGCAATCGCTTTTCCTTCTTTGGTCAGTGTGATGAATCCGGAATCACTGACTTCAATCTGATTGTTCTCACGAAGGTGCTTCATTGCAACACTGACACTCGCTTTGGAAAATTGCAGTTCATTGGCAATATCGATGGAGCGAACGACTGGAAGCTTTGTGCTGAGAATCAGAATCGTCTCTAAATAGTTTTCTGAAGATTCATTGCTTGTGTTTTTCATCGCAGATACTCTTGTCCTTTCTATATCATTCATTTTATAAAGATGTGGTTCAATGTAAAAACAGAAGTTAGTTTCATATAACTTGCGTTTAGTATATCATAACCTATCATAATCCGCAATAACATTTCCTGAATTGTTGATAATAATTATCAATAGAAATCATACTTCCAAATTACACAGTCAGTCAATACGAAAAAATGTTAAAATTTTCTAATCTAAGTTATTGACAGATTAAAGACGTAAGTATATACTAACTATTGTGAAAGCGATTAATGAAAATTATTATCAAATTCGAAGAAAGCAGGTGGATTATGATGCCTTTAACAATGGCTTCAGCCGGAGAATCGAATATGATTCGAAGAGTCGGTGGAAAAGAAGAAACGAGAAGATTTTTAGAAACCCTTGGATTTGTTGTGGGCGGTGAAGTGTCCGTTGTCAATACGATCAACGGCAATCTGATTGTGAATGTAAAAGATTCGCGCGTTGCAATCAGTAAAGAGATGGCGAATAAAATCATGATCTAAAACCAGAATGCTTAAAATAATGGAGGAATGAAGATGAAGACATTAAAGGAAGCTTCAGTTGGCAGCACAGTAGCGGTCAAAAAGCTGCACGGTGAGGGTGCTGTAAAGAGAAGAATTATGGACATGGGAATTACAAAAGGAACCGATGTATTTGTTCGAAAAGTGGCACCGTTCGGTGATCCTGTAGAAGTAACTGTTCGCGGATATGAATTATCACTGCGTAAAGCAGACGCAGAGATGATTGAAGTAATGTAGTTAGCTATTGCTGATTTGAATAAGGAGGAAATAACATGTCAATTAAAATTGCACTTGCCGGAAATCCAAACTGCGGTAAGACAACATTGTTCAATGCGTTGACAGGATCGAACCAGTTTGTTGGAAACTGGCCGGGTGTTACGGTTGAGAAAAAAGAAGGAAAATTAAAGGAACATAAGGAGGTCATCATCACGGACTTACCGGGTATCTATTCACTATCTCCATACACACTGGAAGAAGTGGTAGCCAGAAACTACCTGATCAGTGAGAGACCGGATGCAATCCTGAATATCATTGACGGAACAAACTTAGAGAGAAACTTATATCTGACAACCCAGCTTGTAGAAATTGGGATTCCGGTAATCGCAGCTGTCAATATGATGGATATTGTGGAAAAGAACGGTGATAAATTAAACACGGTAAACCTTGCAAAAGAATTAGGGTGCCAAGTGGTTGAAATCTCAGCATTAAAGGGAACCGGCATCAAAGAAGCAGCTGATAAAGCAGTAAAAGTTGCACAGGCAGGAAAACGCATGATTCCACAGCATAAGTTTGAGGGCTGCGTGGAACATGCATTAGCACATATTGAAGAAGCAATCTTACATGACCTTCCGGAAGAGCAGCAGCGCTGGTATGCAATCAAAGTATTTGAGCGTGATCAAAAGGTAATTGAACAGTTACATCCGGCTGCAGATATCATGGCACATATTGAACAGGACATCAAAGCCTGCGAAGAGGAGATGGATGACGATGCAGAAAGTATCATCACAAATGAGAGATACCTTTACATTGGTTCTATTATCAGAGACTGCTGTGTGAAGAAAAATAAAGGCGGGCTGACAACATCAGATAAGATTGACCGTTTTGTGACCAACAGATGGCTTGCACTTCCAATCTTTGCTGTGATTATGTGGGCTGTGTATGCTGTATCGGTTACCACAGTGGGTGCTTTTTTAACAGACTGGACGAATGACACCTTATTTGGTGAGTGGATTATCCCGGGCGCTCAGGCAGCACTGGATTCGATTGGTTGTGCAGCTTGGTTATCAGGACTTCTCGTTGATGGTATCATCAGTGGTGTCGGCGCCGTACTTGGCTTCGTACCGCAGATGCTGGTATTGTTTATTTTCCTTGCATTTTTGGAGTCTTGTGGATATATGGCGCGTATTGCATTTATCATGGATCGAATTTTCCGTAAATTTGGGTTATCAGGAAAATCATTTATCCCAATGTTAATCGGAACCGGTTGCGGAGTTCCCGGAATTATGGCTTCCCGTACCATTGAAAATGACCGTGACCGTAAGATGACGATTATGACAACGACATTTATCCCCTGCGGAGCGAAGCTTCCGATCATCGCATTGATTGCAGGCGCATTGTTTAACGGCGCTTCGTGGGTTGCACCGAGTGCATACTTCGTGGGAATTGCAGCGATTGTTTGCTCAGGAATTATTTTAAAGAAAACAAAGATGTTTGCAGGAGATCCGGCTCCGTTCGTAATTGAATTGCCTGCATACCATATGCCTACCGTCGGCAATGTGCTTCGAAGCATGTGGGAGAGAGGCTGGTCATTTATCAAAAAAGCTGGTACAATTATCTTATTATCAACCATTGTAATCTGGTTTGCACAGAGCTTCGGTTTTGGAGACGGCGGATTCGGCATGGTCGATGACATGAATGACAGCTTGCTGGCAGCAATCGGCAGTGGAATCGCATTTATCTTCACACCACTTGGATGGGGAAACTGGAGATCTGCAGTTGCAGCAATCACAGGACTTGTGGCAAAAGAAAACGTAGTAGCAACATTTGGACAGTTATATGGATTTGCAGAAGTAGCGGAAGATGGAACCGAAGTATGGGGCTCACTTGCAGGAAGCATGACAGCAGTTGCAGCTTATTCATTCCTCGTATTCAATCTGTTATGTGCACCTTGCTTCGCAGCGATGGGAGCAATCAAACGTGAGATGAACAATGCAAAATGGTTCTGGTTCGCAATCGGTTATCAGACACTCCTTGCGTATGTCGTTTCCTTATGTGTATACCAGATTGGAACCGTTATTACAACCGGTGTATTTGGAATTGGAACAGTGGTAGCGCTCATTTGTATAGCAGGATTTATCTATCTGTTATTCAGACCATATAAAGAAAGTAATACACTGAATATAAGCAGTGTAGGAATGGCTGCAAAAGCCAGATAGGAGGCTTTTTATGGGAACAATTATTGTAGGAGTACTTGTATTGGCAGGCGTAGGGCTTGCGATACGCAGTATGGTAAAAGACAAAAAGGCAGGAAAGTCCATTCAGTGCGGGGGAGACTGTAAGCACTGCGGAGGCGGATGCCATTAAGATGAGAAGTAAGGCGGGTGCGGGATGCACCCGCCTTTTTCTTACCAGATATGGGGCAAAGTTCTTTGATTTTCTTCGGAATGAGTCCGAATCGGGTTGCAGATTCCTGCAATTCCCTATATAATAAGAACAGATTGCAAAAGAGGAGTGTGGCATATGGCAGCGATTAACGGAGACTGGGAAGCAGCCCTGCGGGAAGAATTCAAAAAGCCTTATTACAGAGAACTGTTTCAGAAGGTGAATGCGGAGTATAAGAACAATCTTATTTTTCCACCTGCAGAGGATGTATTTAATGCATTTCATCTGACACCGCTGAAAGAGGTGAAAGTCGTGATTCTGGGGCAGGACCCATATCATAATCACGGACAGGCACACGGTCTTTGTTTCTCGGTGAAAAAAGGGGTGGACATTCCTCCATCTTTAGTAAATATTTACAAAGAACTGCAGGATGATGTCGGATGTACCATTCCGTCACATGGAGAACTGACTAAGTGGGCTGAGCAGGGAGTTCTGATGCTGAATACCGTATTGACAGTTCGCGCCCATCAGGCGAATTCCCATCGTGGAATCGGCTGGGAAGAATTTACAGATGCAGCGATTATGGCACTGAACGGTCAGGACCGCCCAATTGTCTTCCTCTTGTGGGGAGCACCGGCACAGAGAAAGAAAAGAATGCTGAACAACCCAAGGCATCTGATTCTGGAGGCACCGCATCCAAGTCCATTGTCCGCGTATCGTGGCTTTTTTGGAAGCAGACCGTTTAGTCAGACGAATGAATTTCTGCGGGCAAATGGGATCGAGCCGATAGACTGGCAGATTGATGAATAATTATAGGCACTTACATTGAATTCGGGTATTTGGTATGTTATTATTAAAAAGTAAACGCTCAGATAATGAGATAGCATGTATTGATGACACAGAGTAGAGGAATCAGGGGAATGACAAAGGAATTAAAACGAAAACTTATAGAGACCGGCATAGGTATTGTGATGTATATCTATGCTGTTTTTGCAGTTCGGCACTGGCCCGAAATGGGGCTGTACCAGCAGCTGGCATTGTATATGATGTCTTATGTGGTGGTGGTGACAGAAGTATTGCGGGACATCGCAAAGCATTTGAAAGAAAAACGATATTTTGATGATAACCTTTTGATACTGCTTGCCACGCTGGGGGCATTTCTTGTGGGAATGTTCGCAGAGGCAGCAGGGGTACTGCTTTTTTTTGAAATCGGTAAGATTCTGGAGATACTTGCAATGGAACGGTCTAAGATGACGATTGCGAGATTCATGGATATCAGACCGGACTATGCAAACCGCAAGACAGATGGAGAGCCGGAGACAGTGAATCCAAAGGAATTGAAGATTCGTGATATTATTGTGGTGAAACCGGGGGAGAAGATTCCGGTGGATGCGGTCGTGACCTTTGGAACGAGTAATGTCAATACGATGGCACTGACCGGTGAATCCGTGCCGCGCTATGTAAAACCGGGTAATAAGCTGTACAGCGGCAGCATCAACCAGACCGGCGTACTGGAGGCCCGCGTGACGAAGCTGTATGGAGAGTCAACGGCATCGAAGATTCTGGATCTCGTTCAGAATGCGAGGAACAGACAGTCGGAGAGGGAATCATTTGTTGCACGGTTTACACGCTGGTATACGCCAATTGTTACACTGCTCGCGTTCGCGGTGATGCTGGTTCCAACGGTGGTCTTAAAATCACATGATTTACATACTTGGATCTATCGCGGTATGATTTTCCTTGTGACAGCCTGCCCGTGTGGACTGATGGTTTCGGTACCGCTTGCATTTTTCGGGGGAATCGGCGCTGCGTCCAGACAGGGAGTTTTGATTAAAGGAAGTAATTACCTGGAAGCACTTGCAAGTACCGAGACATTTATTTTCGACAAAACGGGAACACTGACAGAGGGTGTATTTCGGGTAAAGGAATATCACCCCATCGGAATGACGCAGGAAGAGATGCTTGAAATGATGGCGTGTGGGGAAGCGCATTCCAACCATCCGATCGCGCATTCCATTATGGAAGCGTATGGAAAAGAGATTGATAACCAGAGGCTTAAGTGGATCAAGGAATTTCCCGGATATGGCGTGCAGGCGAATATTGACGGAAAAAAAGTCCTGATTGGCAATTCTAAATTCATGAAGCAGAGATTCATCCCCTATGAGAGAGTATTGACGGCGGATACGGCGGTGCACATCGCGATAGAGGATGAGTATGCAGGATATCTGCTGATTTCCGATACCGTCAGACCGGATGCAAAACGAACCATTGAGCGTTTGAAGCGGCATCAGGTGGATGTTGTCATGCTGACCGGAGACAATGAACGTGTAGCAAAATCTGTGGCGAAGCGGTTGGGGATTGAAAGTGTTTTTGCCAATCTGCTTCCGGAAGAGAAAGTGGAGCAGCTGCAGGAATATATGGAGAGCCGGCTGGAATCAGAGAATGTTGCGTTTGTCGGTGATGGTATCAATGATGCACCGGTACTTGCGATGGCGGATATCGGAATCGCCATGGGCGGACTTGGTTCTGACGCTGCGATTCAGGCGGCGGATGTCGTACTTATGGAGGATGAACCACATAAGATTATTACGGCGGTGCGTATTTCCAGAAATACGATTCGCACGGTCAGACAAAATATGTTCTATGCAATCGGAATTAAGGTCATTGTTCTGATTTTTGCCGCGATCGGATATATTTCAATGCGGGAGGCAATTCTGGTGGATATGGCCGTACTGCTGATCAACCTGTTAAATTCACTCTGGGTGATGCGTTATCCGGAAAAGTAGGAGAAAAAGATACATGAAAAAAGGGAAAATTATTTTACTGGCTATGACGGTGATGCTTCTATTCACCGGCTGCGGGAACAAAATAAAAGACGGTACAAAGCTGATGGAAGAAGGGAAATATAAAGAGGCGGCGGACGCATATCAGGAAGCAATTGATCAGGAAAAAGAATTGTCGGAGGCATACCTCGGAAAAGGTATGGCATATTTTGAACTGAAAGAATATCCGGCTGCAAAACAGGCTTTTTCTGACGCGATTGCAAATGGAGCAAAAGAGACTCCGATAATCTATAACATGCTTGCAATCAGCGATATGGAGCAGGATAATATCGAGAGCGCACTGACGAGTTTTGAAAAAGGAATCTCTCTTGCCGGAGATTCGAAAGACTATGCGGATGTGGTACAGGAGATGGAATACAATGTGATTGCCTGCTATGAAAAGCAGACAGATTGGGAAAATGCGAAGGCAAAGATGGAGGAATATATTTCCAAATATCCGGATGACGAGAGCGCCCAGAAAGAATCTGAATTTTTAAAAACCAGATAGAGGTAGAAGTATGATAGAGAACGATCAGCTCCGTGAGCGCGTGATTTTAGTGGGTGTATGTGCGGGGGAGAATGATGATACAGAGAAGTCGCTGGATGAACTGAAGGAACTGGCGGAGACTGCGGGAGCAGTTACCGTCGGACGAATCATTCAAAACAGAGAGATGATTCATCCCGGCACTTATGTCGGAAAAGGCAAGATAGATGAGATCAAAGAAATGCTGTGGGAACTGGATGCAACGGGAATCATATGCGACGAGGAGCTTTCACCGGCTCAGCTTGGTAATCTCCAAGATATCTTAGATACGAAGGTTATGGATCGTACTTTGATTATCTTGGA
>JAQUUC010000010.1 GCA_028694105.1 Hespellia sp.
ACATCTGCTGCACGGAATTTATCTCCCGCCGCCATAGATAATTCTTTTGTGGTAACGATGCCTCCATCAACAATCTCTACATCACCGGGAATTGTTTTCTTGAATGCCTCATACTGACTTTCAAATTCCGGTACCAGACTTGGGAACTGTGGAAGGTAGGCTCCCAATGCGATTGAAAATACTCCAACCTTTGCCTTTGTGTTTACTAACATAGTGTTTCCTCCTGTTTCGTTTGAATTTTAAATGTTTTAGTGACTCATACTTTTAAGCTTCGTACTTCTTGACTCCAAATGACTCAAAGATACAGATTCGTGCTTCCTGCAAATTATGAAACTCTCCAGCTTTGATCATCTGTGCCGTAAGATTACCGATGGCAGTCGCCTCGCCCGGTCCCGCATATACGGTCAGACCCGACTTCTCTGCTGTCAGTTCGTTTAGATAAGCTGCATTCGAGCCGCCACCCACGATATGAATTGCCTCAAATTTCTTGCCGGAAATCTGTTCGATTTCTTTTACGGTCTCAGCGTAACTTTCCGCCAGACTCTGATAGATGACAGTCGCAATTTCACCAATTGTCTCAGGGACCTGCTGCTTCGTGCGTCTGCAGTAATCTTTGATCTCTTCTGTCATATTTGCCGGTGCAAGGAAGCAGTCATCGTTCACATCCACGCGGGATGGAAATGTCTTTACTTCCTCCGCCAGCTCGCAAAGCTGTGCAAATGAATACGCATCATCTAATTCATGTCTGACAGACTGTATCATCCAAAGCCCCATGATGTTCTTGAGGAATCGGAAACGATAGTCGTAGCCGCCCTCGTTTGTAAAGTTCGCAGCCATGCTCTCTTTCGTTGCAATGACTTCTTTATTCTCAATCCCCATCAGTGACCATGTACCGGAACTGATGTAGAGGCATTCATCGCAGAGTGTCGGAACCGACATAACCGCGGATGCAGTGTCATGCGTTGCAGGCAGTACCACATTGCAGGAAAAACCAACTTCCGCTTCGATCTCTTTCGTGAAGGAACCGACAATTGTTCCCGGTGTGCTCAGAGGAACGAACATCTCCTTCTTAAATCCAAGCCGTTCTATCAGCTCATAATCCCAGTCATTCGTCTTCGGGTCAACAAGCTGACCACTTGTCGCATTCGTATATTCCGATACTTTATTCCCGGTCAGTAAGAACTGAAAATAATCCGGAAGCATAAGCAGCGTCTTAGCCTTCTGCATATTCTCCGGCTCCTGCATCTTCACTGCCATCAGCTGGTAAATTGTATTGAAGATCTGCTTCTGAATGCCTGCACGCCCATACAATTCCGCCAGCGGGATGATTTTATATACTTCCTCATCCATCCCCTTCGTACGGCTGTCCCGGTATCCATAAGAATGTCCCAGAACCTGATCGTTCTGATCCAGCAGCACATAATCCACTGCCCACGTATCAATTCCCATACTCTCCGGAATCTTGCCGATTTCCTTACATTTCGCAATACCTGCCTTAATTTCCCTGAAAAGTCTCTCCGTGTCCCAGCAGAGATGTCCGTCTGCTTTGTCCATGCCATTTTCGAAACGGTAAATCTCTTCTAAAACAATCCGTCCATTTTCCACACTGCCAAGGATATGACGTCCGCTGGACGCTCCGATATCCACTGCCAAATAATATTTGCTCATGTGAAGCTCCTTTCTTTTACCTAACTGTACTCATTATAACTGATGGCTTCCTAAATTAACACGACTTGATTTGCAAATTTTACCGTCCTTATTTGCAATATTTTGTTGCCGCTGTTTTGTGGAAATGTTATACTTGTAAGAAATAAGATCACTCAGGCCTTATTAAAAAAACAGTAGAAGGAAGAAGAAATTATGAACCCGGAATTACTTGCTGAATTAAAAAAGATTTCTCCGGAGGAACAGCAGATTCTAAACGGAGACAAAAACATTCAGAAAAATCTCTACACCTCTGCGAAGGACTTTGTCATCGACAGCCAGAAGATGCTCGAGGCAGGTCGTCTGATCGATATCCGTCCACATACCCGCTTTGTCCATTTTCCAAAACACAGACACAACTATATCGAAATCATATACATGTGCTCCGGCAGCACGCTTCATCTGATCAATGACAAAACCTCCATTCTGTTAGAGACCGGGGATCTGCTCTTTCTGAATCAGAATGTCTATCAGGAGATCATGCCCGCAGACGAAGACGATATTGCAGTGAATTTCATAGTTCTCCCTGAATTCTTCGACCGCGTATTTGGTCTGATGGAGGAAGAAAACGCTCTCAGCAAATTTCTGATCGGCACACTGCAGCAGGAAAAGAGTATGGTAGACTATATCCATTTCCCGACACATGATATTCTCCCTGTCCAGAATCTGGTCGAGAACATGATCTGGTCCATCCTGCACAAGCAGCCGAACCGCCGGAACATCAACCAGACCACCATGGGGCTTTTATTTTTACAGTTAATGAATTATACCGACAAGATCAATCAGAATGACCCAAACCAGCATGAGCAGAATGCTGTGTTTACCGCAATGAAATATATCGAAGACAATTACAAAACAGGAACTTTGGAAGAATTGTCTTCGATTTTAAACGAACCGACCTACTATGTAAGTAAACTCATTAAGAAACATTGCAAAAACACATTTAAGGAATTGTTGCAAATGAAAAGGCTCAACCAATCTGCTTATCTCCTTACAACGACCTCGCTTGCTGTTGAAGACATCATTACAATCGTCGGCTATGATAACACAAGTTACTTTCACCGGATATTTAAAGCTCACTTTCAAATGACGCCCAAAACATATCGAAATATAAAAACCTGAAAACACTATTTTTTTTATTTCCATTTGTTACGATATTGAAGTGGTGTGAGACATTCATGCTTTTTAAATAAATGAATGAAATGACTGGTCTGGTTGATTCCGCATGCATCAGAGATATCATGGACTGGTGTGTCTGTATATTTCAAAAGTTCTTTCGCATAATTAAGTCTGGTTACAATCTGATATTCTCGAATGGTAGTTTCAAAATATTTTTTGAATTGTTTTAATAGATAAAATTTACTGATACCTATTTCTTTGGATAATTGATCAAGTGAAATCTCTTCTTTAAAATGCTGATCGATGTATTTTATTGTTTGAATTAAATAATCCGGAAGAAAAGGTGATTCATCACCCTGACTTTGAGTGAGTATCAATTGTGTCAGAATATTGGTCAGGATATTTGATATCATGTAATCTCGATTTAATTCTTTTTTCTGAATGAGAGAAAGGACTTGACGCATTTGCTCAGGTATGCCCGCCTGAGGGTCTATGGTTATGACCGGGGTTTGGCTGGTACTGTATTTCTCGTAGTAACCTCTTGCTGCAATGCCATTAAAATGAATCCACAAAAATTCCCATTCCTTGTCTTTCCGACAACAATAATAGTGATGTTTCATACATGGAATAAAAAAGAGCTGATGGGGTTCAATCGGGTATGTGGTATCATCCATTTCCAAAAGTCCTGACCCTGAAAGTGTATATACGATTAGAAAACTATCCAAATTTTCACGCTCTGTATAATAGGAATCAGTCGTTTTAAAATAACCGGCTTCCTGGATGTAGAACAAGGTTTTTTTGATAAATTGATTTGCAGTATAGATGAATCGGATGGAATCTTCGCTCCAATCATAGGAAGCATTTTCTAAATATGTTTTCATATGGATGACCTCTTTTATTGACAGCAATATACTGTTATTTTTTGACAATATTATGTACTGATATCATAGTTAGTATGTCATATAATACAGATGAAAGCAACAGAAAATCAAACAATTTAAGGAGAGAAGAAAATGGAAAAATTACAAAAAATGAAGCCTAATAAAAAGGCAAAAATCGGATTGTACAGTGCAGGGTTACATACGTATTGGAGCCAGTTCGATGGACTTTACGACTGTCTGATGGAATATAACCGATTCATCGAAAAGAAAATGTCAGAGTTTGGTGACGTATACAATTTTGGAATGGTTGACACTGAAGAAAAAGGACATGAGGCGGGAGAATATTTTAATCAGCATAACGTTGATATTGTGTTCTCGCATGCAGCAACATATTACACAAGCTCTTGTTTATTACCGATTCATCAGATAAATCAGGCACCAGTCATTATTTTGAATCTACAGCCTGCTGCAGAGATGGCATACGGGAAAACTGGAACAGATCGCTGGCTGGCACAGTGCGTAGGTTGTTCCATTCCTGAAATTTCGAATGCGTTTAATCGAGCGGGAATTCCCTTCCGTGCAATCAATGGATTATTAGGGCTGGATTATACACCCGAATATGCACTAGCAAACGAAGATACAAAGGAGCGGGAAGAAGCCAGAAAGGCTTGGAATGAAATAAAAGAATGGTGCCTTGCTGCTGGTGTGAAAAGAACCTTACAGCATGCGCGATTTGGTTTTCTGGGTGGATATTATAGTGGAATGTTAGATATGTATAGTGATTTTACAATGCTTTCAGCACAAAGCGGCATACAAGTTGAAATACTGGAAATGTGCGATTTGGATGCTTACTTACAGAATGTTACAGCTGAGGAGATGCAGGAAAAACTAAAACAAATTATGGAATTTTTTGAAATATCAGGTGATTCGCCATCCGATCCGATTGCAAAAAAACCTACAGAAGAACAATTGCAATGGTCTGCAAAAGTGGCTGTGGCACAGGAAAAGATGGTAAAGGATCGAAATCTTGATAGTTTATCTTATTATTATCATGGAAGAGACAATTATTACGAAGAGGTTCAAAGTGGATTTATTGTAGGGCATTCGCTGTTGACCGCACAGGGAATTGCATGTTCAGGGGAAGGGGACATTAAGACTGCGCTGGCAATGAAAATATCAGATATTTTAGACAAGGGTGGCAGTTTTTGTGAAATTGTCGCTGCGGATTTCAATCGTAATACAATGATTTTAGGACATGATGGTCCATTCCATTTTGCAATATCAAATCAAAAACCAATTCTTCGTGGAATGGGAGTATATCATGGAAAGCGAGGCAGTGGTGTGTCGGTAGAGGCAAAAGTTCAACCGGGACCCGTTACGCTGTTAGGTGTAACACAGACTGGCGATGGCAGGCTGAAATTCATCATGAGTGAGGGGGAAGCCATAGATGCTCCTATTTTATTAAATGGGAATACTTCCACGCATATTAAGTTTGATGTGGATCCGGCAGCTTATATGGATAAATGGTTCCCCGAAGCACCGACACATCATCTTGCACTGTCGGTGGGACACAATGCTTCACAGTTTTTGAAATTAGCACAGTTATTAGATATTCCATATGCAATGATATAAAAGAAAATTCATTCTGACTGACAAATAAAAAAAGCCCAATTTGGGCTTTTTTTATTAAGAATAACATGTTAAATTCTAGTATACGTCTTTCCAGTCAGCAATATTTGAACCATCAAATTTGAAAGGTGCACCTAAGATGATCTCTGTTCCGCCATCTCCTGCGTCTGTGATTGTGTATGGAGAGTTCTCCATGTCACCAGCCTCAAATGTGTCGCCTTCAGCTCCTGTGATTGTTCCGTCAACTAATGCGATTGATGTGTAAGCACCAAGACGTCCAACATCGATTGGATTCCAGAGGAACATATATGGGCAAGAATGAGCATCATCATCGCCAATATATTCAGCCATCTCAGAAGGTAATCCAAGTCCGGTAAGTTTTACAGAAGATTTTTCATCCTGAAGAACTTTTGCTGCTGCATTGATACCAACTGTTGTTGGTGCACAGATTACTTTTAAGTCAGGGTATTTAGAGAGAAGCGCCTGAGTCTGATCTGTAGATTTCTGAGCTTCATCATCACCATAAGCAACTTCTACGAGTTCCAGCTTAGAGTATTTGTCATCTGTCATGATTTCTTTCATGGAATCAATCCATGCATTCTGGTTTGTTGCCTGAGATGTTGCTGAAAGAATCGCCCACTGTCCTTCTCCGCCGGTGATATCTAATACAGCATCCATAAGAGCCTGACCGATTTCTTTTGTACCGGCCTGATTAACAAATGTCTGACGGCTATCAGAGTTTGTCTTAGAATCTAAGCATGATACTTTGATTCCGGCAGCCATAGCGTCCTCGAGTGAAGCCTGAAGAGCATTTTCATCGTTTGCTGCGATACAGATAGAGTCAACACCCTGAGAAATCAGAGACTGGATAACCGTAACCTGAGCATCAGCTGTTGCAGCTTCCGGATGCTGAACGATACATGTGTATCCTTCTTTTTCGATGATCTCTTTGAAGCCTTCTGCTTCTTTCTCGTTGTAAGGATTTCCTGCAGCTTTTGTAACGATAGCAAATGTTTTACCATCATCACTTCCGCCTGCTGATGCAGAACCCTCAGTTGTAGCTGTGTCACCTTTTCCACAACCAACTGCCATTGTTGCAACCATAGCTGCACATAACAATACGCTTACTACTTTTTTCTTCATGTTTCTTTTCCTCCCTTTTTGGAATGATTTTTATACTAAATACTCTTCAGCGAGTATTAGGTATCATAGTATTATTTTACGGTTTTCTTTTTCAAATTTAAACTAGCGGAAATATTTGGCAATAATACGGAAAGGATTAACAATGCTCCCAAGATCAACAGGATGACCTGTGGATTTGTATTGCGCTGTCCGAGTCCGATCCGGAGACACATGATAATAAATGCAGAAATAATTGCTCCCGGCATCCGTCCTTTGCCGCCGATGTTCGATACACCGCCGAATACTGCCATAGCGATTGCATCCATCTCAAAACCGTTACCGGTTGTTGTGTTTGCACCGTAAAGTACGCTTGTAAGGAATAGTGCTGCAATTCCTGACATGAATCCCAATAATGTGTAGCAGATCAAACGAATCTTCTGTACGTGAACGCCTGCATAAAATGCAGCAATTCTGTTACTGCCGATTGCGTAAATGTTTCTTCCGAAGGTTGTCTTAGCAAGCACAACACCGTAAATGATGGCCGCAATTACTACAAGGAAAAAGATATATGGCACTAAATTGCCAACCTTGCCGGCGATGCTGCGAAAACCGTCTGCATTGGAGAGTGAGATAGATCCTCCACTTCCCAGCGCAATCTCTGCGATGCCCCGGAAAATAATCTGTGTTGCCAAAGTAACAATCATAGGTGGCAGCTCCGTGAAATTAATAAGTACAATACCATTCACAATACCACACGCCGTACCTACTAAGATACAAACGAGTGCAACTGCCGGAAACGGCATTCCGTTGTTACTTGCCATACATGACATCGTTGCCGATAAGCAGACAATTGCTCCGACTGAAATGTCGATTTCACCTAAAACTAAGATATATACCATCGGAAGGAGTAAAAATACTTCTGTCAGATATTTTGGCATCTCTCTTAAAATGTTAGCAAACTGATAACTTGGAGATACAATTGAAAAATAAATGTTGATTGCGATAAAAATCAATATCAGAATTCCTTCCCAGCCAAAGATCATTTTCTTCCAGCTTTTTTCCGGTGTTGCCGATATCGTTCTTCCTGATTTTCCTGCCATGATTACATCTCCCTTCCTTTCAGATTGTTCTTATCCATTGCCCTCTGTGTTAATACGTTGAGTACAATGACCACTAAGATGATGACACCTTTTACTGTATTTTGAGCAATGGAGTCAATTCCCACAAGAGGAAGTGCTTTTGCAATAATAGCAAGGATGAGGGAGCCAAGTAATGCTCCGCCTACACTGCCGCGTCCACCGGACATGCTGACACCACCGATTACACAGGCTGCAATAACATCCATTTCTTTTGCATATGCCATGTTCGGCTGCGCGGATGAATAGACCGCAGTTGTAAGTGCTCCGCAAAGTCCTGCAAGTGTTCCCATGACCGTGTATACCAGTAACTGAATGTTTTTTACATTGATACCTGAGATTTGTGCAGCCTCCATATTACTTCCGACTGCATATACCTTTCGTCCTGTCTTTGTCCACTTCATCACGATAAAAAAGATGGCATAGCAGATGATTACAATCCAGATTACATTGTTAAGACCTAATACCTTGCCAAGCGCGAAATTCTTGAAATCACCAAGATTTTCAGCACTTGCCCACTGACTGTTACCAATCAGATAAGCCATCGCCCTGTATATGTACATGAAGCCCATTGTTGCAATGATCGGTAAAACTTTACCTCGTGAAATTACCAGACCTACCAGTAATCCGCAAAGAACTCCAATTGAAATTGCGATGACAAACAGTAAAAATGTGTTACTGATAATTCCATATTTTAATAACATACCGACTGACATACCGGAAAACGCAAGTGTGGATGCAATCGAGATATCAATACCTCCGATTAGCAGTACACCGAGCATTCCAAGCGTTAAAATCATCGTGTTTGCATTATTTTTCAACATATCCAGAATCGATTTTAAAGTCAAAAATGAAGGACTTCTAAACTGTATTACAATACAAAGGATAATCAAAACGATAATCAAACTAGCTTCACGGGAGCCGGTAATCTTTTTTAAGATTGATTTATTCTCTTTCATTCTTCCCATTCCCTCCTATTTTGATTTTTCCATTGCAAGTTCAAGAATACCTTCCTGAGTTGCTTCTTGTCTGTTTAGTTCACCGGTTACTTTTCCATTACACATAACAATGATTCTGTCTGCCATACCGAGAATTTCCGGCATCTCTGATGAAATCAGAATGATGGCATATCCCTTTTGGGCTAAATCCCCCATGATCTGGTAAATTTCGGCTTTGGCGCCTACGTCAACACCTTTGGTAGGCTCGTCCATGATAACGACCTTCATGTTCTGTGCCAATGCTTTTGCTACGACTACCTTCTGCTGGTTACCACCGGAAAGTGTAGTTGCCGCGTCAAAAATGGAAACGGCTTTTGTATCAACTTCCTCTAATAACTGCTTTGCAATTTGCTGTTCTTTCTTTTCGTCAGTAAAACCGTGTTTTGCATAAGTACTGATGACAGGCAGCGTTACATTGCGCCCCAGACCCCAGCTCATAATCAGACCTTCTTTTTGTCTGTCTTCCGGAAGAAGAATGATGCCTTGTTTCATTGCATCCGAAGGCTGCTTAATCGTTACCTTCGCCCCGTCCAGATAAACACTTCCTTCATCCGCTCTGGTAAGTCCGCAGACACTTTCAACCACTTCGGTACGTCCTGCTCCGACCAGTCCGGTTAATCCGATAATTTCACCGGCGCGAACATGGAAGGAAACGTTTTTATAATATCCCAGTCTTGAAAGTCCTTCTACTTTTAAGACTTCTTCACCAAGCGTCACCTCCGGTTTCGGGAACAGATCGTTGATTTCACGACCCACCATCGCTTTGATCAGATCCGCATTTGTAATCTCGTCCACATTATATGTACCAATGTACTGGGAATCTCTGAAAACAGTTACCCGGCTGGCAAGGCGATACATATCTTCAAATCTATGTGAGATAAAGATAACCGATACGCCATCTGCTGCAAGCTTCTCAACGATTCTGTACAATTCTTCGGATTCGTTCTTTGTAAGAGAAGCCGTAGGTTCATCGAGAATTACAATCTCCGCATTTGTGGAAAGGGCTTTTGCAATCTCAACCATCTGCTGCTGCGCCACACTCAGCGCCCCCACTTCTTCTGTTGCCTTAAAATCAGCATTTAACTGCTTCAATAATTTTGTTGCCTCATCATTCATCTTCTTCCACTGAATGATGCCGTTTTTCATCATCTCATGACCCATGAATATATTCTCAGTGACTGTCAAATCCGGATATGATGTAGGATGCTGATATACAGCCGCAATTCCTGCATTTTGTGAATCTCTTGGACCTTTGAAATCGACTTTTTGTCCGTTTAAGAACATCTCGCCCTCTTCCGCTTTATGCACTCCGGTAATAACTTTGATAAATGTAGATTTACCTGCACCATTTTCACCCATCAAGGCATGAATCTCACCTTTTTTCAATTGGAAATGGACATTGTTCAGAGCTTTCACACCCGGAAATATTTTTGTAATACCTTTTAATTCCAATACGTACTCAGACACGATATCTCCCTCCTTTTTCTTTCTGTAATAACCTTAACATTTGAAAAAAAATTAAGGAACGGCAAAATATTTTGATTCGGGGTAATATTTTTCTCAATAGTTTTTCTTGTTGGCTTTTTGCATATAAGTTTGGTAAAATACAGTTATGTATTAATTACGGCAAGGAGAAATCATATGAAAATGCTAATTGTTGATGATGAAGAAATTACACGGAATGGTCTTCTTACTTCTATTTATTGGGAAAGTCTGGGGATTCATCACGTATTTCTGGCTGATGATGGAATCAATGGCCTGAATATTGCCAAAAAAGAACGCCCGGATATCATACTGTGCGATGTGCGGATGCCTCGCATGGACGGAATTGAGATGGCAACAGAGATTTCCAGCTTCCTTCCTGAGGTCAGTATCATTTTTATGAGTGGATATTCGGACAAGGAATATCTGAAGGCTGCAATTAAATTAAAAGCAATTACATATGTCGAGAAACCACTGGATCTCTCCGAACTCAAAGAAGCTGTTCTGGAGGCCAGAGCGCAGCATCAACAGCAGCTCCGCTCCAAAAAGGGTGAGACGCTGTATTCGAATGAAGCGGCATCACAGTTAGCTCTTTTGCTGACCAAGCCATACAAAGGGCAAAAGGATAAGATCAGCGAGCTGATCCGGGAATTATCTCTCCGGATTTTTCCTGCAACTGGCGTAGTATCTTATATCGTCAGACTTGAAACTGCGGAACCTGATATGTCCTTCATTGAACAGATTCAGAATGATTTGAAAGCTGGTCTGCAGCCATACAGATTACAGCTCTTTTATACACAGCTGCACTCCGTATACCATGTCTTCCATATCATAGGTGAGAATACGCTTTCTTCACTGATTTTAAAAGAGATTGCCAAACAGCTTACCTCACTGTTTTCTCCCCTTGAAAAGTTTTATGTCTGTCAGGGCGAACCACAGAATGGAATTTCAAAGGTCTACCAGTCTTATTCCAGTGCAGTATTGCTTTTGCAAAATAGCTTTTATTACAGGCAGGGTTCCCTGCTGGTGGCAGAAAATGATGATTTTAATCAGCTGACAGTCAGAAAAAAAGTCTCATCAAATCCATCCGGAACCTTTTCAGAGATTATTTTATCGAAGGATCAGGCGAAATGTATTGAGTTTCTCGACGAATTAAAAGCATACTATTATCAGAATCGTGAATTGTTATCGACACAGACCAAGGACGATTATTACAAATTGTTCAGTATTTTAAGCGACTGCAGACAGAAGTTTCAATTGTCCTTTATTTCCTATATTAGGCGGCCGGAAGAAAACACGATGGAATATTTGATCAACTGCTTTTCTTATCTGGAGATGCACGAAGCACTGGTTCAACAGGTGGAACAGCTTTTTCATGATCTGAGCGCGCAGGAGCCGGAGGATTCTACCATCTTTTTGATTAAAGATTATATTTCCAAGAACTACGCGAATGAAGATCTGTCGATTAAGGATATCAGTGAACATGTTTTTTTATCAACCTCGTATGTTTGTACCTATTTTAAGAATCAGACAGGCTCGACTCTGAATCAATATCTGACAGAATACCGCATGGAGCGGGCTGAGCTGCTTTTGAGTGATCCACGCTATCCAATCAACGATATTTCATCTAAAGTAGGTTACAGCAATGGTAATTATTTTAGCAAAAGTTTCAAAAAATATACTGGCTTATCTCCTTCTAAGTACAGGGAAAAGATTTTAGGATAATCAGAATGAAAAAAATAAAGCAGTTCTATATGAATTTAAAGTTACAGACAAAACTGATGATTACTCATTTAGTCATTGTAACACTTCCAATGATTGTAATTGGTATCTTCTTTTATACGAGCCTTTACGATATGATTCTCTCGAATACAATTCGTAATGAACAGACTGCCTCTGCGCAGACCGCTCCGCTCATTGAAAGTACCGTAAATAATATTGTGAACATACATGATAAAATTCAGGCTATGGAATTCTATCAGTCGTTATGCTCCTCTTCCCGTGCTATTAGTATTGATGCGTTAGGGCGCTGTTCACAGGCAATCTCATTTCGACAGAAGGTTGATGAATTAATAAACGAAACATCAATTACCAGTGTGAAGTTGTATCTGGATTTACCGGCGGATGATGAGCTTTTTGTTGTGTCTGCATTTCCGGATATTGTCAAACCAATGGATTCTGCAAGGGGAACTTACTGGCATGGGATTTTCGGTGGTGATTCTGCGCTTTCCGAATTAGACTGTCCGCCCTTTTATCTAAGCTCTTATGAGAGGGAGAATCTGGGTACGATGGCATATATCACAAAATCGTATGTTCATTTTGATGACGGAATAAGACCATGCTATTTAGCTATCTATTATTCGCAGGATGAGCTGAATCAGTTACTGCTGAATGCTCTTGCATCAGATGACAGTGTTGCCTATCTCGTGAACAGCCGGGATAATATCGCGGCCACTTCCGATGATGCGATGTCCGGGGCCTATCATTTCAGCTATTCTGAAGTTCAGAAATATTTTATGTCCTCCAATAATTTTATAGAAAAAAAGGTGATGGGGAAGGAAGTATATGCCGGCTTTTACAGTATTCAGAACACAGACTGGTATATGGTAATAGCCCTGCCCGCCAAACCTGTTATCGCGAAATGTAATAATCTGATTATGATGTTTACTTTAATTTATGTGATATGTATCATTATTGCATTTGCAATTGCAACGCTTCTGTCCCGTTCCATTACCAACCGTCTGTCTTCTGTGATTCGCCAGATGGAACACACCCGAGTTGCGCCGCCTATCGCACTCCCGGATGCAGACACCACGGATGAACTGGGTGACCTGGTAGATTCTTATAATTATATGACTCGCGTGATCAATCGTTTGATGGAGGAACAGGCTGAGGCGGCCGATGAATTAAGAATCGCAGAATTTAATTCTTTGCAGGCGCAGATCAATCCGCATTTTCTTTACAATACAATGGATATGATTAACTGGCTGTCACAGCAAAATCGCTCTTTGGAAGTTACAACGGCAGTTCAAAAGCTATCACGTTTTTACAAACTGACACTGAGTAGAAAAGAGAGTTTAAATACAATTGAAGATGAAATCGAGCATGTATCAATCTATGTTCAGCTTCAGAACATGAGGTTTCATAATGATATTGATTTTATCATTGACATACCGGATGGCATTTTAGATTATTCGATTCCAAAGCTGACGTTTCAGCCGGTTGTAGAAAATAGTATTTTACATGGAATCCTGGAAAAAGAATCAAAGCAGGGAACGATTGTATTGACCGGATGGCTGGAGGGTGAAGATATTGTGATTCTAATTTCAGATAATGGAGTTGGAATTCCGAGTGATCAGCTTTCCATGATTCTGAATGGGAATGAGTGCTCGTCCAAAAAGGGCGGTACCAACATAGCCATTTATAATACTCACAAAAGGCTGCAGATTTTGTATGGTAAAAAATATGGATTGAAATACAACAGCATACTGGGCTGTGAAACAAATGTTGAAATCAGACTCCCGGCAATTCGCCCTGATCATGAAACCTGAAAAAAAGAATGGATCTCATTTTTGAGATTCATTCTTTTTGATTTTTTATCTTACATCAGGAATGTTGGCAGTTCAGAACCAACTCCGTAATGTACATCTTTCTTTCCGATGATCTTTTCAACCTGTACATCCGGCTTTGATACCACCGTTTTCTTTGCTGCCGGTTTTCTTGTTGTCTTTTTCGCCGGAGCTGCCTTTGCAGCAGGTTTCTTTGCTTCCACTGCCTTTGTTTCTGCCGGTGCAACGACTTTCTCGTCCACCGCTTTTGATACACGATTGATGCTTCCTTTACCTACTGCCATAGTTTTCTACCTCCTTGGCTAAATCCATATACTCTTTTGCGCTTCTACTGCTCTTCTTATATGCAACAACTGGTGCACTGTTATCCTGAGACCATTCTACAGAACTGTCTACGCGGATGAAGGAATCAAAGATATGAACCCCTTCAAGCTCATGCAGTGTTTCAATCGTCTGTTTAAAATAATTCTTTCTGATATCAACCTTTGTCACAGCGATGCCCATCAATTTTAAATTCGGAGCCATCTCCTGCACTGCCCGGAAATACTCAAACATATTTGCAAGCCCGAATAAGCCCCATGGACTTGCTTCAACTGGAATGATGAGATAGTCCGATGCAATCAGAATGTTCATCACCCAGCCGCCGAGTGTCGGCGGAGCATCAATTAAAATATAATCATACACTTCCGCTTCCTGAATTGATTTCAAACATTTCTTGAGAATGAATTCCCTCTGCCATTTTGTGAAAAGCTCATATTCAATGGAACTCATAAGTGTCGAAGATGGAATCAAGTCAAGATTCTCATATTTGGTATGAACAATATAATCCTTTAAATCTTTCTGGCTTTTGATCGCTTCATACAAATTATTTTCACTGCTGGCGTATGCCAGAACCTCATCTTCATCAAAAAATGATAAGGATAGATTCAGCTGCATATCTCCATCAATCAGGAGCACCTTTTTTCCCATCGCTGAGAGTGCATAGCCTATATTAGAACAGGAAGTGGATTTCCCACTTCCGCCTTTATTGTTTGCAAAACAAATCGTTGTTGTCATACTTTCGTCTGCTCCTTTAAGAACTTACCAGAGTTTCTGGTAAAGTTTCATAATGTCCTCTTTTGTAGGAACTCTTGGGTTCGTTGCCGTACATGCATCTGCCAGTGCGGCATCAGCCATAACGCTTACTTTGCTCATATACTCATCAACGCTGATTGTTCCTATCTCTGAGATATGCTGTGGAATCTTCATCTCTTTTAACATAAACTGAACCCAGTTGATAAGGGAACGGACACTCATGATTTTGTTGTAACTGCTTAAGCCCAATGTGTGTGCAACTGTCGCATATCGCTTTACAGCCGGATCATATTCTTTTTTGCTTTTACTTGAAGCATAAATATCAGAATTAAACTCAATAATGAAAGGCAGCAGCATTGCATTTGCACGGCCATGAGGAATATGGAACTGTGCCCCAAGCTGGTGTGCCATTCCATGTGTCAATCCAAGTGAGGCAGAATTAAAAGCAATACCTGCCAGACAGGATGCAACGTGCATCTTCTGTCTTGCGTGTGTATCATTTCCATCCAGATAGGCACGTAATAAGAATACACCGCAAATCTCGATTGCTTTTTCTGCAAGTGCAGATGCAAATTCGCTATGTTCAGAGCTTACATATGCTTCCAGAGCATGTGTGAATACATCCATACCTGTATCCGCCGTAATAGAAGGAGGTACGCTTTTCACGAGTTCTGCATCCAAAATTGCTTCATCGGCAGTCAGACTGTCCGACACCAGAGGATATTTAATCTGGGCTTTTGTGTCATTTACAACCGCAAAGGAAGTAACCTCGGATCCGGTTCCGCTTGTTGTCGGAATTGCAATCAGACCGACATCACTATAATGATTGACCTTTAACGCAAATTCACGAATTGATTTTGAGGAATCAATTGCAGATCCACCGCCGACAGCAATCACAGCTTCCGGTTCGTACTCCAGAAATTTCTTTACACCTACAATGATCTTATCAATCGGTGCGTCCGGTACGACGTCAAAGAAGATGTCATATTCAATACCACCCTCTTTTAAGGGATTGGTAATTAAACTGATCATTGGTCCCTTTGCAATAAAAGGATCCGTGATGATTAATACTCTCTTGTATGGAATCCTGCTCAGTCTTCCAAGGGCATTGTCTCCATAATGTATCACTGTATCTAACTTAAATGTCTTCATATGACTTACTCCCTATCATTTACGCTTCCGGATACATGCATGTTACATTTCGCTCTTTGCATAGTTTCAGGAATTTTTCAGGTGGCTTGACATCGGTTACTAATATATCGATATCATTCAAATCTCCGACTTTGGCAAATGCAAATTTATCAAATTTCTTTGAATCCACTGCCAGTATGCATTCTTTGCCTGCATGCAGCATCGTCTGTTTTGCCTGAGAGAATTCTTCGTTCGCATCGGAAAATCCTTTTTTCGTATCGAAAGCTTTACAAGATATAATCGTTTTTTCCACATTATAAGAACTGATACCGGCCACAGCTTTTGGTCCGACCAAAGCGAGATAGCCCTCCTTCAGACTTCCGCCGGAGGAAATGATATTCCATCCGGACACATCGGAAAGTTCAATCATTATTTCTATGGAATTGGTAATAATGGTGAGCCGCTCTTTGTTCTTTAATGCTTTCGCAACAAAGACACTGGTTGAGCTGGCATCCATCATGACATGATCGCCGTCATCCACTAAGTTCGATATAATCTCAGCTATTTTCTGTTTTCCGGCGACATTATTTTTTTTTCTGACATTGAACGGCATATCGATGTTATTGTTCTCATCTATAACCGCCCCGCCATAACTTTTAATTGCTAATCCATCTTTATCTAATTTGTCCAGGTCTCTTCGAATTGTTTCCTCTGATACACCATATAACTGGCTAAGCTCGCTGACTACAACGCGCTTGTCCTCCTGTAACTTCTCTAAGATTAGGTTTCGTCTTTCTAATGCAAGCATTTATCCTGTCACTCCTTTCGGATAAATTAGCAAACAGCTTTATAAAATTGACTGAATCATCTGTTTGTCCGGATGTGCGATAACGGAAGAATCAAGAAACATTCCATCTTCTGCAATGGAAGCTTTAGCTTTGTCAATTGCAGCCTGTACCGCTGACACTTCTCCTGTTAACAACATATAAGATTTACCGCACATACCTTTTGCAATACGCAGTTCAATTAACTGTACAATGGATGTCTTTGCTGCCATATCAGCCGCTACAATAATAGAAGCAGCGTCATATGTCTCCAAAATACCCAGTGCACTAACGTCCTCAACGTTTGAAGCTCCGTAAATGGCCGGGAAGATATCCTCGTGAGGATTTCCCAGAACAAAACTATCTATCAAATGCTCAGGATACATTGCTTTAGCAGCGTCAACTGAAGCTTTTACTGCACTTAAATCTCCCGTTACGATTGCAATATATTTTCCAGGACATACTGTCTGTGCTTCCACAATTTCAACCTGTGCTGTCTTAACCATGGCATCTGCAGCCGTAATACCAGACGCTACCGTTTTAAATTCTATCATTCCTATTGCTTTACTCATCAGTTACGTCCTCCTACTTTGTCTTACTAATCACAATATATGAATCGCCTACATCTGTTACTTTACCACTGATTGAAGCGTGAATTCCAACACTTAAACCGTCTGCAGGCTGTCCAATCATCTGTCCCACGGTTACCATATCGCCTTTTTTGACGATTGCTTTCGCGGGTGCTCCGATGTGCTGACCCAGCAGGATTTTTACTTTATCCATAGGAACAACCGTATCGGTAAGTGGAGCATCTACATTGTATTTATGTAATCCCAAACGTGCTTCCAGTCTCTCTTCCGGTGCTTTTCTGTACTCTCGTGACTCCTTGACCGGAGCTGGCTTTACACCCTGAGGTGGTTTCACACCTGATTTTCGAAGGCCGTCCTTGTAAACCGCCATAAGTGATCTTGGCGATAACCCCTGTGGACATGAGAACAACTCACATAATCCGCAGGAAGAACAAAACATGGTATTGATGTAAGGATTTACATCGCGGAAATCTTTGTTCGATGCAGCCCGCATAAAGAGATGCGGCTGAATCGGATGACCTAACGCATGTCTTGGACAGAGATCCGTACACATCTGACACTGACAACAGATAGAAGCAGCCCGATTCATTTCAATCGATGGATTACTGTTTTTCTTCTTCACCAGATAATGATCCGGCGGCAATACTAAGATTGCGTTCGTTGTCTTTGTGACCGGCTGTGAACCGGATCCGATGTTACCCATCATAGGTCCGCCGACCAGATATACGGGATCTTTTATTGTTGTTTTTCCGGCTAAAGCTACGACTTCTTCAATCGTACAGCCAAGTGGTACCCTCACAGTTACAGGATGTTCGACTTCTGCAACGACAGATACAACTTTGTCTGTAACAGGTTCCTTCTTCTCAAGTGCTCTGTACACGTTGTAGACTGTCTCTACATTAAATACGGCAATACCTTCCTCTATCGGAAGTCCGCCCGGGCGAACAACTCTGCCTGTTGCCTCATAAATCAAAACAATTTCATCACCCATCGGGTATACGCCGTCTAATAAATGAATGCGTATTTTGGGAAATTCATCAATAAACTGATTCATCGCCTGAATCGTTGCTTTGTATTCTTTTTTTATTCCTATGACTGCTTCTTCTGCTTTTACAGTTTCGGCAATCAGATTAAATGTCTTCATAATCTCATATGCATATTGCTCTAATAACTGCCTGTGCAGTTTCAGAAGAGGCTCACATTCTGCACAATTCAGGATTATGGTATTTGCTCTTTCATCCAGTTTTACATATGTCGGGAATCCGGCTCCACCGGCTCCCACAACACCTGCCTCGCGGATGACATTGCTCAGTTCCTTAATGTTCATGCTTTTGTTTCACTCCTATGCTTGGTCTACAATACCTACGATAGCCGCATCAACCGGTGCGTTCTCACAACCGCAGCCAATTCTTGCCGCACTACCCTGTGCCACCAGTACAATCTCTCCAATGCCTGCTCCTATATTATCAATGGCAACAAATTGATTGGCAGATGCTTTCATATGATCCAGTGGCTCTACAATCATAAGTTTGTTTCCCACCAGTTTTTAACTTTTTCTTGTGGAAACGATACTTCCCACTACTTTACCAATAATCATGTTGTTCCTCCATCTGCATTCACATTCATTGTCTATTTCATAATTGTTACTGTCTGTCCTGTTGAAATCTTACATGCATTTGCCTCATCTGTATCAATATGCATTTCAAGAGTAAAACTGTCATCCACTCTGATCTTTACATGATTGAAGATAGTTCCTCTCTCATTGTCCGCCTTTACTGATACGATATCACCATCGTGTACACCGGCTGCACGTGCATCTTTCGGTGACATATGGATATGTCTCATTGCAATGATACAGCCTTCCTGTAAGTACAGAGCACCTTTTGGTCCGACAACCGCTACCGGAGCAGAACCTGAAATCTTACCCGATTCGCGGATCGGAGCTTTGACTCCCAGTTTGACAGCATCTGTAGCCGATATTTCTACCTGAGAAGCTTTTCTTACAGGTCCTAAGATTCTTACATTTTCTATAGCTCTAAGCTTTAAACCTACGATTGTAACAGTTTCGTTTGATGCGAACTGCCCTCCCATAAGTTCTTTTTTCTTTGTCAATTGATATCCCGGCCCAAAGAGAGCTTCTACGTGCTCTTGGGTTAAGTGGATATGTCTTGCGGATACACCGATTGGCACCAAAAATCCAGAATCAGATGTATCTTCCTTCGCAACAGCCTCCATGACCATGCGAGTAATCAATTCAATATTTTTTGTCTCCAAATCAACACCTGCTCTTTCCTCATAATGAGTAAATCTTAATAGCCTTTCGGCCTTATGATTTATCATCATAAGGCCAGGGCCATTATTAGGAAATTATTTTACTGTTGGTAAAATCTTCTCTACATCTGTGTGTGGTCTTGGAATTACGTGTGTTGCGATCATCTCGCCGAGTGCTGCTGCGCTTGCTGCTCCAGCTTCCACTGCTGATTTTACAGCTCCAACATCTCCACGTACCATAACTGTTACTAATCCAGAACCGATTTTCTCTGTTCCTACTAATGTAACATTTGCTGCTTTGCACATTGCATCTGCAGCCTCGATTGCTGCTACTAAACCTCTTGTTTCAACCATTCCTAATGCTTCCTGTGACATAATGTTTTCCTCCTTAAATTGAATATGTTTGAAATTGTTCCATAACGATTATTTAAAACGGCTTGCACTGAATTCAATCAGTTTTACAATCTCTTCATGAGGATTGGCAATCACTCCGGATGCTACCGGTTTCTTGATTGCATTTGCTTTCGCCGCTTCCACTGCTTCTGTTACTGCTGAAACGTCACCGCCAACAACAATTGTTACAAGCCTTCCACCTAGCTTTCTTTCCCAGGTCTCAAGCTCGACGCTCGACGTTTTGCACATGATGTCCAACGCATCTACTGCTGCTGATACACCTGTGATTTCAATAAAGCCATATGATTTGCTCATAAAACTGCTCCTTTTTCCTCTGTTATCTCCGATTATACAGTAGGAAGGATTTTTTCTACATCATTGTGTGGTCTTGGGATTACGTGTGTTGCCACTAATTCTCCAAGTCTGCTTGCTGCTGTTGATCCGCTCTCTACTGCTGCTTTTACAGCGCCAACATCTCCGCGTACCATAACTGTTACTAATCCGGAACCAATTTTCTCTGTTCCTACTAATGTAACTTCTGCTGCTTTTGTCATTGCATCAGCAGCCTCAATTGCTGCTGTAAGTCCTCTGGTCTCTACCATTCCTAATGCTTCCTGTGCCATTTTTATTTCCTCCTGAAATTCGAATTTTATAATTAGTTACTATGATTTTATCACAGTTTAGTTTTTATCGAAAGCGCTGATTTTCAGCATCTTCTCGCAATCTGCTGTCGGATGTGCAATTACATAGCTCTGAACGACACCTGTAAGTGAATCCGCTACCTTTTTACCAGCCTCGACTGCTGCTTCCACATCCGTTACACTCCCTCTGAATTTAATGGTAACGAGGAGTGGTACAGGGAGTGCATCAGCATTACCCGGTTTATTCTTATCGAATTTTTCCAGCCATACATTTGCTGCTTTACATCCGGCATCCGCCGCCATAAATGCAGTTGTAAGACCAAATACTTCTAAGATTCCTACTGCTTCTCCCATGATTTATCTCCTAACGAATATCCTATTGATTAATGATTGCAATCTTAAGACCTGTCATTGCAAGGTTGGTCTGATGTGCTTCATTAATCTGCTCTAACGGGAATTTATCAGTGATTAATTCCTTCATTGGAAGTCCGATTGCCTGAGATCTCTTTAAGAAATCAAACGTAGTAGCATAATCTCTCAATGTGTATACCCATGAACCTACGGTTGTAATTTCCTTTGAGCAAATATCAAAATGTGGATTGATTGTTGCATCTCCACCATTGATGAAGAATCCCAGCTCACAAAGTCCGCCGCCGTTTCTGATGAACTTGTAAATGTTAGAATGAGCCATTGGATTTCCGGTGCACTGGAAAGCAAAATCTGCAAGGTGTCCGCCAAATGCGTCCTTTACACCTTCTGTCAAAGCTTCAATTCCTTTGTGATCCATAAAGTTTACAGAAGCTTCCGCTCCCATTCTCCTGGCGAAATCAAGTCTCTGTGCATTACCATCTACAGCTACGATGTTCTCGATACCCATGGTGCGAAGAACAGCAATACAGATCAGACCGATTGGTCCGCATCCCTGAACAACTACTCTGGAGTTGAAACGAAGGATTCCTGTTGTCTTTGCTCTCTCTACTGCGTGAATCAATACTGCACAAGGTTCAATTAAGATTCTTGAATCTAAATCTAAGTCACTTACATTGAAGAATGTTGATCCAAAGGATCCACCGCGGATTAAGATGTAATCAGAAAACCATCCGTTCAAATGAACATCATCGTCCGGGAGTAAGCCGTATACATCAGCAGCTCCAACATTCTGTTTGTTTAAATCATACATTGTAATGTCCGGATCATCCGCGAAAATCATACAGGTTACGACTTTATCGCCAAGTGCGACCGGTTTGCCGGCGCTGTCCTTTGTTACATTCTTACCCATCTTAACGATTTCTCCGGTACCCTCATGTCCGAGTGCAACCGGGATCAGGCTAAATGGATCTCTCTTGAATTCGTGGGCATCTGTTCCGCAGATTCCACAGCCTTCTACTTTTACAAGAATATCATCATCGCCAACTTCCGGCATTGGGAATTCTTTAATTTCATAATGTTCTAATTCTGTAAGCATTGCCACTCTGGCTGTTGCCGGGATGTTTCCCTGTGCCTTTGGAGCACTTGCAGCAGATGCTGTCTGAGAAGCTCCGCCAGTCATATTAGATAAGACCTGCTTTACAATCTCTTCAATATTTGTTGAATTCATATCCATGTGTCTTTTCCTCCTATCGAATACACAAGCTGTCTGACATTACACATCTTCTTCTCTTTGTGAATGTGCTTGCGCTTGTAAGGCCTTCGCCAGTTCTACTTGCAATTGTAAATGTACAGATGCTTTCTCCACCGAAACCTAACGCTGCGTAAGAAGGACCATTCTTTACCAGAATTGCTGTATCCAATGCCTTGGCATATGTAGTAATACGATCCACATTCTTGGAGTGAATGTGTGCAGAATGACGATTGCCATGCTCTAACCATAACGCCGCTTCCACACCTGCCTCGAAATCTTTGACTCTCACAACACCAAGAATTGGCATCATAAGCTCTGTCGCGATCAGCGGATGTTCTTTTGCTCCTTCAAATGTAATGCATCGAATGTTCGATGGCACGTTAATGCCAATCATTCCAAGTAATGTCTTTGCATCACGTCCAACACATTTTCGGTTCAGTTTTCCATTTGCAAGAACAACATCTGTTAATCTTTGCTGTTCCTCCTCGTTGATGAAGTAGCATCCCTGCTCATTGACCATATAATGCATCAGTTCATCAGCGATAGAGTCAACTGCAACGATCTCTTTTTCAGCGATACATGGAAGATTGTTATCAAATGTACAGCCATTCACAATATCCTCTGCTGCTTTACGGATATCTGCTGTCTCATCAACAAGTGCCGGTGGATTGCCGGCTCCGGCTCCAATACCACGCTTGCCTGAGGATAAAACTGCTGTGACAACTCCGGGACCACCTGTTGCGGCGATCAGCGGAATATCTTTGTGCTTCATCATGACATTGCTTGTTTCCAATGTTGGATTTTCAACGGTACAGACAACATTGTCCGGTCCGCCAGCCTCCAGTGAAGCTTCATTCACAAGATTAATCGCATAGATCGAAGTCTTAATTGCTGCAGGATGCGGATTGAATACAACGGTGTTGCCCCCGGCGATCATCCCCATGGAATTGCAAAGGACTGTCTCACTTGGGTTCGTACATGGTGTGATGGCTCCGATGACTCCGAATGGTCCCATCTCCACTAATGTCAGTCCGCGATCTCCTGAAAGTGCTTCTGTTTTAATATCTTCTGTTCCGGGTGTCTTTTCTGCAACTAAGTGATGTTTTAAGATTTTATCGCCAACATTTCCCATTCCAGTTTCTTCTACACCCATGCGGGCAAAAATTTCTGCATTTTCTTTTGTTTTTCTACGGATATTAGAAATGATTTTCTCTTTCTGATCCATCGTCATGTTTCTCAGAATCTTCTGAGATTTTTTTGCTGCTGCTATTGCGTCGTTCATATCAGTAAACACGCCGTGTTTGCCAGTAGGTGCCTCTGCAATCTGCATCTTTGCTAATACTTCTTGTACAATGTCTTGTACCATATTCTCATTAACAGGCACGAGATTACCTCCTTTTTCAATGTTATGATTTTCTCAGATTATAAACCTAACTGAGCCATAACTTTCTTAGTGATCTCAGCAACTGTATCAGCATCAGCAGAATTAATAGCTGGAGCTGCATCACTGTGAGCGATTGCGCATCCACCACAGTTGTGGCAGTTTAACTCTGTCTTGTTCTGGCAGAGATCTGCTGGATGTTTGCCCGGAAGTCCCATCTGTCTTCTGATCTCGTATAATTTTTTGATCTGCTCTTTGTCGAATTCTTTTGGTCCGCCAAGCTGTTTTGATTTGTATAATAACTCAGCATAGAATTCTAAGGATTCCATTTTGTGGTATGCAGCTAAAAGATCTGTAGACCATGTAAGTGCTCCGTGGCTCTCCAGTAATACTGCATCAAAATATGGTAAATATTTCTCAAGGTTATCTGGAATTTCCATTGTAGAAGGAGTACCGTACTCAGCGATTGGAACACATCCAAGAGCAATGACTGCCTCTGGCATGATTGGCTGTGTAAGTGGAATACCAGCAATGGCAAAACTTGTTGCAAATGTAGGATGAGCATGTACAACAGCGCCTACATCAGGTCTCTTGGCATATACACGCATATGCATTTTAATCTCTGAAGATGGTTTGAATCCTTTGTTCGCCTGAATTGTATTACCCTGAGCATCTACTTTACAAATATACTCCGGTGTCATGAATCCTTTTGAAACACCTGTAGGTGTGCATAAAAACTCATTGTCGTTCAATTTTACAGAAAAGTTACCATCATTTGCAGCAACCATATTTCTTCCATAAACTCTTTTACCAATCTCGCACATTTGTTTTTTGATTTCAAATTCGTTTTGCATTTTCATTTCCTCCTGAAATTGTTTGAATTTTGTTGTTTCTTAACACATTGTACTCCTATACCACACCATCTGTCAACCTATATATGTTGTTTTTTGTGTGGTTTTGAAAGTTTTGTGTTGTTTTTGTTGTTTTTCACAACTTATTACTTACCTGCACTCTGTTCGTCCACTTCCCACGGCATGACATCGCCTTCTTCTCTTAGATATTCCAGAATATCAATCACACCGTCATGATTCTTTGAATTCACGTAGAAAATTTTCTTACACCCTGCAAGTTGTAACCATCTTGTTGCCTGATCGATATCTGCGTCAGGCTTGTCGATCTTTGTCACAATACCGATCACTTCCCGGTTTGCCATACAGGTGATATTGGGTGGAAACAGACAGTATGGTTCGGTGGCTGCCACAAGCAGTCCGACAACGTCTGCCTCGTAGGTGTATACTGCAAGTGCAGCTCCAAGTCCCTGCGTCTGTACATATTCTCCGGGCGTATCAATAATCACATCCAGATAATTTACATACTGTGTTTTGTGATATTTGATCTTTTTTCCTTTGAGTGCCTGAGTCAGTGTGGTCTTGCCACTCTCGCTCCGGCCTATTAAAATAATCTTCTTCATGGCTTTCTTAAGTCCTTGTGATCTCACATATCGTAAAGCCAAGCTTATGATCCACATAGTCCAGAATTGCATTGATGGATGCTTCTACTTCGGATACGGTACCTGTTACAATCAAAGAGCCACTGAAACGGTCTACGAAACCGATCTCAATTCCGGCTGCTTTCATTGCGATATCTGCAATGATAATAGCCGTCTCTGCCGGACTGATGGTCATAACACCAATTGCAGATTTTGCGTAATCGATGTTCGGATTCATTCCAAGCTTGATATAGAGCTCTTTATCTGGATTCGCAATGATATGGGCCAGTGTAATCTGTCTGCCGGGAACGAGTTCCTGAACGATACGCTGTTTTGTCTCTTCGGACATGCCATCTGTATACCCCATGTTCATCACCCTCCAATCTGACAGACCAGACTTGTCTCAGCCTCGACCATCTGTTTTAGCGCTTCCATATGCTCGTTTTCCGGCGGAAGGAAGTCCCCCATCAGATACGGTCTGCCTAAGCCTTCGTATTTGTCCTGCCCAAGTCTGTGATATGGAAGGAGATGAATTCGCTCCACTCCCGGAAGAGAATCTGCGAATTTTGCAATTGCCCTGATCTCTTCTGCCGAATCATTGAATGTCGGTATCACCGGAACACGAATGCTGAGTTCGGTCATTCCGGATGCCGCTACCTTTCTGGCATTTTCCAGCATCAGTTCGTTTGACTTTCCTGTAAATTCTTTGTGTTTCTGCGGATTCATATGTTTGATATCCATCAGGTACTGATCCAGATACGGAAGGATGGACTCAATCACATCGTAAGATGCACACGCCATACTCTCCATCGCGGTTGAAATCCCTGCTGCTTTTGCCGCACGGAGTAAATCCCTTGCAAACTCTGGCTGGCATAAGCTCTCGCCCCCGGAAAGTGTAAGTCCTCCCCGGGTCCGGCGATAATAAGGTCTGTCCTTTTCAATCGTCTCCATGACCTCTTCCACTGTGATGTCCTCACCGATGATTTTTGGTTTTCCCTGAACCATCATGGTCTGAATCTCAAATGACTGCGACTCCGGATTACAGCACCAACGACATCTGAGCACGCATCCCTTCAAAAATACAATCGTACGGATTCCGTTGCCGTCATGAATCGAATATCTCTGTATATCAAATATTCTTCCCCTTGTTTTCATGTAATCCATAAATTAAAACCCCTGCTCTGTTCTGCGGATGATGTCATCCTGCAATGATTTTGATAAGGTTGTGAAAAGTGCACTATAGCCGGCAACTCGTACTACAAGGTGTGCGTACTGCTCCGGATGTGCCTGTGCATCTAACAGTGTTGCACGATCGACAACATTAAACTGCATATGGCTTCCTTTTTGATCAAAATATGCACGAATCAGATTTACGAAATTATCTAATCCATTCTGGCCACTCAGTGCCGATGGATGGAACTTCTGATTAAACAGTGTTCCATTAGAAGCAATACCGTGGTCCAGCTTTGAAACAGAGTTCGCTGCTGCAGTAGGTCCCTTGGTATCTTTTCCAGCCGATGGAGACACTCCGTCCGCTACCGGTGTATGCGCAAGACGTCCATCTGGTGTGGCTCCTGTCTGTGCGCCGAGTGGTACGTTGGCCGATACCGGATACAATCCCGCCTGAAACTGTCCGCCTCTTGGATTATGGAATTCAAGCAGCGGCTTCGTATATGTATAGGCAGCGGCTCTTGCAAATGCGTCCACCTCATCGTTATCATTACCAAATTTTGGAATCTCGTCAATCCATGCCGCAAGGTCATCGCACAGCTTCTGTTCTTCTGCAGATGGTTTCGCGATCATGACTCCGGCGATGATTTTTGCAATCTCTGTCTCGGATACATGTTTGCCCTGAGATTCCAGATTCTTAACAATATCTACCGTCATCTCGGAGGCTGTAATCTGATCAAATCCTTTGCCATAATTTAGAGCTAACACTTTCTTGTAATCTGTAAGCGTAAGTTTCTTTTCTTCAAATACCAGCTTCTTAATTGCATAGAGTGAATCGGCAACATTCGCGATACCAAATCCCTGAGGACCGGTAAAGTTGTGAATAGCTCCGCCCTGCTCCATGGTCTTTCCACGCTTCATACAGTCATCTACCATGCTTGACTGGAATGGAAGTGGTACGCGTTCTCCATGTGCAACATCGATTGCATTATCTGCATTGACCATAAGTGAAATCTGGTACTTCATCTGTGCCTTGTATGCATCATAGAATTCTTCGAAGGTCTTCATATCTTCGATACGTCCTGTCTGGATACTGATCTGCTCGCCCTTGTCCATACCGTTGGAGAATACCATCTCGAGAGGTCTGCACATATTGAAGAATGCCGCATCATGCCAGCCGTTGGTCTTGCCGTAAATCTGTGGTTCCACGCAGCCAATAATATTATAGTTCCTGGCCTCTTCTAATGTCAGGCCGCGGCTCATCAGCGATGGAATGATTACTTCATCATTGTAATAGGCCGGAAGACCGATACCGGTTCTTGTAAGCTCTGCGGCTTTGACAAGCAGTTCATGCGGTGAACCGTTCCAAACGCGGATAGATAAGGATGGCATTGGCAAAAAGACATGGTGTGAAGCCTGAATACACATAAAGGACAAATCATTCGTCACATCGATGCCTTCTTCGTTCTGTCCTCCCACAATCAGGTTCTGGAATAAGCTGTATCCGGCAAAACCTTCTGCACTTGCCGCGTCACGGCATTTGTTCAGATCATTTAATTTCACCCAGAAACAATCCAGAAGCTCCTGCGCGAATTCTCTGGTCAGTTTGCCGGAATCCCGGTCCGCCTTGTAATACGGATACAGAAACTGGTCAAATCTTCCCGGTGAAATGGAATGTCCGCTGGATTCCATCTGAAGTAACTGCTGCACAAACCAAAAGCTCTGCATTGCTTCATAAAATGAAGTAGCACCTTTCGCCGGAACCCTTGCACAGTTTCTTGCAATTGTTAAGAGTTCTTCTTTTCTCTTCGGATCTTTGCAGGCATCTGCCTCCTGTTTTGCCAGCACCATGTAGCGCTGTGCATATGCAATTGCAGCATGACAGCTGATGATTGAAGCCTGTAAAAATCTGGACTTCGTCGCATAATTCGCATCACCTACACTGCAGGAATCAAGTTCAGCCTGTGCTTTTGCGGCAATTCCTTCAAACCCGATTGCCATAACCTCATCATACTTGACTGTGACATGTCCTACACCATTGTAGTAATAGTTGCCCGGCGTAAACATGTTATGCTCCATTGCACTGAGTGCTTCCGGTGCCATGTAAGAGGTTGCAAGCTCGAAATTCGTTTTTCCCTTCCAGTAAGCATCCGCTTCCTTCAGTTCCTCTTTCGTCTGTTCTGCAATATAGAATGGATCTGCACTTCTGTGCTCTACGGTATCAAACTCTTCCTCCAGCCAGTCATAGGAATATTCAGGGAAAGTCTGACATCCTCTCGGCGCGATGGTCGAACTTCCTACAATCAGTTCTTCCTCACGGATGATAATCGGAATATTCTTCAAAATATGTTCAAATGCCTTCGCACGTCTGATGATAATCGGCTGACCTTCAGTCTCCCGATAGGACTGTGTAATCAGAACCGCTCTTGCAGACTCAATCTCCGGCATCTTCGCATACAGGTTGTCTACTAAGCGGGTAATACGATCTGTCTTCGGAATATCCGTACTGTTGTATTTCTTCATAATTCTCCTTTCTTCCACATGGGATGTGAAATTTCGTTGATTTTAATCAAAAGTACATATTTTAGTCAACTTAACATTTATTATATGTTGTATATCGTTAGAAGTCAATAAAAACCACGAAACTTTTTTGAGCTTTTCGTGGTTTTTTAAAATAATTTATGTGGTTTTTTGTGGTATCATCTTTTTCAAATATAGCCCCGTATTGCACTGATCACACAGTCTGTTGTATATTTTGCCCTTGTCTTTACATCGTCAGATGCCCATTCCATCGCATAACTGTGTGCGGAAGTCTCGAATAATTCTTTGTCATTTACATTGTCTCCAAAAACGAGTGTTTCGTTTTTTGTGGTTTTCAGCGTATCCTGCAGCCATCTGACCGTATTGCCTTTGTTCACATCTTTTGCGACAATATCAATCCATTTTTCATCTTCGTAAATGATATGAACATCTTTCCCAATATACTTGCGGATGTTCTCTATAAGCGCTGTTTCTGTCGTTTGCTGGCTTCTTCTGCATACAGACAGGCGCAGGCACTCCTCCGGAAGTGACTGCAGTGAACGAAGTTTCATGATGGAGAGCCCCTTCTCCTTATAATATTCACTGACCATCGGATTGTCCTGAATGGTATAAATCGTATGAGTGCCTGCAAGTGCAAGCGAGCCCAGTTCTTCCGAAAAAGCACGGACAATCTCCCGGTCTGACTTATAAATCGGCAGAGGACTCTTTCGCAGCACCTTTCCCTGATACAGGACAACTGCACCATTTTCGCAGATAAAATACATATCATACAATGCAGGTGCAAAAAACTTTTTCAATTCAATATAAGGTCTTCCGCTTGCAACCGCAAACGCAATCCCATGTTGTTTTAATTCGGATATCAGACGAAACAATGCATTCGGCAGTGCCCGCTCGCCCTGCATCAAAAGTGTTCCGTCCAGATCACTGATAATTAGCTTCAATTTTTCTCACCTCTAAGGTTTTACTTTATTTTTAGTTTAACACATGTGTATAATAGAAGTAAATTATATTTTAAGGAGAATCTCATGAAAGTAGTCGGGCTCATCACAGAATACAACCCATTCCACCGCGGACATCAGTATCACATTCAGCAGGCAAAAAAAATAACCGGTGCAGACCGCGTCATCGTCATTATGAGCGGTGATTTCGTACAGCGCGGACAGCCAGCAATCATGCCGAAGCATCTTCGTGCGAAAATCGCGCTGCAATGCGGGGCAAGTGCTGTATTCGAACTGCCTGTCTGTTATGCAACCGGCAGTGCGGAATTATTTGCCGTCGGGGCAGTTTCCTTTCTTGAAAATCTTGGCATCATAGACGGGATCTGTTTTGGAAGTGAGTGTGCGGACATTGATATACTAAAAAAAATTGCGCGTATTTTGGCCGATGAGCCGGAGGACTATCTGTGTGTCCTGAAGAAAAAGCTGCAGGAGGGACTCTCATTTCCCGCGGCCCGGGCACTTGCATTATCGAACTATTGCAGGGATGACCATGATGCAGATATTTTAGAACACCCCAACAACATTCTTGGTATCGAATATCTGAAGGCACTCTACCGTTCAAAAAGCCGGATGACACCTTACACAATTCAAAGAAAGGGGGCGGCTTATCACGATTCGGACATTCAGGATATATACAGCTCAGCTTCTTCTCTGCGCGCGTTTTTGCGTGAATGGAATTTGAGCCACTCTCCGTTCCATAACGAGACTCCGATTGCAAGCCAGATTCCGGAGTCCGCACTCTCCCTTTTGCATGAGGACTATCTGAAAACTTTTCCTGTATACACGGATACATTTTCCATGGTTTTGAAATATGCCCTCCTGCTGGAGCAGAATTTCGAGCAGTATCAGGATGTATCCCCGGAGCTTTCCAACCGGATTGTCCGGCTCCGAAACCGCTACCAGAGTTTTGAGCAGTTTTGCGATTTATTAAAGACCAGGGAACTGACCCACTCCAGAATCAGCCGCGCCCTGCTGCACATAATGCTCCATATCACCAAAAGCGATACAGAGCATTATCTAAAGAACAATATTCATTTTTATGCGCGTCTGCTCGGCTTTCGAACAGACGAAACAGATGTGCTGACGGAAATCAAACTGCACAGCTCTCTTCCGTTACTCACCAAGCTTGCCGATACAGAAGGATTTTCAGAGCTGGCAAAACAGATGCTTGCCATGGACTGTTTTGCTTCGGATCTTTATTGCTCCGCTGTGACAGAGATTTACCGGACGCCATTTACGAATGAATACCAGCAGCAGATTGTCCGAGTCTAATCGGACTTAATATGGCTTCATACATGTGACAGCAATTGCGCCCGGGCCGATATGGCAGGCAACACTGAGCGATAACGGGCCTTCCACGATGTCGAAATCCGGGAATTTAGCCATAATTTCCTTTTTCCAGCCTTCCGACTCCTCCTTGCTGCAAGTATATGCCATACCAAGCTTCATGTGTTCGATTCCTTTAAAACGATCCTTTAAATCCTTGTCGATTGCTTTTAACATGTTTTTCTTGGCCGCCTTCATACCGCGCACTTTTGCAAAAGCCTCCAGCTTCTCTCCCTGAATCTGAAGTACGGGCTTGATATTCAGTGCCGTTCCGAGTGCTGCAGCTGCAGGTGTAACACGTCCACCTTTTTTGAGGTATTTCATTGTGTCAACGGTAATATAGATACTGGACAGATCCTTTTCGATTTCAAGTGCTTCTTTGATTTTTCTTGCACTGCGGCCAGTCTGGCTCAGTTTGATTGCATCTAATACGGACTGTTTCTGTGTGACAGAAATTCTCTGATTGTTCACGACCTGAACCTTCCCGTCAAACTCCATCGCAAGTGCCATCGCTGTTCCGCAGGAACTGCTCAGCCCGCTCGACATCGGGATATGAACGATTTCATCATATTCTTCCAGCACCTTTTTCCAGAGATCCATAACCTCCCCGGGTGAAGGCTGGGAGGTGGAAATATCCGAATCTGCACCTAAACGCTTGTAAAACTCTTCCTGTGACAATGTAATATCTTCGAAGAACAGTTCTCCGTCAATATAAAATGGCATCGGCAGAACATAAATTCCAAGTTCTTTTCCCTCTAGCTGTGTGATCCCACTGTTGCTGTCTGTTACAATCCCAATTTTTTTCATCTGCATTCCTCCTAGTTTTTAAAACTGTGAATCGGAGCCGGCATACGTCCTTCTCTATTTACAAATACATCACATCCAAATCCGTTCACCGGCATAATCGGAGCATATCCAAGCAGACCGCCAAATTCAGCTGTGTCTCCCACATCTTTTCCGATGACCGGGATCAGTCTTGCTGCTGTTGTCTTCTGGTTCACCATTCCAATTGCCATCTCATCTGCAATGATACCGGCAATCGTTGCAGCACTTGTCTTGCCCGGAATTGCAATCATGTCAAGTCCGACCGAGC
The DNA here is from genome assembly GCA_028694105.1 of Hespellia sp. GTDB lineage: Bacteria > Bacillota > Clostridia > Lachnospirales > Lachnospiraceae > Hespellia. The sequence goes on from JAQUUC010000010.1 coordinate 32,184, forward strand.
ATACACAGGTCATTGCCTCTAATTTTTCAAGAGTCAGTGCGCCGAGATTCACTGCATCGATCATTCCCTGATCCTCGCTGACCGGAATGAAGGCGCCGCTTAAGCCACCGACATAGGAAGATGCCATAACACCGCCCTTTTTCACTTGGTCATTCAACATCGCAAGTGCCGCAGTTGTTCCCGGTGCGCCAACTCTTTCTAAACCGATCTCTTCTAATATCTCTGCAATACTGTCACCCACTGCCGGAGTCGGAGCCAATGACAGGTCAATGATTCCAAACGGGATTCCCATACGCTGGGATGCTTCATTTGCAACCAGCTGTCCGACACGGGTGATTTTAAATGCCGTCTTCTTGATCGTCTCGCAAAGTTCTTCAAATCCTTTGCCACGCGCCTTCTCGATTGCTTTCTTTACAACACCCGGTCCGCTGACTCCCACGTTGATAATTGCGTCCGCTTCTGTCACGCCTAAAAATGCCCCTGCCATGAATGGATTATCATCCGGTGCATTACAGAGAATCACAAGCTTGGCACAACCGAGCGAATCACGTTCCGCTGTTGCCTCCGCTGTTGCTTTCACCATCTCTCCGCAAAGGCGGACTGCATCCATATTGATTCCGCATTTTGTGGAGCCTACATTGACAGAACTGCAGATCCGTTCTGTCTGAGCCATCGCCTGAGGAATGGAACGGATCAAAAGCTCATCACTCTTTGTCATGCCTTTCGATACAAGTGCAGAATATCCGCCGATAAAATTCACACCAACCGTGTGTGCTGCCCGGTCCAGTGTCTTTGCCACTTCCACGTAATCTTCTGAAGTTTTGCATGCCGCAGCGCCAATCAGCGAAATCGGTGTGATCGAGATTCTTTTGTTTACAATCGGAATTCCGAATTCTTTTTCAATCTCTTTTCCGGTTGAAATCAGATCTTTTGCAACTGTCGTGATTTTTGTGTATATTTTTTCATTTAAGGCAGCCAAGTCCGAATCGATACAGTCCAGCAGACTGATTCCGAGCGTGATGGTTCTCACATCCAGATTCTCGTGTTCAATCATTTTATTGGTCTCAGTTACTTCCATCATGTTAATCATAAATCTTACCCCGTTTTCTTCAATATTGTTATTACAGTCTGTGCATCTTTGCGAAAATCTCTTCTCTCTGGCAGCGGATGTTTACGCCGATCTCTTCGCCCAGCTTATTCATCTCTTCCACAATATCTCCGAAGTCCTTTTCGATGTTCGTTACATCAACGATCATCATCATGTCAAAATATCCCTGCACAATCGTCTGGGAAATATCAAGAATATTGATATTATTATCAGCCAGATAGCTGCAGACCTTTGCGATAATTCCTACGGTATCTTTTCCTAAAACAGTTACTACACATTTTCTCATCCTTTTATCCTCTTTTCTAAATTATATTTCGATGATTTTAGATACATCATCACGTTTTGCAACAAACATGTCAAGGTCTTCCCCTTTATAATCGTTGTTCCCCAGCGTCACTTCCAACTTTACTGTTTCATAGGCAAGTCTGGCATAATTGTTCTCTTTGCTTAGATGACCCAGCACTATGTGTTTCAAATTATCATGTAGTATATCACAAAGAAGCTGACCTGACAATTCATTTGATAAATGTCCTTTTTCGCCAAGGATTCTTCTCTTGAGCGGATATGGATAGGCTCCTACCTCCAGCATATGAATATCGTGGTTCGCCTCCAGCAGGACCGCGTCCAGATTTTGAAGCTTTGATACAGTGTAATCATCATATATTCCTAAATCTGTCGCAACCGCAATCGATTTCTTTTCGTAATTAAAGCGGTATGCTGCCGGTTCATTTGCATCGTGGGAAATGCGGAACGGATCAATTTCAATATTTCCCAGTGTGAAGGAATGATCTGTCTCGATTTCATGATACAGCCCCTCCGGCATCCGGCCAAGACTTGAATATTTCTGGATTCCCTTCAGGGTTCCTCCGGTTGCGTAAATCGGGATTCCGTATTTACGGCTGAAAACTCCCAGCCCCTGAATATGATCCGAATGTTCATGGGTGATCAGAATTCCATCCAGCTCATCACCTTTAATTTCAAGCTCTGCCAGACCGGCCTCGATTCTCTTTTTACTAATTCCGGTATCCACGAGCAGATGTGTCTGGTCATTTCCCACGTAGATACAATTACCGCTGCTTCCGCTGGCAATACTGCATAATCTCATTTGTATTTCTCCATTTTCTATGTAATTTCATACTGCATATCTTCTGATTCCAATGCATGTTTTAATTGTGATACGGTATTAGAAAAGGCACCGCTGTTGTCAATCACTTTCCCGCATTTCCTGCGGAACTCTTCTTCCGACTTCTGATTCTTCATAATCTCGGAAATCTTTTCATCGGAATAACCGCGGGAATCCTTCAAACGCTGTCTTCGCACATTCTCCCTGGTATAGATATACCACAGCTCATCACAGATTTCCTCATAATGATCCTCCAGAAGGAGCGCTGCCTCAATTACGAACAGCTCGGTGCCTGTATCGCCCTGCGTTTCAATCGCCTGCATCAGGTACTCTTTTACCTGTGGATGGATCAGCTGATTCAGATAAAACAGCTCTGCCTCATCACGAAATACAATCTCAGCAATTTTCGCACGGTCCAGTTCACCGTCTTTTGTTAAAATTTCAATGCCATAATGCTGCAGCATCTCCCGGAACACAAATTGTCCGGGCTGCTGCAGTTTCTTTGCGACTTCATCGGCTTTATATACGACAGCACCACATTCCTTTTCCAGATAATCCAGAACCTGACTCTTTCCGGATCCGACACCGCCGGTCACACCTATAATCTTCATCTTATCACCTGTTAATGAGCCTCAAACCAGTTCTTTCCAACGTTCAGATCAATGGATAACGGAACGCGAAGGTCGGCTGCTTCCATCATATTTTTCTCTAATATTTTCTTCACTTCATCAATCTCGGATTCATGTGCTTCCACGAGAAGTTCATCGTGAACCTGAAGAATCAGCCGGGATTTCATGTGCTGCTCTTTGAGCGCCTGATTCACGCGAACCATCGCGATTTTAATAATATCGGCTGCCGTTCCCTGAATCGGTGCATTCATGGCAACACGTTCCCCGAAGGAGCGCTGCATGAAATTGCTTGATTTCAGTTCCGGTACCGGTCTGCGCCTTCCGAAAAGAGTCGTGACATATCCAAGCTCTTTTGCCTGAGACACCGCGTGATCCAAAAACCGCTTAATACCGGGATATGTCTCAAAATAGCTTTCGATATACTTTGCCGCTTCTTTCCGCGTGATACTGATATTCTGGCTGAGACCAAAGGAGCTGATTCCATAGACAATACCGAAATTGACCGCTTTCGCATTGCGGCGCTCCAGATCCGTCACCTCATCAAACGGAATGTGGAATACCTGCGATGCTGTCATCCGGTGAATGTCCTTTGCATCCTTATATGCCTGAATCAAATGTTCATCTTCGGAACAGTGCGCCAGTATACGGAGCTCTATCTGCGAATAATCGGCATCCACAAGAACGAAGCCTTCCTCCGGAATAAATACTTTGCGAAACAGTCGGCCAAGCTCTGTGCGGATTGGAATATTCTGAAGGTTTGGTTCTGTACTGCTGATTCGCCCCGTTGCGGTAATCGTCTGATTGAATTTTCCGTGAATTCTTCCGTCCAGACTGATGAAATTAGCCAGTCCATCGGCATATGTGGATTTTAGCTTTGCCAGTTGCCGGTATTCCAGTATTTTCGATACAATCGGATAATCCGGTGCCAGTTTCTCGAGAACGCCTGCAGCCGTTGAATAACCGGTTTTCGTTTTCTTCCCGCCCGGAAGCCCCATCTTTTCAAAAAGAATCACCCCTAACTGTTTTGGTGAGTTGATGTTAAATATCTCATCCGCCATCTCATAGATATCTTTTTCCAGTTCCACAATCCTGCTTCCAAGCTCCTGACTGTAAGCGTGAAGCTCTTCTGCCTGCACCCGGATTCCCGCCTGTTCCATATCAAACAGCGTGTATACCAGCGGCATCTCAACGTCTGTAAATAAATGCAGCATGCCGTCCTCTTCTAACTTATTCTTCAAAGGCTCTACCGCTGCAAATGCTGTGTATGCTTCGTAGCATGCCAGCGCATCTCCCTCTGTCTGCTCATCAATCATCATTCCCAGATGCTCACGGGCAACATCCTGAAACACATAATCATTTTTAATAGGATTCAAAAGATAAGCGGCAACGGTCACATCATAGGCTTTTGTCCGGTCTGGAATCCGCACATGCTTCATCGCTTCCTTGATATTCATCATGGAAAAGGTATCCACTTTTCCGGCGATATCCGTTAATTCTTCAAACAAAAACTCCATGCTCACTTCCTCGGTTGAGGAAATTGCATAAATGTCATCCGCTGAAAATGCAATTCCAATTTTACCAATTCCTGATTTGTGAGCAAACAGCGGCAGAACAAATTCACTCTCTTCTGAAAACGCAATCCCGACGGTCTTTGCTTTCTTTGCCTGCTCCATGACACGTATTATGTCTGATTTTTCATGAATAGACTGAAACTTTTCTTCTATATCATTGGAGGAGGCCTCCACATCAAAACGACTGAGCAGATTCTTAAACTGAAGCTTTTGAAAATAATCATATGCCTCTTTCGTGTATGGGTTCTCATGTTTTGCAGACGCTAAATCAAATGCAATCTCTGCATCCACATCAATCGTTGCCAGAACCTTGCTCATCTGTGCCTGTTCCCAGAATTCTACAATATTCTTGCTTGCTCTCGGCGGCTTTAATTCATCGGCATGCTCATGTGCATTTTCAATTGACCCATAATCCACAATGATTTTCGTGGCCGTCTTCTCACCGATCCCCGGAACCCCCGGAATGTTATCCGCAGCATCTCCCATCAATGCTTTTACATCAATGAATTCTTTTGGGGTAACCTGATAACGCGCTATGACATCCTCTGCCAGATAATCTTCCACCTCGGTATTTCCCTGCTTCGTCTTTGGAATGCGGATTTTCACATGGTCTGTTGCAAGCTGCAGCGTATCACGGTCTCCGGAAATGATTGCAACATCCATTCCCTTTTCCTCGCACTGCCTGGAAATCGTACCCAGCAAATCATCTGCCTCTAACCCTGCTTTCTCAATGATTGCAATATGCATGGCTCTTAAAACTTCCTTGATCACCGGCACCTGCTGGCGCAGTTCCTCTGCCATTGGTTTTCTGGTGCCTTTATATTCCGCATACATCTTGTGACGAAATGTAGGTGCATGTACATCAAAAGTCACCATCAGATACTGTGGCTTTTCTGTCTCTAATATCTTAAACATGATGTTCAAAAATCCATAGACTGCATTCGTATGAAGTCCCTCTGCATTGGTCAGATCCGGCACTCCGTAAAATGCACGATTTAATATACTGTGTCCATCAATTAATACGATTTTCTCTCTCATTAATATATTGCCCTTTCAGTTTATGACATACATATATACTATACACCAAAACAAAGCTTTTTAAAAGAAAAAAGTACTGACTACAGATAAGCTCTGTAAAATCAGTACTTTTAATGTGTTTTAAGTGCGGCTGGTGGGACTTGAACCCACACGAGGTCACCCCCGCAAGATTTTGAGTCTTGTGCGTCTGCCATTCCGCCACAGCCGCGCACTCAGCTATTTTTCAAGCCGAGTTATATATTATCATATTCAGAGAATGATTGCAAGATGATTTCCGCAATTCTTTTTCATTCACCGGTTATTTTGTCAGCTTCTTTCCGATATCAAAGCAGTCAAAGGTTGCAAAGTAATCTGCCGGGGTCTCTGCTCTGCGGATAAGCTGCACACTTTTATCTTCTTTCAGAAGCAGCTCTGCGGATTTTAATTTTCCGTTATAGTTATATCCCATTGAAAATCCGTGTGCGCCCGTGTCATGGATCACAAGCAAATCGCCCATCTCAATCTCCGGCAGCATCCGGTCAATTGCAAATTTATCATTGTTCTCGCATAATGAACCGGTCACATCGTACTGGTGGTCACAAGGTGCATCTTCTTTTCCCATCACTGTGATGTGATGATATGCGCCGTACATTGCAGGTCTCATCAGGTTCACGGCACAGGCATCCACACCGATGTACTCTTTATGCGTATGCTTTTCATGAATTGCTTTTGTTACAAGGCAGCCATACGGTCCCATCATAAATCTTCCAAGCTCTGTATAGATTTCGAGATCTCCCATCCCTGCCGGAACCAGCACTTCCTCAAACACTCTGCGGACACCTTCTCCGATTGCACGAATATCGTTCGGCTCCTGATCCGGTGTGTATGGAATTCCGATTCCGCCGGATAAGTTGATGAATTTAATATGAACGCCGGTCTCCTTCTGCAGCTTAACCGCCACTTCAAACAATACTTTTGCAAGCATTGGATAATAATCGTTCGTCACGGTATTACTTGCTAAAAATGCATGGATACCGAATTCTTTTGCACCCTTGCTCTTTAAAATCTTAAAGGCTTCAAACAGCTGCTCGGTTGTCATACCGTATTTCGAATCTCCCGGGTTGTCCATGATATCATTGCTGATTTTAAACAGTCCGCCCGGATTATAACGACAGCTGATGGTTTCCGGAATATGACCGATGGTATCCTCCAAAAACTGGATGTGCGTAAAATCATCCAGATTAATGATTGCTCCAAGCTTATCTGCATATACAAATTCTTCCGCCGGTGTGTCATTAGAAGAAAACATGATATCAGATCCCTGTACTCCCATTGCATCGGAGAGCATAAGCTCTGTGTAAGAGGAACAGTCACAGCCGCAGTCGTAATCCTTTAAAATATTAATTAAAAACGGATTCGGCGTTGCTTTGACCGCAAAATATTCCTTGTAGCCTTTATTCCATGCAAAAGCGCTTCTCAGTGCTTCCATATTTTTTCTAATGCCTTTTTCATCATAAAGATGAAATGGGGTTGGATAATCCTTTACGATCTCATCTAACTGTGCTTTTGTTACAAATGTTTCTTTTTTCATCGTTTCATATTCCTCCGTATACTTATTAATTTTATTTCATTTGCCAATGCATTCTTAAATAACGTCACCAGATTCTTTTGCCCGGAATACAGACAGGTATTCGTCGAACCACTCCCGTATTCTCCGGTCAGAGTATATTTTGAATCAGCAATGATTCCGACCTGTTTTCCCCGGTCATCGCTGACATAGATCTTTGCCCCCTTTAACATGAACGGCATATCCGTGACAATCACGACCTTCTTTTCCGCCGCGGCTGCTGTCTCAAGTTCCTCTCGCAGCAGATTCAAAAACTCCTGTTTTCCGGTTATATAGACTCTTGCTTCAATATTCGACAGAAGTGCCTTTGCCTTATCCAGAATATGCTCTCTGCCTTCAATCGTAATATATCCCTCTTCTTCCGCCCGCATCTGCGGCTGGTTCTCTAACAGCCACTCTTTTGATTTCTGAAGCTTTCGGATATAGTTGTCGCAAAATTCTTCCACCTGTACGGGGATATATCGTTTCGCCGATTCTTCCAGCAGATACGCAGCACCCTTGTCAACTAAGGATGACAATGCACTGTAGGCATTGGATCTGGAAATGCCGGTTGCTTTGGATATCTCATATCCGGTCTGTTTTCCTGATTCAATCAGCTTGTAATATATGGTTGCTTCCTGTCTGGTCAGTCCCATTTTCATTAACTGTTCAATGAATTGTTCGTTATCCATTCACTCACGCTTTCTATTAGTGGTTCTTTATAGAAACACTATAGTAGATTCTAATAGGTTTGTCAATATAAAACCAGCAAAATATAAAAAAGACAGAGCCTGCTTCCACTCTGTCTCTCTTGACAATCATATATTTTAGTCTACAACTGCAATTCTCATCATGTTGCTGACACCCTCTTTTGCCTTTTTCACATTCGGTGAAGGGATACCGGCGGTCAGAACTACAATGTCACCTTCGTCTACGAACTGTTTGACTTTTGCGAGCTCAATTGCACCGCTGCAGATATCTTCTGTTGTATGGAGCTCGATTGATTTCATTGGACGTACGCCCCAGTTAATCTGCATCTTGCGAAGTGTTCTCTCGTTTGGAGAAACACCGAGAATCTCAGCTTGTGGTTTGAACTTGGAAACAACTCTTGCTGTCGCACCTGATACGGTCGGTGTAAGAATGCATTTGGCATTCAGATTCACCGCAGCTGCTACAGACGCATATCCGATTGCATTTGACACACTGCTCTTCTTATTTGCACCGGATTTTTCCAGAATCATATCATAATCAAGATGCTTTTCTGTATTTTCTGCAATGTGAACCATCATCTGAAGTGCTTCGACTGGATATTTACCCTGCGCTGTCTCGCCGGATAACATGACAGCATCGGTTCCGTCATAAATTGCATTGGCAACATCGGTTACCTCCGCTCTTGTCGGACGTGGATTTCTCATCATGGAGTCCAGCATCTGTGTTGCCGTGATAACTGGTTTGAAGTTATCGTTGCATTTCTGAATCATCATTTTCTGAAGATATGGGAGTTCCTCTGCTGCAATCTCCACACCGAGATCTCCACGTGCAACCATGATACCGTCAGATGCACGGATAATTTCCTCGATATTTTTGATTCCCTCTGCATTTTCAATCTTCGCAATCACCGGAAGATTTGGTGCTCCGCACTCATTTAATAATGCTTTGATCTCTAAGATACATTCTGCATTACGCACAAATGATGCGGCGATAAAATCGACCTCCTGCTCCACACCAAAACGGATATCATCTTTATCTTTATCGGTAATAGCAGGAAGGCGAACCGGTACATTCGGAACATTGACCCCCTTGCGTTCTCCAAGTTCTCCACCATTGTCAACACGGCAGATAATATCTGCATCGGTCTTGTCTTCAACTGTAAGTTCAATCAAGCCATCATCAATCAGAATCTTCTTACCGGATTCAACATCCTGAACAAGTCCTTCATATGTGATTGAGACCTTTTCTGCATTTCCCATAATTTCTTTTGTAGTGAGAATAAATGTCTCACCCTCTTTTAGCTTTACTTTCTTACCGTCCTCCAACAGACCGGTACGAATCTCCGGACCCTTTGTATCGAGGAGAATTGCAACCGGTTTCCCGGTCTCATCGCGAAGCTGTTTGATCATGTCCATACGCATCTTCTGCTCTTCATGGTCACCGTGCGAAAAATTAAATCTGGCAATATCCATTCCATTTAACATTAACTGCTTCATAACTTCTCTGTCGTTTGTATTCGGTCCCATAGTACAAATAATTTTTGTTTTTTTCATATAATCTCCTATTACTCTCTTTTTTACTATTTAACGTGTGTATGTGTGAACAAATGATCCTGACAGTATTCATAATTCCCGTTACATTTTGAACAATAGCGGAATTCCAGTCTTGGATCATCTAATTCTGTTCGTTTGCAGACTGCACAGATATGCTTCGCACCTGCAGGTGCCGCCGCATTTCCATTTGATTTTTTTGCCATCTTAACTGCTTCATGATACCGTCTGCGCCGTTTCACCTCTTTTGGTGAATGTGCCTTGAAATTTCTGGAAGAGAAATAAAATACCAGAAAATTTAAAATAGAAACAGCTGCCGCTGCCGCCTGTGCCTTGTATACAATACCAAACACTTCGCTGCCGCCATATGCGGGGAGAAATGCCTGAAGAACCGTATATCCAAAGAATGCCGCGTCCAGCCACGCAAGATACTTTACTTTGACCGGAATCACAAAAAACAGCAGAAATTCAATGTCCGGATATACCATCGCAAATGCAAAGAACAATGACAGGTTCAGATAAAATGTTCCCATCGGAAGTGATAATCCGGTTGCAAGATATACGATAATTGCTGCGATCACATGGAACAGTACACCCATGAAAAAATACAGATTGAAACGAAAAGCACCCCATGTGCGTTCAAGCTGTGTACCAATCATATAATACAGATACAATGCAAAGATAACAAACCAAATGCTTGTAGATGGCGGCTGTATCAAAAATGTAACAATGCGCCATATCTGACCATGTAAAATAGCTCCTGCATCCAAATCCAGATAGCTGTAGTAAAAATCTGGCATGACCATTTGAATAACAAATCCAATCCCGTAAAGAATGATGATATACCACATCAAGTTAGGAATTGCGTATTTACCGAACTTCTTTTCTAACTTATTGATCCAATTCATAAATGCAGAGCTCCTTTTCATTTTACATACCCATTAATTGTAACTTCCCAACAGAACTTTGTCAATTTAATCCAAACAGTTTACAACTTTTTTACAATTGTGTTTTTGCAAACAATGTCGTATAATGTACTCTGAAACAATTTCTATATTAATAAGAAACAACCATTGATTTCATTGAGAGGAATATTACATATGAGTTTAAAAGAATTACATACTTTAGGGATTGATATTGGCTCAACAACAGTTAAAATAGCCATATTGAACTCTGATAATGAGGTTCTGTTTTCTGACTACGAAAGACATTTTGCCAATATTCAGGAGACATTATCAGACCTTCTTGGCCGTGCAGTCTACAAACTGGGGTCCATTCACGTCTCTCCTGTTATTACGGGTTCCGGCGGGCTGACGCTTGCGAAGCACCTTGGTGTTCCGTTCGTGCAGGAGGTAATTGCCGTATCCACAGCACTGCAGGATTACGCACCACAGACAGACGTTGCCATTGAGCTTGGCGGCGAAGATGCCAAGATTATTTATTTCGAAGGTGGAAATGTCGAACAGCGAATGAACGGTGTCTGTGCCGGCGGTACAGGTTCTTTCATCGACCAGATGGCCTCTCTTCTGCAGACAGATGCACTGGGACTTAACAACTACGCCCATAACTACAAGGCGCTTTATTCGATTGCTGCGCGCTGCGGTGTGTTTGCCAAATCCGACATCCAGCCACTGATCAACGAAGGTGCAACGAAGGAAGACCTTGCCGCATCTATTTTTCAGGCGGTGGTCAATCAGACCATCAGCGGACTTGCCTGCGGTAAGCCGATTCGTGGCCATGTTGCATTCTTAGGCGGACCGCTGCACTTCCTTCCGGAGCTTCGCGAAGCATTTATAAGGACTTTAAAATTAGACGATGAACATATTATCGCACCAAAGTATTCGCATTTATTTGCTGCCGTGGGTTCTGCGCTGAATTCGAAGAAGGATCTGGACGTTTCGATTGTGGAGATGCAGGAACGTATGGCCGGGAAAATTAAAATGGAATTCGAAGTGGACCGTATGGAGCCGCTGTTTGCTACCGAGGCGGATTACACAGAATTTCAGAGCCGCCACGCCAAACATCAGGTTCCGGTAAAGGATCTGGCAACCTATAAAGGAAAAGCCTTCCTGGGAATCGATGCGGGCTCTACGACCACCAAAGCTGCTCTGGTCGGCGAGGACGGAACTCTTCTGTATTCGTTCTATCACGGCAACGATGGTGACCCCCTCGGGACCACCATTACTGCAATCAAGGATATTTACAGCCAGCTTCCGGAGGATGTCGAGATTGTGCATTCCTGCTCGACCGGCTACGGAGAAGCGTTGATTAAGGCTGCGCTTATGCTGGATGACGGCGAAGTTGAGACCGTATCCCATTACTATGCAGCTTCATTTTTTGAACCGGATGTGGACTGTATCCTCGACATCGGCGGCCAGGATATGAAATGTATTAAAATCAAGAACCAGTCTGTCGACAGTGTACAGTTAAATGAAGCCTGTTCTTCCGGCTGTGGTTCTTTTATTGAAACCTTTGCAAAAGGTCTGAACTATTCGGTCGAGGATTTCGCGCACGAAGCTTTGTATGCACATAATCCGATTGATCTCGGAACGAGATGTACTGTATTCATGAATTCGAAGGTAAAGCAGGCACAGAAGGAAGGCGCCGAAGTCTCTGATATTTCTGCTGGTCTGGCTTATTCAGTTATCAAAAATGCACTCTTTAAAGTAATCAAAGTTTCCGATGCTTCCGAGCTCGGTGAACACATCGTTGTTCAGGGAGGTACTTTCTATAATGAAGCTGTACTCCGAAGCTTCGAAAAGATTGCAAACTGTCACGCAATCCGTCCTGACATTGCCGGAATCATGGGTGCTTTCGGTGCGGCCTTAATCGCCCGGGAACGCTATGTGGACTGTGAAGGTACGACTATGCTCTCCATTGAAGAGATTGAGAACTTTACTTACAATACTTCCATGTCAAAATGTAAGGGCTGTACGAACAACTGCCGGCTTACAATCAACAGATTCAACGACGGCAGACGTTATATTTCCGGTAATCGCTGTGAACGTGGACTCGGCAAAGAAAAATCCAAGAATAACCTTCCGAATCTGTTTGAATATAAGAACGAACGGTATTTTGGATATACACCGCTGTCTGATGAAGAAGCTGTCCGTGGAACCGTTGGACTTCCAAGAGTCCTCAATATGTACGAGAATTATCCTTTCTGGTTTACATTTTTTAATGATCTTGGATTTAAGGTTGTGTTATCGCCTGCTTCCACCAGAAAGATTTATGAATTGGGAATTGATTCGATTCCAAGTGAATCGGAATGTTACCCGGCGAAATTAGCTCATGGTCATGTGGAATGGCTGATCAAAGAAGGCGTTTCCTTCATCTTCTATCCCTGCATTCCATATGAACGTCAGGAATTTGAGGATGCGAATAATCATTATAACTGTCCGATTGTTACTTCTTATCCCGAAAATATTAAGAATAACATGGACGCTATTGTTTGCGGTGAAGTGGATTTCATGAATCCGTTCCTTTCCTTCAAGGATGAGGAGACACTCTGTGTCCGGCTGATTGAAGAATTCAGTGACAAGTTTTCCATTTCCACTGATGAAATTAAATCTTCCGTGCACGCTGCATGGGCTGAACTTGAGAGCTGCCGCCAGGACATCAGACGAAAAGGGGAAGAGACTGTAAAGTTCCTCGATGAGACCGGCAACCGCGGTATCGTTCTGGCAGGCCGTCCGTATCATTTTGATCCGGAGGTCAACCACGGTATTCCGGAGCTGATTAATTCTTATAACTGCGCAGTACTGACCGAGGACTGCATTTCCCACCTGAATCCGGTCGAGCGTCCTTTGATCGTTATGGATCAGTGGATGTATCATTCCCGTCTGTATGCAGCCGCAAATTATGTGAAAACAAAGGAAAATCTGGATTTAATCCAGCTTAATTCTTTCGGATGTGGACTTGATGCAGTTACAACCGATCAGGTTTCCGATATTCTGACCGGTTCCGATAAAATTTATACTTCTTTAAAGATCGATGAAGTCAATAACTTAGGTGCCGCCAGAATCCGTATCCGCTCGCTGCTTGCTGCAATCCGTGTCCGTGAAACGCGGCAGCTGCAGCGCGAAATCAAGCCTGCCAACATCGAAAAAGTCATCTTTACAAAAGAAATGAAGGGAAATTATACTATTTTATGTCCGCAGATGTCACCGGTACATTTCGAATTAATCGGGCCGGCATTTAACGCAAGCGGATATCATCTGGAGGTTCTTCCAAATGACAATAAAGCTGCTGTCGATATTGGACTGAAATACGTGAATAATGACGCATGCTATCCATCTCTGATGGTAGTCGGACAGATTATGGACGCAATCCTTTCCGGCAAATATGATCTGAATAAGACGGCTGTTATTATCAGTCAGACCGGCGGCGGATGTCGTGCCTCCAACTATATTGGATTTATCCGGCGCGCACTCAAAAAAGCCGGTTATGGCCACATTCCGGTTATCTCAATTAACTTAAGCGGTTTAGAAGATAATCCGGGATTTAAGCTCACGCCGCTGTTGATCATCCGGGGTGTCTATGGCGCTGTGTTTGGTGATATTTTCATGAAGTGCGTCAACCGAATGAGACCTTATGAAGCGGAAAAAGGAGCGACAGATGCAGTTCATAGTAAGTGGAAGGAAACATGTATTGCCTTCCTGACACATGGCTATCCATCACGACGGAAATTCAACAGGATGTGTACTGAAATCATTCATGAATTTGATCACATTCCAACCTCAGATATTCAAAAACCAAGAGTTGGTATTGTTGGCGAGATTTTGGTTAAATTCCTTCCGGCTGCAAACAACCATTTAGCTGATCTTCTGGAACATGAAGGTGCCGAAGCTGTTGTGCCGGATCTGCTTGACTTTTTGAATTACTGCTTCTACAATCAGAATTTCAAAGCTCAGAAGCTTGGAATGAAGGCATCCAGTGCTTTCTATGCTAATCTGGGTATCAAGGGCATTGAATGGCTCCGGAAACCGGCAACCAGAGCATTTGCAGCAAGCAAACATTTTGATCCGCCTGCAAAAATCGAAGATTTGGCAAAGATGGCATCTGAGATTGTTTCTCTCGGCAACCAGACCGGTGAGGGCTGGTTCTTAACCGGAGAAATGTTAGAGCTTATCCATTCCGGTACGCCTAATATCGTGTGTACGCAGCCGTTTGCATGCCTGCCGAACCATGTTGTGGGAAAGGGTGTTATCAAAGAATTGAGAAGACGTCATCCAGAATCAAATGTTGTAGCAATTGATTTCGATCCGGGTGCAAGTGAAGTAAACCAGCTGAACCGTATTAAATTAATGCTTTCTACTGCAAATAAAAATCTGGAAGAAACTTCGTTATAAAATGAATTTTTCCCATAAAAATATCGCATCTCGAGAAATCGAAATGCGATATTTTTTATCTTGTTTCACTACATCTGTGCATGAAACCATTCTTGTATCTGAATTAATTTTTCTTCATCGACATAGCTTCCGCCCTTGCACATTAATTCATATGCAATCTGTTCCTCTTCTGTTACATCGTCTTTTTTGGATATTGATCTGCGTACAACATCTCTCATAACTTTCATCATTAGTTTGTATACGCCGCTGAGTCTTCCCATATCAAAACCCCCCTGAAGATAAAATACCTCCGTGGACTCGGATACACGATGACGTTTTGCAAGCTCATCAACCTGATTTCCATTGTCTGCTGCTAACCCTACACCGCAGAGTGCTCTTATCTGATAACGCTTCGCTGCCTTTTCGTATCCTTTGATACCGCCGGCACAAATCCATCCCATATAGATTACTTCCGCACCTGCTGGTACGCTCCCGTCATCTTCTGCGATATGATATGCCGGAATGTTCAGCTTATCAGAAAGCATCTGTGCATATTCTTGTGTATATCCCGTATTAGAAGTATAAAAGATTGCTTTTATGTCACAGCTGCTGACAGAGGTATCAGCTTCCTCTGAAGGAGCTGCAGTCGGAGCATCTGCTGTTAAATCAGCTTTTTTTTTAGAAGTGATTTTCCTGTCATCTCTTCTGGCTGGGTCATTCCCATCAGTTCAATCAGAGTCGGTGCAATATCTGCAAGGCATCCGCCCTCTCGTAATTCGTAAGAAGGATCTGCATTTACAAGAATAAATGGAACCGGATTTGTTGTATGAGCTGTAAATGGTGCTCCCGTCTCAGGATCAATCAGCTGCTCTGCATTTCCATGGTCCGCGCAGATAAACATCTGTCCGTTTACCTCTTTGATTGCATTTACTGCTTTTTCGACACACTTGTCAACAGCTTCTACCGCAGCGATTGCGGCTGTCTCGATTCCGGTATGTCCTACCATGTCAGGATTTGCAAAGTTGATGATAATCACATCATACTTATCTGATTTGATTGCTTCGACTAATTTGTCATCCACTTCATAAGCACTCATCTCAGGCTGGAGATCATAGGTTGCAACCTTTGGTGATTTCACAAGAATTCGATCCTCACCCTGATTCGGCTCTTCCACACCGCCGTTAAAGAAGAATGTAACGTGTGCATATTTCTCTGTCTCGGCGATTCTTGCCTGTGTCAGATGATTGTTCGCAAGAAATGCTCCAAAGGTGTTGGTGATTTCTGTTTTGTAGAATGCAACGAGTTTGTTCTCGATTGTTACATCGTAATCCGTGAAGCATACAAATGTTGTCTTCACTCTGTCCCCGCGGTCAAATCCATCAAAGCTGTCATCACAGAAGGTTCTTGTGATTTCTCTTGCTCTGTCTGGTCTGAAGTTGAAGAAAATAACAGAATCCTTGTCCTTGATGGTGGCAAGCGGTTTGCCATCTTTCACAACAACGGTCGGTATAACGAATTCGTCTGTCTTGTCATCATCATAAGATGCCTGAATTGCGCTCGGTCCGTCTGCTGCTGTATTGCCCTGACCCTTTACGATTGCATTATAAGCCAATTCGACACGGTCCCAGCGGTTATCTCTGTCCATTGCATAATAACGTCCCATGACGCTTGCAACTTCTCCTACGCCGATCTCTTTCATCTTGGCAGCTAACTCTTCGACATATGATTTGCCGGATGACGGAGGTGTGTCACGGCCATCAAGAAAACAGTGTACGTAGACATTTTTGATGCCCTGTTTTTTAGCAAGTTCCAGCAGTCCGTAAATATGTGTGTTATGACTGTGAACTCCGCCATCAGATACCAGACCAAATAAATGAAGGTCACTGTGATTCTCTTTTACATTTTTGCATGCAGCGAGGAGTGCCTCATTCTCAAAGAAATCTCCATCCTGAATGGATTTTGTGATCTTTGTAAGATCCTGATATACGATTCGGCCTGCGCCCATGTTCAGATGTCCAACTTCAGAGTTTCCCATCTGTCCGTCCGGAAGTCCGACTGCCATGCCGCTTGCCTGTCCCTGAACAAATGGGCATTCTGCCATCAGTTTATCCATAACCGGTGTCTTAGCTTCTGCAACAGCATTTCCTTTTGTCTCAGGATTCAGTCCGTAACCATCTAATATCATTAATACGGTTGGTTTTTTACTCATTTTCCTATCTCCTATCTAGTTTCTTAACTTAAAAGAGGTGCGGAATGCTCCACACCCCTTTCATGCATTTATGCGGGTATATTTACTTTGTCAGACTGATTATTTGTAGTTAACGATTTTACCAAAGTCTGGTTTTAATGCAGCACCACCCACAAGTCCGCCATCGATATCTGCCTGTGCAAATAATTCAGGAGCACTTGAAGCTGATACAGAGCCGCCGTACTGGATACGGATTGCTTCTGCTGTAGCTTCATCATAAATCTCAGCGATGCATGCACGGATTCCTGCGCATACTTCCTGTGCCTGCTCTGTTGTAGCCACTTTACCTGTTCCGATAGCCCAGATTGGCTCGTAAGCGATAACAGCTGTCTTAGCCTGATCTGCTGTAATTCCTAAGAATCCAACTTTAACCTGCTGACGGATGAAATCCATTGTTACGCCCTGTTCTCTCTGTTCTAAGGTCTCACCACAGCACATGATTGGTGTAATACCGTGCTCGTAAGCTTTGAGCATCTTCTTGTTGACAGTTTCAGAAGTCTCAGCAAAGTATTCTCTTCTCTCAGAATGTCCAAGAACTACATATTTTACGCCAACATCTGTCAGCATTGCAGGTGAAATCTCACCTGTATAAGCGCCGCTCTCTTCAAAGTACATATTCTCTGCTCCGATGCAGATATTGCTTCCCTTAGCTGCTTCCATAGCTGGGATGATGTCGATTGCCGGTACACAGAATACGACGTCAACTTCTTCATTTGCTACTAACGGTTTTAATTCATTGATTAATGCAACTGCCTCACTGGGAGTTTTGTTCATTTTCCAGTTTCCTGCAATAATTTTTCTTCTTGCCATTTTATTTTATCTCTCTTTCTGTTATTTGGTGTTCCCATCGCCCTAAGCTCGATAGAACAAGGTAGTTCGATTCACTAAGCTCGAAAACACCTCGCTAAGTTCCTTCGAACAAAGTTCGCACTAATTTCGTAAAGACCTCATTAAGTGCTCTACTTTTACTTATCGTTTGCTGCTGCTACACCCGGAAGCTCTTTTCCTTCTAAGAATTCAAGAGAAGCTCCGCCACCTGTAGAGATATGTGTCATCTTATCACCATATCCAAGCTGGTTTACAGCTGCTGCTGAATCACCGCCACCGATAATTGTAACGGCATCTGTCTCTGCTAATGCTTTTGCAACTGCCTCTGTACCTGCGGCGAACTTAGGCATCTCGAAACATCCCATCGGTCCATTCCATACAACAGTTTTAGCTGTTTTCACAGCTTCCGCAAATGATTTAGCTGTTTCAGGTCCGATATCAAGTCCCTGCCATCCGTCCGGAATAGCTCCATTACCTACAACCTGTGTATTTGCATCATTCGAGAAATCATCACCGATCATATTGTCGATCGGAAGTAATAAATTCACACCTTTTTCTTTTGCTTTATCAAGCATCTTCAGTGCATAGTCACAATAATCAGCCTCTAATAAAGAATCACCGACATTTCCGTCTAAAGCTTTGCTGAATGTATAAGACATTCCACCACCGATAATCAGTGTATCGACTTTGTCTAATAAGTTCTCGATTACAGAAATTTTGCTTGAAACCTTAGCTCCGCCTAAGATAGCTACGAAAGGTCTCTCTGGGCTGTTAACTGCATTTCCGAGGAAATCAATTTCTTTCTGCATTAAGTATCCGACAACTGCTGTATCAACAAATTCTGTAACTCCGACATTCGAACAGTGTGCTCTGTGAGCTGTACCGAACGCATCATTCACAAATACATCACAAAGAGATGCAAGATCTTTGCTGAAAGCTTCTCCGTTCTTTGTCTCTTCTGCTCTGTAGCGGGTATTCTCAAGAAGAACGATATCTCCGTCATTCATAGCGTCTACTGCTGCTTTTGCATTTGGTCCGACAACCGTATCATCTGCTGCAAACTTCACTTCCTGTCCAAGTAATTCTGTTAATCTAACTGCAACAGGTGCTAAAGATAACTCAGGAACAGCAACTCCTTTTGGTTTTCCGAGATGTGAGCAGAGAATTACTTTTCCGCCATCTGCAACTAATTTTTTAATTGTTGGAAGTGCAGCCACAAGACGATTCTCGTCTGTGATTTTTCCATCGATCAATGGAACATTAAAATCGCATCTGCAAAGAACTCTCTGACCTTTCACATTGATGTCATCTACTGATTTTTTGTTAAGCATGTATATAGCCTCCTAATTTCTTTTTATTTACGCGAAAATAGAAAAAGCAGGTTCGGTCCAGTAGACCGAACCTGCAGTTCAACTTTGTAAAATTTTCAAATACTCTATTATGCTAATTCAGAGAAATATTTGATTGTTCTAACCATCTGGCTTGTGTAAGAGTTCTCATTGTCATACCAAGATACAACCTGAACCTCTGTTGTGCCATTGTCAAGTGGGCAAACCATTGTCTGTGTAGCATCGAATAAAGAACCAAATCTCATACCAACGATATCGCTGGATACGATCTCGTCTGTGTTGTATCCGAATGATTCTGTAGCTGCTGCTTTCATAGCTGCGTTGATATCATCAACTGTAACTGTTCCTTCAACAACTGCTGTTAAGATTGTTGTAGATCCTGTAGGTGTAGGTACACGCTGAGCAGATCCGATTAATTTTCCGTTAAGCTCTGGGATAACAAGTCCGATAGCTTTAGCAGCTCCTGTTGAGTTAGGAACGATATTAACTGCTGCTGCACGGGATCTTCTTAAGTCACCTTTTCTCTGTGGTCCGTCAAGTGTCATCTGATCACCTGTGTAAGCGTGGATTGTGCACATGATACCAGATTTGATTGTAGCTAATTTGTTAAGTGCATCAGCCATAGGTGCTAAACAGTTTGTTGTACAAGAAGCTGCAGAAATTACTGTGTCTTCTGGTTTTAATACGTCGTGGTTTACGTTGTAAACAACTGTAGGAAGGTCATTTCCTGCTGGTGCAGAGATAACAACTTTTCTAGCACCTGCTTTGATATGAGCTTCAGCTTTTGCTTTTGATGTGTAGAATCCTGTACACTCAAGAACAACGTCAACTTTTAAATCTCCCCAAGGAAGGTTTGCTGCGTCTGCTTCTGCATAAATTTTGATAGTCTGTCCATCAACTGTGATAGAATCTTCGCCAGCTGTTACTTTGTCAGCTAATGCGTATTTTCCCTGTGATGAATCATACTTCAATAAATGAGCAAGCATCTTAGGTGATGTTAAGTCGTTGATTGCTACTACTTCATATCCCTCTGCTCCGAACATCTGTCTGAATGCGAGACGTCCAATACGTCCAAATCCGTTAATTGCTACTTTTACTGCCATGTTTTAAATCCTCCTAAAATGAATTAAATTTTAACTGGGTTACACAGTCATTTATGACATAACTTCAACGCTTTGTTAAAGTTTCATCAACTGAACTAATTGTACTAAATCAAGAACAAAAATTCAAGTAAATTTTGTATATTTATGGAAGTTGTTTAAAAATCGGCTTTCTTTGCGAAAATTCTGTGTAATATTTAAAGCCACAATCGGTCAAAAGTGCAGATACCTTCGAAAAATCATAAGCGACGTGCTCCGGTTTGTGTCCATCGGCACCGATGGTAAGAATCTCACCACCCAGTTTTCTATACCTGCGGAGAATATCCGGGTGTGGGTGTGCAAATCCAAGACCATACTTATATCCGGCCGTATTGAGTTCAATTCCTTTGCCTTTTTCTATGACGAGCCGGAGTATCTCATCCAGCTCCTCTGCATATTTCGCATAGGAATAATCCTGTTCACGGTTCCTGCCGTACCTCACAATATAGTCAATATGCCCCAGCACATCAAAGTTATCATACATTCTCAGCATGCGGGCGGTCTCTGCAAATGCCTCCCGGTACCCTTCCTCATCGCTCCTGCCTGCAAAATACTGCGGATAGTAGGGGTCCATTCCGTGAATAATATGCATGGATGCAATCACAAAATCAAACGGTTCTGCCTGAACAAATTCGTTGTAATAAGAAACCAAATGTTCCTGCATTCCGATTTCAACGCCGATTCGAACATCAATTTTGCTTTGGTATTCTCTTCTCAGCTCCTGCAGTGTCTGAAAATACTCTGCCTCCTCAAAAACAAACGGTTCATCTTCATCAAACAGTTCCGGATGCGGAAAATCCTTGTCATTGTGGTCCGTGATACAGATGGTCTTCAGCCCTTTCTGAATGGATGCTTCGATCATCGCTCGTGGAGAAGTATCACTGTCTGTCGAAAATCCGGTATGCATGTGGAAATCTGTCTGCATCATAATATGGTTCCTCCTCCGAGCACATACTCGCCATCGTACAGCACTACCGCCTGTCCGGGAGAAGCACCCCCCTGTTTTTCCTTAAAGGTACAGACAATCTCATCCGCTCCGGTTTTTTCTACCGTGCACCAGGCTCCTCTGTGATTATAACGAATTTTAGCAAATACACGCATCGGTTCTGTAATATCTGCAACAGACATGAAATTCAGGTGGTTTGCACGTACTGTTTCTGTGAGTGATTCTTCTTTCGTTCCAAGCACAATCTCATTTGTCTCCGGTCGGATTTCGATCACATAGGCATGATATCCAAGTGCGAGACCAAGTCCTCGTCTCTGGCCCACCGTATAATGTGTGATGCCCTTGTGCTGCCCAAGAACGGTTCCGTCCTGCAGCACAAAATTTCCCGTTGGAATCGTAACGCCGGCTTCCGTTTCGATAAACGAGGCATAATCACCGTCAGGGACAAAACAAATATCCTGACTGTCCGGTTTATTTGCCACTTTCAGGCTGATATCGTCCGCAATCTGCCTGACCTCATCTTTTGTGTATTCCCCGACTGGCATCAGCGTCTTTGAGAGCTGCTGCTGTGTCAGATTGTAGAGCGCGTAAGTCTGGTCTTTCGCGGCTGTCTTGGAGCAGCGAAGCGAATAGCGGCCGTTTGAAAGCTTTTCTACTCTTGCGTAATGTCCTGTCGCAATATAATCTGCACCGATTGACATGCTGCGCTGTAAAAGGGACTCCCATTTGACATATCGGTTACAGGCAATACACGGATTCGGTGTATGACCGTCTAAATATTCTTGTATGAAATAATCAATAACTGATTCTTTAAATTCTTGTTTGAAATTCATAACATAATAAGGAATCTCCAGATCAGCTGCAACTCTTCTTGCATCATCTACCGCACTCAGACCACAGCATCCTCCGTTTTCCTGAACTGCTGTCTCTTCTTCATCCTGCCAGATCTGCATGGTCACACCGATGACATCATATCCCTGTTTTTTAAGGAGATAGGCAGCCACAGAGGAATCCACACCTCCGGACATACCAACCACAACTGTTTTTTTAGTATTCATCCTCGTCTTCTTCACCCTCACTGATATCGTTTTTCGGCTTCGTCAATCCTTCGATTTTGATATCGTGCTTCTCTGCGTAATCCCACAATGCCGCATGAATCGCTTCTTCCGCCAGCAGTGAACAATGTACTTTGACCGGTGGCAGACCATCTAACGCTTCCATTACCGCCTTATTCGTCACTTCCAGAGCTTCCCGGATATTCTTGCCTTTGACAAGTTCCGTTGCCATGCTGCTTGTTGCAATTGCCGCCCCGCATCCGAATGTCTTGAACTTACAGTCACGGATAATCTGGTTATCATCTATATCAAGATAAATTCGCATAATATCACCGCATTTTGCATTTCC
This sequence comes from Hespellia sp., assembly GCA_028694105.1. Classification (GTDB taxonomy): domain Bacteria; phylum Bacillota; class Clostridia; order Lachnospirales; family Lachnospiraceae; genus Hespellia. The sequence continues at coordinate 54,743 of JAQUUC010000010.1, forward strand.
TACTGTTCCTACGCCACTTGCGTTCTCAATTTCTCCAACATTTCTCGGATGCTGGAAATGATCCATTACTTTTTCAGTATACATATTCATTCTCCTTTATTATTCTTTTTCAGAAAGTCTTCATATAATGGTGACATGCTTCGGATGAGCGCAACAATGTCCTTCAGATGATCAATGACATAATCGATGTCTTCTTTTGTGATCTCTTCACTGAGAGTCATACGAAGGGAACCATGTGCGATTTCGTGCGGCAGACCGATTGCGAGCAGCACATGGGACGGATCTAACGAGCCTGAGGTGCAGGCAGAACCGCTGGAAGCACAGATTCCGTTCAGGTCAAGGTTAATCAGCATTGATTCTCCCTCGATAAAGCGGAAGCTGAAATTCACATTGTTTGGGAGTCGTTTCGTTCGATGTCCGTTTAATCTGCAATATGGTATTTCGTTTTCAATCCGTTCGATCATATAATCACGAAGTTCTTTTTCTTTTGCCGTACGTTCTTCCATTGTGCGCATCGCACGCGCTACCGCTGTTCCATAGCCGACGATTCCCGGAACATTTTCTGTGCCGGCGCGGCGTTTTCGTTCCTGCGCACCACCATGTACGAAAGAACGTATCTTCACACCTGTCCGGATATATAAGAATCCGATTCCTTTTGGTCCGTTCAGTTTATGTCCGCTCGAGCTGAGCATATCGATATGATATTCTTCTACATTGATTGGAACCTGTGCAAAAGCCTGTACCGCGTCTGTATGAAATAAAATGCCGTGCTCATGTGCAATCTCTCCGATTTCCCGGATTGGCTGGATGGTTCCGATCTCATTGTTGGCAAACATAATGGAAATCAGAATCGTGGTCGGTCTGATTGCCGCCTTTAACTCTTCCAAATCAACCACACCATTCTCATCCACGTCCAAATAAGTCACTTCAAAGCCTCGGCTTTCCAGATACTGACAGGAATGAAGAATTGCATGATGTTCGATTTTGCTTGTAATGATATGGTTTCCTTTTGACTGGTAAGCCTCCGCTGTTGCCTTAAGCGCCCAGTTGTCAGATTCCGATCCCCCCGCTGTAAAGTAGATTTCACTCGTCTTTGCGCCAAGTGCATTTGCGATAATCTCACGGTGCTCTGTTATGACATCCTTATTGGCCGCTCCGATTCCGTAGATGCTGGATGGATTGCCGAACTGCTCTGTATAATACGGAAGCATCGCTTCTACGACTTCCGGTGCAGTCTTTGTTGTTGCTGCATTATCCAAATAAATTAGTTTATTCATAAAATATCCTCCTGTTTATTGATTACATTTGATGGGGCTGTTATGATTGCCGCCCTGCATCTCTCTGCTTTCGGTCACAAGCTGGTCCAGTTTAATCTCGTCGACCGTTTTATTAATACTGTCATTGATTCTCTGCCATACATATTTCGTGACACATTCACCGGACGAGCTGCATCCCTCTTCCGGGTGCAGTCCGCCGCATTCCACCGGTTCCAGATTTCCCTCCAGTGCCCGGAGAACGTCTCCGACAGAAATATCTTTTGGGTCTTTATTCAACACGTAACCGCCGCCTGCGCCGCGGATACTTTTAATCAGACCTGCTTTTTTCAGCATTGCCATCAATTGTTCCAGATAGCGTTCTGATATGCCCTGTCTTGCGGCAATACTGGTAATGGATACCGGATCGCTTTCATAATATTGGGCTAAATCAATCAGTGCCCGAAGTCCATAACGTCCCTTTGTCGATAATTTCAATATATCACCTTCTTTTTTAATTCCTAGTATTTTATTCCCTATGGTTTTGCTAGGATTTATTACATTGTAAGAATAACACTGCCCTTTTGTTCTGTCAAGATATGGTTTTGAATATCTTTAAATAATTAATTCTAAGGATCCGTTTATGAAAAAAAATCCGTTAATGAAGGGAGCTGCTCTATTAACAGGTATCAGCCTTCTCACCCGCATCATGGGATTTTTCTACCGCATCTTCCTCAGCCGCACATTTGGGGAGGAAAGCGTTGGCCTTTACCAGCTTATTTTTCCGGTCTTTGCACTCGCCCTTGCATTCTCTGTATCTGGCATACAGACGGCACTTTCCCGAATTGTCGCATATAAAATAGGCCGGCATGATGTCTCAGGTGCCAGAGAATCACTCTGCCTGTCCCTTATCCTGTCACTGTTTCTGTCGCTTTTATCCATGGTCATGATTCAGCAGAAAGCCGTTTTCATCGCTGAAAAGCTGATGAGTGAACCCCGCTGCACGGATTTGCTCATTATTATGACTTACGCAATTCCATTTGCAGCAATTCACAGCTGTATTTCCGGCTACTATTACGGCTTGAAGCAGACAGCTGTTCCCGCAGTTTCACAATTGCTGGAACAGATATTTCGAATCAGCTGTGTCTATTTTCTGTACCGTGTTTCTGTTGCCGAACATTTAAAAGCAGATATTGCCTTCGCTGTTGCCGGCATCGTAATTGGCGAAGTTGCCTCCTCTGCCTGTACGATTATCTCGTTAAAGACAAGTCAGAATATCCGGATTTTCGGCCAGCATCACAGCCAGTCACTTTCTTCGGTATTCTGTAATTTAAAAGAACTGACACTTTTGTCAGCTCCACTGTCAGGAAATCGTATTATTCTGACTGTTTTACAGAGTGTGGAAGCGGTCTCCATCCCGATTCAGCTGCAGACAGCTCACTATTCGGTAAGTGAAGCTCTGAGTATTTACGGAGTCCTCACCGGAATGTCACTTCCCTGCATTATGTTCCCCTCTGTTATCACGAATTCGGTCTCCGTTCTACTGACGCCGACTGTGGCCGGAATTCAGTCTGCTGCAAAAGAAAAACAGCTGTCCCGAATCATCCGAAACACCTGCATATTAGGATTTGCATTAGGCCTTTTTTCCTGCCTTTTCTTTTTGATTTTTGGAAATCTGATTGGCCGCATTTTATTTCACAGCGAAATGGCCGGAAAATTCATCCTGATTCTTGCATGGATCTGTCCTTTTTTGTATTTAAGTACTGCGCTGGCAAGTATCCTAAACGGGCTCGGAAAAACAGCCATTACATTTCTGATCAATCTGGTTGGAATCACCATCCGAATCCTCAGCATATTCCTTTTGATACCGTTCTTTGATTTGAAAGGATATCTCTGGGGGCTTCTGCTGAGTCAGATTGTCATCTGCGGGGCTCTGCTGCAATATTTGAAAATATATATTCGAAAGAATTAATAGATGATCTTTATCATACTTTTCACAAAAAATGGATTTGCAAGATACTCCAGCAAAATGCCGCTGCTTAATAAGACACAAAGGATGCTGAAGGTTCGAAAGGTCCATCGAACTTCCGGATAGCGATAGATAATTCTCAGTGCAATGCTGTATGCCAGTACATAAAAAAACAGATGCGGCAGAAGTCCCGAAAAAAAGAACAGCAGACCGAGTATGCCCAGATTCATCAGCTCGACGGATATGAGCAGACCACTCGAAAAGCCCGTCCATAAAAGGAAGGTCCATACAGCACATCTGGAAATTCTGGTGCGCTGTACGGCTGCCATTCCCAGCAGCGGAAGGATTCGAACCGCACACAGATACAATCCATACGCACTATTTGTTGTCTTTGCACTTAAAAACTCGTTCATATAATATTCACTAAAGAGATCCGACTGAATAACATATGTATCCGCGATAAAATTTGCAAACAGAATTCCTCCGAGAAATCCTGACATCAGAAACAGAGCCACCAGCTTTTTGGTTTGAAATCGTTCCATATCTCCACTCCAAAATCAATGATAGTTCATTATATGTATCAATCATTTGAATATTCATTATTCACAATACTTCGCGCCGTAAGCAAGAATAGATGCCATAGTCTTTGCATCTTCGATTTCACCGGAGAATATCTTTTCTTTTAATTCTTCCAGTGTATACATTTCGATTTCGATAGACTCTCCGTCATCTAAATTCTGTTTCGACGGTATGAGATTTCTTGCAACATACACTTCAATTCGCTCGTCACAGAACGCCACTGTCGTGCGGATTGTAACAAGCCATTCCGGATGTTCACAGCGATACCCCGTCTCTTCCTCCAGTTCTCTTTTCGCACATTCAATTCCCGGTTCTTTGGGATCATCGAGTTTGCCAGCTGGAAGTTCAAGAGTCTCACGGTCAAGAGCATTTCGATACTGTCTCACCATGATAATCTTTCCGTCTTCTGTTACCGGAACGACAGCTGCCGCACCGTCATGGTGCAGAAAATCCCACTCTTCAATTGCTCCGCCGGGCACTTCTACTGTATCCCGGTACATATTCGTTACTATGCCCTGATATGCAAGTTCTCTTTTTAAACGCTTTACTTTTTCTACCATATTAAATTTCTCCTTTTTTGTCAGATACACTTGCAAGAGATGTCCTCCGCTTCTAAACGATGCGTAACAGCTTTTACAAGTGCCTGATATTTGAAAAAGCCCTTGTCTTCCGACAAGGGCTAATAAATTCATTCATTTCTCTGTGCTTATTTGGCGTAATCGGAAACTCGTGATTCACGAATTACATTTACTTTAATCTGACCCGGATATTCTAATTCAAATTCAATCTTCTTAGAAATTTCTCTGGCCATAACAACCATATCTGCATCAGATACTTGTTCTGGAACTACCATAACACGAATCTCTCTACCTGCTTGAATTGCAAAAGATTTATCAACTCCCTTAAACTGGTTGGTGATATCTTCTAACTGTTTTAATCTGTTTGTGTATGTTTCTAATGTCTCGCGTCTTGCACCTGGTCTTGCTGCCGAGATTGTATCTGCAGCCTGAACGATACATGCAATCAACGTCTGTGGCTCTACATCTCCATGATGTGATTCAACTGCATTAATAACAGTTGCCGACTCTTTGTATTTTCTACAGAGATCCGAACCGATCTGAATATGAGACCCTTCCACATCGTGGTCAATTGATTTACCGATATCGTGAAGCAGACCGGCTCTTTTTGCAAGTCTGACATCCACTCCTAATTCTCCGGCTAATATTCCGGACAACTGAGCGACTTCAATTGAATGCTTTAATGCATTCTGACCATAACTTGTTCTAAATTTCATACGTCCTAAGAGACGAGTAAGCTCTGGGTGAATTCCGGGAACGCCAACTTCTAATGCTGCCGATTCTCCTTCTTCACGAATCATTGCCTCTACATCCTTCTGCGCTTTTTCTACCATCTCCTCAATTCTTGCCGGATGAATACGTCCATCCACAATCAATCGTTCAAGAGCAATTCTTGCAACCTCTCTTCGAATTGGATCAAATCCGGATAAAACAACAGCTTCCGGTGTATCATCGATAATCAATTCCACACCCGTCATAGTTTCAAGAGTACGGATATTACGTCCTTCTCTACCTATAATTCGACCTTTCATTTCATCACTTGGTAATTGCACAACTGAAATTGTTGTCTCTGCAACATGATCTGCCGCACATCGCTGGATGGCATTGACGACATATTCCTTCGCCTTCTTGTCTGCCGTTTCCTTTGCCTGCGTCTCTAACTCTTTGATCATCTTTGCAGTGTCATGTTTTACATCTTCTTCAACAGTTTTTAACAGATATTCTTTTGCTTGTTCGGAGGTAAGTCCTGAGATTCTTTCTAGTTCCTGTACTCTTTTTTGGCTTAATTCTTCTGCCTTAGCTTCCCGCTGCTTAAGCTGTTCTTCTTTTGCATTGAACTTTGCTTCGCGTTGTTCGATAGTCTCAGATCGCTTATCTAAAGATTCCTCTTTCGATAATACTCTCTTCTCATACCGCGTTAATTCTGCCCGACGTTCTTTTGTCTCTTTTTCAAGTTCACTTTTCGCCTTGATGGACTCTTCCTGAACTGCTAAAAGTCCTTCTTTTTTGGCCGTCTCTGCAGTCTTTACTGCATCGTCAATGATCTCTCGTGCTTTTACATCTGCATTTCCAATCTTCGAATCTGCATCTTTCTTCAGACTGGAAATTGTAAGAAAACGAGTCACAATTCCGACTATCAGCGCGAGGGCTATGGCAATAATAATACTACTCATTATTGGCACAGGAGCACCTCCTTATTAAATTTTCATTGTACATTTCCGGGTCACCACCCAGATACAACACTTAAATTTTATACTGTTTTAACAACTATGTCAAGTATTCTCATTATAATATTGTACTACTTGACGAATATCTTCATACCGAAAGCCTTTTCGTGCTAAAAATGCATAAATTTTCTGCATCTGTGTCTGGTCAGCATTCGCGATATCGTATCTTTTTTTGGTTAATAATCTGCGAATTGCTTCCCTTTCCCCTTCCGGACCATAGCTTTCTTCCATAGCCGTTTCAATCAATTCCGCTGAAACTCCTTTTTGAACCAGTGCTGCATATATTTCTTTTTTACTTTTTGACTGGCGTTTGATGTCAATAAAATGTATGGCGTAACGATAGTCATCAATATAACCAAAACTTTTCACATAATCCATCGCAATGTCAATCACATCCTCGGTACACAGCCCCTGCTTCAGCTTCATCCGCAGCTCTGATTCGGTACGGTCCATGTCATTAAGCAGGTGCATTGCGCGCAGCTTTGCTCTCTTCACTACAATCTCATTCTTGATCTTCTGAAACAGGCTCTCGTCAAGTTCCTGCTCTTCTCTGATTTTATAGCGGGAGAGCTCGCCTTTGTATAATGCAAACGCGAACTGTCCATCTAGGTATACCTTATATCTGGTCTTATTGGCCGGTTCAATTTTAGTGACAACCATCACTAAGCTTCCTCACTTGTCTTTTTCGCACGTCCTCTGACTGGCTTTACTGCCGTATCATCCTTGGACGCTGCAGCGCTGACGCCCTCTGGCTTTACATCCGGTACGGCTGTATCTTCTTCGTCTTCCGGGAAGTAATGCTCGCGGATTTTCTCATCCATCTCTTTCATGAATTCAGGATGTTCGGAAAGATATGTCTTGGCATTCTCTCTTCCCTGTCCAATCTTCTCTCCGTTATATGCATACCATGCGCCGCTCTTATTGATAATATCAAGACCTGCAGCCAGATCAAGAATATCGCCTTCTTTCGAGATACCTCTTCCGTACATAATATCGAATTCAGCTTCTTTAAACGGTGGGGCAACCTTGTTCTTTACAATCTTCACACGGGTTCTGTTACCAATCATCTCGCCGCCCTGTTTCAATGTCTCGATTCTTCTGACATCCATACGAATGGAAGAATAGAACTTCAATGCACGTCCGCCGGTTGTTGTCTCCGGACTGCCGAACATCACGCCAACCTTCTCACGCAGCTGGTTGATAAAGATTACGATACAGTTAGACTTACTGATAACCGGTGTCAGTTTACGGAGTGCCTGTGACATCAATCGCGCCTGAAGCCCCACATGACTGTCTCCCATATCGCCTTCAATCTCCTGTCTCGGTACAAGCGCTGCAACGGAATCGACTACAATAATGTCAATCGCTCCGGAACGAACCATCGTCTCTGTAATCTCAAGTGCCTGATCTCCGCTGTCCGGCTGTGAAATATAAAGTTCATCGGTATCTACGCCAATGCTCTTCGCATAAACCGGATCCAGCGCATGCTCAGCATCTACGAATCCTGCAATCCCGCCCCTTTTCTGGACTTCTGCAATCATATGTAATGCAACGGTTGTCTTACCACTTGATTCCGGACCGTAAATCTCAATCACACGACCCTTCGGCACACCGCCAAGACCGAGTGCAAGGTCAAGGCTTAACGAGCCCGTCGGTACCGTCTCGATACCATCATTAATGCGGGAATCCCCGAGCTTCATAACGGTTCCCTTACCAAAATCCTTCTCCAACTTCGAAATCGCGGCTTCCAATGCCTTCTTTTTATTCTCATCACTTGTCACTGCCATAATGTAATCTCCTTCTCCATGTTCGAACAGCTGTTCGTCTTGTTATTATAGTATTATAGAAGTTGTTAATTGTCAACAACTTTTCGCTTTTTTTATTATGCGTTTTTCTTTGTACATTAAAACGGACTTTCATACAATCATAGGCATCAGCTCTTTTCTTTTTGGAATTTCAAATGGTAAACTTAGCCGATCAGGCCGGGATTTTACTTGCATGTCTGGTAAAAAAACGAAGGGCGGAACCGCCCTTCGAACTGATTCATTATCTGAATTATACTTCTAACGAATGTTTCTTGTCAATCATTACTTTTTCATCGAAACATTCAAACATCTCTGTCACATCTTCTTTTTTCATTCTTGGCGAAATCCAGCTGACAACAGGCACGATTACAAGTCCTGCTATCATCGCGACTGCACCGGCATTAATCGGTGATGCAATGTAACCGATGAACATATTGGATACGGTAATGCCGACTCCTGCGATAAAGCTTGCCCACACAGCAGCCTTGGTCACGCCCTTCCAGTACAGACCGTATAAGAACGGTGCCAAAAATGCTCCTGCCAGTGCTCCCCATGAAATTCCCATGAGCTGTGCAATGAACGTCGGTGGATTGATTGCAATGACTACCGATATCACAATAAAGAAAACAATCAGAAGCTGCATTGTGACAACCTGCTTCTTCTCGCTCATATTCTTCATGACATTGTCCTTTAACAGGTCGAGTGTCAGGGTGGAACTTGAGGTCAGTACGAGCGACGATAATGTCGACATCGATGCCGACAGCACGAGCACGACAACAATACCGATCAGTATATCCGGAAGGGAAGAAAGCATATGTGGAATCACTGCATCATAGGCAATCATTCCCGTATCTGGATTTACCAGATCCGGACTGTCAAATAATCGGCCGAAGCCGCCGAGGAAATAGGATCCGCCGGCAACCACAAACGCAAATAAGGTGGAAATAACAGTTCCCGTATTGATTGCCTTCTCATCCTTTATCGCATAGAATTTTCCGATCATCTGCGGCAGTCCCCAAGTACCAAGGGACGTCAGGATAACAACGCCGAGAAGATTTAACGGGTCCGGTCCGAAGAAAGAGGTGAATGCACCGGGCTGCCCCTGGGTAATTGGGATATCACTCGGAATCTGTGCCATCTTCTGGAGTGCCTCCATAAATCCGCCCTGCCCCGACAGTACTGCGGCAATAACCGCTACGATTCCAAACAGCATAATGATTCCCTGTACGAAATCATTGATTGCTGTTGCCATATATCCGCCCAGTATGACATAGAGTGCGGTAAAAAGTGCCATGGCAACAACACAGACTGTGTACGGAATATCGAAGGCCATGCCAAACAGTCTGGATAAGCCGTTGTAGACAGATGCCGTATACGGAATCAAAAAGATAAAAACAATCAGAGACGCAACAATCTTCAGTGTCTTACTCTGATATCTGTTTCCAAAAAAGTCCGGCATCGTGCGTGACTGCAGGTGCTGGCTCATAACTCTCGTTCTTCTGCCAAGCACAACCCATGCGAGCAGACTTCCAATCAATGCATTTCCCACACCGATCCATGTGGATGCAACACCATACTTCCAGCCAAACTGCCCGGCATATCCAACGAATACAACTGCGGAGAAGTAGGAGGTTCCGTATGCAAATGCGGTCAGCCATGGACCAACGCTTCGGCCTCCCAGAACAAACCCGTCTACACTGCGGGTGTGCTTATGCGAAAATGCACCGACCCCAACCATTAATGCAAAGAACACCACTAATAAAATAATTTTCACAACCATAATTCTAACTATCCCTTCTCATTTCATTTTTCACTTTAACACGTTACGCTTTAAAGTGCTAAAGTTATCATTTATAAAAATACCATATACAGATAGACTTGTCAATCAAATCTCCGTATATGGCATTTATTTTATTTCATTGCGTCTACTCTGTCCTGCACAACCTTGTGGAAATTCTCCACCTTACGGTTATAGGACTCATTCATGAATTTTGAAAAAAGCATAAAATCTGCTGTCGCAAGGTTATTCGCCATCGGAATATCATACACCTGAGCAATACGCAGAAGTGCTTTCACATCCGGATCATGAGGCTGTGCCTCCAAGGGATCCGATAAGAAAATCACGAAATCAACTGCGCCTTCTGCAATCTTTGCGCCGACCTGCTGATCTCCGCCCAGCGGACCACTGTTATATCCCTTAACAGGCAGCCCCGTCTTCTCGGCAATCAGTCTGGCCGTTGTGCCAGTACCACACAAAAAATGACCCTTTAAGATTTCTTTATTCTTATCGCACCATGCAACTAACTCTTTTTTCTTGCCATCATGTGCGATTAAAGCAATGTGTTTTGTTGCAGGAATTTCAAAATCTACATATTGTTCATTCATCATATCATTACCCTTCTCTCTGTTTTATTTTCAGTATACATGATTTGCCTTCTGACAGTAAGTGAAATCTTTGTTAAATCGGTATTTCAAGCTTGTTTTTCAACAATTTCGCCCTGCTTTTTATAAATGCTTCCGCCCGGAACAAATCCTCGCACCATGGAAAGCGGATAAATATCCGTGTGTGGTCCAACAACGCTTCCCGGATTCAGAACAGTTCCACAGCCTACTTCCACATGATCTCCAAGCATCGCACCGAATTTCTTCATTCCGGTGTCAATACCACCTTCCGGTGTCTTTACAACGACAAGCTTCTTATCAGATTTCACATTGGAAGTAATGGAGCCGGCCCCCATATGTGATTGATGTCCGAGGACAGAATCCCCCACATAATTGTAATGCGGCACCTGCACTTTATTAAATAAAATCACATTCTTAAGCTCTGTTGAATTGCCGACAACACAGCCCTCTCCCACAATCGCATTACCGCGGATAAATGCACAGTGCCGCACTTCTGCATTTTTACCGATAATTGCAGGGCCGTGGATATACGCACTCGGAAATACCGTTGCAGATTTTGCAATCCAGATATCGTCTCCCCGCTTTTCATATTCCTCCTCGCTTAATGTCTCGCCCAATTCCAAAATAAACGCTCCGATTTTCGGAAGCACTTCCCATGGATAAGTAACTCCCTCGAAAATATCTTTTGCAATGGTTTCATTCAGGCTATACATTTCTTTGACTGTTAACTCTTTCATGACTGCTTCTCCTTTTATTCTTTACTTTTCTTTCTCGGTACATATTTCTTTGACGGCAGCTTATAGAACCGTGCTGCCGCATCATAGCATCCCCTAAGCTGGTATTGATTGTTCAGACCGATGACGCCCTGTGTCCTGCTGATAATAAAATGATCCAGCTTTTTCATATATTCCTCCGAAGTAATATCACCATCAGCGACATAATTCAGTCCCTTTTCCCAGCTGGCTGTCAGTTCCGGATTTAAAAGGGAACGGATGGAATTATTCACAACATCAAACACCATTTCCCCCTGAAGATCCGGTGTGATAATCTGTGTTTTTTTATTCAGTGACAAATATTTGATATGAATCAATTTCTTCAAAATCTCGGCGCGAGTCGCACTCGTTCCGATTCCGCTGCCCTTGATCTGAGCACGGAGTTCCTCATCCTCAATCAGCTGTCCCGCATTTTCCATTGCAAGAATGATTGAGCCGGAATTGTATCTTTTCGGCGGCGAGGTCTCCCCTTCCTTAATATCCAGCGACTTTACAGGGAGAACATCCCCCTTTTTTAATTTCTGAATTACAGAAAAGAAATTGGTATCAGTTCCCGTATCCGCTTCACCGGATTCGTTCTGCAAACTTTCCTCTTCGTTTCTTTTGGCTCCGGGCACACCAACGATTGCAAGATACCCCTCTTCTGCAAGCACTTTAAAGCTGGAATAGAAATTCTCGCCCCGAATCTGTGTTGTGATACTTACCTTCTGATAAACCGCAGGCGGATAGAAGATACTCAGAAATCTTCTGACAATCGTATCGTATACCTTCTGCGCGGTCGGAGCCACTGAGCCAAGCGCATTTAACCCCTGTCCAGTCGGAACAATCGCATAATGGTCCGTAATCTGTTTATCGTTGACATAACGTGTCTTTTCCAGTCCTTTATAGCTTCCGAGCTTCACGATTTCCTGCAGAAATGGAACCGCAGGCGGATATTTCATCAAACCATTCAGATTCTTCGATATCTCCTTGGCCACTGCACTCGAAAGTACTCTGGCATCGGTTCTCGGATAAGTCACCAGCTTTTTCTCATACAATTCCTGCACGATTCGAAGTGTCTCATCCGGACTGATTTTAAATTGTTTGGAGCATTCATTCTGAAGCTCTGCAAGGTTATAGAGCAGCGGTGGATTTTTCTTTTCTTTTTTCTTTTCCATCGAAGTAATCAACGCATGGACCGGCGGCTCCCCACTCAGAAAGGAAATAAGTTCCTGCGCTTTATCCCTTGTTTTAAACCCATTCTCTTTGTATAAATCAAAGGATTCAAAATAACGGGAACCTTTTACCGCCCGCCACTCGCCCTCGAAGTTCTGGCCTCCGGCATCCACCGTGCTGAGGACACGATAGAATGGAGTTTTCACAAACTCTCTAATTTCACGTTCCCTTCGAACCACCATGCCAAGCACACAGGTCATGACACGTCCGACTGAAATAACGGAATATTTACTTCCGAGAAAATTGGAAATGCTGTTGCCATACTTCAAGGTGAGAAGTCTGGAAAAATTAATTCCCATCAGATAATCCTCCTTGGCACGCAGATAGGCCGCATCGCTTAAATTATCATATTCCGACAGATCTTTTGCTTCCCTGATTCCACGCAGGATCTCATCCTCCGTCTGTGAATCAATCCACACCCTCCGGCGCTTCTTTCCAGTCACCTTCGCTTCCTGTTCCACCAGACGATAAATATATTCTCCTTCGCGTCCGGAATCGGTACAGACATAAATCGTCTCTACATCCGCCCTCGTCAGGATTCCTTTTACAACCCGGAACTGTTTTGCAACCGACGGAATTACTTCATACTTAAACTCTTTTGGTATAAACGGAAGGGTCTGAAGGCTCCACCGCTTCAAGGCTGGATCATAGACCTCCGGATAGCTCATCGTGACCAGATGTCCCACACACCATGTCACAATTGCATCCTCCGACTCAAGATAGCCATCCTTCCGGCTTGTTTTTAATTTTAATGCCTTTGCAAATTCCTGCGCGACACTTGGTTTTTCTGCAATATATACTGATTTTCCCATATTAACGTGCTACAAACTTGTACATGGTAGAAGTTTGATAGATCTCTCCTGCTTTACATATTGGTTGTTCAAAATTTTTGTGATGAATGGCATCCGGGAAATACTGGGTCTCAAAACACATCGCATCACGTTTCTGGTAAATCACACCGTCTTTTCCATGTTCATTCTCCACAAAGTTAGCCGTGTAAAACTGCATTCCCGGAAGATCTGTGTAGACTTCCATTGTGATATCAGACCGGTTTCCGGTCGCAATCGCCACCTTACGGAATTTGCCCGGATCATTTAAGACCCAGTTGTGATCATATCCATTTCCGAAAACAATCGCTTCGTAATCCGCAAAAATGTCTTTCCCAACTTCTTTCTTTTTCTTGAAGTCCATCGGTGTTCCCTTTACCGGGACAATTTCTCCGGTTGGAATCGACTGACAGTTCGCACGCGTAAAGGAATTGGCATTGATCGCAACTCGGTGCTTTAATATATTGCCGGTTGCATGTCCGTTCAGATTGAAATAGCTGTGATTGGTCATATTAATCAGTGTATCCTTATTTGGAGAACAATAGTACGAAATCTTTACTTCATTCTCTTCCGTCAATTCATAGGTGACTTCTATGTCAATCGTACCCGGATAGCCCTGGTCTTTATCTGCACTGTGCAGTGTGAATGTAACTTTTTGGTTACTTTTATTGCGCACATTCCAGATGCGTTTGCTGTAGCAGCCGTTACCACTGTGAAGACTGTTTTTACCGTCATTCTTATCCAGCTCATACCGCACTTCATTCAATTCGAAGGAGGCTCCACCGATACGGTTCGCACATCTTCCTATTGTTGCGCCGAAAAACAGGCCGCCGTTCTCATATCCGTCTGCGTGGTCATATCCGAGGACAACATCCACCGGATAGCCATCCCGGTCCGGAACAATCACCTTTACAAGTGTCGCACCGAAATTGCTCACCGAAATACGCATCCCCCGGTGATTGGTTAAGGTATATAATTTCGTCTCTTCGCCGGACTTGATCTTTCCAAAGCTGGTTTCCATTATCTCTTTCACTTTACATCATTCTCCTCATCATCTGTTTTTGAAAAAACCAATCAGTTTCTGCCAGAACGTCTTCTTCTGTTCCACAGCAGCCAGCGGTTTTGCCGCGAGCGCAAGCCGCATGAATTCCTGCTGGGAATCCATCGGTTCTTCTTTGTCCTTGATCTTTTTGTAGGTTCCGTCAGACTGAAGTATTCTGCGCTTGACATTATCGGACAGCATAATTTTTAAATCATGGTTCAGTCGTTCTTTTACCTGCGAATCATAGATCGGGCATGCGACCTCCACTCGTTTTTCTGTATTTCGCGTCATCATATCCGCTGAACCGATATATAATTTCTGGTTCTGGCCTTTTCCAAAGCTGAAAATTCTCGGATGTTCCAGAAATCTTCCGACAACACTTGATACCGTCAGATTATCTGTATATCCCGCAACATCTGGAAGAATACAGCAGATACCGCGGACAATAAGATCAACCTTCACACCGGACTGCGATGCCTCCGAAACCTTCTTCATGAAGTCCATATCCGTCACAGAGTTCATCTTCATAACGATACGGCCTTCTTTTCCTTTTGAAATCTCTTCGTCCATGCACATAAGAATTTTCTGTTTCAGACTTGTCGGTGATACAATAAGGTTTTTGTATATACCATCCAGATTACTGATGGACATATTCTTGAAGAATTCCGCTCCATCCTCACCGATGGACTGATTCGCGGTCATCAGTGAATAATCCGTGTACATCCTGGCTGTCTTCTCATTATAATTACCAGTTCCAATCTGTGTGAGATATTTAATCTCATTTTTGCTGCGATACGTAATCTGGCAGATTTTTGAATGTACTTTATATCCTTCAAATCCGTAGATTACACGGCAGCCGGCCTCTTCCATCCGCTCCGACCAGTCAATATTGTTCTGCTCATCAAAGCGGGCACGAAGCTCAATCAAAGCCGTTACCTCTTTGCCGTTCTCTGCCGCTGCACACAGATACTCCACAAGTCTTGTCTTCCTTGCCAGACGGTAGATTGTGATTTTGATGGTCATAACATTTGGATCTACAGAAGCTTCCCTGATCATCTGCAGGAACGGCTCCATGCTCTCATATGGATAAGAGAGTATGATGTCATGCTTCTTCACCTGATTCATTACATTACCACCTGCGACCATTGCAGATGCCTGCGGTGAAAACGATTCATAGACCAGAGAACGCTTCATGGAAACCGGCACCTTATCCGCAACTGCAAAGATAAAATCAAGCTTCATCGGCATTTTGGTCCGGTAAATCTGATCCGGCGTTATCTCGAATTTATCACAGAAAAAGTTCTCCATCTCCTTCGCGAACGGAAATGCTGCCTCAAGACGAACCACCGCCATCCGCCTTCTCTGATTCAAAGTCTTTTTCATAATAAAACGGAAATCATCATTGTCCGCATATGCATCATCGTCCGGCGAAATATCTGCATTACGGGTCACGCAGATATAATTCCGGTCCAGTACCTCATACTTCTCAAATACGAGTTCCATGTATTCCATGATGACCTTTTCCATACGGATATAACGGATATCCGTCCCCGGAAGATATAAAATATCAGAAATGAACTGTGGAACCGGAACAATACCAAGCATTGTCTTATTGTTCATCTTCAGATTTGCAATGACATAAATCTCTTTATTCAATAAATGTGGAAATGGATGATTGACATCGACAATCTGTGGCGATAACACCGGAAGAACCTGTTCTTTGAAATATTTCTTTACGTACTTTTTCTCCTGCGACTCCAGTTCTTTGATATCGAGTCCACAGACGCCATACGGATTCAGCTGTTTTTTGATTTCGGAATATGTTTTGTCACGTTCTTTGTACATCGGACGGACAGTCGTGTAAATCTGTTCCAGCTGCTCTCTGATGGTCAGACCCGATTTCGAATCGATGGTCTTATCATGATCCACAAGCGACATATCATAGAGACTGCCAACACGGATCATGAAAAACTCATCTAAGTTGCTGGTGAAAATAGCAACAAATTTCATCCGTTCAAGAAGGGGAACCGTCTGATCCTGAGCCTCCTCTAATACACGTTTATTAAAGCGCAGCCAGGATAATTCCCGGTTCTGTGTATATACTAATTTTTCTTTACTCATTTATCTCACCCTTTCGATCAAATCCTATCATTTATTGTAACACGAAGTATGTTGTTTTGAAAGGACAGAAATATAAAAAGAAACTGCCCAGAACAATCGGACAATTTCTTTTTATATTAGAATTCACTTAAAAATTTTATCATTATTTTGCGGCAATCAATCCTTTTTCTGTCAGTGCTTCTGCACAGAGAACCGCTCCACCGGCTGCGCCGCGGACTGTGTTGTGGGAAAGGCCTACGAACTTATAATCATAGATTGTATCCTCACGGAGACGTCCGATGGAAACGCCCATTCCGTTTTCAAAATCAACATCCATCTTCACCTGTGGTCTGTTGTCTTCTTCTAAATACTGAATGAACTGTTTTGGAGCACTTGGAAGATTCGCTTCCTGCGGGTATCCTTTGTATGATGTCAGCTTTTCAATCAGCTGTTCTTTTGTCGGCTTCTTACCAAACCTGATAAATACAGCGGCTGTATGTCCGTTGAGTACCGGTACACGCAGACACTGGCATGAAATCTTAGGAAGTGCTGCCTTTTCAATGTGATCCCCCTCTACCTGTCCAAGAACACGAAGTGGTTCCATCTCACTCTTTTCTTCTTCACCGCCGATATATGGAATTACATTCTCTATCATCTCCGGCCAGTCCTTGAAGGTCTTGCCTGCTCCGGAAATTGCCTGATATGTGGTCGCGATTACTTCTAGTGGTTCAAACTCTTCCCAGGCTTTGAGGCAAGGTGTGTAGCTCTGGATTGAGCAGTTTGGTTTTACTGCAATAAATCCTCTGGTCGTTCCAAGACGTTTCTTCTGAGATGCAATCACCTCGAAATGCTGTGGATTGATTTCCGGCACAACCATCGGCACATCCGGTGTCCAGCGGTGTGCACTGTTGTTAGAGACAACCGGTGTCTCTGTCTTTGCATATGCTTCCTCGATTGCTTTGATCTCATCCTTTGTCATATCAACTGCGCTGAATACAAAATCAACGGTGGAAGCAACTTCCTCTACTTCGTTAACATTATGAACAATCAATTTCTTGACCGCTTCCGGCATCGGTGTATCCATTTTCCATCTGCCACCGACAGCCTCTTCGTATGTCTTTCCAGCTGAACGCGGGCTTGCTGCCACTGTTACAACCTCAAACCATGGGTGATTCTCAAGCAGAGAAATAAATCTCTGTCCAACCATACCCGTTGCTCCTAAAATGCCTGCTCTTAATTTCTTTTCCATCTTCTCTCCTTCTTTTTTATTCAATTATCATATATTTTTCATGAAGTGCAATGACGTTATCCATCGCTTCTTTACTTGGTGCACCGATGGTCTTTCTGGTGTCCACGCAGGTCTTCATGCTGATTGCTTCATAAATATCATCTTCAAATACCGGTGAAATTGCTTTGTATTCTTCCAGCGACATATCGTCAAGCGCAATGTTCTTATCGATACAGTACAATACCAGCTGTCCAACAATTCCGTGTGCATCGCGGAATGCAACACCGTGTTTTACCAGATAATCCGCGGCATCTGTCGCATTGGTAAATCCGTTCTTTGCGCTGGCTTCCATGTGATCTTTATTGTACTTCATGGTCTTTAACATTCCGGTGAACAATGCAAGGCATCCCTTGGTTGTATCAATCGCATCAAATACAAATTCTTTATCCTCCTGCATGTCTTTATTATATGCAAGCGGAATTCCCTTCATCGTTGTGAGAAGTGAGGTGAGTGCGCCATAGACGCGTCCGGTCTTACCTCTTACCAGTTCTGCGATGTCCGGATTTTTCTTCTGTGGCATGATGCTGCTTCCGGTACTGTAAGCATCGTCAATCTCAACAAACCGGTATTCATTTGAATTCCAGATAATGACTTCCTCCGAGAATCTGCTCAGGTGCATCATGATTGTTGCCATCGCTGACAGGAATTCAATCAGGTAATCACGGTCGGAAACACCATCCATACTATTCAAAGTCGGTCCGTCAAATCCAAGCAGCTCTGCTGTATATTCGCGGTCCAGCGGATAGGTTGTTCCCGCAAGAGCTCCGGAGCCGAGCGGACAAGTATTCATCCGCGTATGAATATCACGGAGTCTTGAGCGGTCTCTCTTAAACATTTCAAAATAAGCTCCCATGTGATGTGCCAGTGTAATCGGCTGCGCCTTCTGCAAATGTGTAAAGCCCGGCATGTAAGTTTCTGTGTGTTTCTTCATTGTATCAAGCAGAACACGGAGCAGCTCCTTCAATAAGGAATCGACTTCCAAAATCTCATCTCTGGTGTAAAGCTTCATATCCAATGCGACCTGATCGTTTCTGCTGCGTCCGGTATGTAACTTTTTGCCGGGTTCACCGATACGGTCAATCAGATTCGCCTCCACAAAGCTGTGAATGTCTTCATATTTATCTGTAATCTCGAGTGTTCCATTTTCAACATCTGCTTTGATGCCTTCCAGTCCCTCAATGATAACCTGTCTTTCTTCGTCTGTCAGGATATGCTGCTTTGCAAGCATCGTTACATGTGCGATACTGCCGCGGATGTCCTGTTCATAGAACTTTTTATCAAAAGAAATCGACGCATTAAAATTGTATACCAGCTGATCGGTCTCCTTCGTAAAACGTCCTCCCCATAACTGTGCCATATAGCAAACCTCTTTTCTACAATTTATATATAGTTCCATAGTTTACCACATTAAAGTGTTTTTTGCAACGAAAAAAAAGTGTTTATGACAGGTCTCTGATTTCCGTAAGTTCAAAGAACCTTGCTGTTTTATAATTATAATATACGACAGAAGCGTTGTACATTTGTCCGCTCGACAGATAAGCCTCATCTTCAATCACCATAGCCGGATCTCCTGCCTGCAAATCCAGAAGTGCTGCCGTCTCTTCACTTAGCTTATCGCTCCGAAGAATCTTATCTGCAAAACTAATGTTAAGACCTAACTCTTTCCTGATATATCTAAACAGAGAGCCTTCTGCAATCTGCTGGTCAATTACCGGGATGATCTCCTGATTATAATACGTGTATTCCACCGATAAAGGAATCCCATTTCTGCTTCTTGCACGGATGATGTAATAGAGTGGCGTTCCCGGATTACATTTCATACGTGCTGCAATGATATCATCGGCAGCTATGATTTCTAAATGGATTACTTTTGTATTGATTGTATCTCCGGTCAGTTCTTCCGTCAGTCCGTTCGTATCCTGCAAGGTCAGACAGTCTTCTCGCCTCTGTTCGCGGATATACATTCCACTTCCCTGGACCGGATATACCAGCCCGAGTCTGGTGAGAATGTTCACCGCATTACGCACACAATACTTACTCACCTTATATTGTTCTGCCAGCTTTTCTTCTGTCGGAAGCTTGTCGGACTCATGGTATACACCCGCGCCAATATCCTTTTTGATTTCATATGCCAACTCTTGATACTTCATTGCTGTTTCTCCTGCCAAATGTCAGACTTATTTACACTTTTTCCTTTGCATTCTTTCTTTCAATTGATATAATATTCCATAACAGACCACTTTACAGTAACGAAATTCGTTAATTATTATAACAATATTCTATATTTGCAATAGGAGGAACTACAATGATGCATGTTCAGGTCGATATCATGGCTGACGCTTCGGAAATCATACATTATGATGCCCCTGATATACCGCTTTATATACGAAAAGGGATGCTCTCCCTCTATCCGGAAAAACGGGCAGTATGTCACTGGCATGATGATTTGGAGATTATTTTAATCTTATCCGGCGAAATGAATTATTATGTCAATGGTCAAACGGTGCTTTTACAGACGGATGAAGCACTCCTTGTCAACTCCAGAGAAATGCATTATGGTTTTTCCAGCTTGGAGCATAACTGTGAGTTTATCTGCATATTATTTCACCCCTCGCTGCTTTCCGGCAATGACAAACTGTATCAGCAAAAAATTTCACCGTTTTTATCTGCATCCGATACTGCCTGCTTGAAATTTACACCTAAGCAGCATACGGCGATTCTTGCAAAGATTTCCGAAATATGGAGAAAAAAAGAAGCACATGAAGCCCTGTACGAATTAGACGTAATTGGTCTCATATACTCCTTTATGGCATCCGTTGTCCGGATGTGCGATCCTGCAATTTTCACAAATACGCAGTCTCTTTCC
Organism: Hespellia sp.; assembly: GCA_028694105.1. Lineage (GTDB taxonomy): Bacteria > Bacillota > Clostridia > Lachnospirales > Lachnospiraceae > Hespellia. The sequence continues at coordinate 75,168 of JAQUUC010000010.1, forward strand.
AATGATGTAGTGGCACTTCGGCAGATGGTCTCCTTCATCCGCGAACACTACCAAGAAAGCCTGTCACTGCAGAACATTGCTGATTCAGCCAATATTTGCCGCAGCAAATGCTGCAGTGTGTTCCAGACACAGATTCAGCAGTCTCCTTTTGATTTTTTAAATCATTACCGATTGCAGAAAAGTGCTGACCTCTTAAGAAACACCAGCCTTCCGGTCACTGCCATTGCTCTGGACTGCGGCTTTAATCATTCCAGTTATTTTTCGAAATTATTTCACCGTCTGTATCACTGTACTCCCAGTGAATTTAGAAACGCATCTTATATGCCCTGACTTACCTGCTTTTATTTATCCTTTTTGAAATTCCATGAACGAGGATACAAAGCAGCATCGTAATTGCCATATCCGGAAGTGTATTTCCAACCGGGGTATCTATGCCCATCAGAATCCGGTATGCAATAAATCCCGCCAGCCAGATCAGCAGATTGGATATGCTTACCTGCTGCGCTGCATAGTCCTTTTTTAATAAGAAATAGTCTGTAATCTGTATCGCAATCATCGGTGCAAACACAGACCCGATTAAATATAAGAAGTTCGTAATATTATCCATCGGGTAGACGATTGCGGCAATCGTTCCAACGACTGCTACCACAACTGCCGCCCATTTTTCACTGATTTTCCCAGAGATTGACACACTTGATACACCTGCTGAATAAGCATCCAGAAAGGTGGTGGTCACGGTCGAAAATACAATGATCAGAAGTCCAGCAATACCAAGACCTGCTTTCACCATAATCTGTGCGATATCGTACTCACCAGTGTAAATGGCTGCACCCATGCCGATGATATACATCCAGCAGCTGACAGCCCCATAGGTCAGTGTGCTCACAAGTGTTGCCTTGAACGGATTTTTTGCTTCCCGCGTATAATCACTGATGAGTGGCAGCCATGATAACGGCATCGCAACTGCAAGCTCCACCGCCGCGCCGAAGCTTAAGCTTTCCTCGGAAATGACTGTCACTGCATTGCCATCGAAGAAAATGACCTTGCATAATACCAGTGTAAGAATAAACAGCGCCGTCATGGCAATGGTGTTGATTTTTCCAAGGTTACTGATCCCAATTAGAATCCATAAAAGAATCAGCACGCCGATCACGATACACCAGACCCATGCTCCGGCATTGAAGACTCCGTTAGCTGCAGCTGCCCCGTCATAAATCATAATTGCAGTCCAGCCTACCAGCTGAAGTACATTTAAAAAGCTAAATAACAGACTGCCCTTTTGTCCAAAGCTCAGTTTCACCGTTTCCATCGCACTTTTTCTGGTATTTCCGCCAATCAGGCCTGCCAGAAACAACATGAGACAGCCGATGATGTGTCCTACGATAATTGCCGCTAACCCTTTGGAAAATCCAAGTGGCGCAAAATAGGTTCCGGTCAGAATTTCCGCGATGGACACACCTGCGCCAAACCAGATTAATCCGTTACTAAGCAAAGAGGTTCTTTTTTCCTGCATCTTACTGTACCCCCTCTGTGTATTCATTCTGTATTGCAAATCCATGGTCCATCGGACCACTGCCCCTGCCGAGATTCAGCATTGCTGACAGTGCACCGGATATGTAATCCTTCGCCCGCTTCACAGACTCGTCCAGATCATACCCCTTCGCCAGATTCGAGGCGATGGCGCTGGATAAGGTGCAGCCGGTCCCGTGTGTATTCGGATTATCGATGCGTTTTCCGTAGAACCACTTGATTTTTCCGTCGCGATAAAGAAGATCATTTGCATCATTGACCTGATGTCCACCCTTTAACAGGACTGCACATCCATAATCCTTGCTGATTTTTTCTGCCGCAGACACCATGTCCTCTGTGCTGTGAATCTCATAGCCGGACAAAACCTCTGCCTCAGGAATGTTTGGCGTCAATACGCCTGCCAGTGGCAGTAGTTTTTCCTTTAAGGTATCAATGGCTTCATCGCTGATCAGCTTCGCTCCACTGGTCGCAACCATCACCGGATCGACCACAACATGCTTTGCCTGATACTCGATTAGTTTTTCGGCAATCACTTCAATCAGCTCACAGGAAGAAACCATGCCGATTTTTACAGCGTCCGGACAGATATCGGTAAAGATACAATCCAGTTCCTCCCCAAGAAATTTGCCTGTTGCTTCCATAATACTTGTCACACCGGTCGTGTTCTGCGCAGTCAATGCTGTGATTGCGCTCATGGCATATACACCATTTGCAATCATTGTCTTGATATCTGCCTGAATACCGGCGCCTCCGCTGGAATCACTTCCGGCGATTGTTAATGCTGTTCTCATAAATTTATCCTTCTTTCTTCTGCATTAATTTTGTATAGCGATGTAAGGTGGTGCCCCCAATCTACCGCATATAAATATCACTGTGTTTTTTTAATTCCTCCTGCATATCCGCGCTGCTGCGGTCATAGACGCCCGCCACGCGAAATCCTGCTTTTGCAGCTGTCTTTGCCGCCGAAAGAGAATCCTCAAAGATGAGTGTCCTTTCTTTTTTTGTCCCCATGATTTCCGCTGCTTTTTCGAAAATAAAGGGTTCTCTTTTCGAGGTCTGATACTGGCTGCACGTTAAAATATCTTCAAAATACCGGTCGATTTGAAGCCGCTGAAATGCCGGAATTGCAATCATAGTGTCACTTGATGTCGCAACCGCCATTTTGATGTTCCGTTTTTTCAGCTCAGTTAAAAGCTCCATCACTCCATCCTTTAAAGGAACCGTGTGCCGATAGTTCGATATAATCAATCGGTTAATATCATCCATAATTTCCGGCACACTTTTTTCCAGCCCGAAGTGATCCGCCAGATAGACCGCCCCCTCTTGCATATTCATTTCCAGCAGCGTCTGCCCCAGATCTGCCGGCGATGAAATGCCAAGGCTGTCCAGATACAGCTCTCCGGCATGTTCCCAGAGCGGCATGGAGTCCAGAAGCACTCCGTCCATGTCAAAAACCGCGCCTTGAATCTGAAATGTCTTAAGGGCAGAGATGAGTTCCCCATTTAACTGCGATGCACTCATGACTTTTCTACCATCTCAAGTGTCATTCTTTTTAAATCTTTTGTCGCTGCTTCAATATCCGGCTGTGCAAAAATCGCGCTGATGACTGCGATTCCGCAGATACCACTGCTTTTTAATTCCATCACATTCTGCTCACTGATTCCGCCGATTGCAATGACTGGTATCGTTACCGCCTCACAGATTTCCTTTAATGTCTCGAAGCTCACATCGTCCGCATCTGCCTTGGAACCGGTATGGAACACCGCTCCAACGCCGAGATAATCGGCACCCTTTTCTTCCGCAAGCAGTGCCTGCTCCACGGTCTGTGCCGACACGCCGAGAATTTTCTCCGGTCCCAGCTTTTCCCGCACACATCCGGCTTCCATATCGCTCTGTCCGACATGAACACCATCCGCATCCATCTCAAGCGCGATCTGCACGTTATCATTGATAACAAACGGCACATGATAAGCCGCGCACAACGCTTTGATTTCTTTTGCTTCTTTTAGGAAATATGTCTCCTCCAGTTCTTTTTCTCTGAGCTGTACAAAGGTTGCGCCGCCCTTTAAGCACGCCTCCACCTGTTCATAAAGTGTGGCGTCTCCAAGCCAGCTGCGGTCCGTCACCGCATACAATAACAAACTGTCTTTACCGCACTTCATATTTTGCTCCTTTTTCCAATGCATCTCCATCCATGTTATAAATTGCGTCAATGATTCGGTTTCTGTAGGTGGAATTGCCATCCTCCGGTTTCATGTTCGACCATCCGATTTCACCTGCGAACCCCATGGCACATACCGCTGCTGCGGCGGCTTTTAATTCATTGTCTGGATTCGCAACCAGAAATGCCGTCATCATTCCGGACAACTGACAGCCTGTTCCGGTGATTTTTCCCATCTCAGCACGTCCGTTACGAATTACATAACAGTTGTCCTTGTCAGCAACCAGGTCGATGGCTCCCGTAATTGCAATGATGCACCCAAGTCTCGCTGATATTTCTTTCGCAAATGTAATTGCAGCCTCTAATGTTTCATCGGTTACCGCATCCGCAACATCCGCATCGACCCCCTTCGTGCTTCCACTTCCGAATGCAAGTGTTTTGATCTCCGAAATATTTCCACGAATCGCATGGAACTTCACGTCCCGAATCAAATCCAGTGCTGTGTTGGTACGAAGTGCGCTTGCTCCGGCTCCCACCGGGTCAAGAAGTACTGTGTGGCCTAATTCATTGGCACGTTTTCCAGCTAAGAACATGGATGGGATTGTGTGCTGGTTCAGTGTTCCAATATTAATATTCAGACCTCCGCAGATGGTCGTGATATCCACCACATCTTCGGAATCATCTGACATAATCGGGCTCCCACCGCAGGCCAGCAGTACATTTGCCACATCATTCACCGTCACATAATTGGTGATATTGTGTACCAGCGGCACATTCTTTCTTACATTTTCAAAACATTTTTTCAATTGTATCCTCCTCCTTGACGATTGTATTGTAAATTGGGTGGATTTCTTCCGCTTTTTGCATCAAAAAAACTGTAGAAATACCAAACCTGATATTCCTACAGTTACACTTATCTGCTGTATTATATCCCTACGTTGGCATTATCCAAATCAGGTCGAAGGTCCAAGCTAAGAAGCTTAATCTCAGCCCACTTTCAGTGAGCACCCTTTTTTATTTACTTATTTAGTATAGCACGATTTCCCACAGAAGCAAGATAAAATTTATTCCTCCGAATGTCTGTCCCGATATGAGAATACACAGCCGCAATAATCCTGACGATACAAGCCATACTCTTTCGACAACTCCGTCGAGCGCTTATACCCATTCTTCTTTTTGAAGTCTGACTGTAAATAGTTCACTCCATATTGTGCTTCCAGTTTCAAACCGATTTCGTTTAATTTCTCAGCATTTTTTAATGGACTGATACTTAAGGTTGTCGTAAAATAATCAAACTTCTGTTCTTTCGCCAGCTTCGCAGTTTCACTCAGACGCAGCTCATAACACCGAAAGCACCTCTCGCCGCCTTCCTTTAAATGCTCCATGCCCTTCGCCATCTCATAGAATTTTTCACTGTCATACGTTCCGGCCAGGACCGTTACGGGATGGCTGACGTTCATTTGATTCACTAAATACCGTTGCTCTTCTATTCTTTTTTTATATTCGTTTTCCGGGGAAATATTCGGGTTATAGTAAAACACCGTTATCTCAAAATAGTTGGAAAGATACTCCAGCACATAGCTGCTGCAGGGTGCACAGCAGCTGTGCAGCAGAAGTTTTGGTACTTTCTCTTCCCTCTGTAATTGTTCAATCAGACGATCCAGCTTTTTCTGATAATTCACTTTTTGATTATTCATCCTCACACATCCTCATTACATCTGTAAAACAGCCGCTTACCGCATTTCCCGAAACAGAGCCTCAATCTCCATCTGATTTCCCTTCAATGACCCCTGAACCATCGCCGGCTTTCCGCCGCCCTTTGCCTGAAATTTTTCTTTCAGCAGATTGCCCATCTCTCTCGCATCACCATCCCTGACTCCAACGATATAGCGATATCCACTCTCGTCATTTCCGACAAATATTGCGCAGTATCCATCGTGTTGATCTGTCAGCGTGTTCACTGCCGCGCGCATTGCATCCGCCTCCGCCGCGTTCTCGAACAGACACACATGTTTCTCTCCTGCGTCAATCTGTGAAACCTTCTGAATCATCAGCTCTTCCTTCGCCGAATTTAACTGCTGTCTGATGACCGTCAGTTCATTTTTTATCTTTTCCACAGCGATGGCAGCCTCTTCCTGCTTCACGGACAAGGTATTGGAAATCTTCACCACGTTATCCTGCTTTTGTCTGTAATCTGCTAACGCACGGAATCCACACAGCATACTGATGCGGACTCCGCCTTTATAATTCTGGCTGTTCACCACCTTAAATACCCCGATTTCACCAGTAGCTTTTACATGCGTTCCACAGCACGCACAGACATCATAGCCTGAAATGGTGATGATTCGAACCTGCCCATCAATTTCAATCTTACTTCGGTAATCCATCGTATCGAGTTCTGCGGTCGCAGGATATGATACTTCCACCGGCAGATTTTTCGCAATACACTGATTGACTTCCCATTCAATTTCTGTAATCTGGTCATTCGTTAACGGTCCACTAAAATCCATGGTCACGATCTGGTCGCTCAAATGGAATCCCACATTATTGTATCCGTATTTTGCATGCACAAGTCCCGAGAAAATGTGTTCTCCACTGTGCTGCTGCATATTGGAAAACCGATGATTCCACTCTACCTCTTCCGTCACTTCACTGCCGACCGGAACCGGTGCTTTTAACGTGTGCGTAATGATATCATGCTTTACCTGTACATCCATCACTTCTATCCCATCGATTGTTCCCCTGTCCGGACTCTGGCCTCCGCCCTCCGGAAAAAAGATGGTCTGGTCCAGAACCGCCTGATAGACGGTCTCATGATCCTGTTTCATTTCCTCACAGGATAAAACTTTTGCTGACGCACTTGTCATATATGCATCCTGATCAAATAATTTCACTGTTGTATTCATAATTTCTCAGCTTCCTTTTCCTTTTTCAACTTCATTTAATATACCACCGACAAATGTAAATAGCAAATACTGCACCAACATTTTTTCGACACATATAGTAATATATAAAAGAAATGTGGAGGCGCTATGGATCCGATTCTTGAGCTCAAACATATTTATTATTCCTACCACACACTGGAATGTGAGACGCCTGCACTGTCAGACATCTCATTTTCTTTAAACTCCGGAGAATTTCTCGCAGTCGTTGGACCTTCCGGCTGTGGAAAATCTACGCTTTTATCCATTATATGCGGCCTGATTGAGCCTGAAAAAGGGCTCATAAAATTGAACGGCCACTATATACCGGGTGCCGCCGCAAACATTGGATATATGCTGCAGTACGACCATCTTTTTGAATGGCGGACCATCTACCAAAATGTCATCCTCGGTCTGGAAATTCAGCATTCCTTTTCCAAGTTACTGTCAAAAGAAAAGGAACGTGCAAATGAATTACTGGAAATGTACGGTCTCGGAAGATTTAAAAACGCATATCCCTCAGAATTATCCGGTGGCATGCGCCAGCGCGCCGCACTCATTCGCACCCTGTTAATGGAACCGGAAATTCTGCTCCTGGATGAGCCGTTTTCCGCACTTGACTATCAGACCCGGCTTACCGTTGCGGATGATATCGGACAGATTCTCCGCCGTGAAAAGAAAACCGCCATCTTAGTCACTCACGATCTGTCCGAGGCAATCAGCCTTGCCGACCGCATCATCATCTTATCCAGACGTCCTGCTACAATACAGGAAACGGTCTGTATTACATTTGATCTGGAAGCTGACACACCGATGCACAGACGAAATGCTCCCGAATTTAAGAATTATTTTAATCTGATCTGGAAGGAGTTAAATGAAAATGAATGAATTATCGCAGGAACAACAGCTGTATCTCAATCAGCGCAGACGCCATCACCGGATTGTCCGGGTATCAAGGATTGCCATCCTGCTCAGCTTTCTGTTTATCTGGGAGTTTACGGCAAATGTGGGGATCATTGATTCTTTTATTTTTAGCAGTCCCTCCAAGATCGCGCTCTGTTTTTGGAACATGGTTTTAGACCGAAGTATCTTTTTGCATGTCGGAGTCACTTTATATGAGACGATTCTAAGCTTCTTTCTCGTCACACTTTTCAGCATTTTGATTGCAGTCCTGCTCTGGTT
>JAQUUC010000087.1 GCA_028694105.1 Hespellia sp.
ATAAAAAAAGACCAAGAAGAATAACATCTATAGACGCGTACTATAGAATATTCTAACTTGGTCTTGCCTGCATTACCAGTAACAGCCATACATATTTAACTGCGATGGACATACTATATCACAGACCCCACAATAAATCAATCTAACACAATCAACAAATTTTCTTCCTTCTTTTTGTCTAAATCTACTAAAGGTTCTTCCACTTTACCTTCGGCCGCCAATCAGGCGAATGACAATCATCACGATCACAACAGGAATAATAATCGGTGCCAGCAAACTAACCACTCCACTTACAATAGCGATGATAACAACAATCATCATCACAACTGCCAGAATCGCCAATAACTTCTTCCACCAGCTATCCAGTCCGAAGACATGAACCTCCTCCTTGTAGGAGTTCTGTGAACTCTGGCTGCTCTGCTGCCGGCTTCCGGCTTCCTCGTATACCGTCTCCACTGCATCCGGCTGATAATACGCCGATCCGGGTGAATCTACGATACCCTTTGCAATTACCCATGGATCACCAAGCTCCTCTAACACCGCGTTCTCGTTTCGTCCTTTCGCGATCTCCTCTGATATATATCCATTATAATAATTTACATTTTCCTGAATCGCTGCACTGCTTAAGGATTCATTCTGCAATGCATCTCGTAATTCCTGTAAGAATTCACTTCGTGTCATAGAAAAACCTCCTAATCACCGGCGCAAACATGTCAGCTTCACCAACACCGTCTTCTGCCTGCTGTTCCTTTTGTGTCCTTAAATAATAAACACCCTGTACAAAGAATAACACAAATTTGTGTCATTTCCAAGTACAGGGTCCAAAATCATTTCTTATCTTTCTATTAAGAAATCACATCTGATATTATACCTCAAAAATCAAATCTCCATAAGAAGGCATTGGCCATACTTCTTTGTCGATAATCATCTCAAGCTCGTCGATCGGTGCACGGAGTTTTGCCATAGCCGGGCAAACTGCCTCATGACAATATGTAGCCTGCTTCTGACCTTCCTCCTTGCCCGCTGCGGTCTTCGTTACCTTCTGAAGGTTTATGAGTGCTTTCTTCGCGTCTGCAAGTAATTTTGATACTTCTTTCAATGTATCAGCCTGAACCTTCGCATCTGCACCAGCTTCTTTTACAGCAATCACCGTATCAGCAAGTGTCTTTGTATAGTTCATAACTGCCGGGATAATCTGTTTTGCAGCGATATCAGCCATGGCAAGAGCTTCGATATTGATTGCTTTTGCATAATTCTCAAATTTAATCTCCGCACGTGACTCTAATTCATCTTTTGTAAATACATTAAATCTGCCAAACAGAGCAATCGCTTTCTCTGTTGTAAGAGCCGGAATTGCCTCTACCATAGATTTGATGTTTGGAAGACCACGTTTCTCAGCCTCTTTTACCCACTCATCTGCATAACCGTTGCCATTGAATACAATGCGCTGGTTCTCAATTGCATATTCCTTGATGATATCGTGAATTTCCATCTCTTTATCTTCTGCTTTTTCAATTCGATCGCAGGCATCTGCAAATGCTTCTGCCACGATGGTATTAAGTACAACATTTGGTCCGGAAATAGAATCGCGGGATCCTACCATACGGAACTCGAACTTATTACCCGTAAATGCAAATGGTGAAGTTCTGTTACGGTCTGTTGCATCCTTCATGAAGTCAGGAAGTGATTCAACACCGGTCTTTAATCTTGTTCCCTTTAAGCTGTGTGTAGCCTCGCCCGTGCTTACCAGCTGCTCAAGAACATCTTCAAGCTGTTCTCCAAGGAAGATTGAGATAATTGCCGGTGGTGCCTCATTTGCCCCAAGTCTGTGATCATTTCCGGGATCAGCTGCTGATTCACGAAGCAAATCTGCATGCTCGTTCACTGCTTTTAAGATACAGGTCAGCACAAGCAGGAACTGTGTGTTTTCGTGAGGTGTCTTACCGGGCTCTAACAGATTGATTCCGTCATCTGTTGTGATTGACCAGTTGTTATGTTTACCGGAACCGTTCACACCTGCAAATGGTTTCTCGTGGAGTAAACATTTCATACCATGCTGGCATGCAATCTTTTTCAAGGTCTGCATCACAAGGTGGTTGTGATCAACCGCAATGTTACACTGTGCATAGATCGGAGCAAGCTCGTGCTGCGCAGGAGCAACCTCGTTATGCTGTGTCTTTGCGCTGACACCGAGTTTCCATAATTCTTCATTTACATCCTTCATAAATCCTGCGATTCTCTGACGAATGGTTCCGAAGTAATGATCATCTAATTCCTGTCCTTTCGGAGGCATTGCTCCGAACAGTGTACGTCCTGTATAAATCAAATCTTTACGCTCTAAAAACTTTTCTGCATCAACAAGGAAATATTCCTGTTCAGCACCAACGGAAGGTGTCACCTTCTTTGATACGTTATTTCCAAGCAGACGAATCAGTCTCACTCCCTGCTCATTGATTGCTTCCATAGAACGAAGAAGCGGAGTCTTCTGGTCAAGTGCCTCTCCTGTATATGAACAGAATGCTGTTGGAATACAGAGTGTTGCGCCTGCTGCATCATGTCTTACAAATGCTGGTGAAGTGCAGTCCCATGCTGTATATCCTCTTGCTTCAAATGTAGCCCGAAGTCCGCCTGACGGAAATGAAGAAGCATCCGGCTCACCTTTGATTAATTCTTTTCCCGAAAAAGTCATGAGAATCTTTCCGTTTGGCATTGGAGCGGAAATGAAGGAGTCATGTTTCTCAGCGGTTGTTCCTGTCAGTGGCTGGAACCAGTGTGTATAGTGAGTTGCACCTTTTTCGATTGCCCATTCTTTCATTTCGTGCGCGATGACATCAGCTGTATTTAAATCCAACTCGCCGCCATCTTCAATAATCTTCTTGATCTCTTTGTAAACTTTTTTAGGTAAACGTTCCTGCATCACTGTATCGTTAAAGACGTCTTCCCCAAAAATGTCTGCTACATTAAATATCTCTGCGCTCATATTCTTATCTTCCTTTCTAATTTCACCTGCCTGAAAACAGGATTTTTTTTTCAGAACGTAATAAAGGCACTCCAAGATAACTTGGAACGCCTTTGTTCTTTCTATGTGTGTCAGTATAACGCAATCAGTTTCAAAAGGCAAGTAAATTTTTCAAGTTTTTAAATTAAGCCTTACCTACTGATCCGAATAATTCCATCTTAGTCTTAACACATTCAGCAATTGCATCTGTACCTGGCTTTAATAATTTACGAGGGTCGAATCCCTTTCCTTCAAGGTCTTTACCTGCTTCAATGTACTTACGTGTAGCGTCTGCAAATACTAACTGGCAGTCTGTATTAACATTGATTTTAGCAACACCGAGATCGATTGCTTTCTTAATCATATCATCAGGAATACCTGTACCACCGTGAAGTACTAACGGCATGTCTCCTGTTAACTTCTGAATTGCATCTAATGTCTCAAAGCTGAGTCCAGCCCAGTTCTCTGGATATTTGCCATGAATGTTACCGATACCTGCTGCAAGGAAGTCAACACCGAGGTCAGCAACCGCTTTACACTCGTTCGGATCTGCACATTCGCCCATGCCTACAACACCGTCTTCTTCTCCACCGATAGAACCTACTTCAGCTTCGATAGACATTCCTTTTTCGTGAGCAAGTTTTACAAGCTCTGTTGTCTTTGCTACGTTCTCTTCGATTGAGTAATGAGATCCGTCGAACATGATTGATGTAAATCCTGCTTCGATACATTTCATACATCCGTCAAATGAACCATGATCAAGATGAGTTGCTACTGGAACTGTGATTCCAAGCTCTTCAACCATAGCTGCAACCATAGCCTGTACTGTCTTATAGCCTGTCATGTATTTTCCAGCACCTTCAGATACACCAAGAATAACCGGTGAGTTACACTCCTGTGCTGTTGTAAGAATAGCCTTTGTCCACTCTAAGTTGTTGATGTTAAACTGTCCAACTGCGTAATGTCCTGCTTTTGCTTTTTTCAGCATCTCTGCCGCTGATACTAATGCCATAATTAATTCCTCCATTTTCTCTATGAATATGTTTTCAAATCTGCTTTTAGTATAGCGCAAAGCCACTGAAAAAACAATGAAAATCTACGTTTCTGTGATTTTTACCAAAAGGGAAAGTCGTATGGAGAAATCTTTCTATCTATTTGTTAATTTTTTCACACGCATTTCTTTTTCCGTCGTCCGTATAAAAAAGTGTCTGTGACACTTCAACTCCCCTGCCCCTCATTCATGAGGGGTTAGGGGTTTCTTTTTGTGTTACTTTCATTCATAATAATCTTATGAATATATTACAACGCATATTTGAAGATCA